>NZ_JBSKHV010000019.1:0-87898 GCF_057128725.1 Pseudomonas oplopanacis | reverse complement strand
AGATGATGCTTGATCACTATCAGCAGACCAAAAACCTGCTGGTGAGCTACGACATCAATCCGTTGGGCTTCTTCTAATGCTCGGGTAGTGAGCGACTAGTCAGAAACCAAGACGTGCCCTGTTGGATGAAAACACAGGGCACGTCAATGGATTCAAGCACTGAGGGGCAGTCGCTGCGATATTTTTCAGGGCTATTACTGTTGAGTGCCTGCCGGTCTACCCCGCGTCCACTTCATTGACCGGCAACGAAGCAAACATTTCAACACGGCACACCTCAAGGATCTCATCCGCCAGTGCCGAATCATCCGGACAGGCACGCGACAAAATTATCGCACCGACCGCACGAGACAGGAGGTCGATCATTTTCTTTCTCCCCTCACCCGAAGCGGCATCCGGCTTCGTCGGGTATTTATCCCCCAGTGTTTGCAGGGTGTGCTCGATCCCTTCGGCAAACGTCGCTTTCACATCAACCGATTGACGCGCCGCGTCGCCACATAACGCGGCCATGGTGCAACCGTTGCCGCGTCCATCGCGATGTTCCCTGGTCACATAGACGTCGATAAAGCCCGGAACATCGAGCGATTCAGCCCCTTCCAGCGATTTGGAAAGGCTGCTGGCCGAGGCTTCGGCCATCAGGTCGGCCTTCGAACCGAAATGCTTGTAGAAACCTCCGTGGGTGAAACCGGCAGCCGCCATGAGGTCCGATATTCCGACGCCGTCGAAGCCGCGCTCACGGAACACCTCAGAGGCCGTCTCAACGATGTGCTCCCGATTGGCCTGCGCCTGGGCCTTGGTCACTCTCACGTGCAATACCTCATGTCGACTGGGAAATCATGCGCCCAATGATACATAGATGTTGATCACAATCAAAACCGTTGACAGTTTAGATTTCGATCATCATCCTAATTGCACGCACCACCGACCTCCATCAACAGGCACGGAAGACATACCAGATGACCGACCAGAATCTGTTCACCCCTTACACGCTTGGCGCTCTCACGCTGTCGAACCGTGTCGTCCTCGCGCCACTGACGCGCAACCGCGCAGGCGAAGGCTTTGTGCCAAGCGAGTTCGCAGCCACCTATTACAGCCAACGCGCCAGCGCAGGCTTGCTGATCAGCGAGGCCACGCAGATTTCCCGACAGGGCCAGGGCTATCAGGACACCCCCGGGATCTACACCCAGACGCAGATAGATGGCTGGCGCACAGTGACCGATGCCGTCCACGCCGAGGGCGGAAAAATCTTCCTGCAACTGTGGCATGTCGGTCGGGTGTCGCACGTTGATCTGCAAGAAAACGGCGCCGCTCCCGTGGCCCCTTCTGCGCTGCGCGCCGCCACCAAAGTATTCGTCAACAACCGCTTTGAAGACGTCTGCGAGCCACGCGCGCTGGAGATCAGTGAACTGCCGGGAATCGTCGCCGATTTCCGCCAGGCCGCGGCAAACGCTGTCGCCGCCGGGTTCGACGGTGTGGAGATTCACGGTGCGAATGGCTATTTGCTGGATCAATTCCTCAAGGACAGCGCCAACGTGCGCACTGATGCTTACGGCGGCTCGATTGAAAACCGTGCGCGTCTGTTGCTCGAGGTGACGGCAGCCGTCGTCAATGAAATCGGTGCGGATCGCACCGGTGTGCGCCTGTCGCCGGTGTCACCGGCCAATGGCGTTTCCAGCAGTGATCCGCAGGCGCAATTCGATTACGTCGTCGATCAACTCAACGCCCTCGGCGTCGTTTATCTGCACGTGGTGGAAGGTGCAACCGGTGGCCCGCGCGACGTGGCGCCATTCGATTTCGGCGCGCTGCGCCAGCGCTTCAAGAACACCTACATCGCCAACAATGGCTACGACCTGGACCTGGCGACTTCGCGGCTCGCCGAAGACCAGGCCGATCTGATTGCGTTCGGTCGCCCGTTCATTGGCAACCCGGATCTGGTGGAGCGCCTCCAGAGCGGTGCGCCGTTGTCCGCCTTCAATCCCGCCACCCTCTATGGCGGCGGCTCGGCAGGCTACATCGACTACCCGACGTTGGCTGAATCGAGCGCCACAGCACGCTGAGCAATCAATGAACGCGCTTTCTGTTTTCACACATCCTGAAAGAGAGATGAACCCATGAGCACTCGCCCTACCGTTCTCATCACCGGCGCCTCCACTGGCATCGGCGCCGTCTACGCCGAACGCTTCGCGCAACGCGGCCACGATCTCGTCTTGGTTGCCCGAGACCAGGCACGCCTGGACGCACTTGCAGCCCGGTTGCGCAGTGAACACGACGTCGCCGTCGAGGTGATTCCGGCGGACCTGACCCAACTCAGCGATCTGACAACGGTTGAAGCACGCCTGCGCGACGACGCCCGTATCGGCATCCTCGTCAATAACGCTGGCGCTGCGCTGTCCGGCAACTTCATCGACCAAAGCACCGACCGTGTTGCGCAATTGGTCGCCCTCAACACCACGGCGCTGGTGCGGCTCGCCAGCGCCATCGCCCCACGCCTGGCCAAAGCAGGCGACGGTGCGATTATCAACATCGGTTCGGTGGTGGGTCTGGCGCCGGAGTTCGGCATGTCGGTCTACGGTGCGACCAAGGCGTTTGTGCTGTTCCTTTCCCAAGGCCTGAGCCTGGAACTTTCGCCTCAGGGCGTCTACGTGCAGGCCGTGCTGCCGGCGGCAACCCGCACAGAGATCTGGGATCGCTCCGGCATCGACATCAACACCCTGAACGAAATCATGGAAGTGGGCGATCTGGTGGATGCCGCACTGGTCGGTTTTGATCGGCGTGAGCCTGTGACGATCCCGCCGCTGCACGAAGCTGAACGCTGGGATGACCTTCAGACCGCACGTCAGGGCCTGCTGGGACAGATCCGCCAGTCGGCGGTTGCCCAGCGCTACCAAATCCCGCAGTGATCTTTTTGTAGCGAACACCCAGGCAGGATTCGATGCAGGCGCCCAAGGCACTGCATCGAAAGCGGCCCTCTGTTCGGAGTAGACATGGCTCCCACGAATACAAATGACCCCACTGGCTCGCAGGCATCGTTCGTCAATGCGGCGAACCAGTCGATCACGGTCAACGGCATTCCCTTCGCCTATCGCGACGTTGGACCCAAGACCGACGTGCCCCTCGTGCTGTTCAACCATTGGGGGGCGGTGCTGGACAACTTCGACCCCGGGATCATCGATGGCCTGGCGCAAACAAGGCGCATCATTGCCACCGACTATCGCGGCATCGGCAGCTCTGGTGGAACCGCGCCTCTGACGGTCGGCGAGATGGCTGACGATGCCATTCAACTGATCCATGCGCTGGGGTTCGAAACTGTTGATGTGCTTGGTTTTTCACTCGGCGGTTTCGTCGCTCAAGACATCGCCCTGAAGGCGCCCGAATTGGTGCGCCGCTTGATTCTGACCGGCACTGGGCCGGCCGGCGGCACCGGTATCGACAAGGTTGGCACGGTGTCGTGGCCATTGATGCTCAAAGGCTTGCTGACCCTGCGCGATCCCAAGTTCTACCTGTTCTTTACGTCGACGCCCAATGGCCGTCGATCCGCCTCGCAGTATTTGCAACGCCTGAAAGTGCGCAAAAAAAATCGCGATAAAAACCCGACGCCCAGCGCCTTTCTCCGGCAGTTGAAAGCCATCATTGCGTGGGGCAGACAGGCCCCTCAAGACCTCGGGCGCTTGCGGACGCCGACGCTGATCGTCAACGGCGATAACGACATTATGGTGCCCAGCGTTAACTCGATTGCGCTGGCTGACCGCATCCCCAACACACAACTGGTGATTTATGAGGATGCCGGCCACGGCGGCATTTTCCAGCACTACGCTGACTTTGTAGCCAAGGCACTGGCGTTCCTTGATGCCTGACAACACCGCATGTTGACGCCGAAAACGCTCCGCCCTCCTTCCAACCTGACAAGAGCCGTACAACGATGAAGGCATTTTTAATTGATCGCTATGGCAAGAACACCGGGCGCATTGGCGAAGTCCCCGTCCCCGCGGTGGGCGCCCACGACGTCTTGATCGAGGTACACGCCAGCAGTGTCAACGTGCTGGATTCGAAGATCCGCAAAGGCGAATTCAAACTGATCCTGCCCTATTCATTTCCGCTGGTACTGGGCAATGACCTGGCGGGCGTGGTGGTTGAGGTTGGCGCGCAAGTGAACCGGTTCAAACCGGGAGACGAAATCTACGCTCGCCCGCCCGAAACGCGGATCGGCACGTTCGCCCAATTGATCGCCGTGAACGAAAACGCAATCGCCCTGAAACCCGCCAATATCACCATGACACAAGCTGCGTCCATCCCCTTGGTCGCACTGACCGCCTGGCAAGTGCTGGTCGAAACGGCCCGACTGGAAAAGGGCCAGAAAGTGCTGATCCATGCCGGTTCCGGCGGCGTCGGCACCCTTGCCATCCAGCTGGCTAAACACCTCGGTGCCTTTGTCGCGACCACCACCAGCACCGCAAATGTCGAATGGGTGAAAGCGCTGGGGGCCGATCTGGTGATCGACTACACACAGCAGGACTTCGAGAACGTCTTGCATGACTACGACGTGGTGTTGAACAGCCTCGGCGCGGATGTACTGGAGAAATCACTCAAGGTCCTCAAGCCCGGCGGCCAACTCATTTCCATCTCAGGACCACCCACTGCGCAGTTCGCGCAGGAGCAAGGGTTGTCCTGGCCATTGAAGCAAGTCATGCGCCTGCTGAGCCTCGGTATTCGGCGCAAGACACGCCAGCGGGACGCCAGCTACGCGTTCGTGTTCATGCGGGCCAATGGCGCCCAACTGCAACAAATCACCGCGCTCATTGAGGCCGGAATCATCAAACCTGTGGTTGACCGCTCCTTCACCTTTGAATCAACGGCAGAGGCATTGAAGTACGTCGAGCAGGGACGCGCCAAGGGCAAGGTTGTTGTTACGATCAAATGAATACCTTCGAAGGAGCCTGGAAACCCAGGGGACAATTCAGTTGTCAGGTGGACGGCGAGAGGACGGGGCGTCCTCTTCTCTGAATTCGCGTGCTAAATGAGTTTCGCTGTTTCCGTTGACCCTTTATTGACAGGACGGATCTTGAACCAGATGGAGTACATCGCTGGCAGGAACACCAGCGTCATGATGGTGCCGACGAAGGTGCCTCCGATCAGGGTGTAGGCCAGCGTCCCCCAGAAGACGGAATGTGTCAGGGGAATGAACGCCAGGATGGCGGCGAGTGCAGTCAGCAGTGGTAAGTATCAAAAAATGACGACGACATCTGAAATCTGCGACACCGGTTGCGGGCTCAACGCCACGCTGCGCATCATCTCGGGCAAGTGGAAACCGCTGGTCTTGTTTTTCCTGCGCGACGGCCCGAAACGCTATGGCGAGCTCAAGCGTTTGATCCCGGGCGTCAGCGACAAAGTCCTGATCCAGCAGTTGAAGGATCTGGAAGCCGATCAGGTGCTGGCACGGACCGACTACAAGGAAGTGCCCCCGCGCGTGGACTACACGCTAACCCCGCTCGGCCGTAGCCTGGCCGATGCGATCATCCCGCTGTGCACCTGGGGAACCGAGAATGCGGCGCAAATGGCAAGCATCTTCGCCAAGCGCGACGCTTTGGCCTAGCGCGATGCTGACGAACCGCCGAGTGGGACGATTTTGCGCAGGCGTGCGCCGTCTTTTCGCAAAGCGAACACCTGAGCCGCCACGCCAACAACAAGCGCAAGCGCTATAAAACCCAGCGCACCTTTGAGCAATGGCGAATTCGGGTCAGTGACGATGGGGTGGCCATCGGGGACTCGACGCAACGTCTCCGAGACGGTCGGGACCATCAGGAGGAACGCCGTCAAGCTCAGAAGGATGGTTTCAAGGTACACCCCTGCCCGGCCCAGCCAGGTAACGAAGCCGACCCCGTAGCCGACGAGCAACAGCACGATCGTGGCCGCCCCGATCACAGGGCTGATCGGTTGATGGGCCACCAGAAACACAGTAAAGCCGCCGATCAGCATCGAGACGAGGTAGGCAAGGCCGGCCCGCGACCGTGGCACGATGCGCCCGTGCCTGATGAACATATAGGCCGCCAAGGGAATGGCTGGCAGGCTCCCGAGGGTGTGTACCCAGCCAAGGGCAGAGATCCCGAACATTCGATTGTTCCTTTTTTGATTGGATGATGTACATGACGCAGCGAACGCCGTTGCGTTGCCGATCAACCGCGTGAAAGCGTTATGATTCCGGGGTTCAGACTATTGAAGGCGTGGCCGGACTGATATGACGGATCTACTCGAAGACTTGACCATTCGTCCAGAGATGCGGTTAGAGGGGCTGGCCACAGGGGATCTGCTCTCCCAGGTATTAGCGCAAATTCGTCTGACCGGGGACCGCGTCTACTCCACCACACAGGCTATGGGTCAACACCTGACGCTGGACGAAAAAAGCTCGCACATCTGCGTCCTGCAAAAGGGACAGCTCCACATCGAAAGCGCCGACGGGCAGGTCCAGACGATCGAACAGGGCGACATCCTGCTGCTGCCCCACGACCCTTCATCGTTGAGCATCACCGCCTCCAAGGGACCTGCGTCGCTCGTCATTTGTCGATTCTGGTTCGATGCCAGCAGCTTCCAGGCCATGCTGTTCGCCTTGCCGTGGCTGATCCATATCAAGCACGCCGAAGCTGCAGCGTGGTCGGAAGGTATCCTGCATTTCATGCTCATCGAGGCCAATGACACGCAGCCTGGAGGCGCGTTGATGATTTCGCGCCTCATTGATCTCACCGTCATTCGCATCCTGCGAACCTGGGTTCAGCACGGCATGGCCTCAGGCTGGCTGGGGGGGTTGTCCGACGAGCGCATCGCCCGAACCCTCAGAGCCATCCATGAAAAGCCCGGGCAACAATGGCGAATTGAGGCACTCGCCACGATCGCCGGCATGTCACGGTCAAGCTTCTGCGATCGGTTTAGCGCGCTGGTGGGACGCTCACCGCTGCGTTACCAGAATGAATGGCGACTGACCCTGGCAAAAACGATGCTGGCCAGGCACAACAGCCGCATCGGCGAGGTGGGATTCGCGATTGGCTACGAGTCCGAGGCTTCTTTCAGCCGCGCCTACAAGGCGTATTTCGGACGCTCGCCACGGGACGACAACAGCCAGAGCGCGGTTGAAGAGCACGTTTGAATCAGACTCGTCGCCGCCTGGAAAACCCCTTCACGCTCACACCTGATCCATCGCCTCGACCAACCCCATATCCTCACCCAAAAACCCGCCGCTCTGATGCTGCCAAAGCCGCGCATAGAGGCCGTTCTTCCCCAGCAATTCGGTGTGAGTGCCCTGCTCTACAATGCGTCCGTCATCCATGACGATGAGCCGGTCCATGGCCGCAATCGTGGACAGCCGATGGGCGATGGCGATCACGGTCTTGCCCTGCATCATTTCATCGAGGCTTTCCTGAATCGCCACTTCGACTTCCGAGTCCAGCGCGCTGGTGGCCTCGTCCAGCAGCAGGATCGGCGCGTTCTTGAGCATCACCCGGGCAATCGCGACACGTTGGCGCTGGCCGCCCGACAGCTTGATGCCGCGCTCACCCACGAGGGTGTCGTAGCCAGTGTGGCCTTGCCGGTCGCTCAGTTGGCTGATGAACTCATGGGCCTGGGCATTGGCCGCGGCGCTGCGGATTTGTGCGTCGGTCGCATCGGGACGGCCATAGGCGATGTTGTCGCGGATGGAACGGTGCAGCAGCGAGGTGTCCTGCGTGACCATGCCGATGGCGCTGCGCAAGCTGTCTTGGGTCACGTGTGCGATGTTTTGGCCGTCGATGCGAATCTCCCCGCTGTCGACGTCATAGAAGCGCAGCAGCAGGTTGATCAGCGTGGATTTGCCGGCGCCGGAGCGGCCAACCAGACCGATTTTTTCGCCTGGGCGGATGCTCAGGCTCAGGCCATCGAGCACCTGGCGTTCGCCGTTGTAGTTGAAGCTCACGTTATCGAAGGTGACCGCGCCACCGGAAGTCGCCAGCACACTCGCGTCCGGCGCATCCTTCACCTTGGGGCCACGGGTAAAGGTGGCCATGCCATCCTGCACGGTGCCGATGCTCTCGAACAGCGAGGTCATCTGCCACATGATCCAGTGCGACATGCCATTGATACGCAACGCCATGGCGGTGATTGCCGCCACGGCACCCGCGCCGACTTCACCCTGGTGCCATAGCCACAGCGCATAGCCACCGGCGGCCATGATCAACGCCACCACCAACGCCTGGTTGACGATCTCGAACTGGCTGACCAGGCGCATCTGACGAAAGCCGGTTTGCTTGAAGTCCTCCATCGCGGCACGCGCGAAATGCGCTTCACGATTGGAGTGTGAAAACAGCTTCACCGTCGTGATGTTGGTGTAGGCGTCCGAGATACGCCCGGTCATCATCGACCGCGCATTGGCCTGTTCCTGCCCGACTTTCCCAAGGCGAGGCACGAAATACAGCATGGCCAGTCCGAACAACGCGACCCAGGCAAGGAACGGCAGCATCAGTTTCAGGGCGAAGCCACCGGCCAGGGCGATGATCGCGATGAAATACACCCCGATCCCGGGGGCGATCTCGATCAGGGTGAACAGCACGTCGCGCACGGCCAGCGCCGTCTGCATCACCTTGGTCGTCACCCGTCCGGAAAACTCATCGGAAAAAAACGAAAGGCTTTGCCGCAGCATCAGGCGATGGAAGTCCCAGCGCAGCCGCAACGGCAAGTTAATCGCCAAGATCTGGTGCTGCACCATGGTGCGTAGCGCAACCAGCCCGACACTGCCCACCATGACGATGCCCATGCCCCACAGCACGCGACTTTCCTGCGCCGCCGCTTCACCGCCGGCCTGCCAGGTCGAGAGCAGGTCCACGACCTGTCCGAGGAAGGAAAACAGCCAGGCTTCGTAAATCGACACCGCGGCACTGAGCAGCGCCAGCGCAAGGATGTAACCGCGGGCGCCCCGCGTACAGGCCCACAGGAAGCGAGCCAGGCCAGCGGGCGGCGGAGGTACCTCGTCAGGAGGAAAAGGGTCGAGCCTTCGTTCAAACGCACGAAGCATGGTGTTCTCCAAAACGGTCAAGTTGAGGGGATTCTGCCATTGAACGGTTGCTTTGAGGGTTTTGCGACGTTGAGGCAGGGCGCTGTTGGCAGCTTGCTTGGCCAATAGCGGACGTTCATCTCAGGCACGCCACGCCGGGTTCTCAATCAAAAGCGCCATACCCTGCCCGCCGCCAACACAGGCCGCGGCGACCCCGTAACGCAGATTGTGCTCACGCAGTTGTCGCGCCAGGGTCAACACCAGACGCAGGCCACTGGCGGCCAAGGGATGTCCGAGCGCCAGTGAACCACCCTGAACGTTCAGGCGCGAACAGTCCAGTTCCAGCTCCCGTGCCACCGCCAGGACTTGGGCAGCCTGGGCTTCATTGATTTCAAAGCGGTCGATCTGCTCCAGGTTCAAGCCACTGCGCTGCAACAACAGGTGAATTGCCGGTGCGGGCCCGATACCCATGAATTCCGGCGCCACGCCCACCACCGCGCTGGCGCGCAGCAACGCCAACGGTGTATCCCGACAGGCCGAAGCACGCCCGACCAGGGCGGCTGCCGCGCCATCGACCACCGCACAACTGTTGCCGGCGGTTTGCACCCCGCCTTCGTGCACGGTGCGCAATCGGGCCAACGCCGCGATTTCTCCGGGCCGTGGGTGACTGTCTTCACTCACCATGTCGACACCGCGTGACAGGCGAATGCCGCGTGGCTGATAACCTTCCTGCTCAAACACCTGATGCCCCACGGCAACGATCTCGGGTGCCAGCCAGCCCGATTGTTGTGCCGCAAACGCCCGCTGATGACTAGCGCAGGCGTAGGCGTCCACCGCTTCGCGACTGAGCCCATAACGCCGCGCCAGGTTGTCGGCGGTGGTGATCATGTCCACCCCGGGAGCCGGGTCGTACAACGCCTCCCAGAGAAAATCCTTGAATTGCACTTGTGCACCAAGGCGGAAGCCACCTCGATGGGTGTAGGCCGCAATCGGATTGCGCGACATCGATTCGGCGGCCACGCACAGCGCCAATTGCACACCGTCACCCAGTTGCCCGGCGGCCTGGCGCAGCAGTTCGAAACCGGTGGCGCAGATGCGCTGTACCCCCAGTGCCGGTACCGATTGCGCCACGCCGCTGTAGAGGCCGATGTGCCGTGGCAGCATGTAGGCATCGAAACTGGCCTGGGCCATGGAACCCGCCAGCACGCTGTCTACCGCCAGCGGATCGACTCCCGAGCGAGCCAGTACTTCGCGCCCGACCTTGATGCCCAGGTCGATCGGCGAAACCTCGGCCAGTGCACCACCCAGATCCACCCACGGCGTGCGCACCGCATCGAAAATCGCCGCATCGGCAAAGACCGAGTATTGCCCGCCTGCGCTCACAACTTCGCTCCAGCGCGCAAGATGGCCGGATCGAGCCCGCGATACAGCGCCTCGACCTGCTCCGCACGCCACTGCAAGACTGCACGCTGATTGATCGAGCCCTTGTCGGTGATTTCCCCCCGGTCGATGGACGCCGGCTCATCGAGCAAGGCGATCCACTCCAGGCGACTGGCATTGCCCGTAGCCTCACGATTGAGTCGCTGCAACCAGCCGGCGAACCACTCACGCACCGGCGCGCTGGCCAACACCTCGGTGTCGCTGGCACTGGCCGCCAACCCAGACAGCCGTCGGCATTCAAACATCCGCGCAAAGACCAACGCGCCCAGGCATTCACGATCCGGCGCGGTCACCACCAGGTCCTGGACATAGGGCGAACCTTCGAGCACCGCACGACTGCGCAAAGGCCCGACGCTGACGAACACCCCGGACGACAACTTGAAATCTTCGGCGATGCGCCCGTCGAACATCAGCCCCAATTGCGGATCACGCGGGTCGGCGAGCTTGAGCGCATCGCCGGAACAGTAGAAACCCTGCGGGTCGAACGCTTCGAGGGTCTGCTGCGGCGACCGCCAGTAGCCGGGCATGATGTGCGGCCCACGAAAGCGCCCTTCCAGCTTGCCGTCTACCGGCACCAGACGCACCTCACAACCCGGCGCTGGAAGGCCGACATAACCGGCCATGGACAACGGCCCGGTGGTGAAGGTGCAAGACGGCGAAGCCTCGGTCATGCCGAGCCCGGCCATCATCCGGATACGCTCACCGCAGTGCTGTTCGGCGACACGTTCGAGACGGTCCCAGACACTTTGCGACAGACCGGCTGCGGCAAAAAAGAACAGGCTGATGCGCTTGAAAAAGACCTCCCGCAGCTCCGCGTCCTGCTCCAGTGCCGAGGCCAACTCTTCCCAACCCTTGGGCACGGTCAGATAAGCCGTGGGCGACACGTCCTTGAGGTTGCGCAGGGTCTGCGCGAAACCCTGCGCCGTGGGCTTGCCGTCGTCCAGATAGAAGCTGCCACCGTTGTAAAGCACGATGCCGACGTTATGGCTGCCGCCGAAAGTGTGGTTCCACGGCAGCCAGTCCACCAGTACCGGCGGCTCTTCGCCGAACACCGGAAACGTCTGCAACAGCATCTGTTGGTTAGCGCACAGCATGCGTTGGGTGGTGATCACCGCCTTGGGCAGTTTGGTCGAGCCGGAGGTGAACAGGAACTTGGCGATGCTGTCTGGTCCCGTGCGGGCAAACGCGGCTTCGGCCTCGGCACCGCCCGGCTGCTCAAGCAGGCTGGCGAAGCTGACCTGCCGGCGTCCGGCGATTTCCCCCCGAACGGTAATCATGGGCGTTTCAGCCGGCAGCACCGCCTCGATGGCTCGCTGGTAGGGCGCGGCATCACTGACAAACACCAGGCCGGGCTGCAGCAGGTCGCAGACATGACGCAGCTTGGCGAAATCCTGGGACAACAGCGAATAGGCCGGCGACACCGGGCAGTAAGGAATGCCCGCGTATAGGGCGCCGAAGGCGAGTTGCAAATGCTCGATGTCATTGCCCGAGAGCAATACCAGCGGTTTGTCCGCCGACAGGCCATAGCTCAACAGGCTTTGAGCGATGGCCCGGACACTGTCGAGCATCTGGGCGTAACTGATCCGGCGCCACTCGCCGTCGGCCTGGCGTGCGGCGATGAAAGTCTGCTCGGGACGCACCCGGGCCCACTGCACCAGACGGTCAAGCAGCCGAGGCGGATAGTCGGCCAATGGCTCCAGGGAGCGCATGTGCAAGGCGCCCTGTTGCTCGGTCACCTCAACCGCTGCGCGACCGATGGACACGTGACGGTAGCGCGGCGCACTGGCCTCGATATGGGGTTGCGATCTGAATTCGGAACTCACGTGCTTGTTCTCCATCAAGGCACGCCACCTCCCAGCCGCACGAATGGGCAGGGTGGTGGCTGCAGCCTTTTTATTGTTATGGGTGCTGTTCAGATCGGGTAATGCCGTGGTCCATGCTGCAAGGTGACCCAGCGTAACTGGGTGAAATGCTCGATGGACGCCTTGCCACCAAAGCTGCCGTAACCGCTGGACTTGACCCCGCCAAAAGGCATTTGCGCTTCGTCGTGTACGGTCGGGCCATTGATATGGCAGATGCCCGACTCGACCCGCTGGGCCAGTGCCAGGGCACGCCCGGTATCGCGACTGAAAATCGCTGCCGACAAACCGAACTCAGAATCGTTGGCCAGACGCAGCAATGCTTCATCGCCCTCCCCGCGCAACACCACCGCCACCGGGCCGAAGGATTCTTCACGGTACAGACGCATGGTCTCGTTGACGCCATCGAGCAGGGTCGGCTGCAAAATGCTGCCGTCCAGTTGTCCACCGACCACCAGCCGCGCGCCCTTGGCCAGGGCATCGTCGATCAGCCCCTTGATGCGTGTTCCGGCACTGGCATCCACCAGCGATCCGAGCACCGAGTCCGTCAGCGCAGGATCACCGGCGCGCAGGGTCGAGACCTTGGCCGCCAGTTTGGCGACGAAGGCATCGGCGACTTTCGCATCGACGATCAGCCGCTCGGTGGACATGCAAATCTGTCCCTGATTGAAGTACGCACCAAAAGCCGCCGCTTCTACCGCCGCCTCCAGGTCGGCATCATCGAGCACCAGCAACGGCGCCTTGCCGCCCAACTCCAGCAAGGCCGGTTTGAGATGGCGCGCCGAGAGTTCGCCGACAATGCGCCCGACGTGAGTCGAACCGGTGAAATTGACCCGGCGCACCGCCGGGTTGGCGATCAGCCGCTCGACAATCGCCGCGGCATCCGCCGGGGCATTGCTGATGACGTTGACCACGCCATCGCCCAAACCTGCATCCTGCAAGACCTGGCCGATCAGACGGTGCACCGCCGGGCTCAACTCGGAAGCCTTGAGCACCACGGTATTGCCGCACGCCAGCGGCATGGCGATGGCGCGGGTGGCAAGAATCACCGGGGCGTTCCACGGGGCAATGCCCAGCACTACACCGCAGGGTTGACGCAGGGCCATGGCAAAACTGCCCGGCACATCCGAGGGGATAACTTCGCCATTGATCTGCGTGGTCATCGACGCCGCTTCACGCAGCATGTTGGCCGCCAGCTTCACGTTGAAACCGTACCAGTTGGCCATGGCCCCGGTTTCACCGGCGACCGCGATGAATTCGTCGCTGCGCACCTGCAACTGCTCGGCCGCCTTGAGTAAACGGGTGCGGCGTTCATTGGGCGCCAGGGCGGCCCAGACGGGAAACGCTGCCTGGGCCGCAGCCACCGCGGCATCGGCATCTTCCAGGGTGGCCGCGGCAACCCGCGATACCACTTCACCGGTCACCGGGTTGCGGCGTTCGAAGGTTCGACCGTCGCGGGCAGGCAGCGACTGGCCGCCAATCAGCAGGGGCACGTCCAGCATGGTGATTCCTCTTTATTGTCTTTATCGGGAATACAGTCGAGCGATGCAGAGCGCCGGGGCAGACGTGCACCCGGCGATCAGTCTCAGCGCTTGTAGGCCTGCAAGCCGGGCTTGATGCTCTTGTCGTCGAGGAACTGCTTCATGCCCTGCTCGCGGCCACCTTCAGTGTCGAGCAGGCGCGACTGGTCAAGCTTGGCGTACAGGTAGTCTTCGTTCTGCTCCCAGGTCAGCTCGCGGCAGCGCTTGAAGCCATGCTTGGCCGCACGCAGCACCACCGGGTTTTTCTCCAGCAGGTTGCGCGCCAGATCCACGGTGACTTCACGCAGTTTCGCTAGGGGAACGCTTTCGTTGACCAGTCCCATTTCGGCGGCTTTCTGCCCACCGAACGTCTTGCCGGTCATGATGTAGTAGAGCGATTGGCGATGGCCCACGGTGTCGGCCATGGCCTTGCTCACCAGGTTGCCCGGCGGAATGCCCCAGTTGATTTCCGAGAGGCCGAAGGTCGCTTCGTCGGCGCAGATTGCCAGGTCACAGGCTACCAGTGGGCTGAAGCCGCCACCGAAACACCAGCCGTTAACCATGGCGATGGTCGGCTTGGCATACATGCGCAGCAGCTTCCATTGCCATTGCGAGGCTTCGCGGCGGATTTTTTCCTGAAGGATCTCCGGGCCCGCGTCCACCTCGCGAAAGTACTCCTTGAGGTCCATGCCCGCGGTCCAGGCGTCACCGGCACCGGTCAGCACCAGCACGCCGGCCGCGGGATCCTGTTCCAGGGTTTCCAGCACATCGATCATTTCCCGGTTGAGTGTCGGGCTCATGGCGTTGCGTTTTTCCGGGCGATTGAGAATGACCCAGGCGATGCCTTCTTCGATTTCTACCTTAACGGTTGTCCAGCGACCTTCGTAGTTGCTCATGGCGTTGCTCTCTTGTTCTTGGCTTGAAGATGACTGGAAATTAAAGGACCTAATTAGTTATGTCAATTAACTATTATTCGAATTAACCATTTTTTTGTTCACCCGAAAATATCCTCCGAACCCATCGCCATGAACAACGGGCATAGCTATCAGCCGCCAACCCCGGCAAACTAGATACGCTTGTTAACCTCCACCTCTCCAGGATTCACCCGCAATGGCCAAGCCTTCCCCCCTCGCCGATCAAAGCGAATCCCCATCCGCCACCGCCCAGATGCAGGCACCGCTGGATTCGGCACTGGACGACCTGATCGGCTACGCGATGCGGCGCGCCCAACTCAAACTGTTCCAGAACCTGATCGGTCGCCTGTCAGCCCACGACCTGCGCCCCGCGCAGTTCTCGGCCCTGGCAATCATCGAGCAGAATCCAGGGCTGATGCAGGCCGACCTGGCCCGGGCCCTGGCCATCGAGCCGCCGCAGGTGGTGCCACTACTCAATAAACTGGAAAGCCGCGCGCTGGCGGTGCGGGTGCGCTGCAAGCCGGACAAACGCTCCTACGGAATCTTCCTGAGCAAGACCGGCGAAGCCTTGCTCAAGGAGCTCAAGAAAATCGCCGCGCAAAGCGATTTCGACTCCACTTCATCGCTGACTGGCGAAGAGCGCGAGGAGCTGCTGCGCTTGCTGAGAAAGGTTTATCAGGACTGAACACACGCGCCCGGCGAGGAACACCGCAGGACCCGGGATTACCAGATCGGCAAGGTATAGAGCACCAGGAAACGGGTCTGGTTTTCATCGCGGAATGCTGCGCCGGCCGGGAAGTCATTGCGGTAGATCGCCTTGCGCGCCAACAGCCCTACGTTTTTCAGCGGGCCGCTCTGAATCACATAACCCAGCTCCATCTGGAATTCGCGCTCCTTGCGGTCCTCGGCGTTGTAGGCGGCCAACTCGATATTGTCGCCGCGCACGTAACGCAACCTTCCCTTCAAACCGGGCACCCCGGACGCGACGAAGTCGTAGTCATAGATCGCTTGCCAGGTGCGCTCCTTGGCGTTGAGAAAATCCGAAGCCATGGTCAGTTCGCTCATGCCCATTAGCTCGGTGCCGGAGATGTACGGCGTTGCCGTGTCGCCACTGGCGTGCATGTAGCCGAGGCTCACCCGGTGCCCGCCGAAGCGGTAGCCGAACAATGCCGAGAGGTTGCGGTTGTCCACTCTGCCCGCCTTGGCGCTACCATCCTCGCGACTGAAAAAGCTGCGCAAGTCGCTGGTGAACACACCTTCGCCGAGCGGCAGGTTATGCAGCAATGCCAGGGTGTCCTGCTGGTACAGGTCGGCCACCTCGGCATGGTAGGCGCGCAGGCTCAGGTCCTTGTTGACCTGGTAATCACCCCCCAGATAAGCCAGGTGCGAGGTGGTTGCCGCGCCGTTGAATCGCCGGTTTGGCGTGGCGATGCTCATGGCCTGATAGTCCGTGGAGTCACGCTTGTTGATGCGATCGATGTAACCGGTGTTGAGGGTCAGGCCATCGATATCCCTGGAACTGAGCGTGGTGCCGCGAAAGGTCTGTGGCAGCAGTCGCGAAGGGCTGGCAAAGGCAAACGGAAGGAAGATCGAGACATCACCGCTCTTGATCGTCGTCTGGGCAAACCGCAATTTGGCCGTCGGAGCCAGCCGCGAATAGTCATCCGCCGCGCGCTTGTCACTGGCTGACACCGGCAACAGTTCAGTACCGCTGCGATCCGGAGCGGAGTCGAGCTTGACCCCCAGCAGCCCCCGCACATCCAGACCAAAGCCTACAGTCCCTTCGGTAAACCCCGACTCCATGCCCATGATGAAACCTTGGGCCCATTCCCGCGCGGCCGTCTTGGCGCCGCCGTCCTGATATTCACGGTCCATGTAGTAATTGCGCAGGATCAAGTTTGCGTGACTGTCCTCGATAAACCCTTCGGCCCTCAGTTGAGAAGGCAGAACGCTGGCGCCAAGCAACGCCACCACCCACCCTGGAGTGGCACGGGAGACGCAGGCGAGCGATGTGACTGAACCGGTGTTCATGCGGCGATTTGGCATGTTCGATGTCCACTTCTTATTGTTGTTTTTGGGTGCCGTTCCCGCAGGGGCTTGCCGGCTTCACGAACACAGAATGGAAACAGCCAAGGGGCGTCGTCAATCGCAGATGACCGATAATCGAACATTAACATTATTATCTATTTTTAATTTAAACCTAGCGTCAACACTTAACAGGCTGTTTTTTATGTCTTTATTTTCTGTTTTCGTGGCTTTTACAACATCATTCTTTTTTTAGTTATATTTGTTATCTTAATCACCAGCAGTCACTCACGGCGCCCCTTCGCACGGACGGCTCGACTGCATAACAAAAACAACAATGAGGTTCACCCATGGACAGTCCATCGCGTCGCTCGACGCTGACAATCGCTTTGTGCTTTATCGTTGCGCTGATCGAGGGGTTCGATCTGCAGGCTGCCGGTACCGCTGCCGCAGGATTGCGGCAGAGTTTTGCCCTGGACCCGAAGATGATGGGCTGGGTGTTCAGCGCCGGGATCATTGGCTTGCTGCCGGGTGCGTTTTTTGGCGGCTGGGTGGCCGATCGTATCGGCCGAAAGAAAATCCTCGTCGGCGCCGTACTGCTGTTCGGTGTCTTCTCCCTCTGCACCGCCTATGTCGAGAGCTATTCCAGCCTGCTGCTGGTGCGCTTCATGACCGGCCTGGGCCTGGGTGCCGCCCTGCCTAACCTGATTGCCCTGTGTGCCGAGGCCGTGAGCGAGCGCCATCGCGGCACCGCCATCAGCGTCATGTACTGCGGCGTGCCCCTGGGTGGCGCGCTGGCGGCTGTGGTGGCGATGTTTTCCAGTGAACACTGGCAAACCACCTTCATCATCGGCGGTCTGACGCCCTTGCTCGTGGTGCCGCTGATGGCCCTGCTGCTGCCCGAATCCACTGCGTTTCGCCAGCAACACGTCACGACCAGCAACCCACGCTCGTCTACCGCCCAGGCGCTGTTCGGCGAAGGACGCGCACGCTGCACGCTGGCCTTGTGGTTGAGCTACTTCTTCACCCTGACCGGGATGTACATGCTGCTCAACTGGCTGCCCTCGCTGTTGCTGGAACAGGGTTTCAGCAAGCCCCAGGCAGGCATGGTGCAGATGCTGTTCAACATCGGCGGCGCCATTGGTTCGCTGCTCGGCGGGGTGATGCTGGACCGCTGCAACGGCCTGAAAGTGGTGCTGTTCGTGTACGCCGGGGTGTTGGCGGCGCTGGCCGGGGTCGGCCTGTCAGTGGGTATCGTGCCGATGGCCATCGCCGGGTTTGCCGTCGGGCTGTTCGTCATGGCCGCACAGCTGGTGCTGTATGCACTGGCGCCCCCGTCCTACCCGACGTCGGTGCGCGCCACCGGTGTCGGCGCGGCCGTGGCCATCGGCCGACTCGGTTCGGTGGCAGGTCCCTTGGCCGCCGGCCAGATCCTCGCCGCCGGTGCCGGCACCACTGGTGTGCTGCTAGCAACTTCACCTGGATTGGTCATCGCCGCGCTGTCGATCCTGACGGTGATCGCCCGCCATGGTGCGATCACCGAGCCGCAACCAGAGGCGGCAAACTGAGCCCCATTACCAATGGTTTCAATAATGAAAATGCCCGGCAATTGGCCGGGCATTTTTGAGGGATAGCAAGCCAACTGTCCGGTTATCGTTTGATCGCATCGACATTCTGGCGAACAACGCTTGGGCGCTCCCCCTTCTACGTCCGCTGCAACACCGACTCACCCGCCTTCGCTGGCAATCGCAGGTTGTCCAGCAACGCCACGGCCGCCACCACGGCGACACACAGGAACGTCAGCTGAAAGTCGACCGTCTCTGCGGTCCCGCTATTGCCATGGATGCTCATTGAGAGGCGCAGCAGCAGCGCGCCCGTGGCCACCCCCATCGCCATGCTCAGCTGGAAGAACATGCTGAACAAGGTCGAGGCGTCGCTCATCTGCTCCTTGGGAACATCGGCAAAGCCCAAGGTGTTGAACGCGGTGAACTGCATGGATCGCGACAAACCGCCGACAAACAGAATGCACATGACCAGTGCCCAACTCATCTGCGGGTCCAGCCAGGCACACGCCGCTATCGCCAGTACACCAAGGACACCGTTGATCATCAGCACCGGGCGAAAGCCCCAACGTTGCATCACCCTGGTCGTGAACGGCTTCATGGCCAGGTTGCCGGCAAAGACGGCCAGCACCAGAAGCCCTGAATCCAGCGCAGAAAGCCCGAAGGCCAGTTGAAACATCAGCGGCAGGAGAAACGGCAAGGTGCTGATGGCGATGCGAAAGATCGACCCACCACACAGACAGACGCTGAAGGTACGGACAGCCAATACGTCCAGCGCCAGCAACGGTTGCCCATGCCGACGCATATGGCGCCAGGCCAGAACACCGAGCATCCCCCCTGCACTACTGAGCGCCAATGCCGACAGCCCGTTGGCCGGACTTTGCCCGAGCAGCTCCATACCGAACAGCAGCGCCGCGCTGGCGCCGCCCGCGAGCACGAAACCCATGAAATCGAAGGACCGCGCAATGACCTGCTCTTGCCTGGGAATCAGCACGAGCGCAGCGATCATGGCCAACACGCCCAATGGCAGATTGAGGTAGAAAATCCACGGCCAGGCCGCGTGGGTGACGATGAACCCGCCCAAGGGTGGGCCGAGTATCGGGGCGACCAAACCGGGCCAGGTGATAAAGGAGATGGCCCGCACCAGGTCTTTTTTCTCGGTGGTGCGAAGTACCGCCAGACGCCCGACCGGCACCATCATCGCGCCGCTGATGCCCTGCAGCACGCGCGCGGCGACAAAGGCCGGCAGGCTGTCACTCAAGCCACAGAGCAACGAAGACAGGCTGAACAGCACGATCGCCGAACTGAATATCAGGCGTGAGCCGAAGCGGTCGGCCAGCCAGCCGCTGATCGGAATGAACACCGCCACCGCAAGCATGTACACGCTCATGCCGATGTTCACATCCACCGCCGGCACGCCGAAGGTTCTGGCCATGTCCGGCAGCGCGGTGGCGATGACCGTGGCGTCGAGGTTCTCCATGAAGAACGTGACCGCGACCAAAAGGGCAATCAATGTTGAGCGACGTTGCGACATCAGTTATCCCCACCCATGAGCCTCTTCGATAAAGTGCAGCACTGCACTCGAGCGCTCGTCAATCCGTGAAATCAGCGACAGTTCACTGACCATTTCCGCTTGATCCAGCGGCACAATGCGTATGCCCGGCATGGTCAGGCGGGTCATGGTTTCAGGCACGATGCTCAGGCCGATGCCGGCGGCCACCAGCCCGGGAATGCTCATCAGCGACGGCACGTACATGATGTTCTGCGGGTGCAACTGGTTCTGACGGCAGGCCTGGAGCGTGTGGGAAGTCAGGCCGATGCCGGCGCTGTCCTGCAGGAACACGAACTTTTCATGCCGTAGCGTGGCCAGGTCTCCGCTGAAGCTGTCGACCAGTTCATGGTTGTCCGGGATCAGCAGGACGAGTCTGGATTGGCTGAAATGATGGGTGCGCAGCCGATCCGGCAGGTGATCCTTGAACACCCGGGCAAAGGCCAGGTCGAGCTTGTGGTCGAGCAACATGTCGAACTGCGCGCGAATACCCGCGTCCACCAGCGACACCTTGACCTCAGGAAAGGTGCTGAAGTAATGCCGGAGCAATTGCGGCAAGTTGGCCTCGAACAAGGCCGAGTGGTAGCCGATGTTGATCTCGCCCACCTCCCCCCGCCTGGCACGCCGGGCAGCGGCGATTGCCAGTTCGCTGGACTCGATGGACTGCCGCGCATGAGGCAAAAACGCCTCGCCGGCAGCGGTCAACGCCACCCCGCGGTTCTCCCGGCGGAACAATACCAGCCCCAGCTCGGACTCGAGCGTGCGCATCAATTGACTCAGCGCCGGTTGCGCAATGCCCAGTTGCTCGGCCGCACGACTAAAATGTTGCAGGTCGGCTGCAATCACAAAGGCTTTCAGGTGACGCAGTTCCATAATCCTTACCCATAAGGCCAGCTTATCTATTTATCGGGATTTCGATAATTATTCTGCAGACAGTATGGGTTAACGTCTACTCACTTCGACGTTTCTGCTGGCGCCCTCGCCCGGGCTGGATCGTAGAGGTACCCCATAACCATAAAAAATGACGAGCACCTCAATGAGCACAACCAGTCACGAGACTCATGATTTGCGCATGCCTCGCAAAGCGGTGACCGCCGCGACCATCGGCACCGCCCTGGAGTGGTTTGACTTCACGCTTTACGGCGCCGTATCGGCGACCATTCTGCCCAAGCTGTTCTTCCCGGCGATGGAGCCGACTGCCGGCCTGCTCGCTTCGCTGGCGACCTTCGGCGTTGGCCTGGCCGCGCGGCCATTGGGCGCGATTACGTGTGGCTACCTCGGCGACAAACTCGGCCGCCGCAACCTGATGTTGGCCACCGTGACCATGATGGGCCTGGCGTCGGTATTGATGGGCTTGTTGCCCACCTACGGCCAGGTAGGGATCTGGGCGCCGATCCTGCTGGTGCTGCTGCGGATCGTTCAAGGTTTCGCGTTGGGCGGTGAGTCCACCGGGGCACAACTGATGGCGCTGGAGCACGCGGCCCCCGATCGCCGCGGACGTTATTCGGGCATGCTCGGGTTGTGCTCACCGCTGAGCCAGATAATGGCCAATGGTGTGTTGATGGGCCTGGCAGCGACACTTTCAAGTGAGCAATTCGAAAGCTTCGGCTGGCGAATTCCCTTCCTCATGAGCTTCGTACTGGTGGTGGTCGCGATCTTCATCCGCCTGAAAGTCGATGAAACCCCGGCCTTCGTCGCCTTGAAAAAGACCCCGGTCAAACAGGAAAAAAGCCCGCTCAAATCGGCCGTGGGCAGCCACTACAAAACCATCCTGCGCCTGATGCTGTTCTTCTGCTCGCCGGCTGCCCTGTTCTACCTGATCGTGATTTTTTCCCTCAGCTACCTGACCAAGCACCTGGGCTTTAGCCAGCAGACGGGCTTCATGTCGCTGATGGTGGCGAACGTCTGCGCGATTTTCGGTGCGCTGGCCGGTGGTTATCTGGCAGATCGCTGGGGCCGTAAAAAGGCGCTGGCCCTGGGTTCATGCATGACCTTGCTGATCCTGTTCGTCTACTTCCCGATCCTCAACACGCTCAACGTCCCCGCCATCATGGCAATCATGGGGCTGTTCCTGGGCTTCACCCAGTTCCAGAGCGGCATCCAGCCGGTGGCCTTCGCCGAAGCGTTCCCGACCCAGGTTCGTTACTCCGGCTCGGCACTGGCCTACACCGGCGCCAACCTGGTGATTGGCGGCCCTATGCCGATGATCGCCGTATGGATGATGAGCCAGTCGAACAACTCGCCGTGGCCTCTGGTGACGCTGTGCGCGGTGATCAACCTGATCTCGCTGGCAATGATCGTCATCGGCCCGGAAACCCGCGGCATCGACCTTAACGCCGTCGCTAAAGACGACGCTGTCGACACTCGCGCTTCAGCCATTCTTTCCAAATAACGCAGCAGGACGACCATGAACCGCACCGTCTTCATCCTCAACGGCCCTAATTTGAACCTGCTGGGTCGTCGCGAGCCGCACATTTACGGCCATACCACGCTCGATCAGATTCGCCAGACCAGTGAAAGGCTGGCCGAGGACCTTGACCTGGTCTGCGACTTTCGCCAGACCAACCACGAAGGCGTGATGGTCGACTGGATTCAGGAAGCGTTCGAACAAGGCGCGGCACTGATCATCAACCCGGCCGGTTTTTCGTTTCACTCGATTCCGGTCCTCGATGCCCTGAAGCTGCTCGACACGCCGCTGATCGAACTGCACCTGTCGAACATCCATGCCCGCGATGAACTGCATCGCCACTCGATCATGTCCGGCGTGGTCAATGCGGTGATCTGCGGCATGGGCGCGGACGGTTATCCGCTGGCCATCAGGGCCATTGACGACCTGCTGCGTCGTCGGGTTGCCAACCACTAATACACCTCTTCTCCAGACGCTTGCACGGCGGTCCCTTGGCAAATTATTGCCAGGGCCGCCTGCACCTGAAATTCAGTCGCCGGCCGCAAAAACGTGCCGAAAAAAATAATAATTCATCGCGAGACAACCACCATGCGCCACACTTATTTTCGCCGTAACGTGCCCGCCCACTACTCATTGATCGGTCTGACCCTGGCACTCGGTGCCGGTTCGGCAACGCTCGTTCAGGCCGATGAAAATAGCGGTTTTATCGAAGGCGCTACGGCCACCCTCAATCTGCGCAACGCCTACATCAATCGCAACTTCGTCAATCCCGCCTACCCGAATGCTGCCGCACCGCAAAACAAAGCGGAGGAATGGACGCAAAACTTTATCCTCGATGCCCGCTCCGGCTACACCCAAGGGCCGATAGGTTTCGGTGTTGATGTGTTGGGTCTTTACTCGCAGAAACTCGATGGCGGCAAAGGCACTGCCGGCACGCAACTGTTGCCTGTCCATGGTGATGGAGAGCCTGCCGACAACTTTGGCCGCCTGGGCGTTGCCGCCAAGGCCAAGGTTTCAAAAACTGTCGTCAAAGTCGGCGAATGGGTGAGTACCCTGCCGATCCTGCGTTCGGACGACGGCCGCTCATTGCCGCAGACCTTTCGTGGTGCTCAGGTCACCTCCCAGGAGGTCGGCGGGTTGACGTTGTATGGCGGCCAGTTCCAGCAGAACAGCCCGCGCAATGACGCCAGCATGGAAGACATGTCCATGAACGGGAAGCCTGCGTTCACCTCCGACCGATTCAACTTCGGTGGCGGTGAATACACCTTCAACGAGAAGCGCACCACGGTTGGGCTGTGGTACGACGAACTTAAAGACATCTATCAGCAGCAATACTTCAGCCTCAACCACACACAACCCGTGGGTGACTGGACATTGGGCGCCAACATGGGGTTTTTCTCGGGTAAGGAAAACGGCGCCAGCCTGGCCGGCGACCTGGACAACAAGACCGCCTTCGGCCTGTTCTCCGCCAAAGTGGGAGGCAACACCTTCTACGTGGGTCTGCAAAAGCTCACCGGCGATAACGCCTGGATGCGGGTCAACGGTGCCAGCGGCGGCACATTGGCGAACGACAGCTACAACTCCAGCTACGACAATGCGCAAGAAAAGTCCTGGCAGGTTCGCCATGACTATAACTTCGTCGCACTGGGCGTCCCGGGCCTGACCATGATGAACCGCTACATCAGTGGCGATAATGTGCACACCGGTGCGATCACCGATGGCAAGGAATGGGGCCGCGAATCGGAACTGGCCTATGTGGTGCAGTCTGGCGCGCTGAAAAACCTCAGCGTCAAATGGAGAAATTCCAGTATCCGGAAGAACTTCAGCACCAACGAGTTTGACGAAAACCGGCTCTTCATCAGCTACCCGATTTCGTTGTTGTAAGGCGATCCACGTAAGCACGCGGCCTTATCCAATTGGATAGGGCCGCGTTATCTGAAAGCGGGGAAGTAGGCGAATATCTTCGTCGACATTCCCGTCACCCCCGCCCCGCTTTCGTCGTGCCTGGCGTGTTTTCACACAACCTGGGTCGAGAGCAACCCTTGAACGCCCTGCACTATTCAGTAATCCGCCGATTAGTCGATAATCGAAATACCCCTTCGCTATCGGCGCGCTCAAATGGATCAGGTTCTTTCGCTTCTCTCCGATACCCTTCCAAAAGCCAAAACCCTGGAGCAGCTGACGCGGCCCTTGCTGTCCCTGCTCAGCCGGATAACCGGTATGGAGTCGACCTACCTGACGACCATCGATACCAACGAAGGTGTCCAGCGTGTCGAGTTCGCACGCAACGTCGGTGACATGGTGATTCCTGAAGGGCTGGTCGTGCCTTGGACAGATACGCTGTGCAAGCGGGCGCTGGACGAGAATCGCATGTACTCGGATAACGTTGCCGAAGTCTGGGGGGACTCGGAGGCCGCCGCGGCATTGGGCATCAGAACCTACGTGAGCGCACCCATCAGGTCCCAGGATGGGCAACTGCTGGGGACGGTCTGTGCCGCCAGCTCGAATCAAGTGGCGCGCTCGCCTGAAGTGGAACCCTTGCTGATGCTGCTGTCAGGGTTGCTGGGATATTCCCTTGAACGTGGGCTGCTGGTTGAGCGACTCCAGACTGCCAACGCCGAGTTGACCAAACTGGCCCTGACAGACCCACTCACCGGCTTGTCCAACCGGCGAGCCATTCTTAACGATGCCGCACGCCTGTTCGCCCTGGCCCAGCGGGAGCACAAGTACATACTCATCGGTGTCATCGATCTGGATGGGTTCAAGCTCATCAACGATACCCACGGTCACCTGGCGGGTGACCAGTTACTGCGCGGTGTCGCCGCCCAATTGCAGCATGGCCTCAGAGCCAGCGACATCATCGGCCGTACCGGCGGTGATGAATTCATCGTGATCGCCCTGGGCACACCCTCCGAACACTCGGACCTGGAAAAAGACATGCGAAGTGCCGCCGAACTGCTTCAGGATCGCCTGTCCAAAGCGACGATTGGGCGATATGAGCTGGGCCACGGTCTTGGTGATATTCAGTACACCGGCGCGAGTGTCGGGGTAGTGGCCGTGATACCGGGCAGCATGACGGTGGACGAGGCCACGAAACTGGCAGACCGCGAGATGTATAAGGTGAAACAGCAGCGCAACCGTCAACGGTTGTAGGGAAGCCCTCTTACGGCTCCTGATGATAGGCATACCGTCAACCTCCAGTCTTGCCGACCCGGCAGGCAAGACTGCACCGGAGCATCGACATCATTCAGCTTGGTCCTGATCGGCCGCTCGATGTCCCAACATGCCAAGAAACTGTCCCGCCGTGCCCATAGCCTCGCGCCCGAGATACCTACTATAGGACCAGCGCCCTCTGCTCAATCAGCGAGAGTCAGTTACCTATACGGGTGCACATAGTGCGCACCGCCGTACAAGCACGGACTGGAGACAACAATGACAAAAATCGCCGAAATCCAAGACACTCCTTCACCAGCGACTCCCTCGGCACCGGCCATTATTCGGTCGTCGGTGCGCCAGCATTCAATCAAGGTCGAACTTTGCACGCCCGCCATCGGCGCAGAGCTCAGCAACATCAGCCTTGTCGACGCGACTCAGGATCCAGAATTGATCGCGCAAATCCGGGCGCTGTGGATCAAGCACAAAGTGCTGTTCTTCCGCGACCAGAACATCACTCCAATGGAGCAACAGCACTTCGCCGCGCAATTCAGCGAACTTGAAGCCCATCCCCTGGCGCCCAGCCATCCGGAGGCGGACAAACTGCTGACGCTGTACCGCAATCTCGATCCGAGCAAGCCCAAGAGCTATGTGGAAAAGGCTAGTCGCGAAAACCTCTGGCATGCCGATGTCACCTACAAGCAGGCGCCGCCCCGCGGCGCGGTATTGCGCTGCGAACTGGGTCCGGAGACCGGCGGCGATACGCTATTTTCCAACATGGTGATGGCCTACGAAAAACTGCCCGAAAGCATCAAGCAACGAATCGATGGCTTGTATGCCAAGCATGGTGCCGAGCAGACCTTTGGCGCCCAGTTGCCACGCGAAGAACGTCACGCGATGGCCCTGAAGACCCCCTGTGCCGAGCATCCGGTAGTGCTTGTGCATCCCGAGACCGGCGAAAAGGTGTTGTTCGTCAACTCGGCGTTCACCACCCATTTCTCGAACTTCTTCAACTTCGAGGACATCCGCTACGGCCAGGACTTCATGCCCGAGGCTCATCACCTGATGAACTACCTGATCTCCCAGGCAGCCATCCCGAAGTACCAGGTTCGCCTGAAGTGGCGCACCAACACCGTGGCCATGTGGGACAACCTGCAAGTCCAACATTACGCGGTGGCTGACTACGGCAATGCGCCAAGAAAGATGCTGCGCGCCACCCTGGCGGGCACCTCGCTGACCTGACCCTGACTGCCTGACAGACAGCCTGGGCACCCGACCATCAATGAGGGTCGGGCGATCCCGGCTGCCGAAAAATCCCGTTCACAACAACAATCAACGGAGATACCTATGCTCTACGAACACGTCGACACCGCCGTCATCGATGGCGAATCCCTGCCCTGGATTCCGTTTACCCCTTATGCGGAAAACGTGCTGCTCAAGTACTTCAAGCTCGACCCGATTCGCGGCGAATGGATCGTCATGATGAAGGCGCCGATCGACATGCAACTGCCCAAGCACCACCACACGGGTACGGTGATGGTCTACACCTTCGAAGGTCAGTGGAAGTACAAGGAACATGACTGGGTCGCCGGCCCGGGCAGTATCGTCTACGAGACGGCCGGGTCGACTCACACTCCGGAAGTCGTCAGCACCGGCAATGGCGACGGCTATGTGCTCACGCTGGTCCAGGTCAATGGCGATCTGGCGTTTCTCGACGACAACGACAACATCGTCGCGCTCGAAAACTGGAAGTCCGGGCTCAAGCGTTATCTCGCCTATTGCGAGGCGCATGACATCACGCCGAAAGACCTCACGGCCTTCAATTGATCTGAGTTCCAGGAGAACTCCCGGCATCCCCCGATTCAAGGGGGAGCCGGAAAAGTAACCTGATCGTAAAAAATCCAGTTGTACTACGGCGTTTCCGGTATGGGCGCCATCGTGCATACCATCAACCCGCGCCTGCATGAAGATCAGGTGGCCTACATCGCCAATCATGCCGAAGACCAGTACATCTTCTTCGACCTGACCTTTCTGCCATTGATCAAACTCATCGCTGGCCGCTGCACGACGGTCAAGGCGTTCATTGCCATGACCGATCAGGCGCACATGCCGACAGGGGAAGAACTGCTGGCGTTTTATGAAGGCAAGATTGCCAAGTGGTGGACGCCGGATGATGTGGTCTTCGTCGACACGATTCCACTGGGTGCTACCGGCAAGGTCCTGAAGAACCGTCTGCGCGAGCAGTTCGGTGATCATCTGCTGGTCAAGGCTGTCGGCTAAGCGCAGCAGGGAAAAAGTCCAGCCCCGTTCATGTGTGGCCTCGAGTGATCGCGGCCACACACCGTGCAAAATCCTCGCGCCTAGCGCTCCAACTGCTCAAGAAACTCCAGAAGCAATTCGTTGACCTGAGCGGGGCTTTCTTCTGCGGCGCTATGCCCCACACCCGGTAGCAGAACCTTTTTGCGCAATGCGGGCAGATAGGCGTCCATCTGGTCGTAGAGACCACGGATTTCGACCGGCTCCAGGGAAGGGTCGGCAGCACCCCCGATGAACAGGCTCGGCTGGCTTACCTTCGCGCCGTCGAGAAACGCGGTGATTTCCCAATTTCGGTCGCGACAGCGGTAATAGTTCAGGGCACCGGTAAACCCCGTGCGCGTGTACTCGGCGACGTAGAAGTCGAGCGACTGCGGGCTCAACCAGGACGGAAAATCCCCCTTTGGCTCGGTGAAGGCATTGAGAATGGGTTCGCCGGCCTCGACGAACAGACGCCAGCGTTCGGCACCGACGGCGCTGCCGGAGATCGAGTAAAAGACGCTGCTCAAGGTCTTGCGCGGATCATGGGCCAGTTCGCGATCCGGCTTGTCGAGCTGCTGGAAATACAGGTGGTGGTAGACCCTTCCTTTCGCCATGGCCTGCAAACTTACGGTCGGTTTGACCTTGCCGCGCGGCGGTATCGGTGTATTGAGCATCACCAGGCCACGGATCAGATCCGGTCGCAACAGGGCCGCCGCCTGGGCCACCCAGGCACCCAAGTCATGGCCGATGATGACCGCGGACGTTTCGCCCAAAGCCGCCATCAAACCCACCATGTCGCCGACGGCCTGGCTCATGTCATAGGCTTCGATGGCATCGGGTCGGTCCGATTGCCCGAACCCTCTTTGATCCGGCACGACCACTCGATAGCCGGCCTCGGCCAATGCCACGATCTGGCGCCGCCACATGTACCAAAGGTAAGGGAAACCGTGCAGCAGGATGACGAGCGGGCCCTGCCCCTCGTCGATGTAATGCATGTGGATGCCGTTTACCTCGGCAAAGCAGTGGTTGAATGCATCGGGGTCATCGGCATTCACCTGCGCCATTGCGGCGAGCCGCTGACCAATACGCGTTGCAGTGCGCGTCTCCATTATCTACCTCCATCTTATTAGTTGTAGGCCTGAAGGTAGCGCCGAGAGAGGGTCGCGCACTGAGCTTTGCAGGACACAGTATTGTGAAATTGGGACAGCGCGAACGCCTACGGATCTGCGCCAGTCGCCGCCAGCCTTGGTCCGTCAGCAGTGTCCCAATACGCGAAAAAACTGTCCCACCCTGCCCATGAGGTCGCGTTCGTGCTCCCTATAATGTGACCGCGCTCCCTGGTCTGCCCTGCGCCAGACCAGGGTTGAAGATCGCTAGCGCAATCAGTACGTCCACACGCGCCGTCTTCTCGTTCATCACCTCTTCGATGAAAAAGAAACGCCGCCATCGGCCGAGGGAGGTCTCCTACTCATGCCCAAGCTTGTTCGCGCCGCCGTCTTGACCAAATACCTGGAAGTCACCCAGGACCTGGGATTCAACCCGCGTGACGTGTTGGCCGTTGCCGGCCTGAACAAGGCTCAGCTGCAAGCCCCCGAATACCGTATTCCGATTGATGCCGTCGTGCGCCTGCTGGAGGATTCGGCCGCCGCCAGCGGTTGCCAGACCTTCGGCCTGAGCATGGCCGAGTCGCGTCAGCTTTCGGATTTCGGCGTGGTCAGCCTGCTGCTCAGCCATCAACGCACCCTGCGCGATGCCTTGCAGGTGATGGAGCGCTACCGTCACCTGATGAACTATTCGCTGGCAATCCACGTAGAAGAGGCCGGCAGGATGGTGATCATTCGTGCAGAGATGGTCAGCGAATCCCTGCTGCCCAATCGCCAGGCCACGGAGTTGGTCATCGGCGTGCTGTTCCGTATGTGCTCGACGCTGCTCGGTTCGCAGTGGCGCCCCTACAGCGTCAACTTCATGCACCCGCCGCCGGTCAGCCTGCACCGGCATCGGCGGCTGTTCGGGTGCAATCTGGAGTTCGGCAGCGAGTTCAACGGCATTGTTTGCTCCGACGCCAGTCTCGACATGATCAACCCGCATGCCGACCCGGCCATGGCCCGTTATGCCCAAGACTACGTCGATTCGCTGCCGGGCAATGAAAGCACCTCGATGTTGTTCGAGGTGCGCAAGGCCATCTACCTGTTGTTGCCCATGGGGCGCGCCACCCTCGAGCAGATTGCCCAGTCACAGGGCATGAGCGTGCGCACCTTTCAACGCCGTCTGCAGGACGACGGCTGTGTCTTCAACGACCTGATCAACGACGTGCGCCGCGACCTGGCGCTGCGTTATCTGGAGAACCCGAACAACTCGATGAGCAGCATCGCCGACATGTTCGGCTTTTCGATGGCCAGCTCCTTTACCCGCTGGTTCGTCAACCAGTTCGGCATGCCACCGGCGGCATGGCGTAGTGCGCAGAAACCCGACCATTCGTGATGAACCAAAAAAACGGCGACTGCTGGTACAGTCGCCGAAAAAAACACCCGTAGTGACCTCCATTTCAGAAGCCTGAAGGTAGCTCTCACAGGCATCCTGCACTAAGCTCCGCAGGACACAATCTGGTGAAATTGGGACACGAGGGACAGCATGTATACCCTGACGCGAAGTGCCAGCCTCACCAACTATGAGCAGATTGCCCGTTCAGTGGGGCTCGATCCTTTTCGCATGCTACGCATGGCCAAGCTGCCGGCCAGTGCCCTCGACGATCCGAATATCATGATCAGTAGCGATTCGGTCGGATGGCTGCTGGAGGAGTCAGCCCGCTTGTCCGGCCAGGAGTCCTTCGGCTTGTTGCTAGCGGAAAAAAGGCACCTTTCCAACTTTGGCATGCTGGCGCTGCTTATCCGCGAAGAGCCAACACTTCGCGCCGCCCTGCAATCCTGCTTTCGCTATACGCGACTGCAGAATGCCGGCGTGCATTTGTGGCTTGAGGATGTAGGCGATCTGACCCTGCTGCATGTGGGTGTGAACATGCAGGGCCATCATGGCGTCTGGCGCCAGGCGATTGAACAGGCAACCGGGATTATCCTGCGCACGTTGTGCATTCTGAGCAACTACACCTTCCGACCGGTAAGGGTCTGCTTCACTCACGAAAACCCTGCCAGTCTGGAAGTACACCACCGTGTGTTGGGAACGGCGATCGAGTTCTCGCAGGAATTCAATGCCATCGTTTGTCGCGGACGCGATCTGGACATGGCCATCCCCGAAGCGGATCCAGCGCTGCATCGCGAGGTCAAGCGAGCGCTGGACATGCAGTTGGCTAACCTGCGTGACGAGCCGGCGCAGCGGGTCCGTCAGATCGTCAAGATGCTGCTGCCAAGCGGGCTGTGTTCTGTCGATGCGATCGCCCAGCACCTTGGCATGCATCGACGCACCCTTAACCGACACCTGGCGGTAGAGGGTGAGAGTGTCACCACGATCATCAATGCTGTGCGCGCCGAACTCGCCGAAGAGTATCTGGCCAACAGTAAACGCCGATTGTATGAGGTTGCCGAACTGCTCGGATTTTCCTCTGCCGGTGACTTTTCACGCTGGTTCCGCAGCCACTTTAGCAAGACACCTTCGGGTTGGGCGGTGTCCTATCAAGAGAGCAAGGCGACACCCGAGCCCCATCGCCTGAGTAAACCGTAAGAGCACCTCATCGACTTGCCTGACGTCACCCACCCCATGCTCCCCAGCCACCCAGAGGCTCCTGGTCTTGTACAGATCTACAAGACCCCGGAAAATCCAGCGGATCGCTACGAGAATGCGTGGCACTGCGATGCCACCTGGCGTGAGTCGCCGCCGATGGGTGCCGTGCTGCGCTGCATCGAATGCCCGCCGACAGGGGGTGACACCATGTGGGCCAACATGGTGCTGGCTTATGACAAGCTGCCCGCGGATGTGAAGCAGGAAATCGATAGTTTGATCGCCAATCACAGCTTCAATTCTTCCTTCGCTGCGGCCATGCCAAAGGAAAAACGCCTGGCCATGAAGGCGCAGTACCCGGATGCCGAGCATCCGGTGGTTCGTACCCATCCCGAAACTGGCGAGAAGGTGCTATTCGTCGCTGCCTACGCTACGCATTTCGTCAATTACCACGCCCAAGGACGTGTCCGTGTCGGCCAGGACTACAACCAAAGAGGCGTCGACCTGCTGCAGTATCTGATTAGTCAGGCCTACAACCCCGAGTACCAAGTGCGCTGGCGCTGGAAGAAAAACAGCATGGCAATATGGGATAACCGCTGCACCCAGCACTATGCGGTCATGGATTATCCACCCTGCCATCGCAAGATGGAGCGCGCGGCCATCATCGGCGACAAACCCTACTACACGTAAAACTATCCAGAGACGAGAGACGCTTGCGAGCGTCTCCTTTGGGTCGTTTGCAATCCTTCACCTCTTGCAGTCGCATTTGCCTCAGCGAGGGAACAACAACGTCACGGCGAAACGAAACCCCCACCCCTGCGCCCCGTCATCCGGGCTGTCGAGCCAGTAGCGTGGCCCGGCTTGCACCGTCAGTGGCTGCCCGCCGATTTTCAACAGTTGTGTGACCGTCAGATTGACCGGCACAGACCATTCGCGTGACTGCCAGTTATAGGTGGATTCGGTGTTCACCCCGTAAGTCGTGAAGGTGCTGGTTGTATAGGACAGGAAAGGTTGCAGGAAGGTCTGGTTGACCTTTTCCTTGCCGTCCGGCGGGCTGCCGTCCAGGCCCCAGATATGGTTGGCGAGTATCCCGTGAGTCCAGCCATTGGCCTGTTTCAACGCAACGGCCGTCGGGCCGATCCCCCACTGCTCGCTACCGAGCAATTCATCACTGCCGGTGGGGATCAATATCGCCGGGCCGACGCCGAGTATCCAGCCACTGTCCGTGGGCTTTTTCGGCGAAAAGAAAAAGCTCTGGGTGATATCACCGACCCCGGACTTGTCCGCCGCACCATTGGGCGCCAGACCGTGTTGATCGATGACCGGCAGGATGGTGCGCGAAATCAGGTTCCAGTCATCGTTGAGGGTAAACGGCAGCACCGGCTGGATATTGGTCACGCTGTGCATGCCCTCCCCGGTCGGCCCCATTTTCTGGTCCCAGTTGTACTGCACCGGCAGGCTGTACATGGCGGCCACCGGGTTGAGGGCTTGTTTGGCCAGTTCCGCCGAATCCTCAGCCTGGGCCAAGGGCACGAAGCACAACGAAGCGAACACTGCCGACGAGGTGTAACCCCAACGCTGTATTAAATCCATTGCTCATCACCCGGAATCGACAACGCAAGGACTAAGCGTAGGCAACAGTGATCAATGTGCAATTTTCCTGGGTCTTGTGGCACTCAGGACGTTGACGAGGATGGGTTCTTGTAACGCAACGCCTCCACCAACAACGCAAACGCAGGCGACGCCTGACGGCGACTCGGGTAGTAGAGATGAAAGCCGGCAAACCACGGCGACCAGTCTTCCAGCACTTGAATCAGGCGTCCGGCCTTGAGATGAGGCGTCACCAGGTCATGGGGAACATAGCTCAATCCGAAACCATCGAGTGCCGCGTCCAACAGCTGATAAACACCGTTGTAGGTCACTTGGCCTGACACGCGAACCTTGAGGCGTTCGCCCTCTTTTGCGAACTCCCAGGCATACAGACCGCCGTTCGTGGGTAGCCGCAGGTTGTTGCACAAATGATCCGTGAGCGCCCGAGGCGTCGTGGGTAATTCACGGTTGGCAAAGTAGCCGGGAGACCCCACCACCGCCATGCGCATGTCCGGCCCGATACGCGTGGCAATCATGCCTTCGGCCACGTCCTCGCCCAGCCTGACCCCGGCATCAAAGCCCTGTGCGGCAATGTCGACGAAGCTGTAATCGCAACAGACTTCCACCGAGATGTCCGGGTACTTGGGGAGGAAGTCTTTCAGCACAGGCCGAATGATCTGATCCAGCACATGGTCCATCGCGTTGATACGGATATTGCCCGCGGGGGTATCGCGCAGATCACTCAGGCCCGCCAGTTCTATTTCGATTTCCTCGAAGTGGGGCCCCACCCTCCTCATCAGACGTTCGCCTGCCTCGGTGGGCGAAACGCTGCGCGTGGTTCGCGTCAACAAACGCAGCCCAAGTCGCGCTTCCAGGCCCCGAATCGTGTGGCTCAACGCGGATTGGGAGACCCCGAGCCTGGCAGCGGCTTTGGTGAAACTGCGCTCCCTGGCAACGGCGAGGAAGGCAAGCAGATCACTGGCGTTTTCCCTGAGCATTGATGAGAGCTCCACATAAGTATTTTCGGATTCTAGCGACTAATCCTCTTAATGAGGAGCTGATAGATTTTAGACCTCGTTCCAATCATGAAAAATCTCGCGGCCATGGCGTTATCGCTGTCGTGGCTCGCTTTAGATGCACCCACAGAGGGGGAAATCCATGCTCGTCATTAACCCGAACGGCTCGCAGCCATCTGCCAAAGGACCCGCCGATTACTTTACGGGCACTGTCCGTGTCGACGCGCCGTTCAAGGGGACAGAACAGGCTCGGGTCAGCGGCGCCACCGTGACCTTCGAACCGGGCGCTCGCACTGCCTGGCACACTCACCCGCTAGGCCAGACTTTGATCGTCACCGCAGGGGCCGGCCTGGTGCAGGCGCGGGGGCAACCGGTTCGCTCAATCAAACCGGGTGACACCGTGTGGATTCCACCTGATGTCAAACACTGGCATGGGGCGAGCGACACCACTGCAATGACTCACATCGCCATTGCCGAAGTGCTGGACGGCAAAGTGGTCGACTGGATGGAACAGGTCAGCGACGAACACTACGCCCAAGGGCTTTGATCGCGCACCCGGTGTCATCAGGTGCGCAGGTAGCTTCATGATTACTGCTGGGTGCCGGGCAGCAGCTCAAAGGTGGGGGTAAACGGGGTGATGGCGGCCATCAACTGCTCGAAGGGTTTGTGATTGCCTGTGAAGGTGGCTTTGCCGGCCGCAACGAGTTGAGCGAAGCTGGTTTTCCGTGCCATTACACCTTCAAGATCAGAACGATCAAGGGTGATCGACAGGTCGGCATTTTTCGCTTGCTGCCCCTTGATATTGGTCAGGGTTGAATTGCTCAACTCAACCACAAACTGCTCACCGTTATCAGGTGTCTTGAGATTCAAGACGAAGTGTTGATCCGCAACTTTGCTGCCATCCAGTGCAATGCCGAGATACTCCAGCCACAACTCGGTACTCATGGCGCGAATCATGTCAGGCCCGGTGGTTTTGGGCGGTAAACCCTTGGGCATGCCGTGGCGTAATTCATACGCCGCCGCAAGGAAGCTGTTACGCACCCCGGCACTTTCCTTCTGATAACCGACCTGTTCATAGACGTCCGCGAGCAAGTCCTTGGCCTCGGTGTTTTGGGGTTCGGCATACACCAGCTTATTCAGGATTTCATAGGCTTCGCGGTATTTGCCCTGATCGAACAAGGATTTGCCCTTGGTCATGATCTTCTCCGAGCCCCCCATCATTTCCACGTACAGGGGTGCCGAATCCTTCGGTGACAGCGGCATCAGCGTCGCCGGGTTGGCATCCCAGTAACCCAGGTAGCGGTTGATCACGGCGCGGCTGTTGTGCTCCTCGGAGCCGTGATAGCTGTGAGTCGCCCAGTTGTTTTTCAGGCTGTCCGGCAACTTGTAGACGTTGTGAATCTCGTTGATGGTGACGCCCTGGTTAGCCGCATGCAGCACCGCGTTATTCAGGTTGGCATAGGCGTCGCGTTGCGCGCGCATGACGTCCTGAATCCGCTCATTGCCCCAACGTGGCCAACTGTGCGCGGCGAACATGACGTCGGCTTGTTCTCCGTAGCGATACAAAGCGTTGTTGATGTTCTTCGACCAGACCAGTGGATCACGGACCAGAGCACCGCGCAGGGTGTAAATGTTATGGATGGTGCCGACGATGTTTTCCGCGGCCCAGAATGCCTTGAACTGCGGGAACCAGGTATTCATCTCCGCTGGCGCTTCGGTGCCCGGCGTACTTTGAAACTCCATTTCCACGCCGTCGATGGTCAGGGTTTCGAAATCTTTGGAGATATAGCGATTGGGTTCGATCAGGCCCATGTTGCCAATCGACGCATTCTTTCCGATGGCCATGTCGACGTGGCCATAAGGACTGTGCGGCAACAGTACGCCATATTGGAAAAATGCACGCCGGGTCATTGCGTTACCGGCGTAGACGTTTTCAGCCACCGCATGTTCCATGAAGCCAGTGGGTGCTATCAGCGGGATTTTGCCGCTGCGCACATCGGCCTCATCGACCACCCCGCGCACGCCACCAAAATGGTCGGCATGGGAGTGAGAGATCACCACCGCTACGACCGGGCGCTTGCCGAGTTTTTCATTGATAAAGTCCAACGCAGCCTTGGCGGTTTCCTTCGACATCAGCGTATCGAACACAATCCAGCCCGTATCGCCCTTGATGAACGTGATGTTGGCCAGGTCAAACCCGCGCACTTGGTAAATCTTTTCCGGAACCACCTCGTACAGACCGAAGGCCATATTGAGGATCGCCTGACGCTGCAAGGACGGATTGATACTGTCGTAGTCCTTGCCGTCGAGCAGGAAGTCATAGCTCCCCATGTTCCAGGCGACATTACCGGCTTCAGCCATGATTTTGTTGTAGGTCGGTGCCGCAATAAAGCCTCTTTTGGCCTCTTCAAAATCTCGTTTATCACCGAACGGAAGTGTCTTGCGTACACCGTTTTGCAGTTCGATCGTGTAGGCCGAAGGCGGCTTGCCTTTGCTATCGAAGTGCGCACTTTTTGTTGAGGAAGGATCAGAACTTGCGCCGTTTGCATCGGCAGCAAAAATCGCAGGGCTAACGCCACAGCCCAGCGTAATTGCCAGTGCCAGATGAAGGGTCTTGTTGTGCATGAGGGGGTTCCTGTACCAAGGGCTGCCAAGAGCGTCAATGCGGAAAATTGCGCCCGATTTTATTTATTGGGTACGCGTCGACTTGACCCGCCAGGCCATGAATAGCATATTCATTTCATTACGAAAAATTCCGTTTCAGTAGTTTTCGATAACATAAAGGTTATGAGATGACACCCCGTCGCTTACGTCAGTTTTTGGCATTGATTGAACATGCGCACTTTGGTCGAGCGGCCAAAGCGTTAGGGGTATCCCAGCCGGCGCTGAGTAAAAGCATCCAGTTGCTGGAGAGTGAACTTGGCGTCACGTTGTTCGACCGACGCCCTGAAGGCGTTGCGCTGACGGCGTTTGGCCATTTGCTGCGTGAAAAAAGTCGGCGCTTGTTAGTGGCCGAGGAAGATTTGCGGCGTGACATTGCCTTGCTGGCGGGAGGCGATATCGGCGCACTGCAAGTGGCCTTGGGTCCCTATCCAAGCGTCACCAGCGGATACACCAGCATCGCGCGGCTGCATGCTCGGCATCCGCACATCAAAGTCACGGCCCATGTGGCCGGATGGCGAGACGTGGCTCATCAGGTCGCGACCGGAGTGGTGGATTTAGGGATCGCCGAAATCAGTACCCTGGAAGGCCGGGAAGAATTCACCTGTGAGCTGTTGGGTGAGCACCAGGGACGCTTGTTTTGTCGGCCCGGCCATCCTCTACTCTCGCAAAAGCGTGCATTGACGTTGGCACAAACACTCGATTTTCCCTGGGTGGCTTCGCGTATTCCGTTGCGACTGGCCACCCATCTGCTCCCGGCAACGCTGGGCTGTGCCGGTGCATACGATGCGGTGAACGGTGATTTTGTACCGGCGATTGAAATAGACGTGCCCATGCAAATCGTTAAATTCGTCGAGCACAGCAACGCCTTGGCGGTAGGGAATTTATCGACGTTTGAGCGAGAGTTCCTCGCCGGTGAGGTCGTACCGCTACCCCTTCATGACCTCGCCCTGCGCACCCGCTATGGCTTTATCTACCTGAAAGAGCGCTCACTGCCGCCCGCCGTAGAGGCTTACATGAGCGAAGTACGGGTTGTGGAAGCCGAAATTTGTCAGCGTGAAAGTCTTCTGGCCCAAATGACAAGCGTAGCGAAAAAAGATCAAGGTTAGTGGTTCGCCTGCCGAAATATCATGCACTTTGGCGACTGCACGGGATATTCAAGAACGCAACGCCGCATGAATGAGCTATACCCAAGAGTCCCCCCACCGCACTTCTTCCACTTTTGGAGGTTGGCAATGAAATTCTATCCCCCCCTGTCAGTACTATTGATTAGCGCAAGTCTCTTCGGCTGCACCCACTCATCAAACCAATCAATGAATCTTCCATTGGCGGCGACCTCGAGAAACCCCGGTCATTCCGCCACAACCACATTGACTGGCGAAGGCAATCAAACCAACTTTGACTTCTACATAACCGGCGTTCCAAGCGGAACCATGCTGCCGCCGCGCATCTACACGTTCATTAACAAAGGCAGTTGCCAGCAACCAGGGCCTGCCGCGTTCGCCATGAACGATAAGGTCAACACCGAACCCAATGCGGGTACCGGCGGATGGACCTTTTACAGAAGCGCGCCGATAAAAATGCCAGACCTGTTGTCTGGCAAGTACTCCATTGTCGTGCGCACCTCGCCCGAGGATGGCAACGCCGATATTTTCTGCGGCGATGTTGCGCACGCGACTCGATGAAACACCCTAGTCCTTATTGAGTCGAGTCGCGCTTTATGTGGCGATTGTGTTCAGGGTGGGTATTTATCCCGTGTGTAATCCTGGCGTTACATACACCACCCCAACACTGCAATCGCTCCGTCTATTTGAAAAAAACGCACTAGACTTTTCCTGCGCCTTTAACTGTGGAGGGTCATTTCACAAAGGGGGGAATGATTCTGTACGCAGTACCTAGGCAAATTGCTCGGTGGTCAATGCACCAAGGGTCAATGTTGTTGTGCACTCATCGCCCGGTTGCCAGCACCATGAAACAACGAGGAAACCTGGTATGGAACAGCTATCGGATCGTTTCAAGCTATCAATAGTGTTTGCTGCACTTTTGTCATTTAACGGACTTGCCCACGCGGCTCAAACGGAAAAGACCAACATTCTGTTTATCGTCTCCGACGATACCGGGTATGGCGACCTCGGCCCCTATGGAGGTGGTGTCGGGCGCGGCATGCCCACGCCGAGCATCGATCAACTGGCGGCAGAAGGGGTCACTTTTTATTCTTTTTACGCCCAGCCAAGCTGCACACCCGGTCGCGCGGCCATGCAAACCGGGCGTATCCCCAACCGTAGCGGCATGACGACCGTGGCCTTCCAGGGCCAGGGTGGTGGTTTGCCAGCCGCCGAGTGGACGTTGGCATCGGTATTGAAAACCGGTGGCTATGACACCTATTTCACCGGCAAATGGCATTTGGGCGAAGCCGACTATGCGCTGCCCAACGCGCAAGGTTATGACGTGATGAAGTACGTCGGCCTGTACCACCTCAATGCCTACACCTACGCTGACCCGACGTGGTTCCCCGACATGGACCCGGAAACCCGAGCGATGTTTCAACGGGTGACCAAGGGCGCGTTGTCCGGCAAGGCGGGAGAAAAACCGGTCGAAGAATTCAAGATCAACGGCCAGTACGTCGACACGCCTGTCGTCGACGGCAAGCCCGGTGTGGTCGGCATTCCGTTCTTTGATAACTACGTCGAAAAAGCCGCTCTGGAGTTTCTCGACACAGCGGCCAAATCGGACAAACCCTTTTTCATCAACATCAATTTCATGAAAGTGCACCAGCCCAACATGCCGGCACCGGAGTTCATTCATAAGTCCATGTCCAAGTCCAAGTACGCCGACTCGGTCGTCGAACTCGACACCCACATCGGTCGGATCATGGACAAGCTCAAGGCGCTCGGCCTGGATAAGAACACGTTGGTGGTGTACACCACGGACAACGGCGCCTGGCAGGATGTTTATCCGGATGCCGGCTACACCCCGTTCCGCGGAACCAAGGGCACGGTGCGTGAGGGCGGTAACCGGGTACCCGCCATTGCCGTCTGGCCAGACAAGATCAAGCCGGACACCAAAAACCACGAGATACTCGGAGGCCTGGATTTGATGGCGACCTTCGCCTCGGTTGCCGGCGTGAAGCTGCCGGAGAAAGATCGTGAAGGTCAGCCGATTATCTTCGACAGCTACGACATGACACCCGTCCTCACCGCCAGTGGCCCTTCTCCGCGCAAGGAGTGGTTCTACTTCACCGAGAACGAATTGTCGCCGGGCGCGGCCCGTGTCGGGAACTACAAGGCCGTGTTCAACTTGCGCGGCGATGATGGTGCACAAACCGGTGGTCTGGCGGTGGACTCGAACCTTGGGTGGAAAGGCGCTGAAAAATATGTCGCCACCGTGCCGCAGGTTTTCGACTTGTGGCAAGACCCGCAAGAGCGCTATGACCTGTTCATGAACAACTTTACCGAGCGTACCTGGACGATGGTGCCGATCACGGCGGCGATCATGAAGCTGATGAAAACCTACGTCGATTACCCGCCACGCAAACTGCAAAGCATGGGTTATGACGGGCCGATCGAGCTGTCGAAGTACCAGCAATTCCAATACGTACGGGATGCCCTGAAAAAAGAAGGCATCAACTTGTCGATGCCAAACGGCAACTGATCAAACAGGCGAAACAGGGCGGCCTCATCAGAGGTCGCCACTTCGTAGCGTCAATGCTCCCATTCGCCAACTCTTTCGCCTTGTGCAGTGGAAAGGAGGCGCGCTAGCGCCGTCATGGGCTCTGTCACTGGACTTCGTTCCCCATCTTTCCGGCAATGAAATCAAATGGCACAGGACGTCAAAATCAGCACGACCTGATCTGACTTTCGATGTGCGAGATCGAGCGTTTGATATCTCATACAGCTACGGACCTGATGTCATAGCAACCAGCGCACCCAATATCCTCCGGGCTGCCATTCCAAAAGCTGAATCGTTTTGGAACGAGGCTCGTTCGATAGCCGACCTGCCTGGTGCTTTCGAGCGGGTCAAAAAGCATTTGTCGACTGGTGGCCTGGGTTTCTACAACTACATACAACATCCTCTTGCATACGCGTTTGTATTGGCCATGAACGGCAAGCCCGACTCAGCCGAAGAAGAGTTTCAACGCTATTCACAGCGCCTTTCAGAGGCGGCTCGAAAAAAACTCCGCAAGCTATTCATTGATGCAGGCGGCCACCTTGGCTAAGCGAGTACGACTTTTTCAACAGAATCGGCCAAGAGCAGACGTTCGAACCTAAGGTAATGCGATGAAGAGAAAAACAAGAATGACTGCACTTCTGACCAGTAACGCAGCAACCCAGCCTGGGCCTGGCTGGACGTTTGACCCTGATCGCATGATCCGAATAGCCTGTCCGCACTGTTAGGGAAGTATCCACAGTGTTCCGTCATCGACTGGTCGCCCGGACGCTTGGCCTGCATCGAAGCTCAGGGGGTGGATGTTGAGACGCTCGCTGAAATTATCCGGGGTGTAGCTGAGGCTGCTTGGGATGAGCACATCACGTTCGTCGATGCTTCGTACGAGGAAATGGGTAGAGCGTGACCCAAGAGCGGACAGTCGACCTTGGCTTCCCAAGCGTGTGCGCAAAGACCAGATCTTGGACAACAATCGAGCAGACGGGAACGGAACGCAGGTCACCATAGAGGAAATCTCGACGCTAATGTCCTTTGCATACGAACAGCTCGGCCCTGTACCGGAAGACCATGCATTAGCTCAGGCAGGTTTAGAAAATGGTGGTGGAATCGTCCTGGATTATGTCGATCACAAGGTGACAAAAATTTACCCACCTGAAGGTAAGCTTTGGGTCTTTTTTACCTGTCACGAAGGACGGCAACCGGGCCAAGAAGAGCCGGTCGACTAAGGACTGCTTCCGGTGAAATCTTCGGATAGCGTGGTCTGTGTTCCTGCTTGATGAGCGGCAAATTTCTCAGCCCGAAACTTCGGAACCTCCATGCCGATAGTGCTCAGTCGCTCCAGTCGGGTGCTTTCTCCCAGTGCATAGGGCTCCTGGTCTTGACGCGGAAGAAAACCTTGATGCATCCGTACCAAAAATATTGTCCGTGAAACCCCGTTGATACTTTCTACATAGGATGTTGAAACCGGCGAGCGCTGAACGCTTGCTTGATGCAATGCCGCACCCGTTTCCGTTCCTCGAATCCTGAGCAACGCCCATTCTTTTTCAGGTGGGCCTGACATCACCAACTCAACGCTGACACCTCCATTGCCCTCATAAGCTCTTACGATGGCCTTTCCCGCAATCGGGGCGGCATAACACTCGTTGCTTGTCCAAAGGGCAGCTCCTGGAGCAATGAACGCCAATGACAAAGTAAACGCTCTGTAGCAGGCAGTGCCTTTCTGAGCGGCACGCGCCATCGATTCAGTGGACCAATCGATGGTACCGAACGGGATTGCAGTGGGAACCATTGTTGCCTCTTCAACATGTGATGAATGCAGGCCTTATCAACCTGGCCATGGTGCTGAAAGACACGGGCGACCCGCGTCTATGGAATGACGGCTCTGCACGAACCCGAAGGCTAGTTAGGCCGCCCTCCTCCAAACGACCACTCATCGCTGGCCGTAGTCGTGATCACCACCATGACGTCCTCTGCGCCCAGTCCTGTCGCCCGCTGCAATTTCTCGACCAGATCACGGTAAAACTGCTGTTTGGTCTCGACACTTCGAGGACGGCCTGCGGTAATCGCGATGAGCACAAAGTCATGGCTGCGCGGCCCGCCCAGGTAGTGGGGATCAAAGATCAGCTCGCCAATCTCATGTTGGTGGATGACCTGGAAACGATCAGTCTCAGGGACTTCGAAGCTCTGGACCAAGGCGGCGTGCAACCCCTCAGACAATGCCTGTAGATAGTCGGCCGACTTCCCGCGGTGCAGTGAAATTCGTGAAAACGGCATCCACAATTACTCCTGAGGTTTGGCAGGCCTGGCCTGTAGTTCATTGAGTAATCTCAGCGCCGAGGCAGCTGTCGGCCAACCGGAATAAAACCCCAGGTGGGTGATGACTTCGGCCAGTTCGTCGACACTCAGGCCGTTATCCAGTGCGCGTTCCAAATGAAAGGGCAGTTGCTCCAGCCGGTACATCGCCACCAGCGCTGCCACCGTCGCCAGACTGCGTTCACGCGGCTTCAATTGCGTACGCGTCCACATGTCGCCAAACAATATGTTGTCGGTCAGTTCGGTAAATTTCTGCGGATAGTTGCTCTGGTGTTCTCGCCCCGTGACCATCGATGCACTCATGATGTTTTCCCCATGTCCCAATTGATGGGGGCAAACTATCAAGTCGCGACAATTCCGAATATCAGATTTAATAGCACCCATCATCCCGAATTAGTGGACCATTAAATGCGCCGTCCCACCTTCGATCTTGACGTATTGCGCACTTTCGTCACCGGCGTGGACTTCAACAGTTTTGCCAAAGCGGCAGATCGTCTCGGTCGGTCGACGTCTGCCGTAAGCGCTCAATTGAAGAAACTCGAGGAGCAGATCGGTACGCCGGTCCTGGCTAAATCCGGTCGCGGATTGGTCTTGACCCCCACGGGAGAAACACTGCTCAGCCATGCCCGACGGTTGCTGGAACTGAACGATTGCATCTTCCAGACCCTGCATGAAAGGCAGACTGCCGGGACTATACGACTCGGACTTCAAGAGGACTTTGGGGAACATTTTCTGAGCGATCTCCTGCGACGCTTCGTCCATGCTTACCCGAAGGTGAATCTCGAAGTCAGGATCGCCCGCAATGCCGAACTGCTTGCTCTGGTTCAAGGCGCAGGCCTGGACCTGGCGCTGACCTGGGACACCGGACACCTGTCGCCCTATGCCACTCGCTTGGGCGAAACACAGATGTACTGGATCGGGGCCCGCGATAGCCCATTGCTGATGCCCCTTGATGACTCACCGTTGCCATTGATCATGTTCGACGCGCCTTGCGTATTGCGCAGCGCCGCCACTCAGGCGCTGGATGCCGCGCAGGTTCCTTGGCGGATCGCCCTGACCAGCCCCAGCGTCGGTGGTATCTGGGCAGCCGTCGCCGCCGGATTGGGCCTGACCCTGCGAACCCGCATCGGGCTGCCGAGTCATCTCACCGTCGTTTCTGGATTGCCCCCGCTGCCGAGCCTTGGCTATGTGCTTCATAGCAGTGACGACGACCCATCACCGGCCGCCCAACAATTGGCCGCAATGATCAAAACGAGCCTGCAAGAACAGGCGTTTCGTTTCACCATTACGAAATAATCGAAGGCAGGGTTCAATTCGAGCGAGACCGATGGAAAGTTACGCAGTACGCAGGTGATGGGCGATTTACCTCCCGGAAAAAAGTGCCAAACGAGTCGCCAAGCCAATGAAAACCACGCCCAACAGTTGATTGAGTCTCTTGGCAATGCTGGCATTGCTCGCCAGCTTGCTCCCGACCTTGCTGGCCAAGAGAATCACGGCACCATTCACGATCAATCCAATGGCATTCAAAATGGTCGCAAATGCCAACATTTGTACGACCAGCGAGCCTTTAGTCGGGTCCACAAACTGTGGAAACAAGGCCAGTACAAACAACGCCATTTTCGGGTTCAACAGATTGGTCACCAGGCCTTGTCGAAAAATGCGCAACAGCGGCGTGGGCGGCAAGGCTTCATCGGGTGCCAAGGGTGATGAGCTGCTGGTAAGCGCTTTCCAGGCAAGAAATGCCAGGTACGCGGCACCGGCAAATCTGACAAGGTCGTAAGCCGCAGGTACAGCGCTCATCAATTGCGACAGCCCGAGTGCTGCGGCCAATGCGTGGCAATAAGTGCCTGCCTGAATGCCCGCAAGTGATACAAAGCCCGACGCCCGCCCCTGGCTCAGACTCCGCGAGGCGATCAACAACATGTCTGGGCCGGGAGTCAGCGTAAGCGCAACGCACGCACCCGCGAAAAGTAATGCCACAGAAACGTCGATCATAAATACCTCAAGCTCTTATTGTTAATGTCGCCTTGCCGGCGAATGACGGCATTCTACAGAAGGCTCACAACAGTAATGAACGGCAGGAATGCTACTTTCGATGGATTGCGGTCGCAATCGAACGGCTGCTTTGGGGCACTTGGCAGGTGACGTGCCAGCACTCTTCATCGTGGCGGCTGCCTTGGCCATCTTGACGCCCCGCTCGCAATTGGCCGCTCGGCCCGGGACCTAAGAGTAGGTGATACAGGGCGGCTCTTGACCGGGCAAACACCCTGAAGTTCCTGCTGCAACGGGGGCTATTTAAGCAACGGTGCCTTAGAACTTTTTTCTATTTATCGGTCTATCTGGATAGGCTCATTTGCTCGGTAAGCACTGCCCCCGCAGGCTTGCCTCAGCCAAATGACCACACGTTCAATTGCCTATCAGAGGTTGTCTTCGCTCATGAAATTCAATGTCCCACGGATGGTGCTCTTCGGCCTGTTCGCGTTTGCGGCAGTGAGCTCGGCATCAGCCACACAGATGAAAACCTCAACCCCTGCTTTTGCCACTGGCGTCTCCGCCGTTCAAGCGCCTGTCACGGCCGCTGAGAATCCTTGGCCGAGCCTAGCCAGCATGGCCGGCCAGCAGACAGGGCCGCTGCTTGCCCATGACGACCGCTACTGGCATGACGGCCGTTGGTATGATCGTAGAGACGATCGGCGCCGGGACGATTGGCGCAGGGATAATTGGCGTAGAGAGCAAGCCCGCCGAGAAGCTGAGCGTCGTGATTGGGAGCGCCATCAGGATCGCGCCATGCGGCACCGTTACGAAGAAGAGCACCGTTACTATCGTCGCTAGGTAGCGTTGCGTCGATCGGTTGAATCCACAGTCGATTGCTGCCCGTCGTCGCAGGCAGCAATTGGGCCAAAAGCTGTCTTTCACGACGGCCATTTAAGACGTGCGGACGACCCATCAATGCCAGAGCTCACGATTGTTCCAGTAAGGCAAACCACCTATTGATAGTGCACCCAAAAATGTTTTGGTCACTTCAACATCACAAGTACCCGAAAATATCAGCTTCGCCTCCGCTTACATCCGGTGATGTTCCAGCAAGAAGTCCACGAACAATCGCACCCGCGCCGGCATTGCCGCCCCGCCGACGAACACCGCATGAATCGGTTCCTGGTCCCCGGGGTTCCAGGCTTCCAACAGCGGAATCAGGTCGCCGCGCTGCAGATCCTCGCTCACGCTGAACTCACCGATACGTGCAATGCCGGCACCTACTCGCGCGAGTTGTGCCAGCGCTTCACCACTGCTGCATTCGATGTTGCCGCTGACCTTTAGGGAAAACTCTTTTCCATCGCGGATGAACGGCCAGTTGGGTTCGGCACGCCGGAAGTTGAAGCGCAGGCAGTTGTGCTGTAACAGGTCTTCCGGTTCCTGGGGGATGCCGTGGCGCTGCAGATACTCGGGCGATGCCACCACTACCTGGCCGGTGTCGCCGATCCTGCGCGCGGTCAGCGGGCTGTCGGGCAGATGGCCAAAGCGGACCGCGACGTCGGCCTGCCCGCCGAGAATGTCGACCACTTCGTCGCCGAGGGTGAGGTCGACGACGATGTTCGGGTAACGGGCGCTGAATGCTGCAACCAAGGGAACGATGGCCAGCCGCCCATGGCCAAGGGCGGCACTGACCCGCAATCGCCCCTTGGGTACGCCTTGGTCGGCGATGGCTTCTTCGACCTCGTCCATGTCGGCCAGGATACGCCGGGCGCCGCGCAGGAACGCTTCGCCCTCGGCAGTGAAGGTGATCGCTCGGGTGGTGCGCAACAGCAGGCGGGTGCCAAGACGTTGCTCGGTACGCGCGATGATCCGACTGACTGCCGAGGGTGTCAGGCCCAATGCACGTGCGGCGGCCGACAGGCTGCCTTCCTGCGCCACGGTGGCGAACACGCTCATTTCACCTGACCTGCCGTTGAAATCCACTTGTGCCTCCTGCGCAAAGGTGATTGCCAAAAATGCGATCTACCGCCTGAAAAGACTGGATCGTAGCATTAGCGGCATAGATAAGGAGCCTTCCATGCGTATCAATCCACCACTTGTCGCACTCGCCATCGGTGCCTTTGGCATCGGCGTAACAGAATTCGCCCCCATGGGCATGTTGCCGGGTATCGCTGCGGATCTGGGCGTTTCCATTCCCGCCGCAGGTTTGCTGGTCAGTGCTTATGCGATGGGCGTATTGCTCGGCGCACCGCTGATGACCCTGACCACCGGCAGGATTCCCCGGCGCTATCTGCTGATCGGGCTCATGGCGATTTTCACCCTGGGTAATCTGATGTCAGCCTTGGCCACCGATTACTACAGCCTCATGGTCGCCAGGGTGGTGACCTCACTGAACCATGGTGCATTTTTTGGCGTTGGCTCCATCGTCGCCGCCAGCGTGGTCGCCCCGGAGAAACGTGCCGGGGCGGTTGCGGCGATGTTCATGGGTCTGACCCTGGCGACCATCGGCGGTGTGCCGCTGGCCGCCTGGTTCGGTGAACTGTTCGGTTGGCGCACCGCTTTCTGGGGAATTACCGGCCTCGGCGTGGTGACCATGGTCGCGTTGTGGTTCGCCCTGCCTGACCTGAAGGCGCCGCAAAGCGTCGGTGTAATGGCCGAAATTCGGGTACTGGGGCGGGGTCCGGTGCTGGGCGCGTTGGCCCTGACCGTAGTCGGATCGAGCGCAATGTTTACCGTCTTCACTTACATCGCGCCGATCCTCAGCAGCGAAACCAATAGTTCCACCGCCTACATCACCGCCATGCTGGTGCTTTTTGGTGTGGGGTTGACGCTGGGCAATATGTGGGGCGGCAAGGCCGCAGACCGCTCGATAGATCGCACCTTGATCGTCTCGCTAAGCGTTCTGATTCTCGTCTTGCTGGCGTTCACCTTCGTGATGCGTTGGACGGTGCCGGCTGCTCTGGCCATCCTGATATGGGGTATCGCCAGTTTCGCCCTGGTGCCACCGCTACAGATGCGCGTCATGGAAGCAGCGAAGGACGCGCCCAATCTTGCCTCAGCGGTGAACATTGGCGCCTTCAATTTTGGCAACGCGATTGGCGCAGCGCTAGGCGGAGCGGTGATCAACGCTGGTCTGGGTTATCCGGCGATTTCCCTGGCCGGAGCGGCGATGGCTGCTCTGGGGCTGCTGATGGTGTTGGCTTATGCCTGGCGTTCCAGAACGATTGAAGCAGCAGTGGTGTGACGAAGATGAGGGGGAGTGGTTCGTTACCATCGATGAGGGGCGGCAATCGGTCAATTTTAGCGATTGCTGACCGGCAGCTTTGGGTCGACTTCTGCCCTTCAGTCATGAAGACCGGGGAACATTAGTGCACTTTACTTTCAGAATGCTGGATAGAAAAGCGAGCACATCGCGCTAACCCTTCCGGCATGGGCTAGATTGTCATATGTGCATCTCCACCGACTCTGGCGTGGCCATTGTTTTAGGAGACGTGTTGGTCACGGGAGGCCGCTATGCATTACCCAAGATTGGTTGAGTCGGACAGTCGAATCAGTGATAAGGATTTTGCCGCCCTTCTGGAGAGCGGTCTGATAGCTAATGATCCGAGCGTATTGGTTGCTGCACTGGGCACAATTGCACGAGACAGAGGAATGAGTCGGCTCGCTCGCGAGACCGGAATTAGTAGAGCCACGCTGTACCGGGCATTTTCTAAGGATGGTGACCCGAACCTTTCTATCGTTCTGAAAGTGGCCACGGCCTTGGGTATAAAAGTTAAGATCACTGTCGCAACCATTCCCAGAAATGGACGCGGTTCAGGGATGTAATCACCATGGCAAAAAGCATGCAGACCACGCACAAACCCGTCCATTGAACGTCGCCTATGGGTCGATTGCCGCCCCCCCATGTCGGGCAGTCATCAGCCAGAAGCTACCCCTCAGATCGCCGTTCAGACTGTTTTACACGTTAACCAGGCACCCCAGAACAAACTGCTGAAAAAACGGGTAGCGTCCCCAAAACCCGCATCATGCAAAAGCTTCTGAACAGCCGCCTCGGAATGTGGAGGGTCAGCGCCTTGAAGAATTTTCCCAAGTTTGACTTTCACTTCATCCGGGCTGGCTCCGTGCTGACGCCAACGTTGCCCCCAGGCAGCGAGGAGTAACGGCTGGCTGGCATAGGCATATTGATTGCCGGCGACAATCAGCGGAGCCCCCGGTTTCAGACGAGCCCGAATGGATCGTAGAATGTCTCCCTTGGCATCATCCCCATCCAGATGATGGAGTACACCGATCAAAGTGGCTGCGTCGTAGGACTCATCTGCGGCCAGGTTTTCAACGTGCCCAAGATGCACGTCCGTTCTTTCAAGCAAATTGTTTAAAGCTAACTGCTGTTTCGCGGTTTCCAGCATCGGCTCAGAGGGATCAACGGCGGTGAAGCGCCAACCCGGCTCGAGCCTGGCCATCGCGATGATCTCCTGCGCTGTACCGCCAGCGCCGACTACCAGTATTTTTGCCGAGCCCATATTTCCAAGGCTTGCCGCGAGCATGCACGCCACCAAGTCCTGACAGGCGTCATAACCTGCCAGTGCGATACGACTCTGTCGTCCGTACTCATTGGCCCGAGTGTTATCAAATTTTTCAGCTGAGTTAAGTGGTGATTTCAAGGCGGTTCTCCATGTCCTTGAATCAACTTAGGTCATAAAAACCGATAATAAAAATTCATTAATTTTATGGACTGCATTCCTACCGGGAATGCCAAAGCACTCAGGTTTCGTCCAAACGACAGTCAGCGACTGGGTCGATTTCAGCCCCTCTAAACGGGTAGCAATCGGCCCAAAGATCCTTCACCCCTTACGAGGCTCAATCCCCAGCCTGCGACAAAGGCCTGGCCACTTGCTCCAGCGCCTGACGCTCCGAAGCCACTCCCCAAACCGCTTGCACCCCCGCCGCCACACACATCAGCGCGGCACCAATCAGATAACCGATCAACAAACTGCTGCGCTGTTGCGTCTCGATCAGTTGCCCAAACAACGTCGGGCCGATGATGCCGCCCAAGCCAGTGCCAAACGCGTAAAACACGGCGATGGCCAAGGCGCGGATTTCCAGTGGGAAGGTTTCTGCCACGGTCAGGTAGGCCGAGCTGGCCGCTGCCGAGGCGAAAAAGAAGATCACCATCCACGCCGCCGCTTGCTGGGTCACGTCCAGCCAACCCTGCTGGAACGCATAGCCACTGAGCGCCAGCAGGATCCCGGACGTCGCGTAGGTGAAGCTGATCATCACCCGTCGGCCGATCACGTCAAACAAACGCCCCAACAGCAACGGACCGCAGAAATTGCCCAGCGCCAAGGGCAACACATACCAACCGACCCGCTCGGCGGGCACTTGGTAAAAATCGGTGAGCACCAGCGCGTAGGTGAAGAAGATCGCGTTGTAAAAGAAGGCCTGCGCGGCCATCAGAGTCATGCCTACCAGCGCCCTGCGCCTGAAGCTGATGAACAGCGTGTGGAAGATCTCCGCGAGCGGCGTATGGTCCCGCGCATGCAGTCGCAGCGGTTGGCTGGTCACGGGCGGCAGTTCATGACCTTGTTCGCGCAGACGCGCTTCGATGCCTTCAACGATGCGTTGCGCCTCATCGTGCCGACCATGGATCAGCAACCAGCGCGGGCTTTCCGGCAGCCACAGGCGCATCACCAGAATCACCAACCCCAGCGCCGCACCGATGCCGAAACACAGGCGCCAGCCCAGATCACCGCCGACCACGTTCGGGTCCAACAGGACGATGGCCCCACCGGCGCCGAGCGCTGCGCCTAGCCAGAATGTGCCGTTGATGGTCAGATCAACCCAGCCGCGAAAGCGTGCCGGCGTGAATTCCTGGATGGTCGAATTGATCGCCGTGTATTCGCCGCCGATGCCCATGCCGGTGAGGAAGCGGAACAGCAGGAAGCTTTCCAGGTTGAAGGAAAACGCCGTCGCCGCCGTGGCGCCGACGTACAGCCATAACGTGATGAAAAACAACTTGCGCCGCCCCAGGCGATCGGTCAGCCAACCGAACAACAAGGCACCGAGTACGGCGCCGGCGATGTAGATGCCGCCGGCCAAGCCAATATCGACGTTGCTCATGCGCAGGTCGGGGCTGTTTTTCAGCGCGCCGGACACTGAGCCAGCCAGGGTCACTTCGAGGCCGTCGAGCAACCAGGTGATGCCGAGCGCGACCACCAGCAGCGAGTGAAAACGGCCCCACGGCAAGCGGTCCAGGCGGGCTGGAAGATCGGTTTCGAATATCGCGCCGGGGTGGCGGCTAAAGAGCTGTTGGTGGGTCATCGCCACTTCATTGTTATGGGCGGGGCTTTGAGAGTTAGGAGTTGGGGCCGGGAGCGGGAGTTCAATTCACCTGCCCGCTTAAACAGGTTTCTGGGCGCGCGTTTAAAGACACTCGGTGTTACGTCCAAACGGCTACAACGCCTTGCGCCATCGCCTACGGGTAAGACAGAATCCGCCGGCTTGTGCGTCTGGGACACGGGTTCTATCTTGGCTGGGTCACTGAAAAACAGTGATCGGGTTTGGTAGCCCGGTTTTTTTGCCTAGATGCATGGCGGCACCTTGCAAAGTCTTTTTTAGACTTTGCTTTCATGGTGGCCATGCGTGGGGCCCATTCGTGGGCGCCGGGTTCTAGTGCGACCGGTCTACCAACCCGCGTATGGCCACCACCCTCGTTTGGTAGCAAGGGTGATGGCTCCTTTAAGTATTCGCGCTAGAGGTTCCATCCATGATCAAACCAACACCCAACCCACCAGAAACCGATCCGGCATCGCCTTACGAATCTCACGATTCCAAAAAATTCCACGAAGCGGCGGAACGCGCCCTCGACCATTACCTCAACCCGGCTGCCCAGATCATGGCCAGCAACCACGAACCCGAACCCATGTTCCTCGCCAACCCCAAGTGCGACACCGAATCCCTGCTGGTCAATGCCAGCGAATCACTGGGCTCGGCGACCACCATGCTCAGCAATCTTGCGGCGCTGCTGGACAACTCAAACCGTAAGACCCTGCTGGGGATTACGCAGGTGGTCATGTTGGGGGAATTGGCGGTGAATCAGGTGCTGGATAAGGTTGAAGTGAAGGAGTAAGCCAATCTGTTGCGTCGGGCGGTAGAATCCACAGTTAAATGCCGCCCTTCGCGACAGAGAGCAACTGGGCCAAAAGCAGTCAATTTCGCACCTTTTCGTCTACCCTCACAGGGCGCCAGGCAGCAATCAGCGTGTGCCGGGCGCCTCGACATTCTTTCGTTAATGCACCGGAGAAACTCCATGCTCAAGCGTACCCTGGCATTGGCCGTCGGCTTGTCCCTGTCATTTTGTACCCTGTTGGCGCAGGCCGCCGACACCCTGAGAGTCAGTGCGATTCCCGATGAAGCCCCGACCGAACTGCTGCGCAAGTTCAAGCCGCTTGGCGAATATCTGGAACAAAAGTTGGGCATGAAAGTCGAGTTCGTGCCCGTGAGCGACTATCCGGCCGTGGTCGAGGCGCTGGCCACCGACCGCATTGACATGGCCTGGCTGGGCGGCTTCACGTTCGTGCAGGCACGCCTGAAAACCGGCAACGCCATTCCGCTGGTACAGCGCGAACAGGACGCTCAATTCACCAGCAAATTCATCACCGCCGACCCGGCCGTCAAGTCCCTCGCCGATCTCAAGGGCAAGACCTTTGCATTCGGTTCGGTGTCCTCGACGTCGGGCAGTCTCATGCCGCGTTATTTCATGCTCAAGGACGGCATCAAGCCTGAAACCTACTTCAGTCGCGTCGGCTACTCCGGCGCCCATGACGCCACTGTCGCCTGGGTCCAGGCCGGCAAGGTGGACGCCGGGGTACTGAACGCCAGCGTATGGGAAAAACTGGTCGCCGCCGGCAAAGTCGACACCAACAAGGTCAAAGTGTTTGCGACCACCCCGGCCTACTTCGACTACAACTGGACGGTGCGCGGGACCCTCGATCCGGCGCTGGCAGCCAAGATAAAAGCAGCCTTCCTTGCGCTCGATCCGGCGAACCCCAAGGACAAGGCAATTCTGGACCTGCAAGCCGCCAGCCGCTTCATCGAAACCTCGCCTGAGAACTACAAGGGCATCGAGGAAGCCGCACGCGCCGCCGACCTGCTCAAATGACATTGCAACTGACCCGGGTCAGCCTTACCCACGCCAACGGCGTCCAGGCGCTGCGTGACGTGGACCTGCACATCGGTGCCAGCGAACAGGTCGCCATCATCGGCCCGTCCGGCGCGGGTAAGTCGAGCCTGCTCAACGTGCTGGCCACCGCCCTGCGACCGGGCAACGGCGAGCTGCAGGTACTCGGCGAGCGGGCCTGGCAGCTTTCCGCCCGTCAGCGTCAGCGTCTGCGCGCGCGCATCGGTTTGATTCATCAGTCGCCCCCGCTGCCACCGCGCCAGCGCGTGGTCACCGCGGTGCTGGCCGGAAAACTGGGACAGTGGGGGCTGGGCAAAAGCCTGCTCAACTTGCTGCATCCACTGGATATTCCAGGCGCACGCGCGGCATTGGCCAGACTGGACCTGGGTGACAAATTGTTCGCGCAATGCCAGCAACTGTCCGGTGGACAGCTACAGCGCGTGGGCATTGCCCGCGTGTTGTACCAGGCGCCCGAGGTGTTGCTGGCCGATGAGCCGGTATCGGCCATGGACCCCGTGTTGGCCGAGCACACGCTGTCGGTGCTCTGTCGCCATGCCCGGCAGCACAACGTCACCCTGGTCGCCAGCCTGCATGCGGTGGACCTGGCTCTGGCGCACTTTTCACGGATCATCGGCGTGCGTGATGGACAGATTCTGTTCGACCTCGCGGCCAGCGAAGTCGACCGTGAGTTGCTCGACAAGCTCTACGCCAACGAACAACTGCAATCCCCACCGATTGCTCCGCCACCCTTGAGTGTGCAGATTCCCCGATGCTGACCCGTGATACCCGAGACCCGGCCACCCTGCCCCGCCTGCTGCTCAGCTTGCTGGCCCTTGCCTTGCTCTGGCCGGGCATTCGCCTGAGCGAGCTGGACCTGAGCGTACTGGTGGCGAGTGACAGTCAGAGCGAGATGGGCCGGTTTGTAGCAGCGTTCTGGCCACCGGCGCATGGCGCGGAATTTATCGAGCTGTTGCTGCAAGCCACCCTGCAGACCCTGGCCATCGCCACCGCCGGCATGGCCCTGGCGTTGCTGTTCGCAGTCCCCGCCAGCCTGCTGGCCAGTCGTGCCCTGTCGCTGTCGGCTGCCTCCCGTGCCGGCCATCCGAGTTATTGGGGCCAACTGCTGCGCTGGCCTGTACGCGGTGTGTTGATCTTCCTGCGCAGCGTGCCGGAAATCGTCTGGGCCCTGCTGTTCGTACGCGCCGTCGGCCTCGGCCCGACGGCCGGGGTACTGGCCATCGCCATTACCTACAGCGGCATGTTGGGCAAGGTCTACGCGGAGATTTTCGAGTCAGTCGACCAACGCCCGGCCCATGCGCTATTGCAGTCCGGCAGCGGTCGGCTCGCCGCCTTCTGCTACGGGATCCTGCCCAATGTCGCGGCGGAACTGCTGTCGTACACGGTGTACCGCTGGGAATGCGCCATCCGCGCCTCGGTGGTGATGGGATTCGTCGGTGCCGGCGGTCTGGGCCAGCAAATGGACCTGTCGTTGCGCATGTTCGCCGGCGGTGAAGTGGCCAGTCTGTTACTGACATTCCTGGTACTGGTGCTGTTCGCCGATCAACTCAGCCGCCTGCTGCGCTGGAGACTGGCATGAATCGCCTGATCAACCTGGCCTTGTTGCTCTGCATCGGCGCAGCGGTGGTCGCCTCGTTCAGCTACCTGGGCATCAACCTCGGCGAACTCGGCGACACTGGCAACCTGCATCACATGGGCGCTTATGCGCAGCGCTTTCTCAGCCCGGACCTGAGCTCAGGCCACCTGCAAGCCATCGGCCATGGCGCCCTCGAAACCATCGCCATGTCCGCCCTCGGCACCCTGCTCGCGGCGGTATTCGGCCTGCTATTGGCATTGCCCGCGGCCGGACGCTTCGGCTGGCCACTGCAGAGCGCATCGCGCCTGGTGCTCAACGCCTTGCGCGCCGTTCCGGAACTGGTGTGGGCCGCGCTGATGGTCCTCGCCGCCGGCCTCGGCCCCAATGCCGGCACCTTGGCATTAGCCCTGCACACCACCGGCGTACTCGGCCGACTGTTCGCCGAAGCGCTGGAAAACACCCCACCCGAACCCGCCGACGCCATCCGCCTGCAGGGCGGCAATGCCGTGTGGGCTTTCTGTTACGGCACCCTGCCCAACCTGCTGCCACAGCTACTGGCCTACATCCTGTACCGCTGGGAAAACAATATTCGCATGGCCAGTGTGCTCGGCTTTGTCGGCGCCGGGGGGTTGGGGCAGATGCTGTATGTCAGCCTGAGTCTGTTTCAGGAAGCTCAGGCCAGTACGGTTATTTTGGCGATGCTTTTATTGGTGTTGGGTGTGGATACGTTAAGTAGCTGGAGCCGTCAGCGCTGGGTTAAGGCTTGAGTGGTTTTGCAGAAAAATCGCTATGACTTGATTGGGGTGTGGGTTGAACCGGCTGTACGTGGTTCTGGCCACATGGTTTTTGCCCAACTTTTGACGCGCTTAAACAGGTTTCAGGCCACGCGTTTAAAGACACTCGGTGTAACGTCCTAACGGCTACAACGCCTTGCGCCATCGCCTACGGGTAAGACAGAATCCGCCGGCTTGTGCGACTACGGGGTGGGCTATATCGTTTTCCGGTCACTGCAAAACAGTGATCGGGTTTGGTAGCCCGCTTTTAAGTGGTCGCATGACAACACCATATGCAGTCTTTTTTCGGGCTCTGTTTTATATGGTGGTCATGCGTGGGGCTCCTTCGTGAGCGCCGGGTTTCCCACTTAGACCGGTCTACCAACCCGCGTATGGCCACCACCCTCGTTTGGTAGCAAGGGTGATGGCTCCTTAATTTTCTAAGTGGAGCTTCATCTATGATCAAACCAACACCCAACCCACCGGACACCGATCCGGCATCGCCCTACGAATCCCTCGATTCCAAAAAACTCCACGAAGCGGCCGAACGCGCACTCGACCATTACCTCAACCCGGCTGCCCAGATCATGGCCAGTAACCACGAACCTGAACCGATGTTCCTCGCCAATCCCAAGTACGACACCGAATCCCTGCTGGCCAACGCCAGCGAATCACTGGGGTCGGCGACGACCATGCTTAGCAATTTGGCGGCGTTGTTGGAGAACTCGCACCGCAAGACGTTGCTGGGGATTACGCAGGTGGTGATGCTGGGGGAGTTGGCGGTGAATCAGGCGTTGGATAAGGTTGAAGTGAAGGCGTAAGCACGATCCTCTGTGGCAGGAAACTGATTTCTCGCCACAGAGGGGGGTGTATTGAGATCGCTTGTGCGTCCATGACTTTTCAGTTCGGGAAAATCGGATCTGCACTGACTGCTATCGTATCGGGCAAAAGCGGACGGTGGGACTCGGAGTCGGCCGCTAACCAAAGCAAATTTTCGACTTGTCCATAAAGCCAAAGGGGTTTCATTGACATACGCACTAATGCTGCTTAGCTATTGAGTTATTCGTGACTAATCCGAGAGAAAGCCATGACCGAACAAGGAGTTGAGATCGCACAAATATCATTTTTTCTCGCAAGAGAAAATAAAAAAGCCGACTCCTTATTTGATCAAAAAAAAGACGTTTTAAAAAATATTACCGCAAGAGAATTCAAATTCTCGATAAGTGAAACAGATTGTAATTTCATATACTTTGAAACTACAACCACAAAATTGAATCCACCATGGTTAAACTTTATTAATGAACAACTGCCTGCGGAAGGAGCACCAGTATTTAGCTCTAAAAGCAAGAACCCAAATGGGATTTTATTTTTAAACGTCAAGAATAGAGTATTTGCAGCTACTTTCGGAAGGAGTGCCATAAGCTATCTTGATCGCGATGCATTTGAGCCGGACTTCGGAATAAAAACAGCTATGAATATGTGTGGCAACGAAGAAGTACGCCAGACAAAAAGTGAGAGCCATGCCATAACACCAACACATATCGATAGACAGGTCAACAAACCGGCTGACTCTTTCGCTTTCGGCTTGAGCGAAGCGGAAGACCTTCGATATATATCAGCCCACATGAAAGACCACAGAAATATAACCCTTCAGGGTCGAAACAATTTAACAATAAAAATTATTGGAAAAGAAAAGCTTAATTGGCAGCTCTTGATCGACTACTGTGAAAATTTTTTAGTTGCATATGCTAGTAAAGAATACGCCAAGCTATTTCCAAACTACAAGCATTTTGACGAGGCTTCGGAATCAGACAGCAACACGCTAGATGAATATCTAGTAGCCCAGCTTCGCTCAAAAAACACGAGCAAAATTAATCTTGGAATACCAGAGGTACTAATTGATTCGGATTATGGTTTCGCTTACTCCAACAACAAAAAAGCCGACGACAACACTTATGCATATTTAGATATTTGTCAAATATTCAACCATATATCTGCTGAAAAAATAACCACTGCGAAGCTCAAGTCCAAACATATTTATGCGTACTCATATGAAGAGGATCTGGTGCTCGGCTATAAAAAATGGCCACTGTATAACTGCTTATCTTTTGAGCAAAGCTTGGGAGATAAGTATTTTGTATTGAGCGATGGAAAATGGCTCGAAGTGGATAGCGGCTTCTACATAGAAATAACCAACTTCACAAAAGTCACTCTCCACGAAGAAGTTTGCGAAGAAATTTATCGAGGGATAGATATTAGTGATGACGCTAAAATGCAAAACAGAGAGAGCATTTTCAACAAAAAAATCTGCGAAATTCGCCCCTCATGCGTTTTGTTTGACCAAGCAAAACTTAAAATAGGCTCAGGCCGAAAAGACAAAGAGTTTTGTGACATCCTAGATTTAACGAATGAAAATAAAATCAGAATAATTCATTGCAAACCATACAAAAACGCCTCCTCAACAAACTACTTATTTTCACAGGCTCAATTCTACTGCCACGCATTTATTAACGACCAGTCTTTCCTTGGTGAGATTAGAAGCTATATTAGCTTATCGTCCAGCACCAAAAAAAATGACTACCTAGATTATATAAAATCTAACATAGCGGACATACATGGCACAGACTATGTTGTTTGCCTGTGGCTATTGTACGACCAGCGTGTAACGACCCCAGTTAAAACTGAAATCCCATTGATGGCCCAATATGAGCTAAAGCTAATGTACGAGCACCTACGAAATACCTGCAAATTTCACGATGTAATAATACGATTCGTTCCGGTAATTAAGAAAAATTATGTCAAAGCCATTTCCCATTAGAGCTGCTTTTTAATTAGCGCCTTATTTTTAACTAGCGTGGAGTAACTCTGGAGGACTCGATCCGAATTTCTGCTTTTTACTCCAAAGTCTTCGCTTCAGACTGACCGCTTTGGCTTTGCTACCTATCGCATGGACAATTCCTTCCAAAAGCTAATATTCACTGTGAAACATAGTTGGCAATGTCGTGAGCATACTCCACTCTTAACCTCCGCAAATCGACAGATGAAAATCTTAATTCCGCCCACAAAGCACAAAAAACTCACGTTTACAAAATATCATCTATTTCAATTTCATCTAAGTTATAAGAAAAGTACCCCTTAACCCCGATATGCTCTTTTGCCCATCCGACGACATCTCTAGCAACACCCTCAAAGCCTGGAAAAAGAGTTGCTCCATGCACACCTAACAATCGACAGTACTTCACCAGCTTCGGAACCTCAGTTATTGGCAAAGTATTTTTTGTTAGATCCGCACGACCGTCCAATGAATGAAAGAGATCGAATGTTTCCTCAAGAGGGGAAATTGTATAATCTTCATTTGCTAGATCGACACCCTGTTGCAAAGTAAAAACCCCAGATTGAGCAGCAAGATTTCTGCTCGTTCCTCCGGGAGGATCGATTATTTTTATATTTTTCCATTTAGAAGAATTAGTAATGTTCAACGCCCAAATAGCAATATTTCCCTCCGGCTGCGTATAGTCTGCTGAGGTTGCTGCAAAGTACGCTGCTACATAGCTACGCCGACTCCAATCCAAAAGTCTAGTAGGAACACCGTGATGCTGTGCAGCAGCTAGAACTTCGTAATATTCCCGCCCTGGCCAGAGCGCCCAGTCGTGCCAATATTCATCCTTACCCGTCGAGATTTTATCTTTCAAAATCTCATTATATCCAGAAACAGCTAATCCAGCTGTATCACACCCATCAAGAAACCTCTTAAGAACTTGCTGTTCGTAAAGCACCTGCGTAGCACTAGTATCTCCAAACATAACAGTGTGGCTTCGCGACAAAAAAGTCCCTTTACCTCTCCTGCATACGGAAGGAATCAGGGAATAGTCAGCACTACCTTGCCCACGAAATATAAAAACCTCTTTTCTCCACTCTCGATTTAGAGGTGACAAGTATTCAATTAGCGACTTAGCATCATCAAAATGTTTTTCTTGGTATCGTTTATTACTCAATTCCAGATTAACCTTTTAAATTTATCTCACAGAATAAAGGAGGGTTCATACTTGAGATGAGTACAAAAAAATCGCCTCTTCCTTATTATGCGTAGAAAATAGGCTTCGGATACAACAATCCCTAGCCCGCTAAATCCCTAATATCGGACAGCCCGTCGGGAAGTGCTTGCGTTGCTGATTCATCAAAACTTTCAAGAATTTCTATCATTTCATGCTTAACCCAGTCCGCAGTAGTCAATACGGAATCATTTAATTCAGCATCAACGTTATGTACGATGATGTCACGAGACAACTGGAGCTTCACTAACTCTCGCGCCAGCTCGGAAGACACGACACCTTCCTCTACAAGCTTGTCAATAATAAGCCGAGTTGAAGTTTTGTTTTTTATTAACTTTCGCGCCTGCTCATGATTTAGTGCATTCATAGCAGTCTCGATAAGTAACTGCTGAATAGAAATCCAAATAGAAATAAGCTCTGCGTGCGTACTATTTACAGTGGTTGCAATATTTTCAGCCACTTCTTCTTTCTGTTCAGGAGACATATAGATGCTATCGAGTTTGCTCAATGCCTCGCCAAGCTTCTCCTTGACCTCTCCGGAAATCTTCAAGATATTATCGAAATCGTCGTGACCGATAAAATTATTATGAGCTACAAGGCACCTCAACTCATACAACTTCGCCCACCGAGTTTGCAAGTACTCACTTTTACAGCTAACGATAGGTTGAAAATACCTCTCCCAGTTTGAAGTCGGGACAAGCTCTTTTAGTTCGTCGATATTTATTTCGCTAGCCGACAGTGCCGATCGAACTTTTTCCATAAGCTTAGAGGAACTAGCTGTCGAGTAAGGTTTAAATAGAAAATCCGAGAGCTGTATAAAATCTGTTTCAAAGAGATAATTATTGCCCGCAGTATTTTTTTTCGTTTTTATAGACTCCGACACTTCCCTCGGTACAGCTTCCTTTGTCCAGCCCAAACCAATTTTTGTAAGCATGAATTTTGTAATGAGCTTGCGCATCATGTTTTCAATTTCATGTATCACCGGATAGGCAGCCGAGGAAAGGCTGCTACTTACATCATCCCACAAAACCTCAACAGGTCTTTCAGCAGCTTTTGCCAAAATGGTTCTTATTGACTTCAACAATGATAGAAATATTATTATCTCGTCTTTGTTTTGACACCCTAAACGGACGTGAAAAAATATGTGACTATTGTTTTGTATTTCTCCCTGTTGAACATCATAGTCAAACCTCACCCCATCGAACACCAATCCTTTAGTTTTTATTTCGATGCTACTATATGATTGAATCAAATTATTGAATGCGGAAATCGAATTGCAAAACCCCTCCTTGGAATTAACTATTGCAAGATATTCGACTTTAAGGTTTTCCATTACCGTTTCTTCTTTAAGGTGATATGGGGAGAATAGTAGCGTTTTGTACCCCACATGTCATCGAAACAGTCTGTGCATCGATACAAACGGCAGATACGCCAGCACGGTTCAGCTAGCTGGACCTAAGCCTATTACCTCATTCTCGCGATATTCGATATCGCAAATACATTCGCCCAAGATGGTTTTTTGCTTAGTCACGCTAGGTTGAGCACTTTGGACAAAAAGTAGAGGTTGCCGCTCCCCTACCACAGTCTCTGGTAACCGAAATAGTTTTGGCCCACCGCCCTATCCCCCAACCACCCCATACAACCCCTCCCGCCGATCCCCATGCAAATCATTCCGCGCACTAATCCGCTTATTCCTCGCCTCCCCCAGATTCACCGTCGCCAACAAAACCCGCTCCCCACCCTGCTCCGCCGGCCCCGCCACCGGATACCCATCCGCATCAACAATCACCGAACCCTGCACCCACCCCACCCCTCGCTCAAACCCATGCCGATCACACGCCGCAATAAACATCCGATTCACCGAAGCATTCGCCTGCACCCGCACCACCTCCGCCGGACGCTCCGTCAGCGGCCTCGGCCCATCCGGCCAATTCACCGGCGCACACAACAAATCCGCCCCCGCCAGCGCCGGCAGCCGCACCCACTCCGGAAACTCCAGGTCATAGCAAATCAACATCGCAATCCGCCCATGCACCGTCTCAACCACCGGCGGCGCAGCATCACCGGCGGTGAAAATTTCACTCTCCGCATCCCACAGATGCGCCTTGCGATACACAGCGCGCACCCCTTGGGCATCAATCATCGCCGCGCTATTGGCCAGTTCATCCCCCTCCAACCGTTCGCAAAAACCACCCACCACCACAATGTTCAGTTCCCGGGCGAGTGCCGCCCACAGACGCAAGGTCGGTCCATCAACCGTTTCCGACAACGACAACGCCTCCCTGCGGTCATTGAACACATACCCGCTCTGCACCAACTCAGGCAGCACCACAACCTGCGCCCCTTGATGCACCGCCGAACGAATCGCGCGTTCGGTCAACGTGCGGTTAAACGCCAGATCACCAATCTTCGGCGCCACTTGGCAGCAAGCAACCACGGTATTTTTTGCAGTGTTCAACGTCCCTCCTCCACAGTCGGTTGGGTCATGGCGATGATGTCGCTCTCGGTAATCGCGTCGATGATCTTGCGTTCCGCCGCGAGGTCCAGCGAGCGGCTGAGGATGAAGTACGTCAGGCCCGACACCACCAATCCCACCAGCCAGGCGATGTCTACGCCTTCGAGCATGCGTGCCAGTGGCCCGACGAAGACTTCTTTGTTGGCGGCGGCATCGAAGATGTAGAAGAACGGCACCATTGCGGCGAAGCCGATCAGGTAGGAGACGATGCCGCGAAATTGCCAGGCGCCGTAGATGCCGTTCGGGGTGAAGAAGTGCGGGATGGCGTAGCGGCCTTTGCGCACGAAGAAGTAGTCGACCAGGTTGACGGCGGTCCAGGGCACGAGGAAGTACAGGAGCAGCACGAGGAAGGTGTTGAGCAGTGCGATGCCGTCGCCTTTGATCGACAGCACGCAGGTCAGCAGGATCACGCTGATTGCGGTGATGGACAGGATTCGGGCGCGGGGTGTCGGGGTGATTTTCTTGATCGAGTCGGCGCCGGTGAGCAGCGTGAGCATGGCGCTGTAGGTGTTGAGCGCGATGATCGGCAGGAAGCCCGCGACCGAGACGATCACCAGCACATTACCCAGCCCCGGAATCATCGAAGAGCCGACCTGGTTCAACGCAACCAGCGCATCCACTGCTTTCAACTGCTGCGCCAGCCACGCGCCGAGGCCGATCATCCAGCTGCCGGACAGCGAGGCGCCGATGAATACGGCGGCGATCAGTTTCGGGCGGCTGGTGTTTTTCGGCAGGTAACGGGAGTAGTCGGAGACATAGGGCGCATAGGAAATGTTGTAGCTGGCGCCGATGGCGAACAGTGTGGCGAACGCGACCCAGTTGAAGCCGAGGTCCGTCGCCGGGGTGACGCCTTCCTGGCCGGCGCCGAACATCAGGGCGATGGTAACCAGCGCGTACAGCGGCAAGGTGGCGAGCAACGCCCATTTGAAGGCTTTGTGCATCAGGTCGTGGCCGTAGATCGACAGCAGCGCGCCGATCAGCACCACCGCCACGGCGACAATGGTCGGGTCGATGCCGAACACATGTTCGAGGCCGTTCATGATCAGCGAGATGTTCACCACGTTGAAGCCGACGAACACAAACATCGTCGCCATCAAGGCCAGGATCACCCCGCGATAACCGAACTGGGCACGGGACTGGATCATTTGCGGCAGGCCCATTTCCGGACCTTGCGAGCCGTGGAAAGCCATGAAGATGGTGCCAAACATGATGCCGAGCGCACCGGCGAGCATGGTCCACAGCGCCGACAAGCCGAGGCTTGGGCCGACGAAACCGATGGAGATGGTGAAGAAGTGGAAGTTGCCCAGGAACCAGAAAGGCCCCTGGCTGCTGAGTTTGGCGTGACGTTCGTTTTCCGGAATGTAGTCGATCGAGTGGCCTTCGATGGCCAACCCGCCGCTCGCTTCGAGGGCGTGCGCAGATTGTGGGGACCCTGACATACGAATGTTCCTATGCTGGTGATTGTTGTTTTTATGGGCAAAGCGCCGGTTTCATTGCAATGTAGGGCGTCGGTCAGGGCTATAAAATATCGCAGGCGCACTGTTTACATAGATCGGCGTCTATGTGGTGAACATCGGAGGCAACACATGCTGGGCACTGTATCGGAACTGGATCTGCGCTTGATCCGGGTCTTTCTGACTGTCGTCGAGGCCGGCGGAATCTCGGCCGCGCAAACGGCGCTGAATACCACGCAACCGACCATCAGCGCGCAATTGGCGACGCTGGAAGCGCGGGTCGGTTTTCGTCTGTGCGAGCGTGGGCGCGGCGGGTTTTCGGTAACGCCCAAGGGTGGTCAGTTTGTCGACGCGGCCCGTCGGCTACTGGCGGCGGCCGAGGGCTTTCGGGTTGAGGTGCAGCACATCAATCGCAAGGTGTCGGGCACGATCAACATTGGTTTGCTCGGTCAAATCGATCCGTCCGCCAACAAGAACATCGCCCTGGCCATTGCCCGTTTGCGCTCGCGCCATGAAGGGCTGTATTTCCACTTCACCGAGCTGTCGTCATCGTTGCTGGAAGAGAAAATCATCAACGGCCACATCGATCTGGCCATCGGTTACTTCTGGCATCGCTTGCCCAACATCGATTACTTCCCGTTGTTCCAGGAAACCCAGATCGCCTACTGCGCCCCGGCGCATCCACTGTTCGATCAGGTCGGTGATCTGAGCCGCGAGGACGTGCGCGAGTACGACTGGGTCTGGCCCAGCCACCCGTTACCGGAAATGCCCGCGCCCACGTCCATCGAACGTTTGACGGTGCTCACCGACAGCATGGACGGTGCCGCGTTGCTGATTCTGTCGGGTCAGCATTTGGGCTTTTTGCCACAGCACTACGCGGCGAAACATGAACAACTGGGCCAGTTGCATCCGCTCAACCCTGAACTGCTGCGTTATGAGGTGGGCTTCCATGCGGCTGTTCGGCATTCGGCGCGGCAACGGGAGGTGGTGAGTGCCTTCCTGGCGGAGTTGATCGGGATTTTTGCAGCCGGGTAATCAAGGGACGGAAACAGATCCGCCCCCAGCATCGACCGAATTATTCAGCCATGATCGCCTGATACTGCTTCTGGTACTCGGCATAGGGAAGGTGTTGATCCATCAATGCTTTCACGCGCGATTCCTTGTATTGAGCAGGCGTCAGCATTCCCACCGGAACCGACGGGAGCGTAGAAGCTGAGGCTTCGGTAGTGGGTGTGATATTTCCGATGCATTGATATTTGACGATCATCTGGCCACCGGTGCAATTACCCCAGCCATCGCGGACCTGGCAGTTCTGGGTTTGGCCACCGAAAGGTTCGGCGCGGGTGTAACCCCAAACCGCACATTTGTTGTTTGCAATTGACTCGGCTTGCTTGTAGTCAACGACCGGCGTTTCAAAGGGTTTGAAATCATAAGCCATATCGATCGAGCCATCCGCTCGGCTCCCGCCGGTTGCGTAGAAGTCTTTACGGCTGGAGCAGCCTGTTACCACAACAGCAAGAATGATCAGAACAAGTAGCTTACGCATGGAGGAAAACCTTCAGATATAAGAAAAGTACAAAGACGGCAATGCGCCTTACAGCTGTCGACAAAAACGACAACGGGAGGTGGTGAGTGCCTTTCTGGCAGGGTTGATCGGGATTCTTGCAACCGGGCAATCAAGGGACGAAAACAAATCCGCCCCCCGTTCAAACCCTCAATGTTCTTCAAGCACACCGAAGCGCAGGTTGTTGGCCACGTAATCCGGATGGAAGACATCCTGATCGAGCTCGAACAGCGCTTTGTTCTGCGGCAGGCGCTCGTTCTCGTTCAATACTTCGTCTGGGCTCACGCCTGTCAGCTCGGCGAGAAGTTCGCCGATCAGTTGTTCTACGCTCATTTTATTGTTCTCGTTGAGGCTGAAGGTCTATGCGGTCGAGCCCCCGAATTGCGGGGCTTGTAGCGTAATTCGCGAGAAGAATTTAATACGCGCACGCATCCTCAATTTTTCAATCGGCGACAGCGCGTTCTCATTTCATGACAATTTGTGCCCGTTTATCCGGCCGTTCCACGTCATCCATAAACAGCCTAACGACGTCATCGCTGGCCCTCACGCTATATAGTTTTGTATATTACGCAGCTCAAATCGCCTAGACCCTCTCCATGAGCCGCATTCGCCAACACAATCAGCACCTCATCCTGGCCGCCGCCAGCGAAGAGTTCGCCGCCAAAGGCTTCGATGCCACCCAGACCCGGGACATCGCTGCGCGTGCGGGGGTGCCGAAGGCGAATCTGTATTACTACTTCCAGAGCAAGGAAAACCTCTACTCGCGCGTGCTGCTCGGGTTTGTCGAACCCTTGCTGCACGCCTCGGCCGCGCTGCGTGAAAGCGACGATCCGGTGGAGGGATTGCAGGCCTACATCGCCGCGCGAATCCGCATCGCCCGGGAGCATCCGCACATTGCCAAGGTGTTCAGCGGGGAGTTGCTGCTGGGGGCGCGGCAATTGCCCGAGGAGTGCCGGGACCTGCTGTATGCCGAGGCGCAACGTAATGTGGAGTGCCTGCGCAGCTGGATTGATCGGGGTCTGTTGGCGCCGGTGGACCCGGAGCATTTGATGCTGTTCATCTGGTCGGCGACCCGCACCTACACCAATCTGGGCTGGCAGATGGCGCACATCACCGGGCAGCAAACGCCGCAGGATGAGGATTACGCGATGGCGGCGGCGACCATTACGCGGCTGGTGTTGGGCGGTGTGGTGCCGGAGGTTGGGCAGTCGCCGAGGGCGTTGATGTTTGCGACGTGAGCAGCCTGAAGCATTCAAGCCTCAGGGCTGACAGTGGCTTCAGATGCGGATTTCCGCCGCTGGCTTGACGTCGATCCGCGCCACCGAACCGGTCAGGTGCGCCAGGTCCTTGTTGTGCTCGGCGATGATGTCTTCGGCCGTCGAGTTACCGTTGTCGACGGTGGAGTGCGCATCCGCCGCCAGCTCCACGTCGTAGCCCAGTTTCAGTGCCTGGCGTACGGTCGCGTTGACGCAGTAATCGGTTTGCAGCCCACAGATGATCAGGCGCTCGAAGTCCTCTCTGGGCAGCAGTTTTTCAAGATTGGTTTGGTAGAACGAATCCGGGGTGGTTTTGCGTACGTAATGATCCGTGGGCTCGGTGTCCAGGTTATTGGCCAGTTTCCAGCCATCGGTGCCGTATGCCAGCGGGCTGCCCTCTTCCTCATGCTGTATGAAAACCACCGGCACCTTGGCTATCCGGGCTCGGGTGCTGAGGTGGTTGATGCTTTCGATGACGCGGTTGATCTCAAAGCACTCGTACTCGCCAGAGCACAGCGCCTGCTGGACGTCGATGATTAACAGTGCGGTAGCCATGATTCATTCCTTGAACAATCAATGGATCAGGGGACGAAAATAGATCCGTCCCCTTTCAAACACAACCTCTTAGTAGCCGAGTGACAACCCGGTGTTGCGACGTGGGTCGTTGGCGCCGTAGAAGCGGTTTTTGCCGACCGGTTTGCCTTCCAGCGAAGGCGCGCCGACGAGTATCGCCGCGACGTGGTTGGCGTCCTGTGGCCCGGCAAACTTATGCCCCCAGCTTTCGAGGATCTTCACCGTGTCCGGGCTGGTGGTGAAGGTCTCGAGGTTGGTCTCTTCCGGCAGCCATTGCTGGTGGAAACGCGGGGCGTCCACCGCTTCCTGGATGTTCATGCCGTAGTCGATCACGTTGAGCATGGTCAGCAGGGTGGCGGTGATGATGCGGCTGCCGCCGGGGGTGCCGACGACCATCACGACTTTGCCGTCCTTGGTGACGATGGTCGGGCTCATGGACGACAGCGGCGCCTTGCCGGGCGCGATGGCGTTGGCCTCCCCTTGCACCAGGCCGTACATGTTCGGTACGCCGATTTTCGAGGTGAAGTCGTCCATTTCGTCGTTGAGGATGACCCCGGTTTTGCTGGCCATGACGCCGGCGCCGAACCAGTCGTTGAGGGTGTAGGTCATCGACACCGCGTTGCCCCATTTGTCGACGATGGAGAAGTGCGTGGTGTTGCTGCCCTCATGCGGCGCTACGCCGGGTTTGATCTCGCGGGACACGCCGGCTTTTTGCGGCTGGATCGCGGCGCGCAGTTTGGTGGCGTAGTTTTTGTCCAGCAGGTGCGCGATTGGATTCTTCACGAAATCCGGGTCGCCGAGGTAGCTGTTGCGGTCCACATAGGCGTGGCGCATCGCTTCGATCTGATAGTGCATGGCTTGAGCCGAGTGGTAGCCCAGGTCTTTCATCGGGTAACCGTCGAGGATGTTCATGATCTCGCAGATCACCACACCGCCGGAGCTTGGTGGCGGTGCCGAGACCACGTGGTAGCCACGGTAATCGCACTCGATGGGCGCCAGTTCGCGGGTTTTGTATTTGTCGAGGTCGGCCTGGGTGATGATGCCTTTGTTGGCCTGGCTGGAGGTGACGATGGCGTCGGCGACCCAGCCTTTATAGAACCCGTCGGCACCCTTCTCGGAAATTTCCCGTAGGGTTTTGGCCAGGTCCTTTTGCACCAGTTTTTGCCCGACCTGCATCGGCTCACCGTTGCTGAGGAAGATCGAGCCGGAGTCCTTCATGTCTTTCTTGAAGACGTCGGTGGCGTAGTCGAGCAAATCGACATCGCCCTGCTCCAGCGCAAAGCCGTCTTCGGCCAGTTTGATCGCCGGGGCGATCACTTCCTTGCGCGGCTTGGTGCCGTACTTGCTCAGGGCCAGTTCCATGCCGGACACGGTGCCCGGCACGCCGACGGCCAGGTGGCCACGGGTACTGAGGTCCGGGACGACATTGCCTTCTTTGTCGAGGTACATGTTGGCGGTGGCGGCCAGCGGGGCTTTTTCACGGAAATCGAGGAAGGTCTTGCGCCCGTCCGCCAGCTGAATGGTCATGAAACCGCCGCCACCGAGGTTGCCTGCTGCGGGATAGACCACCGCCAGCGCATACGCCACCGCGACGCCGGCATCCACGGCGTTGCCGCCGTTCTTGAGCACATCGACCCCCACCTGGGAGGCCAGGTGCTGGGCCGTGACCACCATGCCGTTTTCGGCCGCGACGGGGGCCACGGAGGCGGCGTGGGCAGTCAGGCAGCTAAGCGCCAAGGAGGTCGCGATGAGCGATTTGGCAAAAGATTCGTACTTCATGAGTCGGTCTCTTTTTGTTTTTAGGGTCTGAAAAAGCAGAGAAAACGTTTCAAGAGCAGAAGGCAGTATGGCTCGGATTACACATTGCGCCTCCCCGTCGAGTCAGTATGCTGAGGCTCTGTTCAGCCCTTCTGCGGAGTTCGCCAGCATGACCTACACCTTCACCACCCTGGCGTCTCCGGTCGGCGAACTGAAGCTGGTCGCGAACGGGGCAAGACTGGCGGCCATCCTCTGGGAAAACGACAAACCGAACCGGGTGCGACTGGGCCCGATGCACGAAGCGCCGGACAACCCGATCCTGGTGCGCGCCGTTCAGCAGTTGCAGGAATACTTTGCCGGCACCCGAAACCGCTTCGATCTGGAGCTGGATTTTGCCGGCACGGATTTTCAGAAGAAGGTCTGGCAGGCCCTGCTGACCATCCCGTTCGGCGAGACGCGCAGCTACAGCCAGATTGCCGAGCAGATCGGCAACCGGAGCGCGGTGCGAGCGGTGGGCGCGGCGAATGGCAAGAACCCGATCTCGATTGTTGCACCCTGCCATCGGGTGATCGGTGCGTCGGGGAAGCTCACCGGGTTTGCCGGTGGGCTGGAGGCGAAAGAACGGTTGCTGACGCTTGAAGGGTGCGAGTGGTCAGGCGCCATCAGAACAGGCGACCTGTTTTGAGCTGACTAACCCGAACTTTGCGGCGAGGGAGCTTGCTCCCGCTCCAGTGCGCAGCGCGGGCAAAAATCTTCGACGATGCCGATGTTTTGGGGCCGCTTCGCAGCCCAGCGCGAGCAAGCTCGCTCGCCACAGGGTTCAGGTTTCAAATCTCAGGCAACGGTGAAAATATTCTTCATCGCAGCGTACTGCAGCAGCATGATGGTCTTGGCGTCGCAGATCTCCCCGCGATAAAACGCTTCCAGTGCCTCATCGAAGGCCCACTCCAGCACCTCCAGTTCTTCGGTCTCTTCCTCCAGCCCGCCGCCCTCGCTGACTTTCGACGTGGCGTCGTACTCGGCAATAAAGAAGTGCAGCTTTTCGGTGACCGAGCCGGGGCTCATGTACGACTCGAAGACCTTTTGCACATGGTGCACGCGGTAACCGGTTTCTTCCTCGGCTTCGGCACGGATGCGTTCTTCCGGTGCCGCCCCTTCGAGCAACCCGGCGGCCACTTCGATCAGCAAGCCGTCATGGCCGTTGACGAACACCGGCAAGCGGAACTGACGGGTCAGCACCACGGTGCGCTGCTCGCGGTTGAACAACAGAATCGCCGCGCCGTTGCCGCGGTCGTAGACCTCGCGGGTCTGGCGTTGCCAGTCGCCGTTGTTGCGCTGATAGTCGAAGGTGATTTTCTTCAGCAGGTACCAGTCGTGGGACAACACCTGGGATTCGATAATGTTGACCCGTTCGGCTGTGTTCGCCATGGCACCGCATCCTTTTTCGTGAGAAGCGCCCATGGTAGGCGAAAACGGAAATCTGTGGCGAGGGAGCTTGCTCCCTCGCCACAATAAGGCGCGGAACGCGTCAGGAGAGCTGCGCCTTGTATTCTTTTTCGTACTGGCCGGCGAGGGTTTCTTTCTGTTTTTCATCGAGCAGTTTGCCGGCCATCTGGAAGAACTTCTGCTCTTCCTCTTTCAGATGGTGATGAACCTTCTCGGCCAACTTCTTCGCGGTCGCCAGCCACGCCGGGCTGGACATCTCGGTCTCGTCCAGTTCCTCCATCATTTCGTCCATTTCGTGGTGCTCGGCGATGGCGTGACGGCTCAGGTCGACGCCGTTGTCGAACTCCATCAGCGGGATGTAGAAATGCCGTTCCTCGGCGGTTTCGTGGGCCTGGAGTTCGGACTTGAGTTGTTTGTAAGCCTCGACCCGCTCCGGGGTGTCGCCACTGGTTTTGATCAGCGCATCGGCATAGCTGCGTTGGCGCTCGTGGCTTTCACGCAAGGCTTCGAAAATATTCACGGGGTGTCCTCATTGGCCGCGTTCTGAAGTGACGCTGTTTAGGCTAGACATCCGTGCGACGGCGACGGTTCCACAATTGCGGCGCGCACGCTAGGCTGCCGGTTCATTGCCATAAGGATGTCGCTCATGACCCTGCGAATCGAACAATCGCAAAACCCCACGGATGAAGAACGCGAGGCGATCCTCACGCCGTTGCGTGCCTACAACGCGGCACAGGCGGGTCCGGGCAATCCGCAACCGCTGGCGCTGCTGGTGCGCGATGACAACGGCGAGATTCTCGGCGGGTTGTATGGCCGGTTCTTTTACCAGTGGTTGTTTATCGAGTTGCTGTCGGTGCCCGAACAGGCCCGGGGACAGGGTTTGGGCTCGAAACTGATGCAGATGGCGGAAGACCTGGCACGGGAAAAGGAATGCGTGGGGATCTGGCTGGACACCTTCGACTTTCAGGCGCCTGATTTTTACAAAAGGTTGGGCTTCAGCGAGTTGGGCCAGATTGCCGACTACCCGCCGGGGCACAAACGCCATTTCTTCCAGAAACGCCTGATCAACTAATTAACACCCAAAACCCCTGTGGGAGCGAGCCTGCTCGCGAAAGCGTCGGGTCAGTCAACATTGATGTTGAATGTAATGCCGCTTTCGCGAGCAGGCTCGCTCCCACAGGGGATACTGCGTCAGTTCATGAATCTGATTACAGGCAAGTCGCCAACGCCGCCAAACGGCGCTTGGCCACGAAATCATCATGCTGCGCGTAGTAACTGATCACGGTGCCGGACGCATCGGTGGTCACGTCGATAAAGGATTCCGCCGACCGCGTGTAAACAGTCGAACCGCCCTTCTTCCCCGGCTGCAAATACGCGCCAGCATCCACGCCGAACACCGCCTCGTCCTGCCAGGAAAACTGCACGCACTGGGCCACGACCATTTCCGGCTTGTTCGAGTTCAGGGTTTTGTACGGGGTCTTGGTGCGAGCATCGTCCATCACCGAGCCCGCGCATCCCGCCAGCAACGTTACGGCCAGCGCCACCATCAGAATTCGCATTACGTTCGCTCATCAAGAAAAAGCGGACTGTATCACCGTGGCGCGGCGTTTCGTTCTGCTTTACTGCATTTATACCGCGACACCGCGTACCGATTCGCGCACCCTGTCGCGCCATAAACACTGCCTTTTTCTGGAAACCCCATGACACCCAACGCCGAATTCTACAAACCGACCCCTGAATACGCCGACAAGCTGATCAGCCAGATTGGCCAGACACCGTCCTGGATTGCCAAGCGCATCGGCGTTACCGACAAGCGCATCCGTTACATCCTCGACGGCGAACGCACCGTCAAAGGCGAGACCACGCCGATCAAGATGACCTACACCGAGCAGTTCGCCCTCGAATGCCTGGCCGCCGCGGCCAAGGCCAGCAAGAAACAATCTTCGTAACCCGTTATCAAGGAGCGACCATGGCGGCAACCGAACAGCAACATGAGCAGGCGCTGAAGAAGTTTCTCGATGAGCGCCCGGAACTGCGCCACGAACTCGACAACCTCAACCCGCTGCTGGCCCAGGCCAAGGGTGAGACCGCAGCGCAGTACCGTGACGAGCGATTGCACGAAGCCTTCGAAGCCGAGGCCGAACGTCAGGGACTGTTCGCCTGGGAACTGACGCTGCTCCTGACGGCCGCCACACCACAGGACTACGAAGCCCAGCGCCGGGAAGTGCATATCGAAGTCGCGGAGATGGCCGGCATGGATTGGCTGGACTATTGCGAGCTGTACGGGATAAAACCGTAACCACTGTTCAAGGATGCCCGCACAGATGCTGCCTTCCGCCTCGTCAACCCACGCCAGCCCCGGCCACCTGCACACGCAAAAGTGGCGCGGGCGCATCGGCATGACGCTGGTGGCCATGCTCTCGGTCCTCGCCGGCATGACCGACGCCATCGGCTTCATGGCCAGCGGCGATTTTGTCTCGTTCATGAGCGGCAACACCACGCGGCTCGCCGTGGCCATCAGCGTCGGCGACCTGGGGCTGACCGGGCGTTTGCTGCTGCTCGTGGCCACGTTCATCGTCGGCAACGCCTTGGGCATTATCGTCAGCCGCCTCGGCGGGCGGCGGGCGCTGCCGTTGATGCTGACCATCGCCGCGCTGCTGTGCGCGGCCGCCATCTGGCCTTACGAGGATCAATTGCCCGCGCTGCTGGCGGCGATCATCGCCATGGGCATGCTCAATGCCGCCGTCGAGGAAGTGAACGGCCTGCCGGTTGGGCTGACCTATGTCACGGGTGCCTTGTCGCGCTTCGGACGCGGATTGGGGCGCTGGATGCTCGGCGAACGGCGCAATGGCTGGCGCGTGCAATTGATCCCCTGGACCGGGATGTTTGCGGGGGCTGTGCTTGGGGCGGTGCTGGAACATCATTTGGGGCTTCAGGCGTTGTTTGCCAGCGGATTGCTGGCGGGGGTGCTAGGGGTGGTGTCGTTGAAGATTCCGCGGCGGTGGCAGTTGGGGTACATGCCGCGCTGATTGAAGTGTTGCCTGCCAGGCCGCCTTCGCGAGCAGGCTCGCTCCCACAGTTGATTTGCGTCGTCCACTAAACCCCTGTGGGAGCGAGCCTGCTCGCGAAGGCCGCAACTCGGTCCCGAGAGAAATCGCCCTTCGCCGCCCCGCCGATAAAGCTTTATCATGGCCGCAGTTTCGCTGATCGAGTCCGTCATGAAGTTCGCCATCGCGCTGTTTTCCGCCGCCCATGCGCCCTCCTCGCGCCGTGCCTTGTTGTTTGCCCAGGCTGCGCTGGCCGGTGGGCATGAGATTGTCCGGCTGTTTTTCTATCAGGACGGCGTCTACAACGCGTCCGGCAGTGTGGTCACCCCGCAAGATGAGCTGGACCTGCCCAAGCAATGGCGCGCGTTTGTCAGCGAGCATCAACTGGACGGCGTGGTGTGTATCGCCGCCGCCCTGCGCCGTGGCGTGTTGAACGAGGAAGAAGCCGGGCGCTATCAGCGCGACGCCGTTGCTGTCGGCGCGCCGTGGGAATTGTCCGGCCTCGGCCAGTTGCATGACGCGGTGCAGGACGCTGACCGCTTGATCTGTTTCGGAGGTGCGTGAGATGGCTAAATCCTTGCTGATTATCAGCCGTCAGGCGCCATGGTCCGGGCCAAACGCGCGCGAAGCGCTGGATATCGTACTGGCTGGCGGCGCCTTCGACCTGCCAATCGGCCTGCTGTTTCTCGATGACGGCGTGTTCCAGCTCGCCGCGAAACAGGACGCCAAGGCCCTGCAACAAAAAGACCTGAGCGCCAACCTGCAAGCCTTGCCGATGTTTGGTGTCGAGGAATTGTTCGTCTGCGCTGACAGTGCCGCAGAACGTGGGCTGGCCCCTGGCGCTTTCTCGCTGGAAGAAGCCCGGGCGCTGACCGCCCACGACATCACCGCCCTTATTGACCGTTACGACCAGGTGATCACCCTCTGATGTCGACTTTGCATGTGTTGTCTCATTCCCCGTTCGGCGACGATCGCCTGACCAGTTGCCTGCGCGTGATCGGCGCCAACGATGCGCTGCTGCTGAGCGGCGACGCCGTGTATGCCCTGCAGCCCGGCACCGCACCGTTCAGCGCGCTGAATACTCGCGGCCTGACGCTGTTCGTACTGGCCGAGGATATTCAAGCCCGCTCCATTGCAACGCCAGACTGGGCCAAGGCCATCGATTACCCGGCCTTCGTCGACCTGTCGATTCACTACGACAAGGTCAACAGTTGGCTATGAATTCCCTGACAGTCGGCGCTCGCGCCATTGAGTTGGACAAGGACGGTTTCCTCGTCGAACTGAGCGACTGGTCCGCTGATGTGGCCAGCGCCCTCGCCGCTGCCGAAGACATCGAGTTGAGCCCGGAGCATTGGGAAATCCTCGAACTGCTGCGCCGTTTCTACGAAGAATTCCAGCTGTCGCCGGCCACCCGCCCGCTGATCAAGTACACCGCGTTGAAGCTCGGCCCGGAAAAAGGCAACAGCCTGCACCTGAACCGACTGTTCAAAGGCACCCCTGCCAAACTCGCCGCGAAACTGGCGGGCCTGCCCAAACCGACGAATTGCTTATGACCGACTTCCCAGCGCTGACCCTCGAAACACCCGCCGAGCACCCGTTCGCCCAGTTCGTGCGAATCCTCGGCAAAGGCAAACGCGGTGCCCGCGACCTGACGCGTGAAGAAGCCCGCGAAGCCATGGGCATGGTGCTCGACGACAAGGTCGAAGACACCCAGCTCGGGGCGTTTCTGATGCTGCTGCGACACAAGGAAGAAAGCGCCGAGGAAATGGCCGGTTTCACCGAGGCCCTGCGTGAGCGTTTGCAGGCGCCGGTCTTGAATGTCGATCTCGATTGGCCGACCTATGCCGGCAAGAAGCGTCATTTGCCGTGGTACCTGCTCGCGGCCAAGTGCCTGGCGCAGAACGGCATCCGCATTTTCATGCACGGCGCCGGCGCGCACACCGCCGGGCGGCTGTACAGCGAACAACTGCTGGAAGGACTCGGCATTTCACTGTGCCGCAACTGGCAACAGGTGGGCGCAGCACTGGATAACGGCGGCCTGGCGTTCATGCCGCTGGTGGATTGGGCGCCGCAACTGCAGCGCATGATCGACCTGCGCAACACCCTGGGCCTGCGCTCGCCGATCCATTCCCTGACGCGCATTCTCAATCCATTGGGCGCTCGTTGCGGCCTGCAAAGTATTTTCCACCCCGGCTATCAGGCCGTGCACCGCGATGCCAGCGGCTTGCTGGGCGATACGGCGATTGTGGTGAAGGGCGACGGCGGTGAAATCGAGATCAACCCGGACGCCGACAGTCACTTGTACGGCACCACCGGTGGTGAAAGCTGGGACGAAGAGTGGCCGCAACTGTCGGCCCAGCGTCACGTCAAACCCGCCGCTCTCGACCCTGAGCATATGAAAGCCGTCTGGCGCGGTGACGTGGTCGACAGCTACCCGCAAATGGCCCTGATTTCGACCATGGCCTTGGCGTTGCGCGGGCTCGGTCAATCCCGCGATCAGGCGTTCGAAACCGCCCAGCAGTATTGGGATGCTCGCGACAGATCGATTTAACCGATCATAACTGCCCAACCTTTGCGCTATTTGTTCGAACTGATGGGCATAGACTCCTCTCCAACGATTTACTGGGTTTGAGGAGTCTTGATCATGGGTTTATTAGTCGAAGGCCGCTGGCAGGACCAGTGGTACGAAAGCGGCAAAGACGGCACGTTCCAGCGCGAACAGGCGCAGCGCCGTAACTGGGTAACCAGCGACGGCAAGCCGGGCCTGACCGGTGTCGGTGGCTTTGCCGCCGAAGCTGGCCGCTATCACCTCTACGTGTCCCTCGCCTGTCCGTGGGCGCACCGCACGCTGATCCTGCGCAAACTCAAAGGCCTCGACAACCTGATCGACGTGTCGGTGGTCAGCTGGTTGATGCTGGAAAACGGCTGGACCTTCGACCAGAGCCTGGGCTCCACCGGCGACAAACTCGATCACCTCGACTTCATGCACCAGCGCTACACCGCCGACACCGCCAACTACACCGGCCGCGTCACCGTGCCGGTGCTGTGGGACAAACAGCAGAACCGCATCGTCAACAATGAATCGGCGGAGATCATCCGCATGTTCAACAGCGCGTTCGATGACCTGACCGGCAATGACCTGGACTTCTACCCAGAGCCACTGCGCGCCGAGATCGATGCACTGAATGAGCGGATTTACCCGGCGGTAAACAACGGCGTGTACCGCGCCGGTTTTGCGACGTCACAGCACGCTTATGAAGAAGCGTTCGATGGTTTGTTTGAAGAGCTGGATCGACTGGAGCAGCTGTTAAGCGCCAATCGTTACCTGACCGGCGAATACCTGACCGAAGCGGATATTCGGCTGTTCACCACGCTGATTCGTTTTGACGCGGTGTACCACGGGCACTTCAAATGCAACCTGCGGCGGATTGCCGATTATCCGAACCTGTCGAACTGGCTGCGCGAGATTTATCAGTGGCCAGGGATCGCCGAGACGGTGAGTTTTGAGCACATCAAGAATCACTACTACGGCAGCCACAAGACCATCAACCCGACCGGGATCGTGCCGAAGGGGCCGGCGCAGGACTTCACCGTGGCGCATGACCGGGCGCGGTTGAGTGGGAAAGGGGTTTGGCGCAGGAACCAGGCTTGATCGTAGTTCTGCATTGATTTTGAGGGCCCCTTCGCGAGCAAGCCCGCTCCCACATTGGATCTGTGTCGTTCACTAATCCCCTGTGGGAGCGAGCCTGCTCGCGAAGGAGGAGACTCGGTATTCAGACTTGCGCCTGAGCACCCTCGAACCACGCCAGTTTCTCGCGCAGTTGCACCACTTCCCCAACAATCACCAACGTCGGCGCATGCACTTCATGCTCCGCCACCAGCCGTGGCAGGTCCGCCAACGTGCCGGTAAACACCCGCTGATTAACCGTGGTGCCCTGCTGAATCAACGCCGCCGGGGTATCCGCCCCGCGACCGTGCTTGATCAACTGCTCGCAGATGACCGGCAAGCCCACCAGGCCCATGTAGAACACCAGCGTCTGCGCCGGCGCGACAAGGTCGGCCCACGGCAGATCGGTGGAACCGTCCTTCAAATGCCCGGTAACAAACCGCACGGACTGCGCGTAATCGCGGTGAGTCAGCGGAATCCCGGCATACGCCGCGCAACCACTGGCCGCCGTGATGCCCGGCACCACCTGGAACGGAATGCCATGGGCCGCCAGTTCTTCGATCTCTTCACCGCCGCGACCGAAGATGAACGGATCACCGCCCTTCAACCGCACCACCCGCTTGCCAGCCTTGGCCAGATCGACCAGTTGCTGGTTGATCTGATCCTGCGGCACAGCGTGATCGGCGCGGCGCTTGCCGACGTAGATCCGCTCAGCATCACGACGGCACAGCTCCAGAATCGCCGGGGCCACCAAGCGGTCATACAGCACCACATCGGCTTGCTGCATCAGGCGCAAGGCGCGGAATGTCAGCAGGTCCGGATCACCCGGCCCTGCCCCGACCAAATACACCTCACCGGTGGTGACATCCGCTTCGCCGTCGATTTTCGCCTGCAACAGACGCTCGGCTTCGGCGCCCTGCCCGGCCAGCTGCCGGTCAGCGATCGGGCCTTGAAAAACGTCTTCCCAGAACCCGCGACGCTGCTGAACATCCGGAAACAGGCCTTTGACCTGATGGCGAAAACGCGCCGCCAAACCGGCCAGTTGACCGTAGGTGGAAGGAATCCAGGTTTCAATCTTGGCGCGAATCAACCGTGCCAGCACCGGCGCATCGCCGCCGCTGGAGACCGCAATAATCAGCGGGGAACGATCGACAATCGCCGGAAAGATCACGCTGCACAGGGCCGGCGCGTCCACGACGTTGACCGGCACACAGCGCCGATGGGCATCGGCGGACACTTGCGCGTTCAACAGCTCGTCGTCGGTGGCGGCAATGATCAGCCCGCAACCGTCCAGATCCGTTTCGACATAACCGCGTAACAGGCACTCGCCACCGCTGCCGGCCACCAGTTCGCGCAGTTGCGGTTCGATTTCAGGTGCAACCACCCGCAGCAGCGCACCGGCATCGGCCAGCAGGCGGGATTTGCGCAAGGCAATCTCCCCCCCACCGACAACCAACACACGACTGCCGCGCAGGTTGTGAAACAGCGGCAGATAGTTCATTTAGCCGATGACCTCAAGGCCACCCATGTACGGCTTCAGCACGTCAGGCACGCGGATCGAACCGTCGGCCTGCTGGTAGTTCTCCAGCACCGCCACCAGGGTACGACCGACTGCCAGGCCGGAGCCGTTCAGGGTGTGGACCAGTTCAGGCTTGCCGGTTTCCGGGTTGCGGAAACGCGCTTGCATGCGACGGGCCTGGAAATCGCCGCAGTTGGAGCACGACGAAATCTCGCGGTACTTGTCCTGGCTCGGAATCCACACTTCCAGGTCGTACGTCTTGACGGCGCTGAAGCCCATGTCGCCGGTGCACAGCGCCAGGGTGCGGTAAGGCAGCTCCAGCAGTTGCAGGACTTTCTCGGCGTTGGCAGTCAGGCCTTCCAGCGCTTCCATCGAGCTCGACGGCTCAACGATCTGGACCATTTCAACTTTGTCGAACTGGTGCTGACGGATCATGCCGCGGGTGTCACGACCCGACGCACCGGCTTCACTGCGGAAGCACGGGGTGTGAGCCACGAACTTGATCGGCAGCAGTTTCGCATCAACGATTTCGCCAGCAACGATGTTGGTCAGCGACACTTCGGCAGTCGGGATCAGGTACAGATCGGCTTCGCCTTCGCGAGCGATTTTGAACAGGTCTTCTTCGAACTTCGGCAGTTGACCGGTGCCTTGCAGCGCCGGGGCCTGGACCAGATAAGGCGTGTAGGCCTCTTCGTAGCCGTGCTCGGTGACGTGCAGGTTGATCATGAACTGCGCCAGGGCGCGGTGCAGACGGGCAATCGGGCCGCGCAGCAGGGCGAAACGTGCGCCGGACAGCTTGGCGGCGGTTTCGAAGTCCAGCCAGCCGAACTTCTCGCCCAGGGCCACGTGGTCCTGAACCGGGAAATCGAACGCGGTCGGAGTGCCCCAGCGGCGGACTTCGACGTTGCCGTCTTCGTCTTCGCCAATCGGCACCGATTCGTGCGGCAGGTTCGGGATGCCCAGCAGGATCGAATCCAGATCGGTCTGGATCGCGTCCAGTTCGACTTTACCGGCGCTCAATTCGTTGGCCATGCGCTCGACGTCCGCCATCAGTGGCGCGATGTCTTCGCCGCGCTGCTTGGCCTGACCGATGGATTTGGAACGGGCATTACGCTCAGCCTGCAGTGCTTCGGTGCGGGTCTGGACGGTCTTGCGCTGTTCTTCCAGCGCTTCGATGCGCGCAACATCCAGCGTGTAGCCACGGGATGCCAGGCGGTCCGCTACGTCCTGAAGGTTGCTACGTAACAGTTTGGAATCGAGCATGTCGGTTTCTCGTTTATCAAAGTTTGGTCAAGGACAGGCCGGCCCAGGTGGCAAGCAGCCCGCCGAATACGCTGAGCGTCGCATAGCCCAGGGCCAGCGGCACTTGCCCGCTTTCCAGCAAGCGCACCGTATCCAGTGAAAAGGATGAAAAAGTCGTCAGCCCTCCGAGGAAGCCGACGATCAACCCGGCACGCACCTCAAGCGGCACTTCCGGGCGTATCAAAAACAGACCGTAAAGAACGCCGATCAGCAAACAGCCCACGATATTAACGGCCAGCGTCGCGGTATAGAAGTGCCGCGGCCAATTAGCGTTGATCCAGTTTCCGGTGGAAAAACGCAACAGCGTGCCGGCGACACCGCCGATGGACACCGCGATGACCAATGGAATCACTATTTTCTCCGCTGCCGGGGGCTTAGTCGGTCAAGTTGGGCGAGGTGATTGAGCTTCTCGCCGATCTTCAATTCCAGGCCACGCGGCACTGGCTGGTAGAACGGCTGCGGTTCAAGTTCTTCCGGGAAGTAGTCTTCGCCCGCGGCGTAGGCATCCGGCTCATCGTGGGCGTAGCGGTATTCGTCGCCGTAACCGAGTTGTTTCATCAATTTGGTCGGGGCGTTGCGCAGGTGCAGCGGCACTTCCAGCGAACCGTGTTCGGTGGCGCTGCGCATCGCAGCCTTGAAGCCCATGTACACCGCGTTGCTTTTCGGCGCGCAGGCCAGATACGTGATGGCCTGGGCCACCGCCAATTCACCTTCGGGGCTGCCGAGGCGCTCCTGCACTTCCCACGCCGCCAGGCACAGGCTCAGAGCGCGGGGGTCAGCATTACCGATGTCTTCGCTGGCCATGCGCACCACGCGCCGGGCCAGGTACAGCGGATCGCAACCGCCGTCGATCATCCGCGCGAACCAATACAGCGCGCCGTCCGGGTTGGAGCCGCGCACCGATTTATGCAGCGCGGAAATCTGGTCGTAGAACGCTTCGCCGCCCTTGTCGAAACGCCGACGGGTATCGCCGAGCAGACTTTGCAGCAGATCGGTGCCGATCTCGCTGTTGTCGTCGGCCAGGTCCGAGGCGTTTTCCAGCAGATTGAGCAGCCGCCGGCCATCGCCATCGGCGGCGGACAACAGCATCTGGAAGCCTTCGTCGCTGAGTGTCAGCTGGCGCTTGCCCAGGCCACGCTCCTCGGTCAGTGCGCGATGCACCAGTTTGCGCAGGGCCGCTTCGTCGAGGCTCTTGAGCACATAGACGCGGGCCCGGGAGAGCAAGGCGTTGTTGAGTTCGAACGAGGGGTTTTCGGTGGTCGCACCGATGAAAATCAGCGTGCCGTCTTCAACGTACGGCAGGAACGCATCCTGTTGGGACTTGTTGAAGCGGTGCACTTCGTCGACGAACAGGATCGTACGTTTGCCGTACTGCCCGGCCTGTTGTTTGGCGATTTCCACCGCCTGACGGATTTCCTTCACGCCGGCCAGCACCGCCGAGACCGTTTCGAAGTGCGCGTCCGAGACTTCCGCCAGCAACCGTGCCAGGGTGGTTTTGCCCACGCCCGGCGGGCCCCAGAAAATCATCGAATGCAGGGCACCCTGCTCCAGCGCTTCGCGCAAAGGCTTGCCGCGAGCGAGCAGGTGTTCCTGACCGACGTACTCGTCCAGATTGGCCGCACGCAGGCGGGCGGCCAAGGGCTGAGCAATCGGGGCGCTGCGAAACAGGTCCATCACTACTTGCGAAACCTCACTATTTGAACACCGCGGGACCCTGTGGGAGCGAGCCTGCTCGCGAAAGCGGCGTGTCAGACAACATTGATGACACTGACACTCCCCCTTCGCGAGCAGGCTCGCTCCCACAGTTGGTCGATCGGCGTTACTCCTGGATCACGTCCGCACCCTTGGGGATATCGAACTTGAACTTGGATGCCGGGATCGGCTCGTTGGCCTTCACGCCGGTGAACAGGATATTGGTGCGCTGACCGACGCTGTCGATCAGTTGCATGTCGTTGACCAGACCGTTACGGAACGACAGGCGCAGGCTGTCGAACAGGGTGTCCTTGGTTTTCGGCTTCAGGGTGAAGTCGATCACGCCGCCGGCTTCCTTGGCGCTGATGTCGAAGCTCTGGCTGATCTTGGACACGTCACCGGACAGCAGCAGCGCCGGGGTCTGGGTCAGACGCAGGTCGAGGGTCTTGATGGTGACTTGTTCCAGGTCCGGGTCCCACAAGGTCACTTTCTTACCGTCGGACACCATGGTTTGTTCGGCCGGCGCATTGGTGTGCCAGTAGAACAGGCCTGGACGCTGCAACGACATATCACCAGCGGTTTCCTGCAATTGGGTGCCACTGCCATCAAGCGTCAACTGGGAGAAACGCGCGGTCAGGGTCTTGGATGTTTCGAGCAATTGGGTCAGGCGCGCCACGTCCTTGTCATCGGCGTGGGCCGAAAGCGTGGTCAAAGCCAGAACCGGCAGCAACAACATGCGGATAAGACGCATGGGAGTCCTCTTGATATTCGTGGGGGGTGCGAGTGGCGCGTCACTGCGCCACCCTGCTTCAAATCAAATCAGTCGCGTACCGGGCCAGGCGCCAGGACTTCACGCGAACCGTTGGTGTTCATGGACGTCACGACCCCGGCCATTTCCATGGCTTCGATCATGCGTGCGGCGCGGTTGTAGCCGATTTTCAGCTTGCGCTGAACAGCCGAGATGGACGCGCGACGGCTTTCGAGGACGAACTGCACTGCCTCGTCGTAGAGCGCATCGGTTTCCGCATCATCGTCACCACCACCGCCGCCATTCTCAAAGCCGCTGCCGGCCTCTTCGACACCGGCGAGGATCTCGTCGTTGTATTCCGGCGCGCCGCGCAGTTTCCAGGCTTCCACCACGCGGTGAACCTCGTCATCGGACACGAACGCGCCGTGTACACGAATCGGCAGACTGGTGCCCGGCGGCATGTAGAGCATGTCACCGTGACCCAGCAGTTGCTCGGCGCCGCCCTGGTCGATGATGGTCCGGGAGTCGATCTTGCTCGATACCTGGAACGCCATGCGCGTCGGGATGTTGGCCTTGATCAGACCGGTGATCACGTCCACCGACGGACGCTGGGTCGCCAGGATCAAGTGGATACCGGCAGCACGGGCCTTCTGGGCGATACGGGCGATCAGTTCTTCAACCTTCTTGCCGACGATCATCATCATGTCGGCGAATTCGTCGACGACTACGACGATGGTCGGCAGCTTGGTCAGCAGTGGCGCTTCGTCGTGAATGCTTTCGCGCTTGTACAGCGGATCGGTCAGCGGCGTGCCGGCGTCCTGGGCTTCCTTGACCTTGGCGTTGAAGCCGGACAGGTTTCGTACGCCCATCTTCGCCATCAGTTTGTAGCGCCGCTCCATCTCCGCCACGCTCCAGCGCAGGGCGTTGGCCGCGTCCTTCATGTCGGTCACGACCGGGCACAGCAAGTGCGGAATGCCTTCGTAGATCGACAGCTCAAGCATTTTTGGGTCGATCATGATCAGCTTGGCGTCTTCCGGGCCAGACTTGAACAGGATCGACAGGATCATCGCGTTCACGCCCACCGACTTACCGGAACCGGTCGTACCGGCCACCAGCAAGTGCGGCATTTTTGCCAGGTCAGTGATGACCGGCTTGCCGCCGATGTCGTGACCGAGGGCCAGGGTGACCGGCGACTTGAAGTTGTCGTACTCGGGGGTCGACAGCACCTCGGAGAAGCGCACGATCTGCCGGTCTTCGTTGGGGATCTCGATACCGACGGTGGTCTTGCCGGGAATCACTTCAACCACCCGCACACTGGTCACGGCCAGGGAACGCGCCAGGTCTTTCGCCAGGTTGGAGATGCGGCTGACTTTGACGCCTGCCGCCGGTTGAATTTCGTAACGGGTAATCACCGGGCCCGGGTGAATCGAATCCACCGAGACTTCCACGCCGAATTCCTTGAGCTTGATTTCCAGCAAATGGCCAACCGCAGCCAGGGATTCGGGCGAGTAATTGAGTTGTTTCTTTTCTGCCGGGTCGAGAATCGAAATCGGCGGCAAGGTGCCTTCCACGGCGCTGTCGACGAACAACGGCGCCTGTTTCTCTTTCTCCACACGCTTGCTCGGTGCCGAGGGTTTCGGCGGCGCGGGGGCGATGACTGGCGGAACCTGCTTCTCGCGCTCCGACATGTGCTTGCTCAGGGCCTGCTCGCGTTCGATCAGGCGTTCCTTGACCTTGGCCTGCTCGCGCTTGTCGGTGACAGTCGGTGCGACCACGTCATGTACGCGATCGTCGACTTCACGCAGTTGCGCCACCAGTTGCTTGCGTTCGGTACGGGCCGCCCACCAGCGATTGGCCGCGCCCTGGAACAGCTCGAACAGGTCGAGGGTGATCTTGCCGGTGACGTCCATCACCTTGAACCACGACAGGTCGGTGAACACCGTCAGGCCGAACAGGAACAGCGCGATGAACAGCAGCGTGCTGCCCTGGATGTTCAGCGCGTTCTTGGCCAGGTCGCCAAGGCTTTCGCCCAGCGCGCCGCCAGCACCGGCCGGAAGGCCTGTGGCCGCATGGAAATGGATGTGCGCCAACGCAGCGCCAGACAGCACCAGAAACACCAGACCGATCAACCGCCAGGAGAACAGCCAGCCGCTCCACTGCCACGGTTCGTGGCGCTGACGGAAGATCTGGTAGACCTTGACCGCGAGCAGCAACGGGAAGATGTAGGCGAAATAACCCAGCACCATGAACAGGATGTCGGCGCTGTAGGAACCGGCGGGGCCGCCGAAATTCTGCACGTCATCAATCTTGCTGTTGTGGCTCCAGCCCGGATCGTCCTTGCCGTAAGTCAGCAAGGCCATCATCAGGAACAGGCACAAGGCGCCAATGGCGATCAATGCACCTTCCTTGAGCCGGTAGTGCAAATGCTGGCGCCAGAGCGGAACGACTGTTTTGGGTGCTGCGGTGGATTTCTTCAAAACGCTTCTTTTCCTGCGCCCGAGGCGCGTCCATCTGTTGAATGACTATAAAAAACTGCCCAATCCAGGCAGGTAAAAAAGTGAACAGGCGCAACCGGGACTACTTTTAACACTGCACCGCGTCTTTTATAAACACGGTGAGCATTGCTTATTTTGTTACAACCCCCTTTGCACGCAGGCATTGTACGGGTTTGTTCGCTCGATAACATGCGTGAAGCACTGGGTACAGCATAGCCAAAAAGTGCCGGGATACGCGGCCAATTTGAGCATGCATTCTCTTTCGTGACAAAGGCTTATGAGGTGTTTTTATGAGCGAAGCGAAGCATTCACGCCTGATCATTCTGGGTTCCGGCCCTGCCGGTTACAGCGCAGCCGTTTATGCCGCCCGCGCCAACCTCAAACCCGTTGTCATTACCGGCATGCAGGCAGGTGGCCAGCTCACCACCACCGTCGAAGTCGACAACTGGCCCGGCGACGTCGAAGGGCTCACCGGCCCGGTGCTGATGGAGCGCATGCAAAAACACGCCGAACGCTTTGACACAGAGATCGTTTACGACCACATCCACACCGCCAAGTTGCAACAGCGCCCATTCGAACTGATTGGCGACGGCGGCACTTACACCTGCGACGCCCTGATCATCGCCACCGGCGCTTCGGCGCAATACCTGGGGCTGCCTTCGGAAGAAACGTTCGCCGGCCGAGGGGTTTCCGCCTGCGCGACCTGCGATGGCTTTTTCTACCGCAATCAGGTGGTGGCAGTGGTCGGCGGCGGCAATACTGCCGTTGAAGAGGCCTTGTACCTGTCGAACATCGCCAAGGAAGTCCATCTGATTCACCGTCGCGACAAGCTTCGCTCGGAGAAAATCCTCCAGGACAAGCTGTTCGAGAAAGCAGCCAACGGCAATATTCGCCTGCACTGGAATCAGAATCTGGATGAAGTGCTGGGCGATGCCAGCGGTGTGACCGGCGCCCGTCTGCGCGACAGCCTGACCGGCGAAACCCGTGAATTGGCGCTGGCCGGCGTCTTCATCGCCATCGGCCACAAACCCAATACCGATCTGTTTATCGACCAACTGCCGATGCACGACGGGTATCTGCGGGTCAAAAGCGGCAACGAAGGCGACGCTACCGCCACCACAATCCCCGGCGTGTTTGCCGCCGGCGATGTCGCCGATCACGTTTACCGCCAGGCCGTTACATCAGCCGGGGCCGGATGCATGGCGGCACTGGACGCCGAAAAATACCTCGACGACATTCCCACCGTTTAACGGCACACTTTACGGCGGGCCCACCAGCCCGCCACCGCCCTCCCCTTCTGCAAGCCCGGATGCCATGCTGACTTGGTTACAACGCAATACCCTGACCTTTCCCCCGCTGGAAAAAGCCATGCGCGACCCCAACGGGCTCCTGGCCGCCGGGGGCGATCTGTCTGCCGATCGTCTGATTCAGGCCTATCGCCACGGCTGCTTTCCATGGTTCTCCGAAGGCCAGCCGATTCTCTGGTGGTCGCCGGATCCGCGCACCGTGTTGTTTCCCGACGAACTGCATGTTTCCCGCAGCTTGGGCAAATTGCTGCGCCAACAGCGCTATCAAGTGACCTTCGATCAGGATTTCGCCGCCGTCATCCGTGCCTGCGCCGCGCCGCGTGATTACGCCGACGGCACCTGGATCACCCAGGCCATGCAGGACGCTTACATTGAACTGCACCGGCGTGGCCATGCGCATTCGGTGGAAGTCTGGGATCAGGACGAGCTGGTCGGCGGGCTGTACGGGCTGGCGATGGGGCAACTGTTCTTCGGCGAGTCCATGTTCAGCCGCGCCGACAACGCCTCCAAATTTGGCTTTGCCACACTGGTGCGACATCTGAAAGACTCGGGTTTTGTGCTGATCGACTGCCAGATGCCGACCGATCATCTGCATAGCCTTGGCGCACGAGCGATCCCACGCCGTGAATTTGCCGGTTACCTGGCGCAGCACCTGGATCAACCCAACCGCGCCACATGGGTTTGCTGAGCGACTTTCGCGCGGGTGGCTTACACTTAATTCAAAGCTTTTTCCCGAGGGTTGATCATGACCGAGTTGGCGCGTTTGAAGTTCTATGCCACTCAGCCCCACTCTTGCAGCTATCTGCCAGATGAACAGGCCACAACCCTGTTTCTCGACCCTAGCCAGCCCATGGATGTGCATGTCTATGCAGATTTGTCTGAAATGGGTTTTCGGCGCAGCGGCGACCACCTCTACCGGCCTCATTGCCAGAACTGCAACGCGTGCGTCCCGGCGCGCATTCCTGTGGCGCAATTCACCCCCAACCGCCAACAGAAGCGCATCTTCAAACGCAATGCCGACCTGCAGGTTCGCCCGGCCAGGGCGCAATTCAGCGAAGAGTATTTCGACCTCTACCAGCGCTACATCGAACAGCGCCACGCAGATGGCGACATGTACCCGCCGAGTCGTGATCAGTTCTCCACGTTCCTTGTGAGGGATCTGCCGTTCTCGCGTTTCTACGAATTTCGTCTCGAAGGGCGGCTGCTGGCGGTGGCCGTCACCGACTTGTTGCCGAACGGTCTGTCGGCGGTTTACACCTTTTACGAACCGTCCGAGGAGCGTCGCAGCCTGGGGCGTTTCGCGATTCTGTGGCAGATCGGCGAGACCCGGCGCCTTGGACTGGAGGCGGTCTACCTCGGCTACTGGATCAAAAACTGCAAAAAGATGAGCTACAAGACCCAATATCGGCCTATCGAACTGCTGATTAATCAACGCTGGGTCATCCTGAACTAGAACCCCTTGGCTTAAACCCCATTTTTCGGGCACAATGCACGCCGCTTTTGCCTGGCGCAGTTGCACCGGGCCATTCATTGGACACCGAGGGCTTTACTGCATGTCGAAAGAAGACAGCTTCGAAATGGAAGGCACTGTCGTCGACACCCTGCCCAACACCATGTTTCGTGTGGAGTTGGAAAATGGGCACGTCGTAACCGCGCATATCTCCGGCAAGATGCGCAAGAACTACATTCGTATTCTTACCGGTGACAAAGTGCGCGTCGAGCTGACGCCCTATGACTTGAGCAAAGGGCGCATCACTTACCGCGCTCGCTAATCAAGTCAATACAAAACGCCCGGTTTATGCCGGGCGTTTTTGTTTGTCTGCGATTTGGCGGGGTTTTGGATTATTGGGTTCTTGGGTTTTGGGTGTATATCCGTTGCTGCGGTGATGGCTGAATATGGTTTCGCTCTTACAGCGAGTCCCTTTTTCAAACGCCAAAAAGGAACCAAAAGGCTTTGCCCCGGCGTACGGCACTTCGCTAAGGCTCAGTGTTCCCTCGCTACGGTATCCATCAGGGGACATCGCCTACGGTCTGCTTCGCTACGACCTCATCTCGATGTGTTCGGCTTCGCCGAACGGCGCTACGCGCCTGATCCCCTGATGAACACCTACGCTCGGCCTGCCGAAGGGGCAAAAGATCAAAATCAAGATCAACGTCAAAAGCCAAAGCCAAAGCCAAAGCCAAAGCCAAAGCCAAAGCCAAAGCCAAAGCGAAAAGCTTCGCGAGCAGGCTCACTCCCACAATGAAACGGTGTACACCCGCCGCTTCTCACCACTCAACAGGCCGAGCGTTAGCTCGCCTGCAGCTTTTGATCTGCCCGCCCCTTCGGGAGGCTGAGTG
>NZ_JBSKHV010000018.1:0-99782 GCF_057128725.1 Pseudomonas oplopanacis | reverse complement strand
AAACAACCCATCAAGCCCTGCCAGGCTCATCCCCCACAGCCAACCACATTCCAATGTGGGAGCGAGCCTGCTCGCGATGAGGCCAGCAAGATCACCCCATCAACCCCTGCCAAGCACACGCGCCAAAAACTGCGCAGTCTTGCTCTTCTTGCTTTTAGCCACGGTCTGCGGCGCACCGGCCACGACGATTTTCCCGCCCTGACCCCCCGCCCCCGGTCCGATGTCGATCACCCAGTCACTCTGCGCCACCACGCGCATTTCATGCTCGACCACGATCACCGTGTGCCCCGCCACCACCAGCGTATTCAACTGCTCCAGCAACCGATCCACATCTCGTGGATGCAAACCGGTCGTGGGCTCATCAAGCACATACAACGTCGCCCCACGCTGATTGCGTTGCAGCTCCGTCGCCAATTTGATCCGCTGCGCTTCACCACCCGACAACTCCGTCGCCGGCTGCCCCAGGCGCAAATAACCCAACCCGATATCCCGCAACACCTCCAGTGAACGACGAATTCCCGGCTGCTCGGCGAACACCTCGACCGCTTCATCCACCGTCAGCTGCAACACCTGCGCGATGTTCAATCCTTGCCAGGTGATCGCCAGTGTCTCGGGGTTGTAGCGGGCGCCGTGACACGTCGGGCATGGCGCATAGACGCTGGGCATGAACAACAATTCGACGCTGACGAAGCCTTCACCTTCACAGGTCGCGCAGCGGCCCTTGGCGACGTTAAAGGAAAACTGCCCGGCGTCGTAGCCTTCGGCCTGCGCCTGCGGCGTGGCGGCGTACAACTTGCGCACGTTGTCGAACAGCCCGGTGTAGGTCGCCAGATTGGAACGCGGTGTGCGGCCGATGGGTTTCTGGTCGACTTGCACCAAACGCTTGATCGACTCCAGCCCCGCCGTGACCTGGCCCCCACTGACCTGCGGCGCATCGTCCTCAAGGCTCAACGCCTCAGCTTCGTTTTCGCTGGCAGACCGTCCTAAATGCGCGCCAACCAGTTCCAGCAAAGCCTGACTGACCAGGCTCGACTTACCGGAACCGGACACGCCCGTCACGGCGGTAAAACAGCCCAGCGGAAACTCGACGCTGAGGTTGTTCAGGTTGTTGCGGGTGATGCCCTCCAGTCTTAGCCAATCCGTAGCCTTGCGGCTGGCACGGGTTTCGGCGACCTGTTCGGCAAACAGGTAGGCGCGGGTCTGTGAGTTCGTCACTGCGGCCAACCCTGGCGGTGGGCCGCTGTAGAGGATCTGGCCACCGTTTTCGCCCGCCGCCGGGCCGACATCGATCAACCAGTCGGCGCGACGCATGGTTTCCAGATCATGCTCAACCACAAACAGCGTATTGCCGGCGGCCTTCAGGCGTTGCAGCGCTTCAAACAACGCCTCGCCATCTGCTGGATGCAGGCCGGCCGAAGGCTCATCCAGCACGTAGATCACACCGAACAGTTGCGAACCCAATTGCGTCGCCAGCCGCAGGCGCTGCAACTCGCCGGAGGACAGCGTCGGCGTGCTGCGTTCCAGTGCCAGGTAACCGAGGCCCAGGTCCGTCAGGGTGCTGACCCGTTCCAGCAGATCCTGGGCGATGCGTTGCGCGGCCAGGCGTTTCTCTACCGACAGATTTGGCGTGTGACGCACGTCCGGTGCGTTGGCATGCCCGCTGGCACCGTGGGCAACTCGCGCTTCCCGGGCCTCGCGGGTTTGCCGGTGGGTCAACACCTCGCCCGCCTCATCGGCCTGTTCCAGGTAACTGTGCGCTGCCACCGGTTTCAGCACGGCGGCCACTTGCAGCAACGGCATCTGCGATAGCTCACCTATGTCGTACCCCGCGAACGTCACCGACAACGCCTCGCGCTTGAGCCGTTTGCCGTCACACAGTGGGCACGGGCTGCCGAGCATGAATTGCGAAACGCGCTTCTTCATCAGCGCACTTTGCGAGTGGGTGAAGGTGTGCAGGATGTAGCGGCGGGCGCCAGTGAACGTGCCCTGATAACTCGGTTCCATTTTGCGCTTGAGCGCGACGCGGGTTTCTTCCGGGGTAAGCCCGGCATACACCGGCACCGTCGGTGTTTCTTCGGTGAAGAGGATCCAGTCGCGCTGTTTTTTCGGCAGCTCACGCCACGGGACATCGACGTCGTAGCCCATGGTCACGAGGATGTCGCGCAGGTTCTGCCCTTGCCAGGCCGTGGGCCAGGAAGCGACCGCGCGTTGGCGGATGGTCAGGCTCGGGTCGGGGACCATCAGTGCTTCGGTGACGTCATAAACCCGGCCCAGCCCATGACACTCAGGGCATGCGCCCTGTGGGGTGTTGGGCGAGAAGTCTTCGGCGTACAGCATCGCCTGTCCCGGCGGATAACTGCCGGCCCGCGAATAGAGCATGCGGATCAGGCTCGACAGCGTCGTCACACTGCCCACCGAAGACCGCGTGCTCGGCGTGCCCCGCTGTTGTTGCAAGGCCACGGCCGGCGGCAGGCCTTCGATGGAATCGACATCCGGTACGCCGACCTGGTCGATCAGCCGCCGCGCATAAGGCGCCACGGATTCGAAATAGCGGCGCTGTGCTTCGGCGTAGAGGGTCGAGAACGCCAACGAAGACTTGCCCGAACCGGAGACACCGGTAAACACCACCAGCGCATCGCGGGGAATGTCGACGTCGATGTTCTTGAGGTTGTGTTCCCGGGCGCCGCGCACCCTGACCATGCCGGAGGGAGGGTTGGAGGTGCGCTTGGATGTCATCGGAAGCCCTTAATGAAATAACTGAAAACACACATCCCCTTGTGGGAGCGTGGTGTGTCAACCATTGAGCACCGTACGCACCATGCGGGTCAGTGACTCAGGCCCGTAAGGCTTGCTCAGCAAATGCGTGTCAGGGCTGAGTTGGTGGTTGCGCGAGATAATGTCACGGGTATGCCCCGAGGTGAACAACACCGCCACCGGCGGATTCTGCACTTTGGCCCATGCGGCCAGGTCCGCACTCTTGATCAGGCCGGGCATGACCACGTCGGTGAAAATCAGCTCCACCGCCGCGCCCTCCAGCAGCATCTGCATCGCCTGGTCGCCGTTGGCCGCCGTCAGCACCTGATAGCCTTCTTCGCGCAGCAACTCCACCGCCGAAGCGCGGACCGCATCGTTGTCTTCGACCACCAAAATCGATTCATGACCACCGCGCTGCTGCGGATCATGCTGCGTGATTTCACTGGCCGCTGCTCGCAGGCTACGCGGAAAGTACAACTTCACCCGAGTGCCCTGCCCCTCGGTACTGGAAATCTCGATGTGCCCGCCGCTCTGTTTGACGAAACCGAACACCATGCTCAACCCCAGCCCCGTGCCCTGGCCGTCGGCCTTGGTGGTGAAAAACGGTTCGAAGGCTTGCGCGAGCACCTGTGGCGGCATGCCGATACCGGTGTCAGCCACCGCGACACACACGTAGTCGCCGGCCACGATGCCCTTGCCTGCGCAAAACTTCTGGTCGAGGGCGATGTGTTCGGCACTCAGGCCGATGGTCCCCTCGCCTTTCATCGCATCACGGGCATTGATCGCCAGGTTGAGAATGGCGTTTTCCAGCTGATTGCGATCGACGAAGATGTGCCAGGGTTCTACCGGCGCACGCACCTTGATCTGCAGGGTTTCGCCCAGCGCTCGTTGCAACAATTCCGCCAGGCCGTCGAACACCTGCCGCGGATTGCACACCGCTGGCGACAGTGGCTGGCGGCGGGCAAACGCGAGCAATTGCGAAGACAATTTGGCGCCACGCTCAACCGCGGCAATCGAGGCTTTGACCCGGCGCTGCACGTTGGCGTTGTCCGGCTCATGCCGCGCCAGCAAATGCAGGTTGCCGGCGATCACTTGCAACAGGTTATTGAAGTCGTGTGCCACGCCACCGGTGAGGCCGCCAATGGCTTCGAGCTTCTGCGATTGGCGCAGTTGTTCTTCAGCGGCCAGCCGCGCTTCCACTTCATCGGCGACGCGCTGTTCCAGATTGCGGGTGAACCTGAGCAAGGATTCTTCGGCGGACTTGCGTTCATGGATGTCAATCAATACGCCGGGAAAGCGGAACGGCTCGCCCTGTTCATTGAACTCGCAGCAACCGCTCGCCTGCACCCACAGGTAAGTGCCGTCCGGGCGCAAAACGCGGTATTCGGCATTGAAAGACTCGCCGGTTTCGACCGACTGATTGACCTGCTCCTGCACCCAACTGAGGTCGTCGGGGTGGATCTTGGCTTCAGCGACATCTGTCGGCAAATCGGCCAGGTCCTGATTGGCGGGATAGGAGAAGGTGCGGGCGAAACGCTCGTCACCGGAGAGCCGGTTGGCCTTGATGTCCCAGACGAACGAGCCGAGCAAGGCGCCGGCATTGAGTGCCAGGCGCACCCGTTCATTGTCGGCGCGGTAGGCGTCTTCGGCAGCCTGGCGGCGGCGTTCGGAAATCACGTGTTCGGTGGTCTCGACCACCATCGCCATGACGCCGGCGGGCTTGCCTTCGTCATTGGCGACCGGGCTGTAATAGAGGTCGAGCCAGACGTCTTCGGGGATGCCGTCGCGCAGCAACACCAGCTCTTTATTGCGGTAGGACAAGGTGCCGCCCGCCAGGCAGGTGTCGACCACATTGCGATTGAATTCGGCGACTTCCGGCCAGCCCAGTTCCACCGGCGAGCCCAATAGGTAAGGATGGCGGCCACCGGCGAATTCGGAGTAGGCATCGTTGTAGATCATGTACCCGGCGTGGCCCCAGAGCATCACCATCGGCAGTGGCGAGGCCAGCATCAATTGCACCGCGCTGCACAGGCTTGCAGGCCAGGTGTCGAGGCTGCCCAGTTCGGTCTGGCCCCAGTCGAACGCACGTATACGCCCGGCCATTTCGCCGTTCCAGCCGGCACACCCGTGGCTTTCGTCTAAAAACTGCATTGACTGGCTCTTAGTCCCTGTAGATGAACTGCCTCAAGGGATCGCGACGGTGTGAAGACGACGCGGCCCGTTTGTTTCGAGCATCGCCGAGGTCAAATGGTTTCATAGAGGTTAGCTGATTCAAACCATCCGGGCTTTTGTGGCGAGTGTCAAACGCTAGCCATCACCCAAAAGGTGGGAGCGAGCCTGCTCGCGAAAGCGGTCCTCCAGTCGACATCAATGTCAGATGACAGGGCCTCTTCGCGAGCAGGCTCGCTCCCACAGGGGGATCTGTGGGAGCCACACATTTCGCATTCAACGGAAATCCCGGCTGCGCACGCTGATGCCGTCGAGCAATGAGCTCAGGTCGCTCAGGCGCCCGGCAATCAGGTGGCGAACCTCGCCTACCTTTTCCCAGCGACCATCGACCTTGAGCAATTGCGAGCCGACCAGCACCTGGCGTTGCCGCTCGGCCAGGTCGCGCCAGACCACCACGTTGACGTTGCCAAACTCGTCTTCCAGGGTCACGAAGGTCACGCCACTGGCGGTGCCCGGCCGTTGCCGCCCCGTCACCAGCCCCGCGACACTGACCGGTCGCCCGTGTTCGACCGTCATCAGTTCTTGCGAACTGCGGCAGCGCCGGGCTTTCAGTTCACCGCGCAGCAACGCCAGCGGATGCGGGCCGAGGGTGGTGCCGACACTGGCGTAATCGGCTTGCAGGTCTTCGCCGACGCTGGGTTTGGGCAACGACACGACGTCCTCTTCCTGACGCGGCAGGCCGGCAAACAAACCGAGTTGCTTTTGTACCCCCGCAACCTCCCAGCGCGCCCAATGCCGGTCACCGGCCAGGCCCCGCAACGCACCGGCATCAGCCAGTTGTTCCTGGGCGCGGGCATCCAGTCGCGCACGCTCGCCGAGGTCGGCGATGTCGACAAACACCCCCCGCGCGCGCGACGCTTCGATGCGCCGGGCATCGTCTTCGCGAAAGCCCTTGATCATCCGCAACCCCATGCGGATCGCCGGTTGCCCGACGGTGACCGGTTCGAGGCTGCAATCCCAGTCACTGGCGCGCACATCCACCGGGCGGATCTGCAAATGATGCCGGCGCGCGTCCTGGAGAATCTGGTCCGGGCTGTAGAAACCCATCGGCCAGCTGTTGATCAGCGCACAGGCAAAAGCCGCCGGCTCGTGGCATTTCAGCCAGCAACTGGCGTACGTCAGCAAGGCGAAACTGGCGGCGTGGGACTCGGGGAAACCGTAGCTGCCGAAGCCTTTGATCTGCTCGAAGATCTGCGCGGCGAACTCGGCCGTGTAGCCGTTTTTCTTCATCCCTGCGGCCAATCGATCCTTGTGCGGCTCCAGCCCGCCATGACGCTTCCAGGCCGCCATGGAGCGCCGCAACTGGTCGGCCTCGCCGGGGCTGTAGTCGGCGGCGACGATGGCGATCTGCATGACCTGTTCCTGAAACAGCGGCACGCCCAGGGTGCGCTTGAGCACCGCTTCAAGTTCCGGCGAGGGATAGGTTTCCGGCTCTTCCTTGTTTCGACGGCGCAGGTACGGATGGACCATCCCCCCCTGAATCGGGCCCGGACGGACGATGGCCACCTCGATCACCAGGTCATAGAACTTGCGCGGCTTGAGCCTGGGCAGCATCGACATCTGTGCCCGGGACTCGATCTGGAACACGCCGATGGTGTCGGCATGGCCAATCATGTCGTAGGTGGCCGAATCTTCGGGCGGGATCGTCGCCAGGCTCAGGTCAAGGTTGCGGTGGCGGCGCAGCAGATCGAAACAGCGGCGGATGGCGCTGAGCATGCCCAAGGCCAGAATATCGACTTTGAGCAAGCCGACCGCATCGAGGTCGTCCTTGTCCCACTGAATGATCGTGCGCTCGGCCATGGCGGCGTTTTCCACCGGCACCAGGCTGTCCAGCGGCTGCTCGGAAATCACGAAACCACCGGGGTGCTGCGACAAGTGTCGAGGGAAGCCGATCAACTGTTGGGTCAGGCTCAAGACCCGGCGCAATACCGGACTTTCGGGGTCGAAGCCGCCTTCCAGCAGGCGTTCCACGGGCGGCGCGGTATCACTCCAGTGGCCGCAGCAATCGGCCAGCGCATTGATCTGGTCCGGCGGCAAACCCAACGCCTTGGCCACGTCACGCACCGCGCCCGCCGCGTGATACGTGCTGACCACCGCCGTCAACGCCGCGCGCGTGCGGCCATAACGCTGGAACACGTACTGCAAGACTTCTTCGCGACGCTCGTGTTCGAAATCGACGTCGATGTCCGGCGGCTCGTTGCGCTCCTTGGAGAGAAACCGTTCGAACAGCAACGTGGTGCGGTCCGGGTCGATTTCCGTGATGCCCAAGGCAAAACACACCGCCGAGTTGGCCGCCGACCCCCGGCCCTGACACAGAATATGCTGGCCACGGGCAAACCGCACAATGTCGTGCACCGTCAGGAAATAGCTCTCGTAGCCCAGTTCGGCGATCAGCTGCAGTTCCTTGTCGATCTGCCTCAGCACCGCCGTTTTCGGGCCTTTTGGCCAGCGCCATGCAATGCCCTCATCCGTCAAATGACGTAGCCAGGACGTGGCTGTCTGGCCTTGCGGCACCAACTCCCGTGGGTACTGATAACGCAGCTGCCCAAGGTCGAAGGTGCAGCGCCGGGCAATGGCCAGCGTTTCATCGAGCAAGGCTTGTGGGTAGATGGTTTGCAAAACCTCCAGGCTGCGCACATGCCGCTCGCCATTGGGGTGAAGGCGCAGCCCGGCTTCGGCCACCGGCAGGTGATGACGGATCGCGGTCATGGTGTCCTGCAAGGCGCGCCGGCCACGGGTGTGCATGTGCACATCGCCGCTGGCCACCGCGGGAATTCGCAGTTCCCGGGCCAGGGTCAGCAGCGCCTCCAGGCGCCGGGTATCGTCCTGGCCGCAATGCAACTGGACGCTCAGCCACAGGCGTTCGGCGAAGGTCTGTTGCAGCCAGTGGCCCTGTTCGAAGTCATCGACAGCGTCCGGCACCCACAACACCAACAGCCCCGGCGTCGGTTCGCTGAAGTCTTCACGCAGCACCTGATACTGGCCTTTTTGCGTGCGGCGCCGCGCCCGGGTAATCAGCCGGCACAGGGTCTGGTAGCCCTCAAGGTTCTCCACCAGCAGCACCAGTTTCGGGCCGTTCTCGATGCGAATTTCGCTGCCGATGATCAGTGGCAGCTCCACCGATTTGGCCGCTTGCCAGGCGCGGACGATGCCGGCCAAGGTGCATTCATCGGTGATCGCCAGCGCCTGATAGCCGTGTTTTTTTGCCCGTTGAAAGAGTTCGAGGGCGCTGGAGGCCCCGCGCTGGAAGCTGAAGTTCGACAGGCAGTGCAACTCGGCGTAGTCGATGCTCATGCGAACCAGCCTTGCAGCCACAACGGCCCGCCCTCACCCACCGCCCGATACGCCCAACCCTGCTGGCCGGAGCGGGTTTCGACCAGGTAGTAATCACGGCGTACGTCGGCGCCGTCCCACCAGCCGGATTCGATGCGCTCCGGGCCCATGAGGATGCGCGTCGAGCTTTCGTGGATCGCCTGCGGTTCCGTCAGCAACCAGCCTGGACGTTGCACACCCGGCAACCCCGCGCACAGTTGACTGTCGACCCGCGCCTGCCACGCGCACTCCGGGCGGTGATCGGCCTGGAAGCGCAAGCCGTGCACGGCGTCATCGCCGAGCCGCGCGCGCAAGCGTTCGCGCAGTTGCTCCCACGGCAAGGATTGCTGCGGGCGATCGTCGAATAGCTCCTGATACTGCGGGACGAAGCTCGGCAAGTCTTCGGCACGCAGCCGAAAACCGCGCACCGGGGCTTCGACCTGAACCTGTTCCAGTCGTCCCCGGGCCAGTTCGAAGAGCATCGCCGGATCGCGCTCGGCGCTGAGCAAGCCGACCTTGATCACCGAGTCCGGCAGACCGGCGTGTTCCAGGTGCAGGTCGAAACGCTGCACGCCGCTGTCCCGACCGCAGAGAAAGGCCGACAGGTCGCCAGTCAACCGGCGCAACGGAAACAGCAACGCCTGATGCGACTGCACGTCGAAATTGAGCTCGATGCGTACGTCGAAACGGTCTGGTGGCAGGTAGAACGCCAGGGCCAGTCGGCGCGCCCCCGTCAACGCGTCCAGGTGCTTGAGCACCTGGGCTTCGAAACGCCGGGCCAGGCTCTGTCGTGGCAGCGCCTGCACCTGACTCAAGGTGCGCAAACCCATGCGCGATAACGCCGTGGCCACCACGGGCTCCAACGCGATGCGGTCGACGGGCAATTGCCCGAGATGGTGCTGCAAGGCATCGTTGTCCGGCACCACCAGCCCGTCATACACGTTGGCCAGCACCCGCGCGGCCACCGGGTTGGGCGCCGCGACGATCCGATGGCGAAAGCCCAGCTCGCCGAGTTCAGCGCGCAACCGTGCCTCGAAGGTTGGCCACGGCCCGAACAAGCCCAGGCTGGACTCGATTTCAAACACCACGGCACGCGGGTAATGCACGCTGACCTGAGAGCTGAAGCGATAGGCCCAGGCGGCCAGAAACTGCTGCCAGTGTTCGATCTCGGCGGCGTCGTATTCGGCCGTGGCAAAGCCTTTGCTCAAGGCCTGCGCGGCGGTCATCGACTGCCCCGGACGCAAGCCCAGTGCGCGCGCCGATGCATTGACCGCTTGCAACACCCGGCGCTGCGCCGGGCCGGTCAGCAGCGCCAGCGGCTCATCGGGATCGGGGCGCTGACGCAGCACCGCGTCCAGCGCCAATTGCGGGAAAAGAATACAGACCCAGCGCATGGCAACCTCAATGCCCCACGGGGAAGGCAATCGGCGCCGAACGCGCGAGCCCGCCCCGGCACTTGAGCACACGCAATTGCGCAGGTCTGGCATCGATGGCAATGCGCAGCGCGGCGGGCGAAGGGTTGACGGCTTCATGGATCGAGCGGTAGGCGAACGCCAGGGTCGAGCCGGTTTCCGCCGCCACCTGCAAGCGGCGCAACGCCCGGTCATCGACCTTGTGCGGCCAGCACAGCACGGCGCCGCAACTGCCCGAGCGCAGGCATTGTTCCGCGGCCCACAAGGCATCGCGCTCGCTGGCCTGGATGATCGACAATTGGCGCAGATCGACCCCGGCGTTCTGCCACGCCTGGGGGTACGGCACGTAAGGCGGCGCCACCAACACGATGCGCTCGCCCGCCGCCGACAACCGCGCCAGTGCCGGCCACACCAGTTGCAACTCGCCGACGCCCTGCCCGGCCAGGAGGATTTCGGTCAGCGCCGCTTCCGGCCAGCCCCCGATGGGCAATGCCGCATCCAGCGCGGCATGCCCGGTGGGTTGTGGGCTGACGGCCGGTGGCGCAGGCCGGCCCTTCCAGACCTGGCCGCCATTGAACAGCGTATCCAGCGCAACGACGGCGCCCATCACCCTTGCCTCACCAGGCCGCAGAACACCCCTTCGATGGCGAGGTCCTGCCCGGGCTGCACGATGATTGGCTGATACGCCGGGTTGCGCGGCAGCAGGCGAACCGTGTCACCGGCCCGCTCGAAACGCTTGATGGTGACTTCGCCGTCCAGCCGCGCCACCACGATCTGGCCATTGACCGCTTCCGGGTTGCGCCGCACGCCCACCAGGTCGCCGTCGAGAATGCCGTCCCCGATCATCGAGTCGCCCTGAACCCGCAGCATGTAATCCGGCACCCGCGAGAAGATCGACGGGTCCAGCAGCAAACGGCTGTGCACTTCGGCATCGGCCCCGATCGGCGCACCCGCCGCGACCCGGCCGAGTACCGGGATGTCCAGCAACTCGGGCCGCGCCGGTTGCCCGAGCAGACGAATGCCACGGGCCTGATGCGGGTTGACCTCGATGAAACCGGCTTCGGTCAGCGCCAGCACGTGCTTGCGCGCCACGCTGCGGGAGGCAAAACCAAAGGCCTCGCTGATTTCAGCGAGGCTCGGAGACTGGCCGTGCTCCGCGATTCGGTCGCGGATAAAGGTCAGGATGGCGGTACGGCGGGGAGTTAAAGTCGTCATGGAGTACATTTGTACTCTTTTGGCATTTTCCTGGCAAGGACCGTCAATCAGCTCAAACCACGGGACGCCAGAAACCCTGCGATGTAATCAATAAACGCCAACACCTTCGCCGTCGCCCGTCGATGGCTCGGGTACACCGCCAGAATGTGCGGGCCAAAGCTGTCCGGGTCGATGTCGTAGTCGGCCATCAGCTGCACCAACCGGCCATCGGCGATGTACGGCGCGGCGCTCCACAACGGGGTGTGCAACAAGCCGCGCCCGGCCAGGGCGTTGGCCAGCAGCAGGTCGTAATTGTCGCTGCGCAACCGCGGATTGGGCGGCTGCGGCAGGCTCAGGCGTTGCCCGTCGCGCTCGACCCACCAGAATTCGCGGCTGAGCAACGGATGGCGATACAGCAGCCATTCGTGGTCATCGAGGGTCTGCGGCGTTACCGGCAAAGTCTTGCGCGCCAGATAGGCCGGGCTGCCGCACAGCGCCAGGCGATTACTGCCGACCACGCGGGCGATCAACCCCGGCAAATCGTCATGGCCTTCGCGCAGGGCCAGGTCGTAACCGCTTTCCAGCAGGTTGACGAATTCATCGCACAGGTCCACCTGCAGATTGATCTGCGGGTATTGCTCGAGAAAACCGCCACACACCTGATCGAGAAACGCCTGCCCATAAGCCAGTGGCGCGGTGATTTTCAGATTGCCACGCAAGCCATGCTGCAGCTGTTCAATTTCCTCACCGGCCTCCTCCAGCCGCTGCAACACCTGGCGCGCGGTTTCCAGATAGAGCCGCCCGGATTCGGTCAGCAGAATCCGTCGGGTGCTGCGCTCGAACAAGCGCGCACCCAGCTCGGCTTCCAAGTGGTTAACCGCTTTGGTCAGGGCCGACGGGGTCTTGCCCAGTTGCTCGGCGGCGCGGCTGAAGCTGCCCAGTTGCGCCGTGACCACGAACATTTTCAACGCACCCAACTTGTCCATACTTTTTCCATTCCGGCAAAAACGTTTTTCGTGAGGAAGGCGTTCTGCTGCGCACCAGCAGCCACTAATCTGGCCATCAGACGCAATAACAAGGAAACATTCAATGAAAAGATTCATCCCGAATCTATTGATGGCCGCAGTGAGTTTTGCCTCGATGGAAGCCATGGCAGGCACCGATCTGGTGCTGATCAATGGCAAGATTTTCACCGCCGACCGTGCCCAACCGAAGGCACAGGCGCTGGCGGTACAGGATGGCAAGGTGCTGCAAGTGGGCAGCGATGCGCAGATCAAAGCCTTGATCACGCCCGACACTAAAGTGGTCGACCTCGGCGGCAAAACCTTGATGCCGGGCCTGATCGACACCCATTCCCACGCGATTTTCGGCGGTCTGGAAATGGTCTCGGCCAACATGGAAGACGAGGTGGTCGAGCTCGACGAATTGGAAAAACGCCTGCGCGGCTGGCGTGACGACGGCAAGGCCAAACACGGCGATGTGTTGACCATCGCCGGCATGAGTTCGGTGTATTGGGCCAAGGCCGACGCACTGGGCAAGAAATTCAACCACGGTGAATGGGCCAACGTGCCCGTGGTATTCACCGGCAGCGACCACCACACGGCCTGGGCCAACGACTTCATGCTCAAGCGCGCCGGGATTGATGCCGCGTTGCTCAAGACCTTGCCCGCCGCCGAAGCGGACACCATCGGCAAACGCGCCGATGGCACCCCCAACGGTTTCCTGGTGGACGCCGGTTGGGACCGGGTGTCCTCGAAAATCCCCGTGCCGAGCACCGCCGACATGCTCAAGGCCGCCCAATCGGCCGTGCGCTACAACAACAGCTTCGGTATCACGGCATGGATGGACCCCGCCGCCAACGCCGCACCCGGCGAACCACTGTTCGCGCTCAAGCCCACTGAAAAAACCGTCGGCGTGCTGCCGGCCTATAAGGCCCTGGCCGAAACCGGCGGCATGAGTGTCCACGTAGCCGCCTTGCTGGTGGCCAACCCGAAAAGCGTACCGGCCGATCTCGATACGCTGGACAAGGTTCGCCAGCAGTTCCAGGGCATCCCCAACCTGACCCTGCCCGGCGTCAAGATCTTCGCTGACGGCGTGATCGAATTCCCGGCCCAGAGCGCGGCGATGATCGACCCTTACAACAACTCACACAAACAGGGCGAATTGCTGATCGATCCGAAGCATTTCGGCGAACTGGTCAGCGCCATCGACCAGCGCGGCTGGCTGGTGCATATCCATGCCATCGGCGATCGCGCGGTGCGTGAGTCGCTGAACGGCATCGAACAGGCGCGCAAGGATCGCCAGAGCGGCGTGACGCACTCGATCACCCACCTGCAGATCGTCAACCCGAAAGAGTTTGCGCGGTTCAAACCGCTGAACGTCATCGCCTCGATGCAACTGCTGTGGGCTTCGGCCGACGACTACACCACGGACATGATCAAGCCTTACGTCAGCGCCCTCGCCTTCCGCTATCAATACCCGGCGCACTCGCTGCTCAAGCAAGGCGCGACCATCGCGGGCGCCAGTGACTGGCCGGTGTCATCGCCCAATCCATGGAACGCCATGGCCCAGGCCATCACCCGCGTCGGCCCGCTGGGCGTGCTGAACATCAAGGAAGCCGTGGATCGCGAAACGATGTTCTACGCCTACACGCTGAACGCCGCGCGCACCATTGGGCTGGAAAAGCAGATCGGTTCGCTGACCCCAGGCAAGCAAGCTGACTTCATCGTGCTGGACCGCGACGTCTTCACCGTCGACAACAAGGCCCTGAGCGACACTCAAGTGCTGCAAACCTGGTTCGCCGGGCGCGAAGTCTACGCACCTACTCTCTAATAAAAACCCGCTGTAACCCGCTGCCCGTCCCCGCGTTCAACGCCGGGGTCGGCGCAGCCTTGCCACAAAAAAACTGCCCATAACAATCACAATATCGGGACTGCATTCATGAAAGCTTTCACCCTGTTCGCCCTTGGTTCCTTGAGTCTGCTGCCGTTGAGCAGCCAGGCCATCGTCTTGAATGACGACTTCTCCGTACTGGTGGACCTGACCCTGGCGAGCGATTACCGCACCCGTGGCATTTCGCAGACACTCAATGACCCCGCCGTGCAGGCCAGTGCCACCCTGAACCACAGCTCGGGTTTGTACGTGGGTGCCTGGACCTCGAACGTCGATTTCGGTGGCGGCTTGAACACCCGACAGGAACTCGATTACTACGCCGGTTGGTTCTGGGAAGCCACCGACGCGGTCAATCTGGACATCGGTTACCTCAGGTACACGTACCCGAAAGATAGCGAGTTCAACCAGAGTGAGGTCTACGGCATTCTCAGCGTCTACGGGGTGAAGTTCGGCGCCTATTACTCCGACGATGCGCCGGGCATCGACAGCAAGCAGAACTCGCTGTACAGCTATGTCGGGTACGAAACCCAATTGCCTTATGACACCGGCCTGAAACTGCGCTACGGCAACATGGACTTCAAGGACCCGCGCATGTTCACAAGCTCCGGTCATGGCGAAGAGTCGTACCGCGAATGGGAAGTCAAACTGACCCACGAACTGGCCGGGGTGATGCTGGGCCTGAGCTACATCGACACCGACCTGTCGAAAAGCCAATGCACCAGCAACTGGGGCTACGACGACCTGTGCAGCGCCACCGTGGTGGCGAGCGTCAGCAAATCCTTCTGACCACCACAATTCAAATGTGGGAGCGGGCTTGCTCGCGAACTCGGTTTAACATTCAACTTCAATGTTGACTGACCCACCGCTTTCGCGAGCAAGCCCGCTCCCACATTGATTTTCGGGGTGTCAGAAATCTCTCTGAACCACACCGCCCCCCTGTGGGAGCGAGCCTGCTCGCGATGGCGGGCTGACATTCAACATCGATGTCGACTGACCCGCCGCTTTCGCGAGCAGGCTCGCTCCTACATTAGATATGTGTAGATTCAGAAGTGAGCTGTGCCAGGTAGGGCCACGGGTAGATGCCGCGTTCGTGGCCGTCGCTGAAGATCAGTTGCAGGCCATAACCCTGGGAATTCAACTCCACCACGCGGATGCGCGGGTCAACCTTCACCGTCAGCCCTTGCAGGCGAAACGCCCGGCATTGCGAGCACGGGCACTGACGCCGCAGTTCAGCATGATCCAGCCGCTGCTCACGCCCATCCGGCCAGTTCAATCGCAGCTGCTGTTTACCCTGGGAATTACCCACGGCCACCGGGTTCATTGCAGCTGACTCAAGGCAATGCGTACGGCTTTGCGCACTTCCGGGTCGCCGTCGTCTTGCGCGGCCTGCAAGGGGGCAATCGCGCCTTTGTCGTTCAATTCGCCGAGGGCCAGCGCAGCTTCCTTGCGCAGGTTGCTGATGCGGTGGCCGAGGGTTTCGATCAACGCGTTGAGGGCCGGCACGTAACGCAAGCGACCGAGGCTGCGGGTAGCGCGCAGGCGCACCTGCCAGTAATCGTCGCTCAAGGCTTCGATCAGTGCGCTGCCGGCATCACTGTGGCCGACTTTGCCCAACGTGGTCGCGGCTTCTTCGCGCACCTGCCAGGCGTTATCTTGCAGCGCCTGGCGCAGCGCCGGCAGCACGTGAGCATCGGAGGCCAGACCGAGGGCGCCAGTGGCGGCACGGCGGACTTCCGTGTCGGGATCGGCGCTGGCCAATCTCGCCAACGCCGGCAACGCATCGAGCTGTTTGAGCCAGCCGAGTACGCCCACCGCCTCGCGACGGACGCTGGCGTCGGCATCCTTCAACGCGGCTAAAGCGGCAGCAGCGGCATCGGGGTAACGCAACTCACGCAACGCCCTGAACGCGGCAATGCGCACGCTGGCTTCGGCATGCCCGGTCCACGGCAGAATCACTCGCCCCGCGGCTTCGCTTTTGAGCAAACTGAGACTTTGTGCGGCAGCCGATTGCACGGCCGACGAGGGATCGGTCAGCGCCTGGCACAGCGCTTCGACCACGGGTTCGTCCTCCCAGGCTTCGAGCAAGCGGGCAGCTTCGGCGCGGACTTCTTCGGTGGGGTCTTCGACCAGTCGATTGACCAGCCACAACAAGCCGTCCGGTTCCTCAAGGTCGGCCAGTTCAATCAGCGCGATGCGGCGCACACCGGGATCGTCATCGATCAGGCGTGGTTGCAGGGCAAGAATGTCGTCGTTATCGGTTACATCAAATAGAGAGGTCATAGGGCAAATCGCGGCAGTTTGTTTTCAGGGGGCAGTCCGAGAGGGTTCAGGCGCGGTAGCTGCCGACCGTCTTCGTGACGCAGTAATTCGAGGCAATGGCGCTTCAGGCGGGAAAACTCATGGCTCGTCACCAGCTCGGTGGTGCGTGGCCTCGGGAAGTCGAGACGCAGGTCTTCGATGATCCGGCCGGGGCGCGAACTCATCACCAGCAGGCGATCCGCGAGGAACAACGCTTCGTCGATGTCATGGGTGACAAACACCACGGTGGTGCGAATCCGTGTCCAGATGTCCAGCAACAGTTCCTGCATGTTCAACCGGGTCAGCGCGTCGAGGGCGCCGAAGGGTTCGTCCATCAGCAACAGGCGTGGACGGTTGATCAGCACCCGGGCGATTTCCACCCGTTGTTGCATGCCGCCGGAGAGCTGGTCCGGCCAACGCTCGGCAAAACCTTCTAGGCCCACCAAGGCAAGGATTTCATCGGCGGCTTTGTGGCGTTCAGCCTTGCCGATGCCGCGCATCTTCAGGCCAAAGGCAACGTTGTCGCGCACGGTTCGCCACGGAAACAGCGTGTGATGCTGGAACACCATGCCGCGCTGCGGCGACGGCCCCGAGACATTCGCACCATCGACTTTCAGGCTGCCGGAACGCGGTTGCAGGTGCCCCGCCAGCGCACCGAGCAAGGTCGATTTACCGCAACCGGATGGCCCGAGAATGCACACGAACTGGCCCGCTTCAATCTGACAATCCAGACCTTGCACGGCTTCGAAGGCTTGCGGGCCTTCACCGAGGACGATGGACAATTGGCGAATATCGATCCGCCCTTCCGGGGTTTGCATCACGCTCATCAGGCTTTTCCTCGTGGTCGGTGCCACGGCGTGAACAGCCCGCCGAGACGTTTGATCAGCAGGCTGCTGCCCATCCCGAGCACACCGATCAGCAACATGCCGACCACGATGTCGGCGTAGTTCTGGATGGTGTAGGACTCCCAGGTGTAATAGCCGATGCCGTACTGGCCGGAGATCATTTCCGCCGTCACCAGGCAGAACCACGAGGTGCCCATGCCGATGGCAAGGCCAGTGATGATGCTCGGCGCGGCGCCCGGCAGGATCACCTCCAGCAAAATCGCCAGGCGCCTTGCCCCGAGGCTTTTGGCCGAGGCGATCAGGCGTGGGTCGACACCTTCGACACCGTGCACGGTGTTCAACAGAATCGGGAACAGCGCGCCGGTGAAGGTGATGAAGACCATCGACAATTCCGAGGACGGGAACATCAGGATCGCCAGCGGAATCCAGGCCACGGCGGGAATTGGACGCAGGACTTCCAAGGGCGGCAACAGCAAGTCTTCGGCCCATTTTGAACGGCCGATGGCCAGACCGAGGGCGATGCCAATGATCAGCGCGGCGAGGTAACCGGCGAAGACCCGGCTGAGGCTGCTGCTCAGGTGCTGGGCGAGTTTGCCGGAATCGCCGAGGCCCAATGCGGCGTGGATGACGGCCACTGGCGTCGGGACGTTGGCGAAGGTGACCAGGCCGAGGTTCCAGTGACCACTGGCGGCGAGTTGCCAGAACAGCAGGCAGAGCAGCAGTGAAGCGGCCCTTGGAATCCAGCGTGCGTAGGATCGGTACACAATTCTTCCTCTCAACTCAAAATCCTGTGGGAGCGAGCCTGCTCGCGAAAGCGGTGGGTCAGTCGACAACTGTGTTGAATGTCAGATCGCATTCGCGAGCAGGCTCGCTCCCACAGGGGAAACGCGGTGTGTTTGGGGTTAGCGGATAGCGACGGCCTGGGTGGTGGCTTCGCTGAAGTCGAAGACTTTTCCGCCCTGGGCCGTGGCGAATTGTTGGGCCTGGCCTTTGAGCAGGAACGCGCTGAGCTGTCCTTTTGCATCACTGGCAAACCACGCCTGATCCGCCAGCAGCTTGATCCCGCTGTCGCTAGCCTGGGCATACACCGCGCGGATGTTTTTGCCTTCCGACTTCAAACCGGCCAACGCGGTGAACGCTGCTTGTGCCGAGGCGTACTGGCGAACTTTCGGTTCGCCACGCACCCAGATTTCCGCGACATGGCTGAAGTCGGTGATGGCCTGGCCACTCGACGCATCCACCGCTTTCAACGGCGTTTGCCCGTAGTTGGCCAGTTGCGCCGTGTAGTCCAGATTCGATGCCTTGAACGCGGCGCGGATGTACTGATCGTCGATAAAGGTATTGAGATCGAGACCACGATCCGCCTTCTTCAACAGCTTGAGCGTATCGATGGCGGTGCCGACCGCCTGACGGTATTCCGGTTTCCAGCTCAGGTCGCGGGTTTGCACGCCCAGCGGGCCGTGGAACAGGTAATTGACCTCGGCATCGACCCCGGTGACTTTGGCGATCAGCTCGCTGTACTTCTCTGGTTCAGCCGCGAGCAACTGATTGGCCTCGATGCTCGCTCGAAGATAAGCGACGACGATTTCCGGGTACTTCTTCGCGTACGCCTGATCCACCAATGCCCCGTGGAAGGTCGGCGCGCCGGCCTGGGCGCCGTCGTAAATCTTGCGCGCGAAACCACGGCTCGGGAACAGTTCGGCGAACGGCACGAAGTCGGCGTGCGCGTCGATTTTCCCGGCCTGCAACGCCGAGCCTGCGACTTCTGGCGGCTGGGCGATGATGTTGACGTCTTTGAGCGGGTCCCAACCCTGGGCCGCCACGGCGCGCAGCAACATGCCATGGGCGGTCGAGGCGAACGGTACGGAAATGGTCTTGCCCTTCAACTCCGACAACGACTGCACACCCGAAGCACTCGGTACCACAATGCCGTTGCCGCTGCCCTTGATGCTGCCCGAGAGCACGCTGATGAACAGGCTGTGCTTGCCGGCGGTTTCGAAAGCCACGCCGTTGAACGCGCCGGGGAAATCGGCCATGGCGCCAAAGTCGAGTTTGCCGGCGACCATTTCGTTGGTCAGCGGTGCGCCGCTGGTGAAGTTTTTCCACTCCACGTCATATTTGGCGTCTTTGTATTGGCCGTCGTGGGGCAGGTATTTGTCGAGCAGGCCGAGTTCACGAATCAGCAATCCGCCGGCAGCGCAATTGATGGTGGTGTCCTGGGTGCCGATGGCAATGCGGATGGTTTCGGCGGAGGCCGACAGGGTGAATGAGGCCAGTACCAGACCGGCGAATGCTGCACGCAACATGGGTGTATCCCCTCGAATCGTTTATTGGATGTTCGTCTCCGCCACGATCAGGGCGTGGTGGGAAACGAGGGGTGGTTTGAAGCTTGCGTCCGGTGTTGCCGGATAGCTTTTGTGTTGTCTGGGCTGGCCTCTTCGCGAGCAGGCTCGCTCCCACATTTAGATTTCATTTCCCTGTTGGAATGCATTTCCCTGTGGGAGCGAGCCTGCTCGCGAAGGCGTCCTGTCAGTCAGCGCAACAGGTAAGGGATTTCTACTTTCACCGCCCCGGTCGGGCAGTCCTTTTCACAGGGCATGCAGTACCAGCATTCGTCGAACGCCATGTAGGCTTTTTGCGTGGCCGGGTTGATCGCCAGCAAGTCCATCGGGCAGACGTCGACGCACACGGTGCAGCCTTTATGGGCGATGCAAAGATCCTCGTCGACCGTGACCGGCGCGTTGGAGCGGAAGAAGATTTCCTGGGGTTGATAAGCCATCGGGCAGTCTCTCTGTTAGTGATGCTCAGGCGGCAAAGGCACCGACCCGCAACCGGTCGTAGGCCTGCATTTCTTCGGCATCGAGCGGGATGATGTAAGGCTCGACGGCTTTCTTGAAACTGGTCATCTGCCCGTCGTCCCCCTTCTTCAGGTGGCAATGGCAGAACCAGTCGCTGTCGTTGCGTTGCGGGTGATCGACCCGATAGTGGTAAAGCCCCCAGCGGCTTTCGGCGCGGAACAGTGAGGCGCGGGCGGCCATTTCGGCGCAGTCGCGGATCATGCTGACTTCCATGGCGCGCATCAGTTCGTGGGCGTTGTGGGCCTTGATCTGATCGAGATCACGCTGGATGTCGCTGAAGCGCTGCAGGCCGATTTGCATCTTCTTGGTCACTTTCGGCGGTTGCAGGTAGTCGTTCACAAAACGCCGCAGCTTGTACTCGACTTGCGCAGGTGGCAGGCCGTGTTCGCGGTCCAGCGGTGCGTAAACCCGGGCCTTTTCCGTTTCGATCTGTTTGGTATCGACCGCCGAGAACTCGCGCCCGGCGACGAAATCCGCCGCGTTGGTGCCGGCAAACCAGCCATAAGTAAACGCGCCGAGCATGTAGTTGTGCGGCACCGCCGCCATGTCACCGGCCGAATACAAGCCCTTGATCGAGGTTTCCGCCCGCTCGTTGACCCACACCCCCGACGCCGAATGCCCGCTGCAAAAGCCGATCTCGGAAATGTGCATCTCGACCATTTGCGTGCGGTAGTCGGTGCCGCGATTGGCGTGAAACTGGCCGCGACTGGGGCGTTCGTTGCTGTGCAGGATCTCTTCGATGTTCTGGATGGTTTCCTCGGCCAGGTGATCGAGCTTGAGGAACACCGGGCCGTTGCCGCTTTCGAGTTCCTGGTGGAACTCCCACATCATCTGGCCGCTCCAGTAGTCGCACTCGATGAAGCGTTCGCCCTTGTTGTTGGCGGTGTAGCCGCCCAAGGGTCCGGTGACGTAGGCGCAGGCCGGGCCGTTGTAATCCTTGATCAACGGGTTGATCTGGAAGCATTCCAGATTCGCCAGTTCGGCCCCGGCGTGATACGCCATGGCGTAACCGTCGCCGGCATTGGTCGGGTTTTCGTAGGTGCCCATCAGGTAACCCGAAGACGGCAATCCCAGGCGCCCGGCGGCGCCGCAGCACAGGATGACCGCTTTGGCCTTGATCACATGGAAGTCGGCGGTGCGGCAATCGAAACCCATCACACCGTTGACCGCGCCCTCTTCGTCCGTCAGCAATCGAGTGCACACCAGCCGATTGGTGATGCTCACCCGCGCCCGTTTCAACTGGCGATACAGGACTTTTTTGATGTCGTGCCCTTCCGGCATCGGCAGCACGTAGGCGCCCATGTGGTGGACCTTTTTCACCGCGTAGTCGCCGGTTTCGTCCTTCTCGAACTTCACGCCCCAGCGGTCCAGTTGCTCGATGGTTTCGAAGCTATGAGTGGCGTAGGCGTACACCGCGGCCTGATTGACGATGCCGTCGTTGGCGATGGTGATTTCCTTGGTGTACTGCTCCGGCGTCGAGTGGCCGGGGATGATCGCGTTGTTCAGGCCATCCATGCCCATGCTGATCGCGCCGCTGCGCTTGACGTTGGCCTTGTCGATCAACAACACGCGCAGATCGCGATTGCGCTCCTTGGCCTTGATCGCCGCCATCGGTCCTGCGGTGCCGCCGCCGATCACGACGATGTCGTATTCCTGCTCAATAGTGTTTCGGCTCATGCCTGCGCCCCTTTTTGCCGGTCGATCCGCAGGCGGTACTGGAAGGCATCGCCACGGTAGTAAAGGTGTTCGAAGTCCACCGGTTGGCCGCTGGCGTCGTGGGTCAGGCGCTCGATGCGCATGATCGGCGAACCCGGTTCGACATTGAGTGCCTGGGTCAGGTCGCTGTCAGCCAGCACCGCGTCGATGGCCAGGTCGGCGTGACCGAGGGCGATGCCGCAGTCGTTTTCGAGGATCAGGAAGATGTCGCGAGTGACCAGATCAGCCTTCTCCAGCCGTTCGCCGATGGCTTTGGGCAGGTAGGTGATTTCCAGCGAAATCGGCTCGCGATTGATCAGCCGCACCCGTTTGATCTGGGCCACGGTTTCACCTTCAGCAACCTGCAAGCGTTCGGCGACGAGCTTGTCGGCGGCTATGAATTTGAAGCTGCGCAGGCGGTTGATCACCTCGTAGCCGCGACCGGTCATGGACTCGGCCAAGCCTTGCAGGGTGCTGACGTTCTGGAAGGTTTTCGGCTTGGCAACGAAGGTGCCCTTGCCGTGAATCTTGAAGATCAGCCCTTCTTTCTGCAGATCGCCCAGGGCTTGGCGCACGGTGATGCGGCTGACTTTGAACAGCGCGCCGAGTTCGCTTTCGGAAGGCATCTGGCTGTCTTGCGGGTATTCACCGTCGAGGATGCGGGCGCGTAGTACGTCGCGCAATTGGGTGTGCAGCGGGATACTGCTGTTGGAAAGCGGGCTGAGGGATAGAACGTTATCAGTCATTGGAGATCACTTGTTATAACGAGTTATGACGTGATCTTAGAGAGACAGTGTGATGATTGAGAAATACTGTTTGAGCATAAGGTTAGAGCTGAGTGAGGATGCACACATTGCTGAGAGGCTGCGACAGCTTTTGTGGCGAGGGAGCTGTGAACTCAGGTGCGCTTGAGGATCTGGTCCATCACCCAGTCGGTTTTCAGCGCCTCCCCGGCCACCGCCGGATGCTGCGCTTGACCGCGAATGTGCGCGTTCATGCCCAGCACGTGATGCCACTGGATGTGCTCGTGATGGTCGATGTCCAGGCTGAGCTGTTCATCCGCTTGAAGCTGCACCGGGTGTTCATCGAACACCGAAAAGCTGATTCGTCCTTGGCTGCCAATCACCTCGACCCGATCCTCGCGGCGATCCGCCACGAAGTTCCAGCAGCCCATGCCCGTCGCCCCCGAAGCAAAGCGCCAGGTGGCACTGACCGCATCTTCGGCGGCATACAGCCCGGCCTGTCGCGCGGTAAAACCGGCGACTTCAGTGATGTCGCCGAGCAGGTACTGGAACAGGTCAAACCCGTGGCTGGCAAGGTCGGCGAAGTAGCCGCCACCGGCAATGCCAGGGTCCGTGCGCCAGTTGTGCGCGCCGCCCAGATCGACGGGCGATGGGGCTTTGGTGAGGGTCCAGGTCAGGTGCCGAACCTCGCCGATCCGCCCCGCTTCCAGCCACTGTCGCACTTGCTGGAAGCGCGGCAGCGAGCGTCGATAGTAGGAAACGAACAGGTGCAATCCGGCGTCGGCAAAGACCTGTTGCATCTCGCGGCTTTGCCCGGCATTCAGCGACATCGGTTTTTCGACGCAGCAATGTTTGCCGGCGGCGGCCACCATCAGGCTGTAGGCGTGGTGACTGTCGGGCGGCGTGGCGATGTACACCGCGTCCACTTCTGGGTCATTGATCAGGGATTGCGCGTCGGTGTAGACCCGGGCGATGCCATGGCGCGTGGCGTAATCCGTCACCGCCTCCAGACGCCGTCCCATCACCGCCACCAATGCCGAACCGGGCGCCTTGTAAAAGGCTGGCCCGCTCTTGCGCTCGGCGACGCTGCCACAACCGATCATGCCCCACCGCACTACGTCCATGTTCATCTCCTGCTGGTTAGCCGATGTGCAAGGCGCGCAGGTCCAGATGACCGTCCTTGAGCGGCGGGCACCAGTAGTAGCCACCGGTGATCGGACGGCTGATGCGGTACAAACCGTCGGTGATGCCGTCTTCCAGACCGCTCATGCGCCGCAGTTGCGCTTCGTAAGCGTCGAGGGAAAAACCGAACGCGAGGAACATCAGGCCGGCGCGATCACCTTCGATCCACGGCATCGAACGACGGACCACGAACGCCTCGGGCGCGAAGCTTTCCTGAGCGGTGCGCTTGACGTGGGCCGAAACCGGCGCGTCGTCGAGTTCTTCGTTGTCGCTCAAACGACGGCCCATGATGTTGTCCTTCTCATGGGGCGGCATCGCGTGGAAGCCCTTGAGGTCGTGCTGCCACTGCTGGATCGCAGCAAAGCTGCCACCGACCAGGCCGTCCGCGCCTTCGCTCAACAGTGCGGCGGCGACAGCAGCGTCGTCGTGCGGGTTTTCGGTGCCGTCTTCGTAGCCGGTCAGGTCGTGGCCGGTCATGTGGCGGAAGGTTTCGTTCATCTGTACCAGGCGCAGGGCCGGTGCCAGTGCGGCTTCGATGGCCTGGCTGCGATTGAGCAATTCACCGCGGTCGACGCCGTGCAACCAACACCAGAGTGCGTGTTGCGTCGACGGGTTGTCGACGCCCACACCGGTCAGTGCCGGAAAGGCACGCAGGCCATCGATCTGGGCGTGCAACGCCTTGACCAGCGACTCCCCGAAACCGACGACAGCCGACTTCCCGTCCACCAGCTGCATCAAGTTATCGAGCGCAACCGGCAAGGCTTCGGCGGATTCGAGGGCGAAGAACATATGGCGGGCTTGAGGCGGAACAGGGGTGGCGAGAATGCCCGGCTGGTAATAACTCATATGAACTCCTTGAAAAAGAGCACCGAGTTTAACCGGAGGATGATGTTTTGTGTGGCTTCAAAGGCCTGCTCACCATAAGCAACCAGGTCAGGCCGGGGTTTCATTGCGGAATGCGCTCGGGCTCATGCCGGTCCAGCGTTTGAAGGCGCGGCGGAAGCTGCGTACGTCGCTGTAGCCGACTTCTTCGGTGATGCGCTCGATAGACATGTCCGGGTTGGCCAGCAGGCTCATGGTGCGGGCCTGGCGCACTTGTTCCAGCAGGGTTTCGAAGGTCAGCGCATGTTCGGTGAGGCGGCGGCGCAAGGTGCGGCTGCTCATGTTCAGGTCGCCGGCAATTTTCTCGATGTGGCTGCCCTCGGTCAGGTCCCGGGCAATCGCCCGTTCCACCGCCTGGATCAAGTCCATTTTCTGGTGCACTTGCGCGGCTTCCAGCTCCAGCAGTTTCACTGCCTGACGCAAGGCCAGGGAATGGTGATTGGGCAAATGAACATCCAGCCAATGCGCCGCGATCACCATGCGATTCTGCAAGCATCCAAAGCGTACGTCCGGCCCCAGCACCCGCGAATATTCGCCGAGATAATCCGGCGCCGCGTGCATGAACTCCACCGCCATCGGCTTGAAGTCCGCCCCGACCAACGCCCGGCCATACACCAGCAGACTGGCGAAAAACTCCTCGACCGCAAACAGTTGCACATCGGCGAACGGCAAGCGGCATTCGACGTCGACGAACACCCGATCCCCCACCTCCTCCACGCTCGACACCACGATCCCGCCGGAGGTGTGCTGATGCCGAATGCCCAGCTCGAAAGCATCACGCAGGGTCTTGCACAGCGACAACACATGACCCAGCAACCCCAGCGTGCCGAGCACATTCTGCGCCCCGACCCACAAACCCAGGCCCTGATTGGGCAAGGCTTTGAGCGCGCGCTGAATCATCGCCACGGCCTGCCGATAGGAAATACGCTGCGCCGGGTCCTGAAGATCTTCAAAGGTGAAGCCCAGCCCTCGGCACAGGCTGTCAGGGTTGACGCCTTTTTGCTCGGCGACTTCGGCGAGGGTTTGCAGGAGAAACGGCGACACCAGCGCCAGTTCAAAGGTGGGATCAATCACTTTCATTTGCATGGGGCTATACATTCCGGGGCGAACTGCATTCTTATTTTTGTTACCGGTTATGTCGAAAGAAGTTAGCACAGGGTTCAAAGGCTGTCCGCAGAAGTCCCCCTAAATGGCCGCCAATACCCTGCCTTGCACGGCGCAGACAGCTTATTTCTATGTGGCGGCCCTCGTATGGACGCTGGAAAGCCCGCTAACAATAATAATGAGTACACCCATGATCCCGACCCGCACGAGATTCCCCCTACTGGTCATCAGCCTGGCCGGCGTCTGCGCCACTCATTCGGCGCTGGCCACCGAGGCTGGCGTGGACAACATCGGCACCGGCACCGACGGCTTTTTCATGTTGCCGCTGTCACCCGACAGCCTTCCGGACAACATGGTTGCGTTCAACCTCTACTACAACCACTACAAGGCCACGGAGCTGAACATCAGCTCACTCGGCGGCAAGGTGCCGAATGTCGAGATCGAATCCACGGCCGTGATTCCACGCCTGGATTACCTCAGCCCCCTGCGGGTTTTCGGTGGCCGGTTGGCGGGCTACATCGCGCAGCCGTGGCTCAAGCAGGAAGTCTCGGTGTTCGGCCTGCCACAGGACACCCGCGAAGGCATGGGTGACACAACGTTCGCGCCGATCATTCTCTGGGACATGGGCCCCAACCTGACCCTCGGTGCCGCCATTGAAGTCACCGTTCCCACCGGCGAATACAGCGTTGATCGCCTGGCCAACACCAGCAACAACTTCTACACCTACAAACCGCTGTTCTCCTTCACCTGGCTGCCAACGGATAAAACCGAGGTGTCGATGAAGACCACGTACAGCTTCAACGAGAAGAACAAAGACACCGATTACAAGTCGGGGCAGATTTTCCACTTCGACTATTCGGCCAGTTACAAAATCACCGACAACCTGATGCTCGGGTTGAACGGCTACTACCTCAAGCAAACCACCGACGACAAACAGTTCGGCCATACCGTGCAGTTCAATGGTCAGGACGTGAACGACGGGGTGCGCGGCCAGGTGTTTGCGATTGGTCCGGCGTTGCACCTGACCTTTTTGCAGTACGCCACGGCGGAGATTCGCTGGGCCAAGGAGTTTGACGTGGAGAATAGGCCTGAAGGGGAAATGCTGTGGGCCAAGGTCAGTATCCCGTATGCATTTTGACTGAACAGACGCCTTCGTCGGAACGCCGCCCGGAGCAAGCCCGCTCCCACATTTGGAATGCATTCCCCTGTGGGAGCGAGCCCGCTCGCGAAGGCGATATACCAGACACCAGAAACCTTCAGGAATACACCGGCCAGGTCTCAACAATCCTCCCACCCCGCACCGCCAGCAAATCCCCAAACTGCAACAACACCGACTCCGTCTGGGTCGGCCGCAAAAACACCTGATCCTCAACCCCCAGCCCCACCGCCGCCGAACCATTGACCATTTCCTGATTCGAGCTGCGGCCATACACCCCGTTACTCTGCAACCCCGATGGCGATTCAAACTCCGCCATCCAGTTACCGCCATAGATGAAAAACGTCTCGCGCTGATTGGTGTCCCACCACGAAAACAACCGGGACTTGTCATCCAGCGCCGGAATGTTCACCGCCCCGGTACTTTTCAACACCGGTGTAGCGATGTAAGCCGCCGGCACATGGTCCACCAACGACGGCAAATCATAGTGCGTCGGCTTGAGCATCGCGGTCCCCACCGAGACTTCACTGCTGAGCTGTTCATGCTCATGCATGCGATAACTCGGGCTGCCAGCGGTGTTGAGGGTCAGCCCTTCATGCCACAGGCCGGGGAATTGCTGGCGGGTGAAATCGACGCAACGGTTGTAAATCACCATCACCTTGGCGAACAGTTCTTCGGGTGAACCCAGTATCCCCGGCACGCCCATGCCCACGAACGGGTCGTAGCCCATGAACCCGGCGAACTCCAGGTGCTGAGGGTTTTTGCTGATCAGCGCCAGCATCGGCCCGAGCGCAGCTGCATCGCTGACACCACCACGATGCAACCCGACATCCAGTTCGATATTCACCCGCAATCGCGTGCCCAATCCCTGCGCCAGCGCGAGGTATTGTTGAAGTCGCTCAGGCGTATCCAGCAGCCATTGCAATTGCTTCGAAGGGTCAAAAGGCCCTTTATGCGACTGATAAAACAACTCGGCCGAACGCACCGGCAGCGGCTTGCCCAACAGGATGTCGGATTCGGGAAACTGCACGGCATCATGATTGAGAAACGGCTGATGAAACGACATCAAGCGCTGCGTGCCCGCGCGCTTGGCGATGTAGGTCAACAGCCCCGGAGCCGGCAGTGATTTCTCCACCAGGCGCAGATGCTTGCCGCCGCGCTTTACCGACAGCATGACCACATCGATGTTGTGATCCAGTCGATCAAGATCAATCAGCATCACCGGCCGCATCGGCCCGTGTTCCTTGAGTTCGCGGTTCAGCGCCTGGAAATAATCGCTGTACGGCGCACCTCGATCACCCGGCCGCAACCACGCCCCGACACCCGCCATCAACACGCCGACGCCGGCGGCGCCCATCAGGAAATTACGTCGATTGACCGCCATCAGCTCACCCCCAGAATCGATGACAAATGCGCATTGAGGAACTTGCCGCTGGGGTCCAGCGCCTGCCGCACCTCAATGAACTCCTGCCAGCGCGGGTACAGCGGCTGCAGGTTTTTCGCGTTGAGTGTGTGCAACTTGCCCCAGTGCGGCCGGCCGTTGTACTTCCAGAAAATCGGCTCGACGGCGGCGAAGAAGTTGTGATGGTCCATCTGATAATGCTGGTGGACCGAGATCGAGCAACTGTCGCGGCCTTCGAACATGCTCAGGGGGATGTCGTCGGCTTTGACGTAGCGGTATTCAATCGGAAACCAGGTACGCAGGTCTTTGTCCTGAATCAGCTTGAGGATTTCGCGCAGGCACGCCGGGCCGTGCTCGGCCGGCACTGAATATTCCATTTCGTTGAAACGCACCGTGCGCACGTTGGCATAGATGTCGAACGAGTCACCCACCCGGTCATCGAAACTGGCGAGGTGGCGCAGACTGTTGAGCATGGTGCGGCGCAGGTCCGGGAAGTCGCTGCCGTACTTGTCGATCTTCTCGATCAAGGTGACGAATTCGTTGCCGCCCTCCTCATCCGCCGGAATCGGCGGTGTCGCCGGGTCGCTGGTTTCGTTGAGGGCGATCGACAGGGCGTAGTCGGAATGGGTCACCACGAGCATTTCCCAGTGCTGGTTTTCCCGGGTGTTCTTGTCGAGGTCTTCCAGCAATTCTTCGGTCTTGGCGATCCACTGCCGTTCCCTCAAGCGATACGCCGGGCGGTTTTGCAGACGGATTTTCGTCGCCACCCCAAGCGCGCCGAGGGACACTCGCGCCGCGCTGAACACTTCAGGATGACGTGTGCTGTCGCAGTCCAGCACCTCGCCCGTGGCGGTCACTAATTGCAGGCCGCAGACGTGGGCCGAATAGGACTGGAAGTTCTTGCCGGTGCCGTGGGTCGAGGTGGAGATAGCGCCAGCGAGGGTCTGGTAATCGATGTCGGCCATGTTTTGCAGGGCCTGGCCGACGTCCTTGAGCGGTGTGCCCATGCGCGACATCGGCGTGCCGGCGGCGAACTCGGCTTGCAGGGTTTTCCCGTCGTGATCGAGCAATCCGGTGAAATAGCTCAGCGACAGCAACGTGCCGTCGGTGGGCACCAGCGCGCTGAAGGAATGCGCCGAACCCACCGGGCGAATCTTGCCCGGGGCCTGGCGCACAACCTGGGTCAATTCATCCAGATTCTTCGGTGCCAGCCGCGCCGCCGGCAGGCAACTCTGGCCCCCCGACCAGTTACGCCATGGTATCAACCGTGGCGCGCGCAGCAGTTCGGCCAGCGCCGGTGTGGAGCCGAGCGCGGTAAAGGCGCCAATGACACTCACCCGTTGCAACAACTGACGCCGTGTTAAGTCCATCGTCATGAATCGCACCCTGTCGTTCTTATTGTGGGATGTGCTGGCCGGACATGAAGCTGATCAGCGCCAGGAACTGCTCCTCTGAACACTGCACGCACTGGCCCATCGGCGGCATGCCGTTGTAGCCGTTGATCGCGTGATCGAGCAGCGTGTCGGCGCCCTGCATCACCCGAGGTTCCCAGGCTTTGCTGTCACCGGTCAGCGGCGCCCCGGCCGCCGGATTGGCGTGGCAGAGCTTGCAACTGTTGTCGTAGACCTGCGCCAGCTCGGTGTCGGCGGGCCTGGCGGTGGCCGCATCAATGTGCGTCGCCGGGCTTTTCGGCTCTTCGCCACACCCTGCGAGTAACACCGCTAATCCCACCAGGGCAAAACAAAGGCTAGGCTTTTCACTGAATCGGCGTGCCCGCATGGCGTTCCTCTCATGGGGTGCCCGGTCAGCCGGGTGCACCGTTTATTGTTGTGATCAAGGAGAACTCCACACTAAGGCACGCGCCGTGGGCGGGTTGAGGGCATTGGGGGCCAACAAGGGGGGCTTCTGAGGCCATGACCGATGCGCCGTGAAATCCGCGCGCCATCACCCACCGGCACAAAACGCTGAGATGAGTCATGACAAGCGAGGCCGAGGTCTGCTAAAACGATTCATCAGTGCATGACCCAATCCAGAGGGGGTAGCGACATGACCACAGCCAACATTCTCGACAACCTGTTTCCGAGCCTCGCCGACATTCCGGAAAAATACCGCCTCGACGGCCAGACCGAGCAGCGTGAGTACCTGGTCGATGGCGAACTGAAAACCTGGTCCGGGCCGCTCGCCCAAGTCCGCAGCCCGGTGTACCTGACCGGCGCCAATGGCGACGAGCAAGTGATCCTCGGCAGCACACCGCTGCTCGATGCCGAGACGGCTTTGACCGCGCTGGACGCCGCCGTCCGCGCTTACGACCGTGGCCAAGGCTTGTGGCCGACCATGCGCGTGGCCGAACGCATCCAGCACGTCGAAGCCTTTCTGGGGCGCATGCGTCAACAGCGTGAGGCCGTGGTCAAGCTGCTGATGTGGGAGATCGGCAAGAACCTCAAGGACTCGGAAAAAGAGTTCGACCGCACCTGCGATTACATCGTCGACACCATCAATGCCTTGAAGGAACTCGACCGCCGCTCCAGCCGCTTCGAGCTGGAACAGGACACTCTCGGCCAGATCCGCCGCGTTCCGCTTGGTGTTGCCCTGTGCATGGGTCCCTACAACTACCCGTTGAACGAAACCTTCACCACGCTGATTCCGGCGCTGATCATGGGCAACACCGTGGTGTTCAAACCGGCCAAGCTCGGCGTGCTGTTGATTCGCCCGCTGCTGGAAGCGTTCCGCGACAGCTTCCCGGCCGGGGTGATCAACGTGATCTACGGCAGCGGCCGCGAGACCGTCAGCGCGTTGATGGCCAGCGGCAAGATCGACATCTTTGCGTTTATCGGCACCAACAAAGCCGCCAGCGACCTGAAAAAACTGCACCCAAAACCTCACCGCTTGCGTGCGGCGCTGGGTCTTGATGCGAAGAACCCCGGCATCGTCTTGCCGGAGGTTGATCTGGACAATGCGGTGAGCGAAGCGGTGACCGGCTCGCTGTCGTTCAACGGCCAGCGCTGCACCGCGCTGAAGATCCTCTTCGTGCATGAAGACGTGGTCGAAGCGTTCATCGAGAAATTCAACGCCAAACTCGCCACCCTCAAACCCGGCATGCCGTGGGACAGCGGCGTGGCACTGACGCCGCTGCCGGAGTCGGGCAAGGTCGATTACCTGCATTCGCTGGTGGCCGATGCCGAAAGCAAAGGCGCCAAGGTGGTCAACCCCAACGGCGGCGTGGCCCGCGCCTCGTTCTTCTACCCGGCGGTGCTGTACCCGGTGACCACGCAAATGCGTGTCTATCAGGAAGAACAGTTCGGCCCGGTCATCCCGATCGTGCCGTACCGCCATCTGGACACGGTGATCGATTACGTCCTGGAATCGGACTTCGGCCAGCAATTGAGTATTTTCGGCACCAACCCGGTGGCGGTCGGCCGGCTGGTGGATACGTTCGCCAATCAGGTCGGGCGCATCAACCTCAACGCCCAATGCCAGCGCGGCCCGGACACCTTCCCGTTCAACGGGCGCAAGAACTCGGCCGAGGGCACGTTGTCGGTGCATGATGCGTTGCGGGTGTTTTCGATCCGCACGTTGGTCGCCACCAAGTTCCAGGAAACCAACAAGGACCTTATCAGCGAGATCATCAGTGGGCGCAGTTCGAGCTTCCTGACCACCGATTACATTTTCTGAGGACACCGAGCCTGAGTACCTTCAGCCATCGACTGCCACCCTTGCTGCGCCGGCTACTGCGTCCGTTGCTGGACCCGTACCGGCGCTATCGCCACGCCAAGCTGATCCACGCGGTGCGGGTCTCGCTTGGGTTGCTGGCGACGATCCTGCTGACTACCGGCATCCATTTGCCGCACGGTGAATGGGCCTCGGTGACGATGCTGGTGGTGATTGGTGGCTTGCAGCACCACGGCAACATCGGCAAAAAGGCTGCCGAGCGGGCCATTGGCACGTTGATCGGGGCCGGCGTCGGTCTGCTGCTGGTCGCGCAACAGGCCTGGCTGGGGATGCCTTGGCTGACCTATTTCGCCATGTCGGTGGTGTGCGGGTTTTTCTCGTATCACGCCATTGGCAAGGGTGGCTACACGGCACTGCTCGCGGCAATCACCGTGTTTATTGTCGCGGGGCACGGTGACAATCCGGTCACGGACGGCTTGTGGCGCGGGGTCGACATTCTGATCGGCATCGCCCTGGCGCTGGCGTTTTCCTTCGCACTGCCGCTGTACGCGGTGTTTTCCTGGCGCTACAACCTGGCCGATGCGCTGCGCGATTGCGCGACGATCTACGGGCGCATCATCAATGGCCAGCCGGTCAGCGATGACGAACACCTCAAGCTCATGGGGCGCCTGAACACCGTGATGGTGCAATTGCGTTCACTGATGCCGTCGGTGTCCAAGGAAGTGAAAATCTCCATGACCGAACTGGATGCCATTCAGCGCAATTTGCGCATGTGTGTCAGCACCCTGGAAATCCTCGCCAACACTCGCCCGGATGCCAGCGATCCGAAGGCCATGGCGCAACTTCAGTCCGCAATGACCGCAGAGCATCGGCTGATCCGCGTGCAACTGATCGGGATGGCGCGGGCGCTGAAAACCGGTGCGTCGCAACGGCTGAGCCGACCTGTCGACCTGCCGCCCGCCTCAAGTCTTGAAACGCCGGTCTACAGCCCGCTGGATGGTTATCGGCTGTTGACCCGTCAATTCGCCGCCAACATCGGTGAGATGCGCCAGCGACTGGCCAAGACGGCTCCGCGCTGGAACATCTGACGTTACTGAGCCGCCAGCTTGCGCGATTTGAAACCCCAGCCCTGTTGCATACCGGCGGCAGCCAGCAGAATCGCCGCGACGCCAAGCCATTGCAGCGGCTCCAGGCGATGGCCGAAGGCAAACCAGTCGACAAAAATCGCCGCAATCGGGTAGATGAACGACAACGCCCCGGTCAGCGCCGTCGGCAGTTTTTGAATTGCGCCGTACAACAACACATACATCACGCCGGTGTGGACAATGCCGAGCGTCACCAGGCTGGCCCACGCACTCGGCGCTTGCGGCAGCGCCGAAAAGTGCGCGAACGGCGCGAGCAACAGCACACCCGTGCAGACCTGGATCAAGGCGATCAGATGCGGTGGTGTACCGGTCAGGCGCTTGATGATCAGCGCGGCAATCGCGTATAGAAAGGCCGCACCCAGCGCCAGACCGATCCCCATCAAGTAATCATTGCCGCTCTCGCCCTGCCCGCCATGGGCACTGACAATGGCGAGCATCCCGAGAAAGGAAATGCCCAGCCAGAACAGTTTCTGCAGGGTGATCTTTTCATTGAGGAACAACGCGGCCAGGCCCACCAGCATGAACGGCTGCACGTTATAGACCGCCGTGCCAATGGCAATCGAGGCGCGCGAATAGGACGCAAACAACAGCACCCAGTTGCCGACAATCGCCATGCCGCTGAGCACCGCCAGCAGGAAGGTGGTACGGGTCAGAATGCCGGGACGGAGGAAGCCGAACGCCGCGCAAATCAGCAGCAAGGTGCCAGCCCCGAACAAGCAGCGCCAGAACACCACGTCCAGCACCGGTTGCCCGGACACCAGCACAAACCAGCCGATGGTCCCGGAGATCAGCATGGCGGCGCTCATCTCGAATGAGCCGCGACGTATTGATGTGTCCATCTTCAGACTCCTGTGTTTGAGCGCAAAGTATGCCAATCCACCCGGGGGCTTCTCCAGCGCAAAAAGCAGGCTAAACTCGGTTTCTGCCTTTTTTATCAAGGCAATTTCGATTTATTGCCTTACAGGGGTTTCGCCATGACCGACGACATCGACCAAGTGCTGATCAGCGCGTTGATGGAAGACTCACGACGCTCGCTCAAGGCGCTGGCGCACCTCAGCGGCCTGTCCTCGCCCAGTGTTGCCGAGCGCCTGCGTCGCCTTGAAGAACGCGGTGTGCTCAAGGGCTACACGGTGGAAATCGACCCGAAGTGCTTTGGCTATCAACTCCAGGCCATCGTGCGGATTCGTCCGTTGCCGGGTCAGTTGCAGGAAGTGGAGCGGCAGATTCAGGCGATCCCCGAATTCACCGAGTGCGACAAAGTCACGGGCGACGACTGCTTCATCGCGCGTCTGCACGTGCGCTCCATGGAACAACTGGACACCCTGCTCGACCGCCTCAATACCCACGCCGAAACCAACACGGCAATCGTCAAGAAGACCCCGGTCAAACGCCGCTTGCCACCCATGGCGTGAGTGATGTTTGCAACCGACTGGCGTAGATTTAGGTTTTCCGGCGAAGGATTGGCGGTATGAAAACTCAGGCAATGCTACTGGCGACGCTGATGCTGGCGGGCTGCGGCACGATACAAACGGCCGTGCGCGGTGACGAAGTAGCGTCCAAAAGTCTCAAGGATCAGAAATCCTATTGCGGCGCCATTCCGCGCATCTACAGCGGGGTGACCTATGATATTTGCAGTTTGAATGCACCGCTGCAAAATGGACTGGATGCACAAACCCACACCGATGCACCAGCCATTGTGCTGATTGACGTGATGATGTCCGGCGCGCTCGACACCTTGCTGCTGCCCTACACCCTTTACCGCCAGCAGGCCGACGGCAACATCGTCATCTCTGAGTAACCCTGAATTTCAGGCAATAAAAAACCCGCCTAAGCGGGTTTTTTACTCAAGGCCTTCGATCAATCATCGCGGCTCATTATGCCAAACAGCTGCAACAAGCTGATGAACAGGTTGTAGATCGATACATACAGGCTGATGGTCGCCATGATGTAGTTGCGCTCGCCGCCGTGAATAATGGCGCTGGTCTGGAACAGAATGCAGACCGAGGAAAACAGCACGAAACCTGCGCTGATCGCCAGTTGCAGGCCGCTGATCTGGAAGAAGAAGCTCGCCAGCGTCGCACCCAGCAGCACGAAGAAGCCTGCAGTGATGAAGCCGCCGAGGAAGCTCATGTCCTTGCGGGTAATCAGCACGTAGGCCGACAGACCACCAAACACCAGCGCCGTCATCGCGAACGCCGAACTGACCACTTCAGCACCGCCCTGCATTCCCAGGTAACGGTTGAGGATCGGGCCGAGCAGGAAACCCATGAAACCGGTCAGGGCAAAAGCAGACACCAGGCCCCAGGCCGAATCACGAAGTTTGTTGGTGAGGAAGAAAAGGCCATAGAAGCCGATCAGCACCACGAACACGTTCGGGTACCCGACACGCATCTGCTGAGCGACAAACGCCATCACGCCGCTGAATGCGAGGGTGAGAGCGAGTAAGCCGTAAGTGTTGCGCAGGACGCGGCTAACCTCTAGCTGCTCAGCCTGCACGCTGTTATTAACTGCGTAATCCTGTTCGCGCATGGCGACACTCCTGTTGGTTTGAAACGTTCAGTCGCAAAGATCATAACAGACGCTCTGTAACAAGCTATGCAGAGAGTTTGACAGTGTGTTTCATTCAGGTATTATGGCGCCCGCAACGCAAACGGAGGTGTGGCCGAGTGGTTTAAGGCAACGGTCTTGAAAACCGTCGACTGTAACAGGTCCATGAGTTCGAATCCCATCGCCTCCGCCATCTTTATACGACAAAGCCCTGATTTTTCAGGGCTTTGTCGTTTCTGGCTTTTGACAAAACGTCGCAGCCCATACTTCAGCCCATTCCTTGGAAAAAGTAGCTACGCGAGCGAGCGCGTTGGTGTACACAAAAATCCAGGAATAAAGTCTGCATATTTGGCTTCGAACTGAACGATCCGATTCAGGCAACCATCTGATACTGACGAACAGCTTGTTTTTCGTGAGCAAAACCAGTGTCAGGAGGTTTTATGAGCGCTCAGCAGATTGAGTACTATTTCGAAGTCTACAAAGAGTCTTTCACGAATGCCCCCGTTTGGAGCATTGAAGCAATCACGCCCTTCCCGGCTGTGTCGATAGGTGACCGTTTCAATCATCAAGGCCTTGACGCTGCATGGGGAGAAACGGCCTCCGAAGAAGAGGAATATCGAGTCGTAGACATCGACCACGTTTTTTCGGATACCGAGGGCAAGATTGCTTACAAAACCAGAGTGAAACTGATGCTGACGCACCGCAACCAGGTTTATTGAATAACCTGATCAAACGGGTGGCAGGATGATCGCGCTGACCAGTCGGGATTTTGGTCAAAGCCTCATGGTGGGATTTGCCACTAGTCGACATGCGCTTCAAACGAGGTGCTGCTCGTTGCACGTTCTATCAGCTGGATGGGTCGACGACCTTGATCTGCGTCAGCCCTACCCGCTCAGCCTGCTCTAAAATCTTCTCTGGCGTCGCATCCGCAGGGGGCATGATCAAGCCGTTCTCTGCGTCCCCAAAATGAAGCTGTAGCAAATGCATCGCCGCTTCATGCTATTTACTCGAGCCTTCCCGCTAAAGACATCGCGAACATCAAAATAATTTGAACCGCTTTTGGGCGCGCTCGCCTAATGATCAGCTTGTGAATAATCGCGCAGGCAGTGCCAATACCGGCATACCCGAGAGGTGATCAACGTGGCTAAAGACGAGAAAAAAAGCAAAGGTGAAGCTTCTAACGCCAGCAAGGAATTGAAAGGCAAAAAGTCATCACCGGCGAAGAAATCAGCGACGGCCTCGGCTCTTTCGAAACCTTCCGAAAAGAAAGGCAAGAAAAAGGACGCCGAGCCAAAGAAATCTGCAAAAAAAGCTGATAGCAAGCCAGTAACGGCCAAGAAATCAGAGAAGTCAGACAAGCCAGCGAAAAAGAAAAAGTGACATCTGCGATTTGCTAGGGCTTTACGCCCTAGCTGTCTCAGGGCGTTTAACCTTACATTCCATGCAATTTGCCACGCTTGGTTTGGCTCACTGCCCCCGGCTATGTTCTAGCGGCGCTCTTCATGACGTTGGGCCTGGCTACTTCCGGAGACGCGCTAATGGTCAAGTCAGAAACTGTGCATTCTCCAATACAACCCCTCCTGCTCGAACGCAACGGTTGGGTGCCGAACAACGCTCGCCTGCCAGTGCTCATTTACATCAAAGCAATAGCAATTAAAGGCAGCGATCCTGCAGTTTTATTCGAGCAAACCTTCAGCGCCAATGGTTGGCCGCCTCAATGGCGGTATGGGGTTTATGACTTTCACCACTACCATACCGAAGGCCATGAGGTGCTTGGCGTTGCCAGCGGCTTTGCTCGTTTGATGCTTGGCGGCCCGGACAGTCGGGTGCTGGAAGTTAGCGCTGGCGACGTCTTGCTCTTACCCGCCGGCACCGGCCACTGCAATATAGGCTCCAGTGACGACTTTATGGTTGTAGGTGCTTACCCTCCAGGGCAGAACGGCAACATTTGTCGCGAAGCGCCGAGTCCGCAGCAGCTGGTGAGCATTGCGACTTTGCCGTTTCCCAATCTAGACCCAGTACTTGGCGTTAATGGCGCTCTACATCGGTATTGGAGCTATCAGGTCTAAGCCCCTGATTGGGAATGTAGCCACTCATAAAACTGTCCTTGTTCGCCGACAGGGCCGCGCGCTTAAAACAACTGCTTACACAATAGAAATACATAAAGTCCGATCTTGTACTACCGAGTGTTAGCTTGTGCGCCTTTCGGGCCATGAGATGCCAACGCCTTCATCATGCACATAAAGCTCCCCAGCATTCCTGCCTTAGGTGTTTACCTCGCCCTCACTGTTCTCTTTACGGGCGCATGGCTCACCCACCCTACCCCCACGCATTCTCCCTTTGCCCGCACAAGTCCGGCTTTACCTGTGGCGGACGACGTGGCCAAGCCCGTTTATACCAGCCGTTTCGCCTCCTCCGGGCTGGTGGACTTCGTGCATTCTTCGGCAGTAACAGCCCTGCCTGACGGTAGCTTGATGGCGGTCTGGTTCGCCGGCACCCGCGAAGGCGCCGCCGATGTGCAGGTGCGCTCCGCTCGTTTCAACGTGAGCACTGGCGAGTGGGGTGAAGAACAGGTCATGGCGACCCGGGAATCGACCCAGCAAAGCACTCGAAAATACATTCGAAAACTGGGCAACCCGGTCATTGCACTGGCGCCGGACAATCGCCTGTGGCTGTTCTTCGTCTCCGTGTCCATGGGCGGCTGGGCCGGCAGCGCGGTCAATGTGATGGTTTCAGACGACTTGGGTATGAATTGGTCGGCACCGCGCCAATTGATCACTTCCCCCTTTCTGAACATCAGCACCCTGGTCCGCTCGGCACCGGTGTTCCATGCCGACGGCTCCATCGGCTTGCCGGTCTACCACGAATTCCTGGGCAAGTTTGCCGAGTACCTGTACTTGAGCGCAGACGGTGAAGTGATCGATAAATACCGCATCAGCCACGGCAATAACTCATTGCAACCCGCGGTCGTTCCGCTGGACGGTCAGCGTGGCATCGCCTTGTTGCGCTATGCCGGCGACACGCACCACCGGGTCCTGGCTAGCCGCACCGAGGATGCCGGCCAAACCTGGAGCGAACCTTATCCGCTCGATCCATCGAACCCCAATTCCTCGTTGGCGGCCGTTGCGACGCCCGAGCACGGATTGCTGGTAGCGCTCAATGACCTGCAAGAGGGGCGCTTCAAGCTGAGCCTTTATCTCACCGATGCGAAAATGGACGACTGGCGCCTGGTGCGCGATCTGGATAAATCGCCGGATCCCGAGGGCGATCCGTATTCGCCCCTCGCCTACAAGGCAATCATCGGGAAAGAGTTTCGAGATTCCAGTGGCAAGCTCCGCCAACCGCTGGAGGCGCAATTCCTCGACAACCTCGACAAACGCGTCTGTAAAAGCGAAGGGTGTGAGTTTGAATACGAATACCCGTACTTCATCCGCAGCCCCGACGGGACGTATCACTTGGTTTATACCTGGAACAACACCTTCATCAAACACGTGTCTTTCAACGATGCCTGGCTGTCCGAGCGTCTCAAATGATTAGCCTGTGGCAAGCCCATCTCAGCTTCGCGATGATCATCTTCCTGGTAATGCCGTCTTTTGGCCTGAACAGGGTCTGGCGCATCGCGCTGTTGTTTGCATTGCTGGCCGGCAGCTTCATACCACTGGACGGGATTTCGCTGGCCGCTTACCTGCGCAGCCACATGGATGACCTCGCGATCACCTCATTGGTGTTCATGGGCTGGGGCTGTCTGCGTCGACTGGGTGTGTTGCCGCCCGCGCAGCGTGATCAAACCGGCGTACTGATCCTCTTCGCCGTAATGGCCCTGGTGTTATACCCGGCCACTTTGGGCTTGAGTGATCTGGATCCTTACCGTCGGGGTTTCAGCCCACGCCCCCTGTTGTTTGTCGTTGCACTGCTGACGCTAGGCCTGTTTTACCTGCGCAATTACCTGGCCGTCGTGCTCTTGACCAGCGCGACCCTGGCCTTTATCGCCGGGATCAAACCTTCCCATAACTATTGGGACTACCTGATTGATCCGCTGTTGGGACTGTATTGCTGCCTGACGCTGCTGGTGCTGGGGACGCGCTGGACGTATCGCCGGTTCATCACGCTGCGCGGCCCAATACGAAACAGATCCGTTTGAAATTCAACGAAATTTTTAATAGGGAAACATCGATGGGCTGGCTGAAATCGAGACGTTTGCATTACTGGCTGGGCGCAACAGCGATCGCGTTTGTGCTGTTTGCACTGCTGCGGGTGGTGTTCTTTTTCGGCTTTTCCGGTTTCGACGCCAAAGCCCTGAGCGACGACAATGCCGTCCTGGAAACCCTGGGCATCGGCTTTCGTTTCGACTTGCGCCTGGCCATTCTGGTCATGCTGCCGTTGGCGTTATTGGCCTGGATTCCTCGCTGGAACCTGATCAGTAGCCGTCTCGTTCGCCGCATCGCCCGCGTGTATCTGGTCCTTATCCTCAGCGCCATTCTGCTGATCTACATCATCGATTTTGGCCATTACGCGTACCTTGGCGTGAGGATCAACGCCACGGTGTTGCGCTTCATCGAGGATGCGCAAATATCCCGGGATATGGTCTGGCAAACCTACCCGGTTATCTGGATTTCATTGGGTTGGCTGGCAACCGTCGCGTTCGTGACATTGGCGTTGGTGCGCCTGGAGCGCGTCACGCTGGACCGCCCCCGCAACGTCATTCATCGGCTCTCCGCAACATGGGGCAGCGCGTTGATGGTCGTGCTGGTGCTGCTGGGTATTTTGGGTCGTGTCGAACACTTGAACCTTGAAAACCCGGTGCCGTTGCGCTGGAGTGATGCGTTCTTCTCGGGCAATAACCAGATCGCTGCCTTGGGCCTGAACCCGGTGATTTTCCTCTACGACACACTCAAGGTCGGCCAGTCGCGTTATGACGAAGCGAAAGTGCGCGAACTTTACGCGGTCATGGCCAACTATCTGGGCGTCGACCAACCCGACCCGCAGGCCCTTGATTTCGTCCGCCACCAATCGCCACAACCCTACAAAGTGCCGGGCTCGCGGCCACCGAACGTGGTGTTCGTGATGCTTGAGTCGCTGGGCACCAGCGCCGTCGGGGCCTATGGCAACCCGATTAATCCAACACCCAATATCGATCGCCTGGCCACGCAGAGCTGGTTCTTCAAGCACTTCTATGTGCCGGTGACGGGGACCGCAAAAACCGTCTGGGCCAGCATCAGCGGGGTACCTGACGTTACTCGCCAGGATACCGCGACGCGTAATCCACTGATCACCAACCAAAACACGCTGGTCAATGCCTTCACCGGCTACGAGAAGTTCTACACCATTGGTGGCAACTCTGGTTGGGCCAATATGAACGCCTTGATCAAGCAAAGTATCGACGGCGTTCGCCTGTTCGACGAGCGCGACTGGAAATCCCCGGTGGTGGATGTCTGGGGCATTTCGGATCTGGACCTGTTCAAAGAGACCGACCAAATCCTGCAAACGCTGCCCAAGGACAAACCGTTCTTCGCCTATATACAAACGGCCGGCAACCATCGCCCCTTCACAATTCCAAAGAGCAACGACGGTTTCGAGGTCAAGCACCCTACCCTGGAGCAAGTCCAGGCCGCAGGTTCGCGCAGTGTCGAACAATACAACGCCGTGCGTTTGCTGGACTACAACATCGGCCGCTTGATGGAAATTGCCAAGGCCGGCGGCTGGTACGAAAACACTATTTTCGTGCTGTTTGGCGACCACAACACCCGTATCGCCCAGATCCCTTTCCTGGCACCGGCCTATGAGCAACTGGGTCTGGAAAGCAACGCGGTACCGATGATCATCCACGCGCCAGCCCTGATCGGCACGCGCAAGGTCGAGGAAGCCGTCGGTCTGGTGGACTTGCTGCCGACCGTGGTGGGCATGGCCGGCCTTGAGTTTCGTAACAGCGGCATGGGCCGTGATATCCAGCAGCCCGCGCCCGAAGGCGAACGCGTGGTGCCATTGGTGTTGCGTGAAGGCACGTTCCCGCTGATTGCCGGCGTGACTCAGCATTACTTGTTACAGATGGAACACGACGGCAGCTCGCCAAGTCTCCATGACCTCGCCTCACCGACACCGCTGGACAACGTCGCCGAGCAACACCCCGAAGAGTTCAAGCGACTGTCAGAGTTGACCCGCGCCATGCATGAAACCTCACGGTTGATGCTGTACCAGAACGTGCGGAAATAACGCCGGGATTTTTGCCAACCATGGGAAGGAAAAGAGCTAGATTGTTAGCTCTTTGTTGAGGTTGCCCATCACAAATGTATAAGCGTCTGGTGATGTGAAAAAAGAGTGCCACGCATAGGGTGCTCTGAAGTAAGTGCGATCCTCCGAGCGCCAGATAACGACGACATGCCCCGCGAGACCTGCGCCGGCAGCCGCTAAATGAAACGTCCTCATAAGTGCTTCTTGCGCATGGTTTGACCGACCGCCGAATGAAGCGTCCAGCGGGAAAATGATCATGTTTTGCCCACCCTGACGCACATGAGCAATGAGGTACTTCGCCATCTCCTTCTCCTTGAATTGCTACCGCTACTGTTAGTTGACCCTGGGCGCGCAGAAAAATGATTGAACTTGCAATCCGAGACCGAGAGGCAGGCCATGGCCCTATTATTAAAACCGCACGTTGTATTTATTGCTGGCGACATTCAGTGTTGCCATAACCCTTACAGGGTTATCACCGAAAAACTTCTGAATAACGCCGTCATAGACACAGAGTACAGCCCCTTCACCCGACACATATGAACTACCGTTACTCACCAGCTCCAAGTTGTGCACGCCGTAACTTCGGGTGATATCTGGCTTTAGCCCATTGCAAATGACAAGGTGATCAGGTTCGCCAGCGCTCGCCATAACGGGTGCAAACAGGGCTAGCAGGATGAATGACTTTTTCACTTTGGCTCGCCTTTAACGCACATTTAGTTTCAGCCTGATATGTTCGAATTCAGTAATACTGCAAACACAAAACACACATAAATATATGCTTCCATACTGTCGATGCAAACTCTGAGCACCGGTAATCGAACACCTTAAAGACCAATGGCGCCGGATGGTAATTTGGGCTTGATTACCTGTCAATATGCGATATCTGCTAGCTTTTTTTGCCGCACTAGATCTCATAAAATACAAAAATTGATTACTTAACCATTGGACAATCAATAGTAAGTCCGACAAACCAGCTAGGTTAATACAGCGTTTCAATCGTCAGAATCAGTGGAGTCTCTAAACAACGCGAGGGAATAAATGGCAGTCCCTCATATAATTAAGCCCAACAGGTCCAAGAGTTAGAAACCCCATCGTCTCCGCCATCTTATGTACGACAAAGCCCTGATTAGTCAGGGCTTTGTCGTTTCTGGGGTTTGGCGGATTCTTCGCCGTTTGGCATCAACCAGTCATTTCAACGGGCCACCTATGACCAACGTCTTCGGCTCCAGAAACGCGCTCATTCCCCACTTGCCCATTTCGCGCCCAAGGCCTGAATGCTTGAACCCACCAAAGGGCGCACGCGGTTCGTGGGCCAGGGTGTTGATGAGCACGCGTCCCGAATCGATCTGACGAGCGATGTTCATACAGCGTTCGGCACTCTTTCCCAGCACCAGGGCGCTTAGCCCATAGTCCGTATCGTTGGCAATGCTGATCGCATCGGCATCATCCTCGTAGGGGATAATCGTCAGCACGGGGCCGAAGATTTCCTCACGCGCGATGCGCATCCGGTTGTTGGCATCCGTGAAGAGCGTGGGCCTCACGAACCATCCGGCGTGCAAGCCTTCCGGCCGACCTTCGCCACCCGCCAGCAACCTCGCGCCTTCTTCCTGGCCGATACGGATATAGCGCTGCACCCGTTCCCATTGTTTCTGGCTCACCATCGGGCCGATGTCGGTGTTGGCGTTGCGTGGATCGCCCGATTGAATCTGTGAGACGCCCTCCTTCGCAATCTGCTCGAACTCTGCCAACCGACTGCGCGGCACAAGGATGCGAGTGCCCGCGATGCAAGCCTGGCCGCTGTTGAGAAATCCGGCTTGCAGCACCAACGGCATGACCGCCTGGAAATCCGCATCGTCAAGCACCACGGTGGGCGACTTGCCGCCGAGTTCGAGCGTTACGCGCTTCATGGTGTCGGCACCGGTTCTTACCAGATGTTGGCCGACAGCGGATGAACCCGTGAACGAGATCTTGGCAACGTCGGGATGACGGACGATTTCCTCGCCCACCACATCGCCCCGTCCGTTGACGATATTGAATACACCCGGTGGCAGCCCCGCTTCGTGCAACGCACTGACCACGACCTGCGTCTGCAACGCGCTCATCTCGCTGGGCTTGATGACGGCGGTGCAGCCTGCCGCCAGCGCGGTGGCCAGTTTGTTGCAGATGAAGCCCGCATTGCTGTTCCAGGGTGTGATCAGACCGGTAACGCCCACGGGCGTCAGAATCACCTTGGCCACGCCGACCTGCTCCTCGAAATCGAACGCCTCCAGTGCATCGATTGCTTGCGCAATTACGTCAGCCGGATAAGTCGCCATCCAGCGCCCACGGACCGCAGGGGCGCCGTATTCCACGAGGATCGCTTCCAGCAACTCGTCCTCCCGGGCCGCCACGGCCCGGTGCATGCGTTGCAGTGCTGCAATACGTTCCTCCCGGCTGGTACGAGACCAGGCCGGGAACGCAGCCTTGGCGGCGGCGATGGCACGTTGTGCGTCCAGCGCATCGCCCAGCCGAACCTGACCGATGACTTCCTCGGTGCTCGGGTTATGGAGGTCGAACCATTCCTGACCATGCGGAACGACGAACTCGCCGTTGATATAGATGTGTTCAATGCGGTGCATGGCGTCTCCTCGCTCAAAATGACTCGCCTGAATCGAGCCTCTGTGAAGCGAAGTCTAAGAGGGGTTCATTGTTCCGATAAGCTATGCTTTGGCTTATGAAGCATCCGCATTTTCAGGACAATCCATGCACAGAACAGGAATGACCGAACTGGAAGTGGTTCTGGCCGTTGCGCGCCGCTGCAGTTTTCGAGGCGCTGCACGGGAGTTGGGCATGTCCACCACCGCCGTGAGCAGCGCGGTGGCAGGCCTGGAAGCGCGTCTGAAAGTTCGCCTGTTCAATCGCTCCACGCGCAGCGTTGCCCTTACCGACATCGGGCAACGCTATGTGGAACGCATCGCCCCGGCGTTGGCACAAATCAAAAGTGCCGATGAAGAGGTCAGCGTCGGCCCCGATGAACCCAGCGGCACACTGCGCATCAATGCCCCACACGGCGCGGCTTACCTGCTGCTGGATCCGCTGCTCAAGCAGTACGCTGAGCGCTATCCCGAAGTGCGCATCGACATCCTCAGCGAATCCAGCATGGTCGACATCGTCGCGGGGGGCTTTGACGCCGGGATTCGCCTGGCAGAGTCCGTGCCGCAAGACATGATTGCCGTGGCACTGTCAGGTGATATCCGGATGCTCGTGGTGGCAACGCCCGAGTACCTCGAGCGCCACGGCGTGCCCGAGCACCCGCGAGACCTGCTCACCCACCAGAGCATCGGCATGCGCATGGCCCATGGTGGCCTCTATCATTGGGAACTGGAGCGCGACGGCCAGAAACTACAGATGGACCTGCCGGTGCGCTTCGCCTCCAACGAGTTGCTGGCCATCAAACAGGCCGTGTTGTCGGGCCTTGGCATCGGTTTCATTTCCGAGTGGTTCATCCAGGAAGAACTGGCCAGCGGCGCCCTGGTGCCGGTGCTGATCCCGTGGTGTCCGTCGTTTGGCGGGTTGAGGCTTTATTACTCGGGCCATCGCTTCGTGCCAGCGCGATTGCGCGCGCTGATTGAACTGGTGCAGGAGTTGCGGCCCGGTTAATTCTCCCCGCTCAGTCCCCGCTAAGTTTCCTCCCGTACCTTCTCCCCTGCGAACTTTCAGCCCCGTTCAGGAGAGACCCCACACATGAATTCCCCCATAGCCGGTTGGCTCAACAAAGTGCCCGAGGTGACGCTGTCGTTCTGGGTGATCAAGATTCTGTCCACCACCGTCGGTGAAACCGGCGCGGACTTCCTGGCCGTGGACGCCGGTTTCGGCGCCGGCTGGACCAGTGTCGGCATGGCGACGTTGTTGGCGATTGCGCTGTTCTGCCAGATGCGCACTAAAACCTACACACCCTGGATCTACTGGCTCACCGTCGTACTGGTGAGCATCGTCGGCACGCAGATCACCGACATCCTGACCGACATCCTCGACGTCAGCCTCTACACCAGCACGGCGGTTTTTTCCGTACTGCTCGCGGTCAATTTCCTGGTCTGGTACCGGATGGAGCACAGCCTGTCGATTCGTGAAATCGTCACGCCACGGCGGGAGTTGTTCTATTGGGCGACGGTGCTCTGCACGTTTGCCCTGGGAACGGCGGCCGGCGACCTCGCCACCGAAGCGTTGGGTCTGGGCTTCACCCTCGGCATTGTAATCTTTGGTGCCTTGATCATCGCCACACTGGCGGCCTGGCGTATGGGCGGCAACGTGGTGTTGACCTTCTGGATCGCCTACATCCTGACCCGGCCTTTCGGTGCATCACTGGGCGATTTGTTGACTCAAGCCAAAACCTACGGCGGCCTCGGCATGGGCGCCGCGTGGACCAGTGCGATTTTCCTCAGCGTCATTCTCCTGTTGGTAGTCGTCGCGCAAATCAGCGTCGGCACCCGTAAATCCGTGACTCAGTAACCGTTAAAACGCCCATCAAGGAATTTACATGCGCCACTTTCACAGCCTTATTCGTCACGCGGCCATAGTCTCGTCCATTTGCCTGCTGGGCATGGTCGGCGGCTGCTCCAAGCCTGCCGACAAACCCGCGACAGGCGCCACCTCCAGTTCGGTGAGCGTCCCAAGTCAGTCGGGCACCAAACTGGGTGACCTGTCCGAGTTCCGCAACATCGCCGCCGACGTAGCCGCCCTTGTCGACAAGAATGACCTGCCCAGCGCCAAAACCCGGATCAAGGACCTGGAAACCTCGTGGGACTCCGCCGAAGCCGGCATCAAGCCACGGGCCGCCAGCGACTGGCATGTCGTGGATAAAGCCATCGACCGTGCGCTCGATGCCTTGCGTGCCGGCAGTCCGAAACAGGCTGAATGCAAAGCCGCGATGGATGACTTGCTCAAAGCCTTCGACTCGATGAAAGGCAAGTCCTGAGCCGACGGCGGACAAACCCCGGCACAGGTGCTTCAATACAGGCGCGACGGTCATGACCGCCGCGCCTTTTTTTGCGGAGCGGGACATGCGGATATTGCTGGTCGAAGACGACCCGATGATTGGTGATGCCATTGAGGGCGCCCTGAACGATGCGAGCTACGCCGTCGACTGGGTGAAGAACGGCCTCACCGCCCTCTCGGCGCTGGACACTCAACACTATGACCTCGTACTGCTCGACCTCGGTTTGCCGGGCAAGGATGGGCTCGATGTCCTCGACAACATCCGCGCACGCAACAACCCGGTGCCCTTGCTGATCATCACCGCACGCGACAACCTCGATGACCGCCTGCGTGGCCTCGACGGCGGTGCTGACGATTACCTGGTCAAACCCTTCGAACTGGCCGAATTACTGGCCCGGATACGCGCGGTGTTACGCCGCAAAGGGGGCAGCGCCCTGTCCGTGCTGGACAACGGCGTGGTGGCGCTGGACCTTGTTTCGAAACTGGCCAGCACGGCGGACAGCCGCGATGTACAGCTCTCCAGCCGCGAGTTCGCCCTGCTGCAGGCGCTGTTGATTCGGCCCGGCGCGATTCTTTCGCGCAGCGAACTCGAAGACCGCCTCTACGGCTGGGGCAATGAAGTGGAAAGCAATGCGGTGGAATTTCTGATTCACGGGTTGCGGCGCAAGCTCGGCAGCCATGTCATCAAGAACGTCAGGGGAATGGGATGGATGGTTTCAAAAAGCGCTTGAGTGACTCGGTACAACTGCGGCTGTCCGTCACGCTGTCGCTGGCCATCCTGATCGTTGCCGTGGTGGCGGGGATTTTTGCCTTCGTCTCAGCGTTCGACGAAGCCCACGAAATGCAGGACGACACCTTGCGCCAGGTGGCGGTGTTGTTTGATCGCCAGCACATGAGCCTGCGCTATCCCGTGGGCAATGAAGTCGCCGACGACAACGAAGAATCCAGAGTGATCGTGCAATACCTGGCCGATGGCAGCACCGCACTCGGCAACGACGACGCGCTGTTGCCGCTGCCCTTCCCCCCGACATTGGCCGATGGCTTGTCGACGTTAAACGTCGCCGGCGAAGATTTTCGCGTGCTGGTCAGGACCAGCAGCCGTGGCGAACGGATTGTCGTCGCCCAGGAAACCGGGATTCGCGACAAGGAGGCTCGCGAGAGTGCCTGGCGCAGCCTGCTGCCATTTCTGATTCTGTTTCCGGTGCTGTTGCTGGTGGTCAGCGATCTGGTGCGCAAACTGTTCCGCCCGATTGCGACCCTTTCGGCTGACATCGACCGGCGCGACGAACAGGCACTGCACCCCATCGACGAGCACCACGTGCCGACCGAAGTGCGTCCGTTCGTGATGGCGATCAATCGCTTGCTTGAGCGCGTCGCGCAGTCCATGGACGCCCAGCGCCGCTTCGTCGCCGACGCTGCCCACGAACTGCGCTCGCCCATGACCGCCCTGTCCTTGCAAGCCGAGCGCCTGGCCGCCACAGACATGCCGGCGCCTGCCCGTGAGCGTTTGCAGCCCTTGACGCTGGGTATCGAGCGCAGCCGAAAACTGATCGATCAACTGCTGGCCCTGGCCACCGCGCAATCGGGCTCGAATCGACCGCAGGCAGCCGTTTCAGTCCATGAAGTCTTTCGGCGGGTGCTGGAGGATCTGTTGCCGCTGGCCGAGCGCAAGCACCTCGATATCGGCGTCGAGAGCACCGAGGACGTGCACGTCTTCATCAACGAAATGGATCTGGTCGTGCTGGTGAAGAATCTGCTGGATAACGCCATCCGATATACACCCGACGGCGGGCGCATCGACCTTTGCGTTAAGCAGACGCAGGAGGGGGTGATGTTGCAGATCAAGGATTCGGGGCCGGGTATTACTCTGGAGGAACAACCGCGCGTGTTCGATCCTTTTTACCGCAGCCTGGGAACCGAAGTGGCCGGCTCAGGATTGGGGTTATCGATCGTCAAGGCGATAGCGGACCGTACGGGCGCGAAGATTCGGCTCGGCTTTACCGATGAAAAAAACAACAGTGGTTTGTGTGTATCGGTGTGGTTGAACACTGCGAAGGATTGAAACCAACACAACTTCTTTTTGACGTTTTTTTCCCAAACGGCCTCGTAAGGTGCGTTATCCGGCCAAACAGGTAGCAGTCAATGAATCAACCCAGTTCTTGCGACATGGACGAAGCAATCCTCAGCCAAGCCGCTCATTGGTGTATGCGTCTACAGGAAAACACCTGCACTCAGGCGGAAAAGCTGGCCTTCAAGGAGTGGATTCAAATGGATCCTCGCCACGCCTTTGAATACGCAAAAATGCTGGAAATCTGGGACATCAGCGACCAGTTGCCAAACCATAAAAACACTTCGAAAAAGCTGCTGACTGACCTGTCGACGCGGCAACACGCCGAGCAAAAAATATGATGCGCTGAAACTGGCGCACCATTGCAGTGCAATCCGTTGGCGAAAACCGAATTCCTCAACTAGGGTCTCTACGCAATCAAATGCCCTCGCTCTTGGGTGGGGGGCGCCTGATCAAGGAGAGATAAATGCCGTCCGTTCGCACTGTCGAAAAAACCTATCGCGCCTGGTCGAGCCCGATCCTGCTGGAGCTCAAGGAGCGAGAACACCAACTGGACCCCGTCGCGCGCCAGGCGCTCGAAAACATCCTGGTAGAAAGACGTCTGATCAATCTGGGCAATCCTTCAGGCAGTGAGCGGCGCAACGCCGGGCAAGACAAACATCGGTAACCCGCATGCCGATGACCGGGGTAAAGATCTGCCTTTTGCTCATGCATACAGAAGTCCGAAATCCAAAGGAACTGGCACTACGCCATTAATGTCGTAGCGGTAGCACCTGGAGAATCGGATGACTCGCACTCGCTATTTTCAAATCACCTATCGTTTTAATGACCAGCGACACGTTTTTGTACAGCCAGACACGCACATGAATCACGCGGACGCATGGTATTACGCCTGCCTGCATTCAGGGTTGGGCCTTTCATATGGACACGATCACGATCAACAAAACGACGAGGCACTTCGAAGTCACGCGCAAGCTGGCGGCCTGAACGACGTCAGCTGGGAAGAATTACCCAGTTGAAATGGCCGGCCCGCTTCTTTACAGACAATCCTTCACGGCTTTGCGCATGGCGCCGGACTTGGCCCACGGCGGCCCCTGATACAACGAAACCCGGCTGCCGTCCTTGTATTTGACGATATCGAGAATTTCATCCGCCGTGATGATGCTCGGCGCATTCAGCCGGTAGCCGTTGGAAATGCCGACCTGAGTGGTTTTCGGAATCTCTTTCTGCCATGCCGGCAAAATGCACGCAGCCAGCTCTTTGGGTGGCTTGTTGCTGTATTTACTGACGTTGGGTTCACCCGGCACCACAGACGCCGGCAACGAACATCCCGCCAGCATCGCCAGCGTTACTCCCCCAATCCACATCCGCATGATGCATCCTTATCCCGTAAAAACGCGAAATGTAACGCTTCGCCGGCCGGACATCCATCTATTGAATACAACTCAATGTGGAGCATTGTTTCCAGGAGGCTCTGGATAAGTTCTTTCGTTGAGATAAGCCATCCACCGTTCATAGGCTTCATGCTGCCATTGCGTGACCCGCTCCCACTCCGGGCCGCTCAGTTGATGCGCTGAAATCAGCTTCATCATCTCTGTGGTGGCGGCATCCAGGTCAACAATCAACTCATGGGCATGAAATCTGAAGTCATCGGTATTGCTCATGGGGGTGGCCTCGCCCTGACGAAATTGATTGACCTTCGTACGACATCCACGAAGGCCACTCACCCTCAACTTCCCGACCAACGGAAGCACCTTCTATCCCCCAGGGATCTGACGAACAAACGTTCCGCCGTTCTAAATGGAACTACTCTTTCTAATCGAGACATTGCCGGAGGTCGACATGTGGCTTAACGAAGATGAAAACGAACTTCGCCGTGACCTGCAAAGCGTTGCGTCAGATTTGAGATGGTCGGCGGTCGAGTTGCTGCGCATTGAGCAACAGCTACGTCAGGCGGGTAATGAGGCGGATGCACAGGCCGTGCGCAGGTTGTGCGAGTTGTTCCAAGGCGATGAAGCGAGACTGGCGGGTTATTCAGAGGAAGTGAAAGCCAAGGTGATCACTCGGACGAAAGCTCACTAACGGGAGCACTGTCATGAACAAGTCGCTGTTCACGCTGGCTATCGTGCTGGCGGTGGGTGGCTGCAGCACCGAGGAACACATTTACGGTACCCAGCCCCTGGTCGCCAAAGTCCAGACCGGGATGAACAAGGATCAAGTGCAGCAGATCGGCGGTCAACCGGTGTCGATCACCGACCGTACGGTGCAGCCTGGCAGTTGTTTTGACTACAAATTGACGCAGGCGGACCAGCATCAGTCGTACAACATCAGCTTCGATGGCAACGGCAAGGTCGACCATAAAAGCTTCATGACCTGCGCCGAATGGAGCCATGTACAAGAGAAAGCCCGGGAACCCTCACGTACAAGCGGTGGTGGAGGCTACTGAGCGGGCTAGCCGGAAACAGGCGTATTGCAGGTATCCCGCCATTTATCGGCGAACGTATTGATCGCCTGGCTTTTCTGCTCCTGGGAATCGCGTACGGGCTGGTTGTACGCTTCGTTGATCAGCATTGCCCCCAACTTGTCGTGGTCGGGATTGCCCGACTTTATGGCTAGCAAACTGGCTTTCGATTCACCATTTTGACGAGACTGCATGATCGACCCGGCCAGTACACGGAACGCTTCGCAGACCTGCGGGTTGGTTTGAATTTCGCCCAACACCTGAGCTTGAGCCGGGCTTGCGCAAGCCCAGCTTATTGCAGACACCACGGCCAGTGACATCCAGCGCCCTTTCAACATGGGTTCTTCCTTGAATTAAAAACGGCCACCCTATCACTCCAATGTCACGTTTAAAATCCTCCGCCCCCCGCTTCTGCAACAAAAAAACCCCGGCATACCGGGGCTTCAAGCGTACTGTCATTCTGACTTCTGCGCGGACGGGCGAACCGTCCTCGCTCTATAGGCAGGAAGCGATGCGGCATAGGCCAGTGCTTCCTCTCTGCTGCTGAAAGACCCCAACCGGTCACCTTGGGTGCAAACCCGCCAGGGGCCGTTGTTTACGCTCAGTACGTCATAACCGTTCATGTGCATTTTATTCAGCATCGGAACACTCATGGTCACCTCCTGCTCGGTAGTGGGACCGACGATTGACTTCAATACCTTACACCCGACCTTTGCCCAGGTGCCGACCAGACGTCGCGTCAGTAATCCAGCGTTCAATTGCACTTTTCGCTGAGCGCATCGCTCTAACCCCTGAAATAGAGGTCACGGCCCGAATGTTGCATTTTTATTTCGTTTTTGTAACAAGCGATTGTCAGGTAACCAATGAAAGTACGTGCAACGGTCATTTGTGAACTGGACCGACATGTTCTCCTGGTGCGCAAGCCCAGGTGTCGCTGGAGCTTGCCCGGCGGAAAAGTCGAGCCCGGTGAAACCACGGCGGGCGCTGCGTTGCGTGAGCTTCAAGAAGAAACCGGTCTGGGCGCCGACAGCCTGCTGTACCTCATGGAGCTGGAATCGGGCGGCACCCGCCACCATGTGTACGAAGCGTCGGTGCCGAACCTTGAGCAGGCCCGGCCACAAAACGAAATCATCGACTGCATCTGGCATCCACTGGAGACGGTCGACAACCTGAGTACCAGCGACGCCACGCGCCAGATCGTCAAGGCGTTTCGGCGGCGCCTGTAAGCGTCAGCCCTGGTCGCCGCCGCCCACCGGCATGATCATGCCGGTGATGTAAGACGCTTCGTCGCTGGCCAGAAATAGAATAGCGCCTGCCTGCTCATCCAGCGTGCCGTAGCGCTTCATCAAACTGCTGTCGAGTGTCTGGTCGACGATCTGCTGATACCAGACTTTTTCCTCAGGACTTTGCTCGGCACTGTTGCGCGCAATGACCCGGGGCGGTGCTTCGGTGCCACCGGGCGCGGTGGCATTGACCCGCACCCCGCGGCCGGCAGTTTCGAAGGCCAGGCAGGCGGTCAGTGCGTTCACCCCGCCCTTCGCCGCGCCATACGGCACCCGATTGATACTGCGTGTGGCGATGGACGAGACATTGACGATGGCGCCACTGCCCTGCTCCAGCATAAACGGCAGCGCCGCATGACAGCACCACAACGTCGGGAACAGCGAGCGGCGGACTTCAGCTTCGATCTGCTCCTCGGCATAGTGCTCGAACGGCTTGGTCCAGATCGTGCCGCCGACGTTGTTGACCAACACGTCGAGACGCCCGAAGCGTTCAATGGCGGTACGCATCACGCGACTGCATTCGCTGTATTGCTCAAGGTCGGCGGTCAGGGCCAGTACTTGACTACTTTGGCCCAACTGCTCCTGCACCTCGAACACATGCTCGGAACGGTCCACCAGAATCAACCGCGCGCCCTCAGCGGCCATACGCTCAGCCACCCGCCGTCCGATGCCTTGCGCAGCCCCGGTAATCAGCACCACTTTTTCCTGGAATCTGTTCATACCCACCTCGTGAAAAAACACTGACCTGTAGGAGTGAGCCTGCTCACGATAGCGATCTCACAGGCGGCATCAGCGTTGAATGTCTCGCCCTCTTCGCGAGCAGGCTCGCTCCCACACTGGATCGTTGCCGAGCACACCTTTATGTATGTCTTCGATTAACTGTGGGAGCGAGCCTGCTCGCGATAGCGGTCTCACAAGCAACATCTCCGTTGAATGTTCCGCCCTCTTCGCGAGCAGGCTCGCTCCCACACTGGATCGTTGCCGAGCACACATTTTGCGTACGCTCCCACAGGGATTGCGTATCCGACTCAGGCCGCGCTGGCGGCGAATTTCTCGTAGTAGAAATTCGCAGGCTGGACGCCTTGCTCGCGAATGAACTGGCTGACCGCCTCGACCATCGGCGGCGGGCCGCACAGGTAGACGTCGACGTCGCCCTCGTTCAGATGCCGGGGCTCGATGTGCTGGGTCACGTAGCCCTTGAGCGGATGTTGACTGTCGGGGTTGGCCACGCAGGCGCTGAAGCTGAAATTGGGGATGCGCGCGGCGAGGATTTCGAGGCGATCGAGTTCCACCAGGTCGAAATCGTTGGTCACGCCGTAGATCAAATGCAGCGGATGTTCGCTGCCCTGCTCGGCGATTTTTTCCAGCATCGCGGTGAACGGCGCCAGCCCCGTGCCACCGGCCAGCAGCAACAACGGACGGCGAATATCGCGCAGATAGAAACTGCCCAACGGACCGGCCAGATTCATGCGATCACCCGCCTTCGCCATGCCGGTCAAAAAGCTGCTCATCAAGCCGCCAGGCACATTGCGAATCAGGAAACTGACCTCGCCATCGCGCTGCAACGAGCTGAACGAATACGCGCGGGTCTGCTCGCTACCCGGAACTCCGAGGTTCACATATTGCCCCGGCAAAAACGCCAGCGAGCTCAACGCTTCACCCTTGATCGACAGCGCAATGGTGCTGTCGGACAACTGCTGCACCGCGCTGATCGTGGCGTCGTAACTGGCCTGCCGCGTGCGGCAAACATCAGAAGACACCGGCACCCGCACGACGCAATCGCTCTGGGCGCGCATCTGGCACGTCAGGACAAAACCCTGCTCGGCTTCTTGTGCGCTGAGCGCGTCTTCGATGTACTCCTCGCCCAAATCATAACGACCGGCCTCGGCGAAGCATTTGCAGGTGCCGCATGCGCCGTCGCGGCAGTCCAGCGGGATGTTGATGCCCTGGCGATACGCGGCATCGGCCACAGTCTCACCGACATTCGCATCGATGAACCGGGTAACGCCATCTTCAAAATTAAATGCAATGGAATGGGTCATGACGGCCGCCTTACAAGTGGTAGACATCGATGACCTGACGAACGTAATCGTTCTTCAGGATCACTTTCTTGGCCTTGATCAGCGGGTTTTCGCCGCGCACATCCAGGGTGTAGAAACTGCTGCCGAAATAGCTGTCGACGGTCTTGTAGCGAAAGCTCAGCGTGTGCCAGTTGAAGCGCACCTTGCACAGACCGTCCGCCTGTTCGAGCAGCTCGATGTTGCTGAGGTTGTGCGAGGTTCGCGTGTCCGGAATGCTCGCGCTGGAACGCTCGGTCTTGATGCGGAAGATGCGGTCTTCCAGCCCCGTGCGGTTGCCGTACCAGATCAGCGAGATTTCCCGCTGCGGGTCCTCGGTCAATTCGTCGTTGTCGTCCCAGGACGGCATCCAGAAAGACGCATCGGCGGCGTACAGCTCCAGCCAGTCGTCCCACTGCTTGTCGTCGAGGTAGCGTGCTTCGCGGTACAGAAAATCGCGCACGGCCTCGTAGGTGATGGTCATTGCACGGCCTCCACGGCAATCAATTCGGACTGCTCGGCGGCCAGCGCCTTGAGCATCGTCTGTTGCCAATACTTGTGTTGCAGCACGAACAGGCCTTCGTCCTCGGTGCGCACGCCACTGAGCAGCGGGTGCAGGTCGATCTCCTTGGCCGCCTCGTCCGCACCTTCGATCCAGTGCTCGGCGCCCCGGGACATGTCATTCCAGGTGGTGACGCTGCCCTGATAGCTGGTCTGGCACGAGCGAAATTCTTCCAGATCATCCGGGGTGGCCATGCCGCTGACGTTGAAGAAATCCTCGTACTGGCGAATCCGGCTGGAACGGGCGTGGTCGCTTTCGCCTTTGGGGGCGATGCAATAAATGGTGATTTCCGTGCGATTGACCGAGATCGGCCGGGCGATACGGATTTGCGAGCTGAACTGATCCATCAGGTACACGTTCGGGTACAGGCACAGGTTGCGCGAGTTCTCGATCATCCAGTCGGCGCGGGCCTGACCGAAATCCTGGGCCAACTCGTCGCGACGTTCATACAACGGGCGATCTTCGGGGTTGGACCAGCGCGTCCAGAGCAGCATGTGGCCCTTGTCGAAGGAGTAAAAACCACCGCCCTGCTTGGCCCAGGTGCCGGCACTCATGGTCGGGTTGCTGTCACCGGCGTCGCGTTGCTTGCGCTGGTTCTGGGTGGCGGCGTAGTTCCAGTGCACCGAGCTGACGTGGTAACCGTCGGCGCCGTTTTCGGCAGTGAGTTTCCAGTTGCCTTCGTAGATATAACTCGAAGAACCGCGCAACACTTCCAGGCCATCGGCGGACTGGTCGACGATCATGTCGATGATCTTTGCCGACTCGCCGAGGTGTTCAACCAAAGGCACCACGTCGGCCTTGAGGCTGCCGAACAGGAAGCCGCGATAGGACTCGAATCGCGCGACTTTGGTCAGGTCATGGGAGCCTTCGCAGTTGAAGCTCGCCGGGTAACCGGCCGCGGCCGGATCCTTGACCTTGAGCAGCTTGCCGGAGTTGTTGAACGTCCAGCCGTGGAAGGGACAGGTGTAGGAGCTTTTGTTGCCGGTCTTGTGCCGGCACAGCGTCGCGCCGCGATGGCTGCAGGCGTTGATGAAGGCGTTGAGCACACCGTCCTTGTTGCGCGCGATGAAGATCGACTGGCGCCCCATGGTGGTGGTGTAGAAATCGTTGACGTTGGGGATCTGGCTTTCGTGGGCCAGGTACAGCCAGTTGCCTTCGAAGATGTGTTGCATCTCCAGATCGAACAACCGTGGATCGGTGAACATCTCGCGCTTGCAGCGGTAGATGCCGGTTTCCTTGTCATCTTCAAGCAGGGAGTGAAGGTATTCGGGTCGCAGGGACATGGCCGCCGCCTCCATTGTTTTTATTCAGGCAGGGCCATGCTAGGACGGGGGGACGGGGCGAACTATCCGCTGGGTGCAGATGTGTATCCGTTTACTGCAACCGAAAATGCGACGACGACTTTGTGGCGAGGGAGCTTGCTCCCTCGCCACAGGAGGAATCGCCCGCGCTCAGTGCCGGCGCTTGAGGGTGTCGGAGGGCAGTTCGCCGAACTGTTTGCGGTAGTTGTCGGAGAACCGTCCAAGGTGCAGGAAGCCGTAATCCATGGCCACTTCCGTGACGTTGCGCACGTTGCACGTCGGGTCGCTGAGGCACTGGTTGATGCGTTCGAGTTTCTTCTGCCGGATGTAGTGTTGTGGCGACGTTCCCGCGTTGCGCTCGAACAACCCGTACAGCGAACGCAGGCTCATCCGCGCCTGGCGTGCCAGTTCCTCACTGTCGATGTCGTGCTTGAGGTTGCGTGCGATGTAATCGGTAATCACCTCGAAAGCAGGCGAACCCAGGCTGCCACGAATCACATTGGTTTTCATCAGGCTGAGCATCTTGCTGACGATGATCTGCGCGTAGTGTTCCTGCACTCGTGGAATCTGTTCAGTGGCCTCCGCTTCCTGACAAATCATCGCCAGCAAGCCAACGAAACCCTCCAGTTCATCGAGCTGATAACGGTTCTCCAGGAACCGCACGCCCTGCCCCGGATACCGCCAGCGCTGTTCGTCGCACACCGACTCAAACAAACGGACAGGAATCTTGAGAATGAATTTTTCGCAATCGTCGGAATAGGTCAGGTCGACCGGTTCATCGGGGTTGATCAGCAGCAACTCACCGGGCGCGAAGTAATGTTCCTGACCCCGCCCACGCGACAGGCAGTTGCCCCGCAGCAGCACTTGCAGGTGATAGATGCTGTCGAGTGCGCCGGAGGTCACCCGCACACTGGCGCCGTAGCTGATGCGGCACAGGTCCAGGCTGGCGAATTTGCGGTGATCGAGGCTGGCCAGCGGCCGGCCGACATTGGGCATCAGGATGCAATGGTTGCCGACATGCTGATTGACGTAACCCGATACCGCATAAGGGTCGGCATGGTCGAATACTCTGCTGCGCTGACTCAACAGTTGCGCGTGCATCATCGGGTCACTCTCGTTGTTGTTATCGGCGGTGTCAGGTCAAGTCTAGAACATTGACTGAAAACCTCTGTGGGAGCGAGCCTGCTCGCGAAGGCGGCGTCAGCTTCAACTTCAACGTTGACTGACACTGCGCTTTCGCGAGCAGGCTCGCTCCTACAGGGTTGATCGCGCTATCAATCTTCCAGTGCGCGAACCCGCTCGTGGCGTTGTTGCTCTTCGGGCTGGGCAGTTGACTGCAGCGTGAAATCAAATTCAATTTCGGCAAACCGCCCGCTCACACCGTGCGCCGCGGCGCGTTGTTGGTCGTCGCTGAAGCTGATGTGGGCGATCAATTCGTCGCGGGTGGCGTAGGCGAAATCGTCGTGCAGGTACTGATCGCCATCGAGGTTGATCTGGGTGGTCAGGTGACGATGATCCGGTGCCGAGATAAAGAAATGCACGTGCGCCGGGCGCTGGCCGTGACGGCCCAGTTGATCGAGCAATTGCTGGGTCGGACCGTCCGGCGGGCAGCCGTAACCCGACGGCACGATGCTGCGGAAACGGTAGCGACCTTCGGCATCGGTGACGATGCGACGACGCAGGTTGAACTCCGACTGCGTGGCATCGAAGTACGAGTAAGTGCCTCCGGTGTTGGCGTGCCACACATCTACCACGGCGCCGGCCAGCGGTTCGCCGGCAGTGTTGAACACGCGCCCTTGCATGAACAGCGTGACACCCGGATCGAGGCCATCATCGAGTCGCGCTTCGCCTTCGGACAGCGGTGCGCCGGCTACGTACAGCGGTCCTTCAATGGTACGTGGCGTGCCGCCGGATTTGCCGGCCTGCTCGTCTTCAGCGTCCATCAACAGATCGAGGTAATGCTCCAGACCCAACCCGGCCACCAGCAATCCGGCTTCCTGACGCGCGCCCAGCACGTTGAGGTAGTTGACGGCTTTCCAGAATTCTTCCGGGGTCACGGCCAGGTCTTCGATGATGTTCACCGAATCACGCAGAATGCGGTAGATCAGGGTTTTGACGCGCGGGTTGCCGGCATCATTGAGCAGGCCGCTGGCGTCTTCGAGAAACTTTTGTGCGCTGGCAGTGTGGGAAATCTTGACGTTCATGGTGGTTCCTCATCTTGTAATTATTAGCGTAGCGAACTGAACAGGCTGGGTTCAGCGGTCATCCGCGCGGATGGAAGACGGATGCCGGCACATCGCGTCGATCTCGATCGCCATGTAGGGAAACAGCGGCAGTTGCATCAGCAGGTCGTGCAATTCCTGAACGCTGTCGACATCGAAAACGCTGTAGTTGGCATAGTGCCCGGCGATGCGCCACAGGTGGCGCCACTTGCCCTGCTCTTGCAGGCGCTGGGCCAGGGCTTTCTCGTCAGCCTTCAGCTTGGTGGCGGCTTCGGGGTTCATGTCGACCGGTAGATTCACGGTCATTTTTACGTGGAATAGCATGATCTCTCCTCAGGCTTGATGAACGGAAGTGGATGTTTTGTCGCGACGGAAAAACGCCAGGCGCTCTTCATCCAGGCTCAGGCCCAGGCCCGGTGTTTGCGGGACATGCAACTCGAAATCGCGATACACCAGCGGCTCGCTGAGAATGTCTTCGGTCAGCAGCAACGGGCCGAACAGTTCAGTGTCCCAGGCCAGTTTGTTCAAGGTGATAAAGGCATGGGCCGAGGCCATCGTGCCGAGCCCGCCTTCGAGCATGGTGCCGCCGTACAAGGCGATGCCGGCCGCTTCGGCAATCGCGGCAGTACGCAACACGGCGCGCGGGCCACCGTTCTTGGCGATCTTCAAGGCAAACACCGACGCTGCACCTTCGCGCGCCAAGTTGAAGGCGTCTTCCACGCATTCGATGGATTCGTCGGCCATGATCGGCGCCGGGCTCATCGCGTTCAGGCGCGCCATGCCGGCGCGGTTGTTGCGCGAGATCGGCTGTTCGATCAGGTCGATGCCGTTGGTGCCGAGGATCCGGCACGCGCGCAATGCGACTGCTTCATCCCAGGCCTGATTGACGTCGACCCGCACGCTCGCGCGGTCACCCAGGGCTTTTTTGATGGCGATGACGTGGGCCAGGTCGCGGTTGACTTCACCGGCACCGATTTTCAGTTTGAAGATGCGATGGCGGCGCAGGTCGAGCATTTTTTCCGCCTCGGCGATGTCTTTGTCGGTGTCGCCGCTGGCCAGGGTCCAGGCCACCGGCAAGGCATCACGCACACGTCCGCCGAGCAACTCGCTGACCGGCAGGCCGAGACGCTTGCCCTGGGCGTCGAGCAAGGCGGTTTCGATCCCGGATTTGGCAAAGGTATTGCCGCGAATGCTGCGTTCCAGGCGCAACATGGCGGCGTTCACATTGCCGCTGTCCTGGCCGATCAGCAGCGGCGCAAAGTGTTTGTCGATGTTGGTCTTGATGCTGTCCGGGCTTTCGTTGCCATAGGCCAGGCCACCGATGGTGGTGGATTCCCCGATCCCTTCGATGCCGTCGGTGCAGCGCACGCGGATGATCACCAGGGTCTGATTCTGCATGGTGTGCATCGCCAGCTTGTGCGGGCGAATGGTCGGCAGATCGACGATGATCGTCTCGATGGATTCAATGGCTGTTGCACGCATGTCGATACCCGTCAGGTTCTTAAAGTTCTGGAACCGATTCTCGTACGGCTTTTTTCACGATGCCAATATAGAATTGGTCTGACTTGATACCTTTAAGGTATGCAAACGACTGACGTTCGGAGGCTCCATGGAACTGCGTCACCTGCGGTATTTTCAGGTGTTGGCTCAAACCCTCAACTTCACCCGCGCCGCCGAGCTGCTGCACATCGCTCAACCGCCCCTGAGCCGGCAGATCCAGCAATTGGAAGACGAACTGGGCGTGTTGTTGATAGAGCGTGGCCGACCGCTGAAACTGACGGAAGCCGGGCGGTTTTTCCATGAGCATTCCACTGCCCTGCTAGAACAACTGAACAAGGTCTGCGACAACACACGGCGGATCGGCCTGGGGGAAAAGACCTGGCTGGGCATTGGTTTCGCGCCTTCGACCCTGTACGGCGTGCTGCCGGAATTGATCCGCCGCCTGCGCAGCGGCGAGCCGTTGGAGCTTGAACTGGGGTTGTCGGAAATGACCACGCTGCAACAAGTGCAGGCGCTCAAGGCCGGGCGGATCGATATTGGCTTCGGGCGTATTCGCATCGACGATCCGGCGATCGTCCAGACGGTGCTCACCGAAGATCGCCTGGTCGCCGCCCTGCCCGCCGGCCATCCACTGCTGGCCAGGCCGATCAGCCTGCGCGAATTGGCCAAGGAACCCTTTGTCCTGTACCCCGGCAATCCGCGCCCGAGCTACGCCGACCATGTGATTGCACTGTTCGAGTCCTATGGCGTGAGCATTCACGTGGCGCAATGGACCAACGAACTGCAAACGGCCATAGGGCTGGTGGGGGCCGGGATCGGCGTTACGCTGGTGCCGGCGTCGGTGCAATTGCTGCACCGCGACGACATTGGCTTTACCCCGTTGCTGGAAGACAACGCCACTTCGCCGATCATTCTCAGTCGGCGCGTGGGTGATGTGTCACCGGGGTTGAATCATTGCTTGAAGATGATCGAAGAGCTGCAACCGCAGAACACTTGAAGAGCACGCACACCCCTGTGGCGAGGGAGCTTGCTCCCGCTGGGTTGCGCAGCAGCCCCAAACAGGCACTGTGGTACTTCAGAAAAAACTCGGTCAGCTTTCTAGGGCCGCTTCGCAGCCCAGCGGGAGCAAGCTCCCTCGCCACAGATCAGTGTTAGTTAGGTGGATCAGCCGGCAAAGGCTCGGCGGCCGGCGCTCATCTCGACGCGCAACTCGCCCACCAAGTCGGAGATCGCGCGGATCGTGGTCAACTCGGCGGGCGATACGCCGTTGAGCAACAGATCAATTCGCCCCGTGGCGCGGTCGAATACTTTGATGCGCAGTAACCCGTCGGCACTCACCGTGCAATCGCAAGAAAGTGGCTCGAAGCCAGATTCCACAATGCTGCAAAGGACTGAAATGGGAACCATCGCTGTCGCCTCCGTGGCGGTTGGTCGAAATCATCCTGATCAGAATAGATGGCCTTTTTACTTTCCGCCCCAGCCAATGCTCACTAAAAGTGATACCTGCCTCGCATCTTGGCGAGGTTTTAATGGGCATTGTGGTCCCAGAACCAGTTCCAGAACCCCGGCAGTTCCACTGGCTGCGAACTGTCCTTGACGGTGCGCGCCATGGCTGCGCGCAGCACGGCGTCGTGATCGTCGTAAAACGCTTTTTGCGCCAGCGGCACACCCGTGGCCTTGGCGCTGTCGATCAGGATTTGCAGGTATTCGCGGGCGTGCCGGGCGGTGTAGCGGTTGAGGTCGTGGAAGGTCACCACCACCGGAATCACCCCGTCCACGGTTGGAAACTCGCCCTGGGCGATGCGCTCACGCACTTCAGACATTGAACGCAGCATATGCGAGCGACGCCGGGGGCTGGCGTTGAAACCCCAGATCTTGCCGTCATTGGCGCTCAAATCGGTCAGCAGCACATGCATGCCGTGCTGCTGATACGCCGCGAAAACCCGTTTGTCGTAGTTCCAGAATGGCGGACGAACCAGGGTTGGCGGCGCGCCGGTAATGGCTGCGATGTCGGCACTGCCCTTGCTCAGCGACTGTTCCAGTTCTTCCGGGCTCAGCGAGCGGTGATTGGTGTGCCAGTGAGTGGCGGTGTGAAAACCCAGCACCTGCCCTTCTGCATGTTCGCGATGCATGAGTTCGCGCCCGATATCACTGTTGCCGGCGCGTGGCGCACCGGTCTGCACGAAAAACACCGCTTTGATGTCGGGCTGCAGCGGGTTGTCTTTCAGGCTGTCGAGCACCGTCGCGGTGGGGTTCCAGAAACTCGAAGCACTGGGGCCGTCGTCGAAAGTCAGCAAAAAACGAATCGGTGCCTGGGCCTGTAGACGTTGTTCAGTCTGTGGGGTCAGTTCGATGGGTGCCGAAATGCACCCTGCCAGCCCGAAGGCAATGACGAGTGCAGAGAGAACCTTGAACAGCTGTTTCATGTTTTGCCTTGGGCCAGACCATGACGGTCAACACTTAGAATGGCAAAAATCCTTCGCCCGCTCTTCCTTCGCCGACCCGCCAGTTACGCGGGCCGAGCTTGGAACAGCGTACACAGTGTTTGGTTCCTCCGCCCCCCTCCTCGTTTACTGCGCCAGGGCCTGCTGGAACGAGTGGTCGATGATCGGTGCGGTCGCCAGTTCGGTTGGCAGCGCCTTGACCTTGAACAGGAAGTCCGCGGTGCTTTGCAGATCCGCTGCGGCTTGCTGATCCACCGGGCCGACGGTCATGTGGGCCTGACGCAACCAGTGGCGCGACACGTCCTGATCGAGGTTGGCCTTCTTCGCCCACAGATCGGCGTATTCATCGGTGTGGCTGTCGACCCAGGCCCGAGCCTTTTTCAGGCGCCCCAGGAAGTCGGCGATGGCTTCGCGTTTGGTGTCGATGGCCGGTGTCGACGCGGCGATGGCGCTAAGGCCCGGCATCAGGTTTTTAGCGGTGAGAATCGGTCGCGCACCGGAAAACAGAATCTGTTGGGAAATGTACGGTTCCCACACCGGGAACGCGTCGATGCTGCCTTGAGGCAATGCCGCAGCAGCATCGATCGGCATCAGTTTGATGAAGTCGACGTAGTCTTCCGGCAGGTCGGCTTTCTCCAGTGCGCGCAGGGTCAATTGCTGGCTCCAGGCGCCGGGCCAGTAAGCGACTTTCTTGCCTTTGAGATCGGCAATGCTGTGCACTGGTGAATCCTTGGGCACGAGCAAGGCGATGGTGTCGGGGTTCTGCCGCGACACACCGATCAGCTTCACCGGCGCCTGCTTGGCCGCCAGGAACAGGAACCCGGAATCCCCGAGAAAGCCCACGTCCAGCGCGCCGGTGTTCAGCGCTTCGGCCAGCGGTGCTGCGGCCTGGAAGTGTTTCCAGTCGACGGTATAGGACGCGCCTTCCAGCACCCCCGACGCCTCCACCGAGGCGCGCACGTTGTAGTAATTCTGATCGCCGACATGCAGGACCACGGGGTCGGCAGCGTAGGTCATCGGGGTGGCGAACAGGGCACTGGTCAACAGACCGCGCATGAGTCGGGACAGGTTCATCGGAGGCTCCGGGGCGTTATTTATATAGACCCTAACGCTCTTACAAAACGCTTTGTAAATTCTATTTATGCATAAGCTCATGACCTGAAACAGGCAGTGTTGCCCCGGCAACAGCGACCCAACACTGTGTCCGCCCCGGAACAGCTCAAACGTCCCTGATCAGCGAAAACGTTCGATAAACCGGCGAATTCCGAACATGGCACAGAGCCTGCAATATTCCATTTATGCAGGAAGCAATCAGACAAAATAATTTTTCGGATATAAAAATATCGCCGCCTTGCCCGGAGCCCGCCCATGAAATCCACCTTCCGCTTTTCCAACGTCAGGTACCTGCTCAGTGCATGCGCACTGGCCCTGAGTCTGCAACCGCTGGCCCAAGCAGCCGAAGCGCCACCGGCCGAAGTGCATCTGGACTACGCCTATTACTCGCCGGTGAGCCTGGTGCTCAAGCACTTCGGTTTTCTCGAAAAGGCCCTGCCACAGACCAAGGTCAGTTGGGTCCTGAGCCAGGGCAGTAACCGTTCGCTGGAATACCTCAACAGCGGCGGCGTCGATTTCGCTTCATCCGCCAGCCTGGCCGCCGTGCTCAGCCGCGCCAACGGCAGCCCGATCAAATCGGTTTACGTGTACAGCCGTGCCGAATGGACTGCGCTGGTGGTACGCAAGGATTCGCCGTACAAAACCGTAGCCGATCTGAAAGGCAAGAAAATCGCCGCCACCAAAGGCACCGATCCCTATCTGTTCACCTTGCGCAGCCTGCAACAGGCCGGCTTGAGCAAAGACGATGTCGAGCTGGTGCATCTGCAGCACCCGGACGGGCGCATCGCCCTGGAAAAAGGTGATGTAGACGCGTGGGCCGGGCTTGATCCGCACATGGCGGCCAGTCAGGTTCAGGCCGGTTCGCGTCTGCTGTATCGCAACACTCAGTTCAACAGTTATGGCGTGGTCAGCGTGACGGACACCTACGCCAAAGAGCATCCGCAAGCCGTCGAGACTGTATTGAAGGCCTATGAACAGGCCCGTGAATGGGCGGTGAAAAACCCTGATGAACTGGCGAAGTTGCTCGCCAGCGAATCCGGCCTGCCGCTTGAAGTGGCCACGCTGCAATTGTCACGCACCGACCTGAGCAGCCCGCAGTTAACCGCCAAGGATGTGATCGCCTCGAAAGCCGCCGCCCCGATCCTCGTGTCCGAGGAGTTGGTTCGTCGCGGGGTGAATGTCGATCAGGTCATCGATCAACTGCTCGATACCGGCTTCAAAGAAACCGTGGCCCGTCAGTAACGGGGGACTCATGACCAGCAAAAGCAAAAACCTGCCACTCGAATTGCCCGCACCGCGCCGCGCCAGCGTGTCCTTGCACAACGCCTGGCGCCTGCGCCTCAAGGGCCTGGTATTGCCGGTGCTGATTGTTCTGTTGCTGGAGTTCGTCGTGCGTATCGGCTGGCTGCCTTCCTACCAGATGCCGGCCCCGAGCGAAGTGGCGCTGACCCTCAGGGACCTGGCCGAAGGGGCGCTGTGGAAGCACATCAGCGCCAGCCTGCTGCGGGTGCTGATCGGTTTCGCCATCGGCGCCAGCCTCGCGCTTGCCTTCGCCGCGTGGGTGGGGTTGAGCCGTGAAGCCGAGGCGTATCTGGAACCGACGTTTGCCGGTTTGCGCTCGATCCCGAGCCTGGCCTGGGTGCCACTGTTGTTGCTGTGGCTGGGCATCGACGAGACCTCGAAAATCGTCCTGATCGTCATCGGCGCGTTCTTTCCGGTGTACCTCAACGGCGTCGCGGCGATCCGTGACATTGACCGCAAGCTGGTCGAAGTCGGGCAAATGTACGGCTTCAGTCGACGTCGACTGGTCCGGCGGATTCTGCTGCCCGCCGCCCTGCCCGGCCTGTTCACCGGGTTGCGCAGCGGCATGAGCCTGGCCTGGATGTTTCTGGTGGCCGCTGAACTGATCGCCGCGACCAAAGGCCTTGGCTATCTGCTGAGTGACGGTCGCGAGACGTCGCGTCCGGACATCGTGCTGGCCGCCATCATCGTCTTGGCGCTGCTGGGCAAGCTCAGCGACGGCCTCCTCGCCGGCCTGGAGAAACGCTTCCTGGCGTGGCGCGACACCTTTAACGGCCAGAGTGCCGAAGATATAGCGCCGAGGACTGAGCCATGACCGCACACCTGCTGGACATCCGCGTCGAGCGCAAAACCTTTGCCGCCACCACGGTCCTGAAAAACATTCACCTGCAATTGCAGCCGAGGGAAACCGTCAGCCTGCTCGGCCCCAGCGGTTGCGGTAAAAGCACCTTGCTGCGCATCGTCGCCGGGCTGGAAAAGGACTTCCAGGGCGAACTGCGCAACACCGCCGGGGAAGTGGCCTTCGTCTTTCAGGAACCGCGGCTGATGCCCTGGCTGACGGTCGAACAAAACATCGGTTTCAGTGCCGACAACCACTACGACAAAGCCTGGGTCACGCAACTCATTGAGGAAGTCGGCCTTGGCGGTTTCGCCCAGGCACTGCCCAAAGCCCTGTCCGGCGGCATGGCGCAGCGCGTCGCGATAGCGCGGGGGCTGTACTCGCGGCCGCAGGTTTTGCTGTTGGACGAACCTTTCAGTGCGGTGGACGCCTTTACCCGCATGAAGCTGCAGGATCTGCTGCTGCAACTCGCGGAGCGTCACGCCATCGCCCTGTTGCTGGTGACCCACGATGTCGATGAAGCGCTGTACCTCAGCGACCGGGTGCTGGTGATGGACAACCGGCCCAGCAGCATCCGTCAGGAACTGGCCGTGGAGCTGCCGCATCCACGGGATCGGCGCGATCCACGGCTGGCCAGTTTGAAGGCGTTGTCGTTGACCGAACTGCAGCGTGCCCATGTGATCTGAAGGCTAAGCTGAAGATTCTCGTCAGCGCTTTCCAACCGCAGGGTCAGCCGATGTGTGGACGTCTGTCGCAGTACCGTGGCATTCACGATTTCGTTGCCGTGCTGAGCATTCCCGACGCGATGATCAATCACGTCGGGGATGAACCCCTGGCCCGCTATAACGCGGCGCCCACCACTCAACTCGCCCTGTTGCATCTTGAGCTGGACGGGCTGCACGCCGATCCGGTGCGCTGGGGTTGGCGCCCGCACTGGGCGAAGGATCGCGCAGCGCCGATCAACGCGCGGGTTGAAAAAGTCGCGCACGGCCCGTTCTTCCGGGGGATCTGGCCGCACCGGGCGATTGTGCCGATCGACAACTGGTTCGAATGGGTTGATGCGGGCGATTCGACGCGAGCACCATGGCTGATTCGCCGACAGGATGGCGCGCCGAGTTACTGCGCCGCCATTGGCCAGTTCCCGAGCGCTGGCAATGAACCGCGCAGCGACGACGGTTTTGTCATCATCACGGCGGACAGCGCCGGCGGCATGCTCGACATTCATGACCGGCGACCGGTGGTGTTGTCGCCGGAACTGGCGCGGGAATGGCTCGATCCGGCCACGCCTAAAGAACGTGCCGAACAGATGGTGCTGCTGCAGGGGGAAACCAGTGACAGGTTCGAGTGGTACAGGGTCGACAAAGCGGTCGGCAACGTCAGAAACCAGTCTTGTACCTTGATTAATAAGCTTATTCAGGACTGACCAGTTGGACGGTTCTGTATATACAAGAAAGTTATCGCTCAAAAACTTCAACGCATAAGCGTTACACAGACTGTTTCATCTCAGAAACACATGCCGCGTGTATTTGAGATCGGGCCTCAACCGCTTGTCTGACAATGTCTTTATCGTACATACATTCAGTAACACTAAAGTTAGGATGCGCGCCGCATTTCCGTGGCATCGCCCAGTTGACCAAAGAGTCAACAAAGAAGGAAATCCTTATAAATCAACAAGCCTTGCAGAGAACTAAGTTGCGCGACGATCTTGTAATTAATCAAGTCAGCAGCCTGGAGTGTGTGTACCTGTCTATGACAGAACGCTATCAACTTGACTGCTTTATCGGGCAATACATAAAGACCCGAAACCTGCGCTCTATCCCCAATATCAACGAAATCCTGCGTTCGACCCTCGCCACCTACGCCGGCACCCCGCCGGTCATGGTCAACGAGCTGAATGCATGGATCGACAGGAAATTGGGCTATCGGGCTTCCCACCCGGATTTTCCGTCGTTGGAAGACCTTTGAAATGAGGCCCGGTGCCGTTCAGCACAAGAACTGAACGAACCGGACTTCGTTGCACTCTCAGTAGTAGAGGCCTGCGGGCCTCGTTCTTTTCAGCCTTCTCATTTCTGCGCACTTATTTCTGCACACTGCCTGCACCGCAGATCTGCCTGAATTCCCCATTCCACTGCTGAGCCCAAGCCCAAGGCTGACCTCAGGAGCAAGACATGAGCGAACTCGTCCCCTACGCCGTGCACTATTTGTTCGAAGGCGTTCGTCAGCACTTTTTCAAACTGGCCGAACAGTTTTCGGATGTCGACGCGATTCATTCGGCGTCCGCCCATGCCTATCCGCAGTCCGGGCGAAAGATCGCCGCACACGCCACACTCGACGCCGCGCGGTTGACCGCCACGCAACTGGGCATCACCCAGATACGCTGGAACGAGGCTATCTGACTTATCCCGACGTTTACTCAAGAAAATCTCGAGACAAACGAAAACTTGTGGCGAGGGAGCAAGCTCCCTCGCCACAGGTACAGTGTCGCGTTTAAGTGGTCAGGGCTTCAGCGGACGCTCTTCGTCGCGGTCTGACAGTTCCCGACTGTCGTCATGTTTCCAGTCCTGCCGCGAACTTTCCTGCCGCTTGATCTCTTCCTTCGTGGGTTCATCCTCCGTGGGTTCATCCTCATCTTCAAAATCCGGATGTTTTTGATCGTTGGCCATGCGCACCTCTCTTCCAGTGAAGGGACCCATTAAGCGTAGATCACATTCGAGCGCTCGACTCAGAGCCACCAACGCAGCAAAAAGAAAAACCCCATGCTCAGGAGCATGCTCAGCAAGGTGTTGCGGGTGTAGAGCACCAGCCCCACCGCCACCAGCGAACTGATCAGGTACGGGTTGTCCCAGTGCAAATTCAGCTGTTTGTCGGGCATGAACACAATCGGCCCGCAGATCGCGGTCAACATGCCCGGCACGGCGAAACCGAGGAACTGCCGGGCATTGCTGCTCAAGCGCACCGGCAACCGCGGTTCGAGAAACACGTAGCGGTTGAGAAACACCAACACACCCATTCCGAAAATCACCGCCCACACCATCATGCTGTACGCCCCAGGTAGAGTTTGTTGCAGATAAAACCGGCGGTCATGCCCGCCAACCCGGACAGCACCAGCGCCGAGCCCCATTGCCAGTAGCTGAACAGCACCGAACAGAACAGCGACACCGCGACGCACACCACCGTGGGCACGTTGCGCACCACCGGCGTAATCAAGGCGATGAAGGTGGCGGCGATGGAGAAGTCCAGGCCCAGATGCTCCAGCCCCGGAATGCTGCTGCCCAGCACGATGCCCGCCAGCGTGAACAGGTTCCAGGCGATGTAAAACGTCAGCCCGACGCCCAGCGCGTACCAGCGATTGAATTGCTGTTTGTCGTGCTGGCTGGTCAAGGCAAACAACTCGTCGGTGAGCAAAAAGCCCAACCCCACCCGCCAGCGCCCCGGCAATGGCGAAATCACCGAACGCATGCTCATGCCATACAGCAGATGCTGCGAAGTCAGTAACAAAGTGGTCAGCAGAATCGAAAAGACCCCGGCGCCGCCCTTGAGCATGCCGATGGCAACCAACTGTGCGGCCCCGGCAAACACGATGCTCGACAAGCCCTGCCCTTGCAGTGGCGTGAGGTTGGCCTCGATGGCCATGGATCCGGCCAGCAAGCCCCAAGGCGCGGTGGCCAGGGACAGCGGCATGATCGCCGCGGCGCCGCGCAGAAAGGCACTGCGCGGCATGATTGAATTCGTCATAACGCCCTACAACCGGTGAAAGACCCGAGACTGTGCCAGCAGTCGCGGCGGATGGCTTGAACAATCTTGCGCACTTTTGCCGTGAGCGAGTCTAGTGAAGGTGCTCCGTTCATCGGCCGGGCGCTTGATTCGCCTCGATAGTAGCAACATGATGGCGCTGCATATTTCCTTGAGGCCAGGCCCTGCATGAGCTCAGTCGAACCCGATAGCGATGTCTATAAAACCCTGCTTGAGTCAACCAATGCGATTCCCTGGCGGATCGACTGGAAAACCATGACCTTCAGCTACATCGGCCCGCAGATCGAGGCGTTACTGGGCTGGAAGCAGGACAGTTGGGTCACGGTCAACGACTGGGTCGAGCGCATGCACCCGGACGATCGGGATTACGTGGTGGAATTCTGCGTCTCGCAATCGCGCGCCGGGGTCGATCATGAGGCGGATTATCGGGCACTGACCCAACAGGGCGACTACGTGTGGATTCGCGACGTGGTGCACGTGGTGCGCAAGGACGATGAAGTGGAAGCCCTGGTGGGCTTCATGTTCGACATCAGCGAACGCAAGAAAACCGAAGAACACCTGAGCCGGCTGCAGAAGCAACTCGAAGAGTATTCGTTCCAGGACGGCCTCACCGGTATCGCCAACCGACGCATGTTCGACACCGTCATGGAGCGCGAATGGGGCAATGCCCAACGCACCGGTTTGCCGTTGTCGTTGCTGATCCTCGACATCGACTACTTCAAGCAATTCAACGACCACTACGGCCACATCAAGGGTGACGAATGCCTGCGCCAGGTGGCCCAGACGTTGTCACTGGCGGCCAATCGACCGCGTGATTTCATCGCCCGGATCGGCGGCGAAGAATTCGTCTGGCTGCTCCCGGACACCGACGCCGAGTCCGCACGGCTGGTGGCGCGCAAATGCCTGCACCTGATTCGTCAGCAGCAGATTGTCCATGAGTTTTCCCCGGTATCGCCGCTGTTGAGCGTGAGCCTGGGCGTCGGCACCACGGTCGCGCCGCTGCAAGCGACGGCCGTCGACTTCATCGAGCAGGTCGACAAGTTGCTCTATCGCGCCAAACACAACGGGCGGATGCGCGCCGAGTTCGCAGATTTGCGCTGAACACCGGGAGGCGTCCGAGTACCATGAGGCGATCCACCTAATCAGGTCAGGGAGTCGACATGCTTTACCGGATCGCCGCCGACGGGCTGGTGCTGTTTCATCTGCTGTTCATTCTGTTCGTGCTGTTCGGCGGGCTGCTGGTGCTCAAATGGCGGCCGCTGATCTGGGCGCACCTGCCCGCCGCTGCGTGGGGCGTGATGGTCGAAGTCTTGCACCTGACCTGCCCGCTGACCCAGTGGGAAAACCTCATGCGCCAGGCCGCCGGGCAAACCGGCTACGGCGGCGGCTTTATCGAACACTACGTCTGGCCGGTGATTTACCCCGCCGGTTTGACGCCCGCGATTCAATGGGCGCTGGGCAGCGTGGTGCTGGCGATCAACGTGCTGGTCTATCTTCGGTTGTTCAGGCAGTGGAAACTGCGCCGGGCCGCCTGAAACAAACGCCGAGGATGAACCCATGCTGTCGATTGAAGACCTGTCATTGCTCCAGGCCATCCGCGAAACCGGCAGCCTGTCGCGTGCCGCTGCGCACTTGGGCAAGGCGCCGTCAACCGTGTCCTACGCCGCGCGGCAACTGGAAGAGCGCTTCGACGCGCTGCTCTTCGACCGTCGTCGCTACCGCTTGCAGCTCACCCCGGCCGGTGAGTTGCTGGTGAACGAGGCGGCGCGGTTGATGCAGGACGTGTCCCGCCTGACCCAGCGGGTGCAGCAAGTGGCCAACGGCTGGGAAAGCCGACTCTGGATTGTCACCGACGAACTGCTCGAATTCGAAGCCTTGATTCCGGTGATCCACGAGTTCGATGCCCTGGAATCCGGCGTGCCGCTGCGCATCACTCAAGAGGTCCTCAAAGGCGTTTGGGAAGCCCTGCGTGAAGGCCGTGCGGACCTGATCATCGGCGCCACCAACGAACCACCGGCAATCCCGACCCTGCGCTGGATGCAGTTGGGGGAAATGGAGTGGGTGTTCGCAGTTTCACCGAAACACCCGCTGGCCAAGGCCAAAGAACCGATTTCCCGGGCCATGGTTGCGCAGCATCGGGCGATTGTCGTGGCAGATTCATCGCGGGTCACCGAGGGCAGCACTTACGGTGTGTCGGGTGGCCAACCGGTGCTTGCCGTGCCGACCATGCGCGCCAAAGTGCTCGCCCAATGCGATGGCCTCGGCGTTGGCTGGCTGCCCCGGCACCGGGTGAGCTCATTGCTGAAAAACGGCACGCTGGTCGAAAAACAAATGGCTGACCCACGCGAGCCGAACATTCTCTACGCCGGCTGGCGCGGCGATCATGACGGCCGCGCTTTGGGCTGGTGGCTGGAAAAACTCAAGCAATCGTACCTGTCCACCAAACTGGTGCAGGGCAGCGACCGGTTTGTCTGACCTCAGTTGGCAATCACGCTCATGTTGCGCCCGCTGGACTTGGCCACATATAAGGCTTTGTCCGCTGCGGTGACCACGTCGTCAGGCTGGTCCTGCGAGGCGGTGTTGTAGGCGCAAACGCCGACGCTGACCGTCACCCTGCCCTCCGCGCTGTCGAGGTGTTCGATGTCATCCAGCAGGACGGCGTGACGAATTTTTTCCGCCACCAGGAACGCGCCGACATAGTCCGTGCCGGGCAGCACCACCGTGAACTCTTCGCCGCCATAACGGGCGGCAAGGTCGCCGGGGCGATTGATGTTGTCCTTGATGATCGCGCTGATCCGGCGCAAACACTCGTCACCGGCGACATGACCGTAGCGGTCGTTGAAGCTCTTGAAGTGATCGACATCGATCATCAGCATCGCGAGGTGGGTCTGGGTGCGCCGGGCGCGACCCATTTCCGCGAGGATAAACAGGTCGAACTGACGCCGGTTGGACAGGCCGGTCAACGCGTCCTCCAGGGCCAGCAGCTCTAGGCTGCGATTGACCTCGATGAGTTTTTCCTGACCATCGAGCAACACGCGCTGGAAGTGATGTTGCTGCTTCATGAAGTGAATGAGGCGGTAACCGAGCGCGCCCAGAAACAGCAGCAGCGACAACACGATCCCCGCGCTCAGCGCCGTCTCTTTGCGCCAACTGGCCAGGACTTCCTCCTTGTCCAGCGCGGCAAAGATGATCAGCGGATAGCCGCTGACCCGCCGAAACCCGACCACCCGCTCCACACCGTCGACAAACGACTTGACGGTGGCCGTGCCGGAATCGCCTTTGGGCAACAGTTGGGTAAACAACGGCCCCTTGGCCACGCTGCTGCCAATGTCCGCCTCTTTGAACGGCCGACGCACAACAATGCTGGCGTCATCGGCAATCAGGTTGATCACCCCGTTCTGGCCCATGTCGATGCTGTCGTACAGCTCAAGGAAATGACTGAGATAGATCGTGGCCAGCGCCACCCCGGCAAACCGGCCATCCGGATAATTGATCCGGCGTGACACGGTCATGATCCATTCACCGCTCGAGCGACTTTTTATCGAGCGACCGATATGCGGACCACGGTCGGGATGGTCACGATGGAAGATGAAATATTCACGGTCGGAATTGTTGGCGTTGGGCACCTCTGCGCCATTGGAGTTGGCGATCCAGCGCCCTTGTTCGTCGTAGACAAACAAACCATGCAGTTGCTTGAGCTCGTCGCGTTCAGTGCGGAGCAAACGCTGCAACCGCGGCAGTTGCTGCGGGCCGGCACCCTCGTTTTCGAGGCGGTCCACCAGGGCAAACAGCAGCGTGTCGGCCTGTTTGATCGACGCCTGCGCCTGCGAGGCCAGGGTCTGCGCCAGGTTGGACATCGCTACTTCTTTGTCCTGCAGATGGTACTGGCGCGAGTTCCAGGCTTCCCAGAACACGATCGCCGTCATCGACAGGCACACTGCGACGAGCAGCACCACCGCATAGCGAACCTTGAGCCTTGACTCGATCTGGCCGGGCACCCAAGGCGTGGCAGGACGCGGGTTTGCAATCGGATCTTTGATGGACGGATTCCCCATGACAGTCCCTGATTCGTTATGACAGGGCGATTTTTCCTGTTCGCCCTTTAGATGTCGCATCAGAAACACAATAGGTGATTTGCCGGTCCCGTGACGGGTTTGTGTCGGGAAACCTTACTTCGACGCCTGTTTCACCACTTCAAGCCAGGCCGGGTCCAGGCGGGTCTGGTCGGTGTCGATGCCCAGTTCCTCCATTCGCGCCTTGTGCTGATCCATCTCGCGAACCAGTTGACTGTGGTCGCTGGAGTTGGCGTCCAGCTCGTGCATCTGGTGCAGGCCCAGGTGGTAGAAACGCAGCAGTTTCATGGCCACTGGATCACCGGTCGCCACCGCTGCGGTGACCTGATGCATGATGTTGGTGACGCTCATCAGGCTGCGTTTGAGCTGCCAGCCGTAGACTGCCGCAGCCATCCAGGGCTGGTTCCAGAACTTGCCGCGCATCAGCGCCACCATCAGCAACACCGCAATAAACACGCCGCCGACGTTATAGCGCAGGTTGTCGCCGCCGGGCTCACCGAACAACGCCACCGCCGCCGTGGACAGCACCATCGCCAGCGCGAGGAACATCAGGGCAATAATCACCGTACTGCGGCGCGTCTGTTGTCGATAGGTTTGAGCGTTCTGCGGCTGGATTTCGAACATCGCGACAGGTTTCCTTGGGAGCAGAGACAAAAAGAAAGCCAGGCATTATCGCCTCTGCGAGGGATTTAGCTATGCTGGGGCTCCTTTTCATCTTTTCATCGTCAAACGGGGGACATGGCGGTATAGCCCAGTTCGTGCCATCTTCATCCATGGATACACACTATTCGGATGCCCTTCGCGCGGTTCGGCGAGTGACATCGTTTTAAGGATCATTGAATGACCCAACGACAAGTAATCAACGCCTCGGTCAGCCCAAAAGGCAGCCTGGAAACCCTTTCCCAACGCGAAGTCCAACAACTGAGCGAAGCCGGTTCCGGCAGCACCTACAACATCTTCCGCCAGTGCGCCCTGGCCATCCTCAACACCGGCGCGCATGTCGATAACGCCAAGACCATCCTCGAAGCCTACAAAGATTTTGAAATCCGCATCCACCAGCAAGACCGCGGCGTGCGCCTGGAACTGCTGAACGCCCCGGCCGACGCCTTCGTCGACGGCGAAATGATCGCCAGCACCCGTGAAATGCTGTTCAGCGCCCTGCGTGACATCGTCTACACCGAAAACGAACTCGACAGCCAGCGCATCGACCTGAGCACCTCCCAGGGCATCAGCGACTACGTGTTCCACCTGCTGCGCAACGCCCGCACCCTGCGCCCCGGCGTCGAGCCGAAGATCGTGGTCTGCTGGGGCGGTCACTCGATCAACACCGAAGAATACAAATACACCAAGAAAGTCGGCCACGAACTGGGCCTGCGCAGCCTCGACATCTGCACCGGTTGCGGCCCCGGCGTGATGAAAGGCCCGATGAAAGGCGCGACCATCGCCCACGCCAAGCAGCGTATCCATGGCGGTCGTTACCTCGGTTTGACCGAACCCGGGATCATCGCCGCCGAAGCGCCGAACCCGATCGTCAATGAGCTGGTGATCCTGCCGGACATCGAGAAACGCCTGGAAGCGTTCGTGCGCGTCGGCCACGGCATCATCATTTTCCCCGGTGGCGCGGGCACGGCTGAAGAGTTCCTGTACCTGCTCGGCATCCTGATGCACCCGGACAATGCCGGCCTGCCCTTCCCGGTCGTCCTCACCGGGCCCAAGCATGCCGCACCGTATCTGGAACAACTGGACGCATTTGTCGGCGCCACGCTGGGCGACGCAGCGAAGAAACATTACGAGATCATCATCGATGATCCGGCGGAAGTGGCACGGCAGATGACCCAAGGGCTGAAAGCGGTCAAACAGTTCCGCCGCGAACGCAATGACGCGTTCCACTTCAACTGGCTGCTGAAGATCGACGAAGGCTTCCAGCGCCCGTTCGACCCGACCCACGAAAACATGGCCAACCTGAAGCTGAGCCGGACACTGCCAGCCCACGAACTGGCGGCCAACCTGCGCCGTGCGTTCTCCGGCATTGTCGCCGGCAACGTCAAGGACAAGGGCATTCGCCTGATTGAGCAGCACGGGCCGTATCAGATCCGCGGCGATGCCGAGATCATGCGACCACTGGATCAACTGCTCAAAGCGTTCGTCGCCCAGCACCGGATGAAACTGCCGGGTGGCGCGGCGTATGTGCCGTGTTATCAGGTTGTGGCATAACCCACGACCCGACTAACACCAAAAATCCCTGTGGGAGCGAGCCTGCTCGCGAAGGCGGTGTGTCATTCAACATCTATGTTGACTGACATGGCCTCTTCGCGAGCAGGCTCGCTCCCACATGGGCTAGTTTGGGTTATTACAGGTGATCAGCATCGATCACTGCCTTGGCAAACGCCTGCGGATCTTCCTGCGGCAGGTTGTGGCCGATGCCGCCATTGATCAGCCGGTATTCATACTTACCGGTAAAACGCTTGGCATAATCCTCGGCCGCCGGATGCGGTGCACCGTTGGCGTCCCCTTCCATCGTGATGGTCGGCACCGTAATCGACGGCGCCGTGGCCAGTTTCTGTTCCAGCGCTTCGTATTGCGGTTCGCCCTGCACCATGCCCAACCGCCAGCGGTAGTTGAAAACGGTGATCGCAACATGGTCCGGGTTGTTCAGCGCGACAGCGCTGCGATCATAGGTCGCATCGTCGAAAGTCCATTTTGGCGATGCGGTCTGCCAGATCAACTTGGCGAAGTCGTGACGGTTTTTTTCGTAGCCGGCCTGGCCACGATCGGTCGCGAAATAGAACTGATACCACCACTGTAATTCAGCCTTGGGCGGCAACGGGTTCTTGCCTGCGGCCTGGTTGCCGATCAGGTAACCACTCACCGACACCAGCGCCTTGACCCGCTCCGGCCACAACGCCGAGACGATGTCCGCCGAACGCGCGCCCCAGTCATAACCGCCGAGTACGGCCTGTTTGATTTTCAGCGCATCCATGAAGTCGATCACGTCACTGGCCAGTGCGGCAGGCTGGCCGTTGCGCAGGGTCTTGTCCGACAGGAACTGCGTGTCACCGTAACCCCGTGCATACGGAATCAGCACCCGGTAACCCTTGGCCGCCAGCAACGGCGCGACTTCGCTGTAGCTGTGAATGTCGTAGGGCCAACCGTGCAGGAGAATCACCACGGGGCCGTCGGCGGGCCCCACCTCGGCGTAAGCCACATTCAGCAAACCAGCCTTGACGTGCTTCAGTGGACCGAACGAGTCGTGCGACTCAACTTTCGCCACCACCGGCTCCTCAGTCGGGGTCGCGACTTGCGCAGTGGCAGCGCCCAAGGCACCGAACTGCAGCAACGCAACAGCGAGCATCGTTGGCGCCATGAAGCGGCGGCGTGATTCGGTTTTACGGCTCAACACATTCATCTTCATAGTGATTTCCCTACCAGTCATTTGTCTGTTGTTTTGCCCGACGTAGTGGATGGATCAACTACCCTGATTGCCGCAATCCGCGAACTTGCTGTAGTCGAGCACTTTGTGCGAACCGCTGGAATCAAGGTAGCTCAGGCGGGCATTGACGAGGCCGCAACCACTGCCGGTGTCTTCGATGGAAATCACTTTCTTGATATCCAGATGAGTGCCGTGAGCAAAGACCGGCTGTGTGGTTTGATCAGCGGCATGGGCCGAGAACGCGGCAACGTTCAGGACGGCGAAGAAGCTGGCGGCAATGAGTGTGTTCCAGTTCATGATCAGTTCCTCAGGGTGGCGATAGTCAGTGGCGGTGAGGCAAGTTGTCTTGTCTCGATGGAAGCCATTTAATCGCCCGGAGGTATCTGCCATGTGTCGTCAACACCGCGTTATTAAGGCGTAAGGTGTCAAACAGCGCCTGCGATACACTGCGATACAATTCCCACAGCGAATAACAAGAGGGTTGAGCAATGGATCACGTGAACCACATCCTGATCGTCGATGACGATCGCGAGATCCGCGAGCTGGTGGGTAATTACCTGAAGAAGAATGGCCTGCGCACCACGGTGGTTGCGGATGGCCGGCAGATGCGCCATTTCCTGGAAACCAATCAAGTCGACCTGATCGTGCTGGACCTGATGATGCCCGGCGATGACGGCCTGGTGCTGTGCCGGGAATTGCGCGCCGGCAAACACAAAGCCACGCCGATCCTGATGCTCACCGCCCGCAACGACGAAACCGATCGCATCCTCGGCCTGGAAATGGGCGCCGACGACTACCTGACCAAACCCTTCGCCGCCCGCGAGTTGCTCGCGCGGATCAACGCGGTATTGCGTCGCACGCGGATGCTGCCACCGAACCTGCTGATCACCGAAACCGGTCGCCTGCTCGGATTCGGCCGCTGGCGCCTCGACACCACCGCTCGCCACTTATTGGATGACGAAGGCACCATGGTCGCCCTCAGTGGCGCGGAATACCGTTTGCTGCGCGTGTTTCTCGATCACCCGCAACGGGTGCTCAGCCGCGATCAGTTGCTCAACCTGACCCAGGGCCGCGATGCCGACCTGTTCGACCGCTCCATCGATTTGCTGGTGAGCCGCTTGCGCCAACGCTTGCTCGATGACTCACGCGAGCCGACCTATATAAAGACCGTGCGCAGCGAAGGCTACGTGTTCTCCTACCCGGTGGAGCTGCTTGGCGCCGAATCCTGATCGGGTTTTGTATCCGTCTGTATAAGAACCCGCGACAGATACGCAAACCCCGATTTCGACGGGTTCGCGCACACATCACCGATACACCCGAGCGTTTAACTGTGTTCACCGGATAGCAGCTGCTACCGACCCACTCAAACTAAACGCACGGAGTATCACCCATGTTCAACTTCTCGAAAGTCTCGTCCCTGGCACTCGGTCTGGCACTGGTCGGTGGTCTCGGTCTGTCTAACCTGGCATCGGCGAACACCGCCAGCGCCGTGTCCCACAGCCAACATCAGCAACTGCTCGTGGAAGGTGGTTCGGATCGCCTGATCCAGAATCGTGTCGCTGAAGGTGGCGCGGATCGTCTGCAAGAACTGCGTGAACGTGTGGCGCTGATCAGCCCGAGCAACGCCGTGCGCGGTGGTGTGGTGGTGGCAGAGAACCGCCCTGAGTTCGGTTCGAAATATCAGCGGTACTGATCACAATCGACACCACAACGAAGATCCCCTGTGGGAGCGAGCCTGCTCGCGAAGGCGGTGTATCAGTCAGCATTGATGTTGATTGACACACCGCCTTCGCGAGCAGGCTCGCTCCCACAGTTTGATTAGGGGGTGTCCAATAACGAGATCAGGCGCGGTTCTATCGAAGTTTCCAGCACCTCGATCAACGCCAGCGTCACCGGCAGCTTGAAGCGCCGCCGCCCCGCGCTGCCGGGATTGAGGAACAGACGCTCACCGCGCCATTCAATGTGCGGCTTATGCGAATGACCGGTGATCACCAGTTTGATGTCAGCATCGAGCAACGCCGGAACATCGGCGATGTCATGCACCAGCAGCGTGCTCCATCCGCTCAGATCGAAACGCAGCAGATCCTCGATATCTGCCGCCCACGGCTCGGCGAGGTCATTGTTCCCGCGCACCGCATGCAGCGGAGCGATGGACGCCAGTTGATCGAGTATGTCGCGACTGCCGATGTCACCCGCGTGGATGATCCGCTCACAGCCCTGCAACGCCGCAACCGCTTCGGCGCGGAGCAAACCATGGGTATCGGAAATCACCCCAACCTTCATGCACAGCTCCAGACGACGCTTGGGACTCAGGCGATCAAGGATCTACTTGCGCCATCAGTTCGGCAACCGATTCCTGGCGTTTGGCGTAGCGCTGGGCCAGCACCGCACAGACCATCAACTGAATCTGATGGAACAGCATCAACGGCAGGATCAACACGCCGATGGTGCTGCCGGCGAACAGCACCTGGGCCATCGGCACGCCGGTGGCCAGGCTTTTCTTCGAACCGCAAAAGAGGATGGTGATGCGGTCTTCCACATTGAAACCGAAGGCTTTACCCAGCACCGTCGAGGCCACCAACACCAGCCCCAGCAACACGCAGCACGCCACCACCAGCCCGGCCAGTTCCCACAGCGGGATCTGCTGCCAGATGCCTTCGTTCACCGCTTCGCTGAACGCGCCGAACACCACCAGCAGAATCGAACCCTGATCGACGAACTTCAGCCAACTCTTGTTGCGCCCAACCCATTCACCGATCCAGCGCCGCGCGATCTGCCCGGCAATGAACGGCAGCAGCAGTTGCACGCTGATCTTCACAATCGCATCGAGCGTCGAGCCGCCGTCGCCATGCACATTCAGCAGCAGCGTCACCAGCAACGGCGTGATAAAGATCCCGAACAGGCTGGACGCCGCCGCACTGCAAATCGCCGCCGGAATATTCCCCCGCGCCAGGGACGTAAACGCAATGGCCGACTGCACCGTGGCCGGCAGTGCGCAGAGGTAGAGCATGCCCATGTACAGATTGTCACCGATCAGGGGTGACAGCACCGGTTTAAGCGCCAGGCCGAGCAGCGGAAACAGCACAAAGGTCAGGCTGAACACCAGCAAATGCAGGCGCCAGTGGCCGGCGCCAGCGATGATCGACTCGCGTGACAGTTTGGCGCCATGCAGGAAAAACAGCAGCGCGATGGCGATGTTGGTCAGCCAGCCAAAACCCACCGCGACCTGACCGCTGGCGGGCAAAAAGCTGGCGAGCAGCACGACGCCGATCAGGGTGAGGGTGAAGTTGTCGGGCAGGAAACGAGGGCGCGTCATGGTGGGGCATCCGGGTTTGCCAGGAACGTGAGGACGACTCTAACGCTTCTGCGGATTACCGACTAACGCTAGTAAGCCAGGAGATGTCGCCTAACGGACATGACCAGCGAGTCGATCATCGTTCTTGACGCTTGATGCCATTCAGTGGGAAAACAGGGCGGCCCGGATGGAAGCGTCGGCCATTCACGAATCAAGGAAGACTCATGAAAACCCTGTTGTGTTTACTGATCGCCACCGGCGTCGGCGCCACCTTGCAATACGCCGGCGTTCCCCATGGCCTGTTGCTCGGGTCGATCCTGGCGTCGGCATTGATCGCCAGTCGTCTGCACTTCTCCCCTACCCTGCGTTTCGGCCTCGGCTACGTGCAAATCGTACTGGGGATCGCGACCGGCCTGATGTTTACCGCGTGGGACAGCCACACCGTCGCGGCCATGCTCCCCAGCCTGGGTTTGATGCTGTTTTGCCTGATGGTGCAAAGCTCGGTGGCCGGCCTCGCGCTGCTGAAAATCGCCGGATGGAACCGCAAGGATTCGCTGCTGGCGGTCTACCCCGGCGCACTCGCGGCAATATTTGACTTGCTCGAATCCGAACGCGCGTCCAGCAAAGTGATTGTCGTGCATCTGGTTCGACTGCTCGCCATCACCCTCCTCGTCAGCTTCTGCATTCCCGGCCAGACCAACGTGGCGGTGGCCGACAACAGCCTGCTGGACATGAGCATGGCGCTGCCCCTGCTGTCGCTGATCGCCTTTTGCCTGCTGCTCGGTCGTTTGTTGCTGAACGTCGGCGTGCCGGCACCGTTCATGCTCACCGCCATCGTGCTCACGGGCGTCTACCTCAAGTCCGGCTACTTGCAGGGCTTTCACATGCCGTCATGGAGTGTCGACTTCGCGACTGTGTTGCTCGGCGCGTTGATTGGCTCGAAATTCAAGGACATCTCTTTCGGCGAGCTCCTGCATCACGGCCGTGCCGCCGTGATGTCGGTCGGCCTGATGCTGCTGATCGCCGCCGCATTTGCCGGCATCGCCGGGCAGTTTCTGGGCAGCAATCCGTTGTCGCTATGGCTGGCCTACATGCCGGGCGCCATCGAGACCATCGCCCTCGTCGCCTTCAGTGGCGGGCTGAATGTTGTGTTCATCCTCACCCATCACCTGGTGCGCATGGTAGTGCTGCACTTTGCGCCGGCACTGGTCGTGCAGGCGCGGCGCTGGAGGGAGGATGTTTGAGGAAAGGATTAAGTCGGAGAGATGGTGGCCAGTGCGCCAATCAGAATGGTCAGCACCAGAAATCCACCGAGGAAAATTGCCATCTTGCCCATTTGAGGCCTCCTACATTTTGAGTTCGCGGTAGGCCGTCATTGTGAGCCTGCAACTGAGTGCATTACAGAGGCAGATAACCCGGAAAAATACGGATCAGATACCAGAAACGAAAAAGCCCCGCCCCACTGATGTGGGACGGGGCTTTCTACTGCACGGACTGCCGTTTTACAGGTCAGTGATTTCCTTGTGACGTGGCACCAACATTTTCATCACGCTCCATGCCACCAGATAGGCCAGCGAACAGATGGCGAACATGATCATGTAGCCGGTGTGAATGTCGTTGATCGATTTGTAGTAGTCGAACACGTAACCACCGATCTTGGTCATCACCACACCGCCCAAACCACCGGCCATGCCGCCAATACCGACCACCGAAGCGATGGTTTTTTGCGGGAACATGTCAGACACGGTGGTGAAGATGTTGCACGACCACGCCTGGTGCGCCGAGGCGCCCACACCAATCAGCAACACCGGCACCCAGAAACTGATGTAGCCGAGTGGCTGCGCCAGCAGGACCACCAGCGGGAACAGCGCGATCACCAGCATGGCTTTCATGCGACCGTCATACGGCTTGTCGCCACGCGCCATGAAGTAGCTCGGGAACCAGCCGCCGCCGATACTGCCGATCATGGTCATGCTGTACAACACGGCCAGTGGTGCAACGATGGCCGCGCCCTTCATCTCGTATTGCGCCGACAGATAGGTTGGCAGCCAGAACAGGAAGAACCACCACACGCCGTCCGTCATGAATTTGCCGAAGGCAAACGCCCAGGTCTGGCGGTAGGTCAGCAGTTTGAACCACGATACTTTTTTGGCAGCGACACCCGAGACTTCCGGGGTGACCACTTGCACAGGCTCATCGGCACGGATGTAGGCCAGTTCCTCGGCCGACAGACGTTTCTGTTGATCTGGCTTCTCGTAGAGCGCGATCCAGACCGCGACCCAGACGAAGCCCAACAGACCAATCACGATAAACGCGGCTTCCCAACCCCAGATGCCGGCAATCAGCGGCACGCAGATCGGCGCCAGGATCGCACCGACGTTGGCGCCGGAGTTGAAGATGCCAGTCGCGAACGAGCGCTCTTTCTTCGGGAAGTATTCCGCAGTGGCCTTGATCGCAATCGGGAAGTTACCCGCTTCACCAATCGCCAGCACGGCCCGCGACAGCATGAAACCGGCAATCGAAACCGGGATCACGGCGAGGCCGAGCGCACTGCTCAGGAAGCCGATGCCCTCACCCATCGGCACTGCAAAGGCGTGCATCACCGCACCGGTGGACCAGATGCCGATCGCAAACATGTACGCTTTCTTGGTGCCGATCTTGTCGACGAAGCGGCCGGCGAACAACATGGAAATCGCATACACAAACTGGAAAACCGAGGCGATGTTGGCGTAGTCGGTGTTGCTCCAGCCAAATTGCGTCGACAGCTGCGGCGCCAACAGACTCAGTACCTGACGGTCGAGGTAGTTGACGGTGGTAGCGAAAAACAACAGTGCACAGATCGTCCAGCGGTATTTGCCGACCGTCTGGCCGACACGTTGCGCATTGATGGGCTCGTTCAGATTCATGGCATCACTTTATTATTGGATTATGGTGATGATCTCTCGGTTTCAAGCGAGATCAATTGTGTCGTAGAGCATCGCCAAAACGCGAGAATTCCGCGCCAAGGCTGGTCGGGTTCAGCCGTGTCTTGCGTTCAACAAAATGCTGTTGGACGAGTGCTAGTAACGCTTTGACGGGACAATGGACTGCGACGACGCTGATCGCGCGGGCACGCGAGCAGACAACATCAAGCCAGAGGGAGCGACGCTGGGGGGAATGAGTACGCAAGATGGATTCATGATGGGGCCGACACTCTTTTTATTTTTAGGCTTCAACAGCCGATGTCTCGTCTGTCGTCGTACAACTGTGCCTTTTATATCGAGGTAAGGGTTGGGGTGTCAATCGGAAAGTTGGCCGTTTGTCTGGGGATTTAGCGCGGATTGAGATTTGATATTCGTAGAGAAGCTGCTAGCTGTGGGAGCGCTAGCCGTGTGAATGGGCGGGTGGTGTCGACAGGATGTCTGGGAATTGAATCATCGCCGCGTTGTACGATGACGCGTTGCTCAGTGCTCCCAATGCGAACAGAGAATGACGCTGCAGAGGTTTGTTCGTTTAAAACCCGGATCCTTGAACGCCAGGAAATCATCGTTAAACGTACCGAATGTGCTGCCAGGACGATGTTTCATCCCCTGATAAAACTCGTCGATCATCTTATGAGCGAAATCGGTTCCGCGGGGATAGCGGGCGATGACCGCCCCACGTTGTTCGTCTGTGAACTGCTCAAAGCCACGACCAGCCACATCCATTCCCGCCCCTGCCTGCAACAGGGCAATTTCTGAATGCATGTGTTCCGGTATACCCGGCGTCGTATGAAGTGCGACGGCGTTCCAGACCTTCTCTATGTCCCCTTCGAAAATATGATGGCTGCGCAGGAAGTCGCGCGCGGCGTTCGCACTGTCCACTTCAAAGCGCAACTGGCTCTCTTGATAGACAGATGTCAGGCCAAGATCGTGGAACATTGCGGCGACGTACAGCAGCTCTGGGTCGAAGGTCAGGCCCTTTTGTTGACCGAGCAAAGCGCCCCAGAAATAGACGCGCGTGGAGTGTGAAAACAGAAACTCGCTTTCGGTGTCACGAATGAGCTGAGTCACTTCGCGAGCCATTTTGCTGTCCGGGATTTTTACGCTGAGAAGGTCGTTCGTTGCCACGGTTTCATCCACCTGTGTCTAGCGTCGGGATCACTGAAAGTAAAAAAATACACGCCGCTCGGGGTGGAACACAGTGCCAATATTGAGAATTTTGAGTTGGCCAATGAGCGCGTGAGGATCACGCTTTGCGGCCGGCTGAAATGCATAAAGCCCCGCCCCCTCAATGGGGACGGGGCTTTGTTCTACGCAGTGCTCAACCGCGAATAAACGCCAACAAATCAGCATTGATCTGATCCGCGTTGGTCGTCGGCATTCCGTGAGGAAAGCCCGGGTACGTCTTGAGCGTGGGGTGCTTCAAGAGTTTGGCCGACAGCGGCGCAGAGTCTGCAAACGGCACGATCTGATCATCCTCGCCATGCATCACCAGCGTCGGCACCTCAATCGCCTTCAGATCCTCGGTGAAGTCAGTCTCGGAAAACGCCTTGATGCAGTCGTAATGAGCTTTTGCGCCGCCCATCATGCCTTGACGCCACCAGTTATCGATGACGCCTTGCGAGACCTTGGCCCCAGGTCGATTGAAGCCGTAGAACGGCCCTGCCGGCACATCCACGTAAAACTGCGCGCGGCTGGCGACCAATGCCGAGCGGAACCCGTCGAACACTTCCAGTGGTAAGCCACCGGGGTTCTTTTCCGATTGGACCATGATGGGCGGGACCGCGCTGATCAGTACGGCCTTGGCAACGCGTCCCGGTTTGGCCCGTGCGGTGTAGCGTGCGACTTCACCACCCCCGGTCGAATGGCCGACATGGATCGCACCCTTGAGGTCGAGCGCATCGGTCAGCTCGATGACATCGGCGGCATAGGTGTCCATTTCGTTGCCCTCCCACGTCTGGGTCGAGCGCCCGTGCCCACGGCGGTCGTGAGCGATCACCCGATAGCCTTGGAGCAGGAAGAACATCATCTGGTTGTCCCAGTCATCCGCGCTCAATGGCCAACCGTGGTGAAACACAATGGGCGTCGCGTCTTTCGGCCCCCAATCCTTATAGAAAATCTGCGTGCCGTCTTTGGTCGTTATTGCGTTCATGGCGTGTTCCCCCTCGTGATCCGGATTGTGTGGGATTGCAGGGTGCTCATTAGTGCTTGAGTCAACTCGCAAAAGCTGGAAGGCGTTACCAACAAACGTGCAACAGGCTGCTGACCTGCGGTCGTGAACAATGGGTCACGAACAGGCTTGGTCAGTGTAGAAGACGTTTAGAAAGCAACACTTTCAAACGATAGATGGAGCTGGCGGGTGGCAACGGCAGGATGTGGGATTTCGAAGATCAAACGCGCTGTAAGATGACAGCCGTCGGTTTGAAGCAGGTCACGCATAAACTTTGCTTTCGCATTTCATTTAAGGATAACTGTGGCCCTGCCCTGCCTTGAGGTGAACCGCGATGTTTGACCTGGCTTCTATCGTGACCTACGTAGCCGTTGTTATCGGACTCTTTTTAATCCCTGGCCCCGCCGTACTGCTGGTGATCACACGCACTGTTCAGGGTGGACGTAAAGTCGGTATTGCCACTGGGCTGGGCATTGCGTCGGGCGACTTGGTTCACACGCTGAGCGCTGCGATCTATACCAGCCTGATTTCCATCAGCATTCGTCCGTTGAGCCAGTTGATCAAAGGGCTCTCAAGGCTGCGTCGGTGGGAAGGGAAAATTATCGGCACGTTGTTTGTTGGGCTTGGGGTGAAGGTTGCTTTTCAGCAGCAATGAGATGGGTATTACGAGTGAACCACTGAAATGCATAAAGCCCCGTCCCCTCAAAAGGGGACGGGCTTTTTACTTCACACCCTGTAGAAACAACGCCCTCGCCTACCCTTGTGGGTCTGCTTGATCCAACACTCGATTGATCGATAGCTCTGCTAGGGAAATCATTTGCTGGATAGCTAGCGGTGGCAGCGGACAGTCACGGCACAAACTTCGATTCGGCATCAGAGCTATCGATGGCAAGGCCATAGTGAGCACCAATTTTGGCAGCCACTTCGCGATGTACTTCTGTTGACGGATGAAAATGGATTTCGGTCTGGAATAAAGGCCACTGTCCTGCTTTGCGAATCAAATAAACCAGTTCGGCCTCAACAGTCTCGACGTCAATGCAATCATTCATTGCAGTGGGATTGGTGTGGCACCAAACATCAAGCGTGGCAGTTGTGAAACTCCTACGCCATGCGTAGCCGTGATATCCGTTCTCACCATTCGCGTTCCATCCTAATCGAAGACGATTACGAATTGGCTGCTTGGTCATGCCGATATAGATTGGGTTGGGGTGATCGTCAACACAGACGACATACAGTTTCGGGAGATTGGATGTTGCCAATCCCGAAAACTTAGCGGTTCCCAGGGGGCACTCGATATTAAAGCTGATGGCATCGAAATTAAGCTTATAACGACCGACGTTAGTGATATCCATGATCGTCCTTTTAATATGGAGGTTGGGGTTGGACTAAGTATGCGGTCAATGACTCAATCATACAGACAACACCAGCATAGAGACGAGACGCCTAGCGTCCCGCTTTTATGAACATAGATAGATCGAACAATGAATAACCTGTGGCGAGGGAGCTTGCTCCCGCTGGACTGCGCAGCAGGCCTGTTTTGTTTTTGCCGCTACGCTGCCCAACAGCAAAGCGCTACGATCCGACAAACTCCTCCGCCACAAAACAACGGTTACACGCCTGGCTCAATCTTATCCAGCACCCCATTCGCCGTGATCTCCGCCACCATGATGCTGTTTGAAATACCCAGCAACGCGTAGCGCGCCTCCCCCTCCAAATGATCCACCAAGTGATGGACCATCACATCAAGCGAAGCCAACGTCTCGACCAAAAAAACCGCCAGGGTTTCGGCTGTGGCTTTCGGGTCCACGGAAAATAGTGTGCTGCGGGTTCGAGGTTTGGCTTTGATGTCGGCGTTCGACGGGAAGTGGAAGTCGAGGGCGCGTTCGGCGGCCTCATTGAGCTTTTTTGACTCGGGTTCGTACGGGGACACTGGATCGGTGTCTGGTGGATTGGGTGTTACCTTGAACATATTTAAGTCTCCAAATATGGAGCCATCACCCAATCGCTGCTAAACGAATGCAGGGTGGCAGCTGTGCGCAGGTTAGCAGACCGGCGGAGACGAAATCCGGCGCGCCCGAGGGCCCCCTGCGCACAGCTACCATAACGTGCAGGCATGAAATGACCTGACTATATGAATGCAAATGCGCTTCGTCTGACGGGCTGCTAAACCCGATCACTGAAGGTCAGTGACACGAATCAAGTTACCGAGTGAACCTAAAGCGCACAAGCCGGCGGATTCTGGCGTACCCGTAGGCAAAGGCACAAGGTTTTGTAGCTTTCAGGACGTAACGCTGAGGGTGTTTAAACATGTGCTTTCAAGTGTTGTTGAATAGGCTGACACGTGCGTCCTACGGAGGGTGATAGCGGTAGCAATCTGATCTCTTGAATCAGTCGCTAATTCGCCAGGAGTTGCCTTTCACCTGTCCACAGAAATTCACACAACGTATCCTGCGGAAAGACAACATTGAAAAGGAGTTCGGATGAAAACTGATTGGCAACAAATTCGAGAAATGATGAACACTGTCATCGATAGCTGTGAGCAGATCGAAACGGCAGGATTCAATGAAGAACATCGCTCCGCGACCGTAGAAATAAAAGGAGTCGATTACTCCGTTCAGGAGTTTTTAATCAGCGCCTGGACGCTTCCGGAAAACATTCGCTACCAGATCATTCGTGAGCGTCATGAAGCTGGAAATGACCTCCCCTACGTTCCCGAAGCAGCCCGCATTCTTGTCTCAATGGCGCAGGCTTGTGCGGAACTGGTCGGAGCAGCCGACACGGCACCCGCTCAGAAAGCTATTTCAGGAATGAATCATTGGTACAAGGCCTACGCTGTACCGCATATGACTACAGCCATCAGGCTGGCAAAAAAAGAATCTGACGCTTAGGGGCACGGGTGATCAACCGGTAGTGACGGGTCTGTCATATCTGGTATGAACCTCTCTTATGGGTCGATTGCTGGACCTCGTGACGGGCAGTAATCGACCAATTCGGACGATCTACAGGCCTACCAGACCAAGGGTGATTTGGTCGTTGTTTCGTGTCCAGCCCTGACTCGTCTGTAGGAGATAAAGAAATACCACCCGAGCCGATTGAGAAGCAGTTGACCAAAAAGTACGAAATATCCTAAATCAGTCTGCAATCACGCTTTGCATTTAGAAGGGCAAAAAGAAATGATATGCAATTGGACTTGCTTGATAACTCGGAGGAGCTGTTGAATGGAAAACGTTCCTGAGTTTTTTGCGGCGCAGAAGTTTCAGACTGCAATCGCCAACTTGGCACTACGCCTAAGCGATGATGCATTACCGACCGAAACAAACAAACAATTCATACAGCTTGTACTTTCTGCGCTGGCGTTATTTAAAACCAATGCCCGTGATTTCGATAGCGCTTGCCAGTTTAATATAAATATTATTGGCGACCGATTTTATAATGAAATTGCAGAGTCAAGGATAGATGAGAGCAGTATCGAGAGCATCTTTACCAGTTGCTATAGATTTCTATCCGAACTTGCCTTCCACAAGGATAGTAATTTTCCGGGCGATGCAGGTTACGAAGCGCGGAGAGCATTGGAAAAAATTCAATATGAAGCTAGTGAAATACCATCCAGAGTAAAAAACCAACTGGTTTATGCGGATAACTTCATGCCTGTTGCTTTAGCTAAAAGCTTTCTTAATAAGGCGGACTTTGGGCTTATAAGAAACTTTGACGAAAAACATGCTGGCCTTGGTGCGATAGTCGAAGACTTGGATACGAAATTGGAAGGTAGCAAAAAAGAAGTTGGTGCCCTCCATGACGCTTTAAAAAGCTATAAAGATGCTTTCAATTTTGTAGGGCTTCACAAGGGCTTTAATGACATTGCGCGCTCTAAAAGACGTTCGTCTTACCTAAGCATTTTTACAATGGTGGTACTAGCCTGCCTGATGGTTGCGCCTTTTTTGTGGAAAATTTGGCATGTCCTGAATGATGAGCCTTCTTCTACCTTCAACACAGAGTTATTCGTAGCCTTCCTAGGCTATGATCTCCTCTTGTTATATTTTTTTAGAGTTGTCTTCCAAGGTTATAAATCAGTGAAAGGACAACTTGCACAGTTAGATCTGAGAAAAGCTGTATGCCAGTTTATTCAGAGTTATGCGGATTATGCTGTAAAAATCAAAGGCAGCAACCCTGCACTCTTGGAGAAGTTTGAATCTTTGGTGTTTAGTGGGATTGTTGCAAACGAGGAAAACATCCCATCTACATTTGATGGTGTAGAACAGCTGGTTAAATTATTTGACAAAGTTAGAACACCTTGAGTGAAACCGAACTAATTATGTGACGAGCCCTCGCAGGCTCCATAATTTTTCCAATTTTCCAAAAAAGGAAGCGCGACGATGTTTTGTGAAGGGGGGGATTTATTTCCGAAAAATAAATCCCCCCCCCTTTCACATCTTTTCCGAAAACCATAGCTGGGAATTTTCACGCCACTGACGACATATCGATACGTCGAACAAGGGTCATAACTCAAGCAACGCTGTGCAATCCCCGATTAACGGTCATGGATTGTCATCAATTGAAAAAGCGCTGTCGCCAAATGAAAGGCCGCCCCCCCTTCCGACTATAAACTGGTCCTCAAAATCTGCACGGCACTTTCTGCTCTTAACCAGCTTGACTGGCAATGACGTGATTCCGTCCGCAGTTCATTCATGACATGAAGGTCGACATGCGCACTCTTTATTTACCTCTCATCCTGACCGCAACTTTTTTGGCATCTGGTTGCACCATCAAGCAAACCGTGACACCCGTTCAGTTGTCTTCCGAGATGATGCCAGAGATTTGTCTGATTCCCGCTGAAGGACTGCGAGAGGGATTCAACACTACCTATGAAAACCTGCTCAAAAATAAAGGATTCCACACGCGTCAGATCACACCAGGCAGCAGCCCGTCTAGCTGCCCTCTTTCGACGACTTATATCGGTACCTGGTCGTGGGACATGGCTATTTACATGAGTTATGCAGATATCCGTGTTTATCAATACGGCCAGCAGGTTGGCCACGCTGAATATGACTCGCGAAGCGGTAGCTGGCGGGCAATCGATAAATTCATTATTGCTGAGAAAAAAATCACAGAGCTGACTAATCAGCTGTTTCCAAATGGTGCCGCTGGTTTAAAGGGAGTTAAGGAGTCAAATTCAGGGATCAGTGCTGCGCTGCTGACAAAAGACGCTTACCAACAGCAACAGCTCAAACAGCTGGAACAACAGGGCCTCCCCTATGAGGAGTATAAGCAGCGCTACAAGCGGATCATGTCTAACTAGACGACGCCGTTGTAGCAGCATTTACTGAAAAGCCATTAACGTAAAAAGGGAAATGGAAAAAAAGCGGTGGATTTATTTTCCATTCACGGCCGAACGAGCGTACATCCGTTTTATGTTTGTCTTTCAGTTTGGCGACTTCTGGCCATAAACCGTGGACAGAGTAGTGGCGAATCGGCAGCGTCGAGTTGTTACGCTTGATCTAGACCACCGTTTGCTTACCATCATCCATATCGTTCTTTCGCTAGGCAACGCCGCCTCGTATATAAGATGAGAATTAAGGGTAATACCGCATGAAGTTAAATATAGCAACATTCGCCAGCTCCATATATTTGGCTATATTGTCGACGAACGTAGCTGCTCAAGAATGCTTTCAATCATCAGTACTTAGCCCATCACCATTTATGGGAAATGACGGAGAAATATTCAAACTCGCAGACGGATCGTTGTGGCAGGTTAAATATGAATATGAGTACTTGTATGAGTACAACCCTGACGTCCTAGTATGCCCACATCAAGGTAGATTAATAATAAATGATAAATCCTTAAACATTGAAATCATCTCCTCCTCTGACTCAAAGGAAAATAAATCACCCTCAAACAATAGAGCAATTGAAAGCCAAATAGACGGGGATTTTGAAGGATTCGAAGGAGAGACAATTATCAAATTGGTTAACGGGCAGATTTGGGAGCAGTCTGAATATTTGTATCACTACCATTATTCTTTCATGCCCAAAGTAATCATTTACAAACAAGGCGACACTTACAAAATAAAAGTTGACGGAGTTGACAAGTCAGTTGGAGTAACCCGCCTGCGTTGATTTACAACTATGACTCCAGTTATTCACTTCGCTTACTAGGAGCGGAAACGAAAAACGGGCAGAACAAAACTTCCACTCTGCTATAACACCATAGCGTTCGAAAGGAACAAAAAGGCACTTGAACCGACTACGACAGAGAACAAATATCAACTGCCCAAGCAGCAGCATTCCACATGAGGGTCATCCTACAGCGTTCCACGAAAGCGCTAACCGTACGGAAGTGGATGAAAACACTCCTGAGTGATAGCGCACAGACAAACTATTGTGGGGCTGCTGCGCAACCCAGCGGGAGCAAGCTCCCTCGCCACAAGACCGGTGTATGCCTTCAACGATGCGCAATCAGCCAGTGTTGAATTCCGAGCACAGAAAAGCCCACTGACCGTCACCGATCCAGTGGGCTTTCGACAAAGCCTCTACTTACAAAGCCATATCACTAGCAGCATTAGCCTTCGGAGCCTTTCCAGCATCAGCCGGAGCAACAACCGGAGCCCCCACCTGCGGGATCACCGGCGGCGGAGTCAACTCCAACACCTTCGCAGTATAAGCCCACTCCTGCGCAACCTTCTCAGGACTGCCGTTCAACTGAGTGCCATAACTCGGCACGATCTGGTGCAGCTTTTCCTGCCACGCCGGCGAAGCCACCTTGTCCTTGAACACTTTCTGCAGCACGGTCAGCATGATCGGTGCAGCGGTCGATGCACCCGGCGATGCGCCCAGCAGGCCAGCAATCGAGCCGTCAGCCGACGAAACAATCTCAGTACCCAACTTCAACACGCCACCCGCCGCTTCATCACGCTTGATGATTTGCACGCGCTGGCCGGCTTGCCACAGGCGCCAGTCTTCGGCTTTGGCGTTCGGGAAGTATTCTTTCAGGGCGTTCATGCGGTCTTCGTCAGACAGCATCAGTTGGCCTGCAAGGTACTCAACCAGTGGGTATTCCTTGATGCCGACCTTGGTCATTGGCCACACGTTATGTGTAGTCGTGGTGGTCAGCAGGTCCAGGTACGAACCTTCCTTCAGGAACTTGGTGCTGAAGGTCGCGAATGGGCCAAACAGGATGACGCGCTTGCCGTCCAGGACGCGGGTGTCCAGGTGCGGAACCGACATTGGCGGTGCGCCGACGGAGGCTTTGCCGTAGGCCTTGGCCAGGTGTTGTTCGGCGATGGTCGGGTTTTCGGTCACGAGGAACGAGCCGCCGACCGGGAAGCCTGCGTATTCCTGGGCTTCAGGAATGCCGGACTTCTGCAGCAGGTGCAGTGCACCGCCGCCGGCGCCGATGAACACGAACTTGGCGTCGGTTTCGGATTTGGTGCCGTCTTTCAGGTTTTTGTAGCTGACGCGCCAGGTGCCGTCTTCGTTCTTGGTGATGTCTTGCACTTCGCTAGACAACTTCAAGTCGAACTTTGGCGTGGTTTGCAGGTGCGCGACGAACTGGCGGGTGATCTCGCCGAAGTTCACGTCGGTGCCGATCGGGGTCCAGGTGGCCGCGACTTTCTGGTTCGGGTCGCGCCCTTCCATCATCAGCGGAACCCACTTCTTTATCACAGCCGGGTCTTCGGAGTACTGCATGCCGGCGAACAGCGGGCTCGCTTGCAGGGCTTCGTAGCGTTTCTTCAGGAACTTGATGTTGTCATCGCCCCACACAAAGCTCATGTGCGGAGTGGAGTTGATGAACGAACGCGGGTTTTTCAACACGCCTTGCTGAACTTGCCAGGACCAGAACTGACGGGAGATCTGGAACGCTTCGTTGATTTCAACGGCTTTCGGGATCTGTACGTTGCCTTTGTCGTCTTCCGGTGTGTAGTTCAACTCGGCCAGGGCGGAGTGACCGGTACCGGCGTTGTTCCAGCCGTTGGAGCTTTCCAGGGCGACGCCGTCGAGACGCTCGATCATTTCCATCGAGGTGCCGGGTTCCAGCTCATTGAGCCACACACCCAGGGTTGCGCTCATGATGCCGCCGCCAATCAGCAGCACATCGACTTTCTTTGCCTCTTCCGCGTGAGCGGACGTGATCCCCATCGACAAAGCCAGCCCCAGCAGGGCCGTGTTCATTTTTTTAAACATCTGTAGCACCTATGATAAAACGCCATCCGCCCATCCATCTTCATGTCAAAAACCCCTGGTTCACGGCATACAGGCAGGATGTCGTGGGTGTTCATGCATGCTGATTGGAGGGTGGGCACACAAGGCCGATGTGTCTCCATCGACCTCAGTTATATGTCCCTACTGAACTGACTTTTTATCATTATTGGCTTCAGCTACTTGAGCGACATTGATCCTGTCGGCACGTCTGCGAGACGGGCCAACTGAACAGGTCAAACCAAGTTGGCGCGCAGAATATCACGGTCGGGCGACCGTGCGCTCCCGAAAGGACTTGTGAGTCTAGTCCAGACGAGGCTCGTTCGCGGCGTTCTGGCCCAAACGATTCAGCACAAACACCTTGGCGTTGCGGGTCATCTGGTCCAGATGCCGGTCGCGCTGCTTCTCGGCATCGATCATTGCGCGCTTGCCGTGCTTCTGCAGCAAGTAGTGATGGATCTGCCGAACTTCCAGCGAACTGTAGATCGAGGCCACATCCAGCAGCCCCATCAAGCCTTCGCTGCTGTGGTCGCGAGTGTTCATCAGCACTTGCGTAGCGCGCACGCCCAGCACTTGAAAGCCCATCGATTCGAACCATGGCACCTTGGCCACGGCGCACGTTAGTTCGGCGTGTGGGTAACGGCTGATCATGTCTTTCAACATGTTGCGCGCGACACCTTGGCGACGATGGCCAACGTCGACCGCCATGTAGGCGACGCCGCAGGCTTGCGGATCGTCCTTGATTGGCAGGTACAGCAAAAAGCCGATGACCTTCGTCGGGTCTTCGTCGTCGGTGACGACGATCAACTCGACCGCAATCCCCTTGGAGCCGTCGAGCGCTTCCAGGTACAGGTGCACTTCGAAGCCGACCGTGTATTGGTAGACGTTGTACAGCGGGTTGCTCGGGCCGATGCCGACCATGCTGATGTCGGTCAGGTTATCGACGACCAGTTGCAGGATCTGGCTGTTGATGTGCTCCGGGCACGGGGCTGCGAAGTGGGTGAGTTGCGGCATTGAAATTCTGACTCCGGGAAAAGACTTACTGGGCATCGGCCGGGCTATTGTCACAGATTGAGCGCCACGCGGCTTGCGCCAGCAGATCGCGATAGGCCTTGGGACTGCCCTTCACCCTCCCCGACAACCACGCGCGGCAGTAACTGTCGGCCTGGCCGATGATCAGTGACAGCAACAGTTCGCCAGGCACCGCGCGCAATTCATCGCGCCGGCCGGGTTCTGCCAGCCACGCTCCGAGTGTGTGATTACGGGTTTTGTTGCGGCTCGCGAGCTCGTCCTTGAACGGGCCTTTGGTGATGGCGAACCGTGCGTGGTACTGGAAGCGCGCCCATTCCGGTTGGCTGTCGACCCAGTCGACGTAACTGTGCACCAGCGCGTGCGCGCCTTCCTCGGTCGTCTGCGCTTCGGCCAGATAGCGGTCACGCAGCTGCGCCTGATCGTCCAGCGCGGTGAAAAACAGCGCCGCCACCAAGCCTTCCTTGTTGCCAAAGTGGTGATAGATCGCGCCGACGCTGGTGTCGCATTCGGCGCGGATCATCTCGATGGTCGTGGCTTCGACTCCCAGCTCGTTGAACAGGGCCAAGGCCTTTCTGAAGATATCGCGCTTGAGTTCGGCTCTTCTGCCGGGGTAGCAGCGTTCGAGTAAATCTGAGGTTTCCATGCGGGACACTGGCCAAGAAAATCCATGACAAGGCAGAGCACTGCCCATGAGTAAGCCGCGCTAGGTTGACAGATTTCATTGCGACAGAATACTGTTCCGTCACAGAACATTATTCTGTTACGGAATATCATTCTGCCAAATCAACCGTCAGTGAGGCTTCAATATGAGTCAGTTTCTCAGCATGTTTAACAGCGCAGGCCCGGAAGCGTTCAGCAAAATGGCCTGTCAGGTGGCACCCTACTTCAGCACCATCAACCCGCTGATCTCGGAATTGCGCCCCGGTTATGCCGCGGTCCAGGTGCCGTTCAAACGGGAGATCACCAACCATCTGGGCAGCGTGCATGCGATTGCGATGTGCAACGCTGCCGAACTGGCCGCCGGGACGATGACTGACGTGTCCATCCCTGCCGGTGCGCGCTGGATTCCGAAAGGCATGACCGTGGAGTATCTGGCCAAGGCCAAAAGCGATGTGTCGGCAGTGGCCAACGGTGAAGCGGTGGACTGGCAGACGGAAGGCGACAAGATCGTGCCGGTGGATATTCATGACGCCGACGGCAAGAAGGTGTTCACGGCGCGGATCACCATGAATGTGAAACTGGCCTGATTTCCACCACAGGGGGTTGTCGCGAAAAGATAACCCCATTCCCCCGAGAATGAGGATTTTCCCCGGGTCCGGTGCTCTTCCCCCACGGTTAAAACTCTCAAATACACTGCACAATCCAATGATTTAAAACAGCTTTTCAGGCCACTACGGTAATGGCGCGACTTTTGCGTTAGCCGAAGGGCACGTGCCCTCACACCGGCATGCCCCACGAGAACCATCATGAAAAGCTCAATCCCTGCGAACAAATCGCCCGGCGTTTCCCTGGCGCAGGGCATCACTACGGTGGTGCTCATGACGGCCAGCCTGGCCACACTGAATGCCGCCCCGATTGACGATGTCAGTCAACCGCCGCCGACCGATCCCTCGGCCTATTACAACCCACCGGCGGATCCAGTCGTGGCGCTCGAAGCATTGAAGACAATGCCCGAGGCGAATCAGGGTTCACTGGCCTTGCCCAACGGTGTGTACGGCGACAAGGAAACGCCCCGCGCCGATAACGTGCTGCCGCCCGCTGCGCAAACGTCGTTCAACTTCCCCACCAACGGCAAACCAAGTCCCTTGTTTGGGGCCGAGCCGTTTACTCAGCAACTGCTGCTGTTCGAAGAGTTCGGTACGGAAAAACTCGACCCTACCCTGCCGCAGCCGCCGCTGAGCTTCCCCGTGCCCACCACCGGCCCGGCGCCGCAGCAGGACCCGAACCTCGTCGCTCGCAGTGGCCCGTCTAGCGCCGCGCTGGACGCGTTCATGCGTCAACCGGGGTTGTTTCCGTTCCCGTCGCAGTTCTCCAATGTGCTCGACCGCAACCCCTGGCAGGCGCAGATCGAATCGTTCCTCAACCGTCATCCGGTCGGTTCGCCCGCTGAAGGTCGGCCACCGGGAAAAGGCTGGTCGCATCAGCGCTGGAACGAGTTCTACCCGCAGGCTGATTTCAAGACCGTACAAGCCGGCGCGCGGACCAACCTGGGCCTGCGTGACCGCAAGCAATTGCACAACTACGCCAAGGGTGAATTTGCCCCCGGCGGGCTCTACTACCAAACCTCGGACATCCCGGCCACCGCCGGTACCACCAAGGGCATCGACGTGCGTTTCCACTCGAAAATGCCAATCCAGAATCACAATGCGCTGTGGACTTTCGACGGCACCGTGCCGCCCAAATTGCTCATGGTGCGCTACGGCCAACCTCTGGTGATGCGTCACTACAACGCCCTGCCGATCGACCCGGCGGCCAACATGGGCTTCGGCCTGCACACCATCAGCACCCACGAACACAACGGGCACTCCCCGGCGGAAAGCGACGGCTATGCCAACGCGTTTTTCTTTCCGGGGCAGTACTACGACTATCGCTGGCCCGTGCAATTGGCCGGCTACGACACCATCAACACCACCGCGCAGGATCCGCGCGCCGCCTTCCCTTGCGCGCCCGGTGAAACCCTGTACGTCAACGACGCCAGTCCCGGCCTGAAAACCTGCGACAACGGCACCATCAAGATCCGTGGCGACTGGCGCGAAACCATGAGCACCCACTGGTTCCACGACCACATGCTCGATTTCACCGCGCAGAACGTCTACAAGGGCAACGCGGTGATGATGAATTACTACAGCGCGCTGGATCGCGGTAACGAGGCGATCGAGGACGGCGTCAACTTGCGCTTCCCCAGCGGTTCGGCCATGCCGTGGGGCAACCGTGATTACGATGTGAACCTGGTGGTCGCCGACAAGGCCTGGGACGCGAACGGCCAGTTGTGGTTCAACCCGTTCAACACCGACGGCTTTCTCGGCGACCAGATTCTGGTCAACTGGCAGTACCAACCGGTGCTGAAAGTGCGGGCGCGCAGCTATCGCTTCCGCATCCTCAACGGCTCGGTGTCGCGCTACTTCAAAATGGCGCTGGTGCGTCAGGTCAGCGGCAATGGTGGCGAGTTTCCGGGCCCGGCGGGTTCCGGGGTGTCCTATAACCGCGTGCCGTTCCACTTGATCGGCAACGACGGCAACATCATGGCCCACAGCATTCCGTTCGACGGCACCATGGACCTCGATGGCGACGGTAACTTCCAGGATCACAACGCGATCCTGCCGACCCAGGGCATCGCCGAACGCTACGACATCATTGTCAACTTCGCGAAAAACGGGATTAGCGTTGGCGACAAGCTGTTCTTCATCAATCTGATGGCACACCAGACCGGCAAGGGCCCGGAGAAAGACGAACTGTCCCTGGCCGATGTGCTGTCGGAAAAATACAAAGCCGTGATCAAGCAAGGCAGCAAAGGTCCGGAATGGGACAAGGGCGACCCGACCGTGGGTAAATTCCTCGAGTTGCTGGTACAGCCCTACTCTGGCCAGGACCTGAGCATGGACCCGGTCGCCTATGAACCGGCCAAGCCTGGCAAAGCCGCCGGCAAGGTCATGATCCCGCTGACTATCGACCGCGATAACCCGACCGACCAGGCCAAACTCACCGCCGCACGGCACCGCGAGTTTGTTTTCGGGCGTTCCGACGGTACCGACGCCGCACCGTGGACGGTCAAGACCGATGGCGGTTTCGGCTACAACATGGACCCACGCCGGCTCAGCGCCGCACCGCAATTGGCCAACGGCCCGACCGATGGCGGGTACTCCGGCGACGGCACCCTCGAAGTATGGAAAATCAAAAATGGCGGCAACGGCTGGAACCATCCGGTGCACGTGCATTTCGAGGAAGGCGTGATCCTCAGTCGCGACGGCAAGGCGCCGCCGGATTGGGAAAAATGGGCGCGCAAGGACGTCTATCGCATTGGCGAAGGCATCGACAGTTCCGTGGATGTGGAAATGGCCATTCACTTCCGCGAGTTCGCCGGCACTTACATGGAGCACTGCCACAACACCCAGCACGAGGACAACTCAATGCTCTTGCGTTGGGATATCGAGCATCCCGGTCAGTTCCAGTTGATGCCAACACCGCTGCCGGGTTGGGACGGTGTGACGTACGTGGCCTCCGTGGCGCTGCCAACCTTCCGCACCGGCGGTAACGGTGATGACGACGACAATGAAGGCGAGAACAAAAAACCCTTGGCCAACCCGGACGTCGCGACCAGCAGCAATGGTCAGCCGCTGACCATCAACGTGCTGGCCAACGACACCGACCCGGACGGCAATGTGCCGCTCAAAGTGGTGGGCCTGAGTCAGCCGGATTCCGGTAAGGGCACGGTCACCACCGATGGTACGCGGGTGATCTATACGCCTCCGGCGATTGTCCCCGCGCCGTTCACTGCGACGTTCACCTATCAGGCCAGCGACGCCAAGGACGCGGTCTCTGCCCCGGCGACGGTGTCCGTGGCCGTCAGCGGCGCCGCGGCAGTCAACGAGGACCTGGTGGTGACCAGCGCTTCCGTCACCGGTCGCAGCAACAGTCGCTACACCTGGGACATTGCCGGGACTACTTCGAAGGCGGCGGGCAACACGGTGACAGTGACCGCGACCACCACCGCCGGGCCGCTTAACCTGGGGGCCGCCACGCTCACGCCGATTGGCACCGGTGCGCGGTGGCGGGTGTCCGTGACGACGACCGGTAGCGGGCCGACACCGAGTCCGACCATCACGGTCACCTCAGCGTTCGGCAAGTCGGTCACGGCACCGATAGCCGCGCACTAAAGCGTTATCGATGGCGCCCGGTCTGCTCATTACAGACCGGGTGCCCGTCGGAATGTTGCGCTGAATGTAAAGCCGCCATCGCGAGCAGGCTCGCTCCCACAGTGGATCTGTGTCAGACACAAAATTTGTGTTCACCGAAGATCAAATGTGGGAGCGAGCCTGCTCGCGAATGGCGCCCCCGGTCCCCGAGACTTCCCTTCCCAATTCCCCCGCCCGCCTCTACTCTGCCTTAACCCTCTCCCAGCACCTAGCACACCTCAAATGATGGACAGCCTCAGCGGCATCACGGCCTTCATTCATGTGGCCGAAACCCGCAGCTTTACCGAAGCC
>NZ_JBSKHV010000017.1:0-115270 GCF_057128725.1 Pseudomonas oplopanacis | reverse complement strand
GTGCAAGAGTCGATCTACGACGACTTCATGAAAGTCGTGATGAAAAAAGTCCTGTCGATCAAACGTGGCGACCCGCTGGACACCGACACCATGGTCGGCGCCCAGGCGTCCGAGCAGCAATTCGACAAAATTCTTTCGTACCTGGAAATCGCCAAAGGCGAAGGCGCCGAGCTGCTGACTGGCGGCAAGATAGAAAAACTCGAGGGCAACCTGGCGACCGGGTATTACATCCAGCCGACCCTGCTCAAGGGCACCAATAAAATGCGCGTGTTCCAGGAAGAAATCTTTGGCCCGGTGGTGAGCATCACCACCTTCAAGGACGAAGCCGAAGCCCTGGCCATCGCCAACGACACCGAGTTCGGCCTCGGTGCCGGCCTGTGGACCCGCGACATCAACCGCGCCTATCGCATGGGCCGCGCCATCAAGGCCGGTCGTGTCTGGACCAACTGCTACCACCTGTACCCGGCGCACGCCGCGTTCGGTGGTTACAAAAAGTCCGGCGTCGGCCGTGAAACCCACAAGATGATGCTTGATCACTATCAGCAGACCAAAAACCTGCTGGTGAGCTACGACATCAATCCGTTGGGCTTCTTCTAAAAATCGGGGGCGATGCAGGGAGTTCTGCATCGCCCTTTCTATCGCCTTCGCGAGCAGGCTCGCTCCCACATTTGCACCGCTCCCCTTGTGGGAGCGAGCCTGCTCGCGAAGGCGTCATCGAAGGCACTCCAAAACATCGCCCTGGCCGCTCTGGCACGGGCTTTGCGTGCCCGCTTCACACCTGAAACGTCGTACCGCAAGTCCAAAACATCAAAAAATAAAAAAGACAGCGAGGACTTATGACTTCTTCTACACAGCTCAAACCCACACTCGGCACCCTGCACCTATGGGGTATTGCCGTCGGCCTGGTGATTTCCGGCGAGTACTTCGGCTGGAGTTACGGCTGGGGCACCGCCGGCACGCTGGGCTTTCTCGTCACCGCCCTGATGGTGGCGACGATGTACACGTGCTTCATCTTCAGCTTCACCGAACTGACAACCGCGATTCCCCACGCTGGAGGGCCGTTTGCCTACAGCCGGCGGGCGTTTGGTGAGAAAGGTGGATTGATCGCCGGCATCGCCACCCTGATCGAATTCGTGTTTGCGCCCCCGGCCATTGCGATGGCGATTGGCGCCTACCTCAACGTGCAATACCCGGAACTTGATCCCAAGATCGCGGCGGTTGGCGCGTATTTCGTGTTCATGGGCCTGAATATCCTCGGCGTCAGCATCGCGGCCACCTTCGAACTGGTGGTCACGGTGCTGGCGGTCGCCGAGTTGCTGGTGTTCATGGGCGTCGTGGCGCCGGGGTTCAGCTTCAGTAACTTCGTGCTTAATGGCTGGTCGGGTTCCAACGAATTCACCATCGCCTCCATTCCCGGCATCTTTGCCGCCATTCCCTTCGCGATCTGGTTTTTTCTGGCGATCGAAGGCGCGGCGATGGCTGCTGAAGAAGCCAAGGACCCGAAACGCACGATTCCCAAGGCTTACGTCAGCGGCATTCTGACCCTGGTGTTCCTGGCCATCGGCGTGATGGTGATGGCCGGCGGCGTCGGCGACTGGCGCCAACTGTCGAACATCAATGACCCGCTGCCCCAAGCGATGAAAGCCGTGGTCGGCAACAATTCGAGCTGGATGCACATGCTGGTCTGGATCGGACTGTTCGGCCTGGTGGCGAGCTTTCACGGGATCATCCTCGGCTACTCGCGCCAGTTCTTCGCCCTCGCGCGGGCCGGTTACCTGCCCAGCGGCCTGGCCAAACTCTCGCGCTTCCAGACCCCGCACCGCGCCATTCTGGCCGGCGGCGTGATCGGTATCGCGGCGATTTACAGCGACGGCCTGGTCAACCTGCAAGGCATGACCTTGACGGCGGCAATGATCACCATGTCGGTATTCGGTGCCATCGTGATGTACATCATCAGTATGCTGAGCCTGTTCAAACTGCGTAAAACCGAACCGAACCTGGAACGAACCTTCCGCGCACCGGGCTACCCGATTGTTCCGGGGATCGCGCTGTTCCTGGCGGTGGTGTGCCTGGTGGCCATGGCCTGGTTCAACACGCTGATCGGCTGTGTGTTCCTCGGTTTCATGGCCGCCGGTTACCTGTATTTCCAGCTGACCGCCAAGCAGCGCGCCGACGCGCCGGCCGATGCGATGCTCGAAGGTATTTAAGTTGCACCGGCGCCGGGCTTGCAGACCGGCGCCTGCGTTATTGAAGTGCATGCAGCCCCCCTGTGGGAGCGAGCCTGCTCGCTCCCACACTGGAATGTCAGTGTTATTGAGACTTGTACAAAACAGGAGAAATCGCCCCATGGCCGCATTTGCCCACTCCGTCGGCGCTCAGACCTACCGCTTCGAGAGCCTCAAGGACGTCATGGCCAAGGCCAGTCCGGCGCGCTCCGGGGATTTCCTGGCGGGCGTCGCCGCGCTCAACGATGGCGAGCGTGTGGCCGCGCAAATGGCCCTGGCCGACATCCCGCTGACCCACTTCCTGCAGGAAGTACTGATTCCTTATGAGGCCGATGAAGTCACCCGACTGATCATCGACACTCACGACGCACACGCCTTCGCCGCGGTCAGCCACCTCACCGTCGGCGGTTTTCGCGACTGGCTGCTCAGCGATGCCGCCGATGAACAGAGCCTGCGCGCGCTCGCCCCCGGCCTGACGCCGGAAATGGTCGCCGCCGTATCGAAGATCATGCGCGTCCAGGACCTGGTGCTGGTGGCGCAGAAAATCCGCGTGGTGACGAAATTTCGCGGCACCATGGGCTTGCGCGGGCGTTTATCCACCCGCCTGCAACCCAATCACCCCACCGACGAGCCCGCGGGTATCGCGGCAAGCATCCTCGACGGCCTGTTGTACGGAAACGGCGATGCGATGATTGGCATCAACCCGGCCACCGACAGCATCGCCTCGATCTGCGCCATGCTGGAAATGCTCGATGCGATCATCCAGCGCTACGAAATCCCGACCCAGGCCTGCGTGCTGACCCACGTCACCACATCGATCGAAGCGATCAATCGGGGGGTGCCGCTGGACCTGGTGTTCCAGTCGATCGCCGGCACCGAGGCGGCCAACGCCAGTTTCGGCATCAACCTGAATGTGTTGAAGGAAGGTTATGACGCCGGTTTGAGCCTGAATCGCGGCACGCTGGGCCAGAACCTGATGTATTTCGAAACCGGCCAAGGCAGTGCGCTGTCCGCCAACGCCCACCACGGCATCGATCAACAGACCTGCGAAACCCGCGCCTATGCCGTGGCGCGCCACTTCAAGCCGTTCTTGGTCAACACGGTAGTCGGCTTCATCGGCCCGGAATACCTCTACAACGGCAAACAGATCATTCGCGCCGGCCTCGAAGACCACTTCTGCGGCAAGTTGCTGGGCGTGCCGATGGGCTGCGACATCTGTTACACCAACCACGCTGAAGCCGACCAGGACGACATGGACACGCTGCTGACTTTACTGGGCGTGGCCGGGATCAACTTCATCATGGGCATCCCCGGTTCCGACGACATCATGCTCAACTACCAGACCACCTCGTTCCACGACGCCCTCTACGCCCGTCAGACTCTGGGCCTTAAACCCGCGCCGGAATTCGAGCAGTGGCTGACGAAAATGGGCATCTTTACCCAGGCGGACGGCAAAATTCACTTCGGCGACAGCCTGCCCCCGGCCTTCCGCCAGGCAATGGCGCAATTGGGATGAGTGCTTTCATGGAAAAACCACCCGTTGATCCACAGAACCCGTTGCTGGAATTGCGCCGCCTGACACCCGCGCGGATTGCCTTGGGGCGCACGGGCACCAGCATGCCGACCAGCGCCCAACTGGATTTCCAGTACGCCCATGCGCAGGCACGGGATGCGGTGCATTTGCCGTTCGATTCGGCGGGGCTCAGTTCGCAACTGACCGGGATCGGGCGCGACAGTCTGTTGCTGCACAGCGCCGCCACGAACCGGGACAGCTATTTGCAGCGCCCTGATCTGGGGCGAAAGCTCAGCGATGAGTCGGCGCAGACGCTTCGCGAGTACGCGACGGCCAACCCCGGCGGTGTCGATCTGGTGATTGTGGTGGCCGACGGGCTGTCGGCACTGGCGGTGCATCGCCATACCTTGCCGTTTCTCGCACGCCTGGATGAACAGGTGCAGGCCGAAGGCTGGTCCGTGGCACCCGTGGTGCTGGTGGAACAGGGCCGCGTCGCTGTGGCCGACGAGATCGGTGAACTGATGGGGGCGAAGATGACGGTCATCCTGATCGGTGAACGCCCCGGGCTCAGCTCCCCTGATAGTCTGGGTTTATATTTCACCTACAATCCAAAGATTGGCCTGACGGATGCTTATCGCAATTGCATCTCCAACGTTCGGCTCGAAGGCCTGAGTTACGGCATGGCCGCACACCGCTTGTTGTATTTGATGCGAGAGGCCTGTCGTAGACAGCTGTCGGGGGTCAATCTCAAGGACGAGGCGCAGCTCCAGACACTGGAATCGGACGCCGGTACGGACATGAAACGAAACTTCCTGCTGGGTCAAACAGATGCCTGAACCGTTTCCGCATTGCGTTTGCGAATAGGTTTCAGGCAGGATCGACGAACGGCCGCCACGGGTTTCCCATCGCCGTCAATGCAGTAAAGACAGCCACTTGAAGACGAGACCTACCATGCGGATTATTCAAGCGACCCTCGAACACCTGGACCTATTGGCGCCCATGTTCGTGAAATATCGTGAATTTTATGGATCCCTGCCGTACCCGGACTCGTCCCGAGCGTTCCTCGAAAAACGCCTGCGCCGCAAGGAATCGGTGATCTATCTGGCGCTGTCCGATGACGACAGCAACAAACTGATGGGTTTCTGTCAGTTGTACCCGAGCTTTTCGTCCCTTTCGCTGAAACGAGTATGGATCCTCAACGACATTTATGTCGCCGAAGACGCCCGCCGCCAACTGGTGGCTGACAACCTGATCCGTACCGCGAAGAAAATGGCCAAGGAAACCAATGCCGTGCGCATGCGCGTTTCCACCAGCAGCAACAACGAAGTCGCGCGCAAAACCTATGAATCCATCGGATTCAAGGAAGACACCGAGTTCAAGAACTACGTGTTGCCGATCAGCGACGGGCTCTGAGCCCCACCGATCTACTGTGGGAGCGAGCCTGCTCGCGATAGCCGCACCTCGGTTTGACTGAATCACCGAGGCGAGGCTATCGCGAGCAGGCTCACTCCTACAAAAGCCCTGCCTGGACCATCTGTCTACTGCGACATCCCTCGCTACAAACTGAACGCTCTTTTCACTTTTCAGTCCGTATAATCCCGATCTTTCCGACTTGTAAGAAAAACTACACCTGCGTGTAGTCTTATGCGAAGTCATCCGCACAGGCCTGCTGAGTCGGGCCGTCACCACAGGTGCCCCATGGATTTCAACCCGATCGACATTGTTCTGCATCTCGACGTTTACCTCGACATGCTGGTGACCAACTATGGGACCTGGATTTACGCCATCCTGTTTCTGGTGATTTTCTGTGAAACCGGTCTGGTGGTGATGCCATTCCTGCCGGGCGATTCCCTGTTGTTCATTGCCGGTGCCGTTGCGGCCGGTGGCGGCATGGATCCGGTATTGCTGGGCGGCCTGCTGATGCTTGCGGCGATTCTCGGCGACAGCACCAACTACCTGATTGGTCGAACGGCCGGCGAAAAACTGTTCAGTAACCCGAATTCGAAGATCTTCCGCCGCGACTACCTGCAACAAACCCACGATTTCTACGACAAGCACGGCGGCAAAACCGTGACCCTTGCGCGTTTCCTGCCGATCATCCGCACCTTTGCACCGTTCGTCGCCGGTGTCGGCAAGATGCCTTACCCGCGGTTCTTCTTCTTCAGCGTGATCGGCACGATTCTTTGGGTCGGCGGCCTGGTGACCCTCGGTTACTTCTTCGGCAACGTACCGTTCATCAAGACAAACCTGTCGTTGCTGGTGGTAGGCATCATCCTGCTGTCGCTGGTGCCGATGATCATTGGCATGGTCCGCAGCCGCCTCGGCAACGCCGCGTCCAAAGCCCAATCGCGCTGAACAGCGATGTGGTCGCTTAGTGCCTGGCGTCGCCAGCGCACCCTGGCCAAGCACCCGATTGCCGACGACATGTGGCATCGGGTGCGCCATCACCTGAGCTTCCTCGATGGCATCAGCGCCACCGAAGACCAGTGGTTGCGCGAAGCCAGCGTGCTGTTCCTCGAAGACAAACACCTGACCGCCCTGCCCGGCGTTGAACTGCATCAGGAGCAGCGCCTGCTGCTGGCCGCGCAAGCGCAATTGCCGCTGTTGAACCTGGGCGATTTGAACTGGTACCAGGGTTTCCACGAAATCATCCTCTACCCCGACGACTTCCTCAGCCCCCAGCGCCACCGCGATGCCAGCGGCGTCGAGCATGAGTGGGACGGCGAACACAGTGGCGAGGCGTGGCAGCAAGGCCCGATCATCCTCGCCTGGCCGGGCGTGATGGCCAGTGGTGGCTGGGAAGGCTACAACCTGGTCATCCACGAACTCGCGCACAAACTCGACATGCTCAATGGCGTCGCCAACGGCCTGCCGCCGTTGCACCCGGACATGAGGGTCAGCGATTGGGCCAAGGTGATGCAAGAGGCCTACGACGACCTCGACCGGCAACTGGAGCGCAATCCGGACGCCGAAACCGCGATCGATCCCTATGCCGCAGAAAACCCTGCCGAGTTTTTCGCCGTCACCAGCGAATACTTCTTCAGCGCCCCGGATTTGCTGCACGAGGCTTATCCCAAGGTGTATGAGCAGCTGAAGTTGTTTTACCGACAGGACCCGCTGGCCCGGTTGCGGCAACTTCTGGCCGAAGACCCGGTCTATCAGGCACGCGACTAAGGTCTACACGACTTCTGGTACATGGCGTCATCGGCGGAATATGCCTATAATCGCCGCCACTTTTTGGTCAATCCGGCCAAGTGTTTTTGGTCAACTAACGGGGGCACCGCCCAATGAGCTACAGCAAGATTCCGGCTGGCAAAGACCTGCCGAACGACATCTACGTCGCGATCGAGATCCCGGCCAACCACGCGCCGATCAAATACGAAATCGACAAAGACAGCGATTGCCTGTTCGTTGACCGTTTCATGGCCACCCCGATGTTCTACCCGGCCAACTACGGTTACATTCCGAACACCCTGGCTGACGACGGTGATCCCCTCGACGTGCTGGTTGTAACCCCTTACCCGGTTGCTCCAGGTTCGGTCATCCGCGCTCGTCCAGTCGGCATCCTGAACATGACCGACGACGGCGGCGGCGATGCCAAAGTCATCGCAGTCCCACACGACAAGCTGTCCCAGCTGTACGTCGACGTGAAGGAATACACCGACCTGCCGCCACTGCTGATCCAGCAGATCGAGCACTTCTTCGCGAACTACAAAGATCTCGAAAAAGGCAAATGGGTGAAAATCGAAGGCTGGGCCGGCGCCGATGCCGCCCGCGAAGCGATCACCAAGTCGGTTGCTGCCTACAAAGGCTAAGACGCCATTGGCCTTGTGCCACTGACGACTTGAAAAAAACCCCGGTTGATCCGGGGTTTTTTGTGGGCGTTCATAAAGGGCTTTAAACAGCGTGTTTATCTTTTCGCCGCTGCGGTTTTTCTCTGTTTAATTTGTTCCAAATACGTCTTACATCCGGTCGTAAATTTCCCTCGAAATTTGAACGGTTCGTTTATTCAAAGCCCCGCCCTGCGCCCGTAGACTCGTGTTTATGAAAAAGAACACTAGCGGCCCACGGTTCAAAGCATTGCTCGAAAAAGCCAAGATCACGACGACAGGATTTGCCGCTTTTTTCGACACGGAAGCTCAAAACATCCACAACTGGTACACCCGCGGTGTGCCCGCTTACCGCATGGAAGAGGTCTCCAGATTACTCTCGGTGAACAGCCACTGGCTCAAAACCGGCGAAGGCCCGGAAGACGCCAAACACCTGCGCCTGCTCGACGAGTCCGGCAACACCTTCGACGCCCAGGCGATTCGTGGCATCTACACGGTCATCGAGCCGACCGACGTAGAACTGCCCCTCTACAAAGAAACCCCCATCGCCCCGGGGTCTTACAAAACCCACATCGTGGAAGACACCGGCCAATTTATCCGCCTGCCCAAAAGCCACCTCGACTCCCTGGAAATCAACCATGCCGATGCGATCGGCATTCACATGCTCGGTAATAGCATGGGGGCGAGGATTGAGGACGGCTCGACACTCGCCATCGACCGTGGGCTGACGAAGGTGATTGATGGGGAGATTTACGCGATCGACCATGACGGGATGCTACGCATCAAATACCTGCACCGGATGCCTGGGAATGCCCTGCGGTTACGCAGCTACAACAAAACCGAGCACCCGGATGAGATTTTTAGCGCAGAGCAGATTGATAAGCAGAACATCAGGGTGCTGGGGTGGGTGTTTTGGTGGTCGACGCTTAACAAACGGCGGCCATCAGTCCCCTTCCTGTGAGAACGCCCCGTCGCTCCCACATTGGAATGCGATCAAATGTGGGAGCTTGCTCGCGATGGCGGCAGAACATTCACCCTACAAACCCGGACGTGTTGCTGAACTCAATGCACCAATCGCTCTACACCACACACCAAGCTGGGAATTTCCCCAAAAAATCAGTATGCTGCGCCCCACATTTGCGCATCGACCCGCCCCGCGGCTCAGATCGCACCGACAAGGCAGATGATTTTCTCGCCGAGTCCCACAGCCGGACGCAAGATCCGGGTGTACGTTTTGAAGGCTGGCGCGGTTTACCAAAAATGAACCAAGCCAGTCCCCGAGAAGCCGGCCACAAGCCGGCTTTTTAATGCCTGGAAGAAAGCCATCGTTAGGTTTTCTGGAACGTCACGCAGCGCAACCGATCTCGGAACTACGCCGTTCTCTGCTCACTCCCCGTCAGCACGCTCCAAATACTCACTCGGTGCAAAGTCCCAAGGCAAAGCTGGCTGAGAGCGATACAACCGATGGCTACCACCCTCAAACACATACGTTTTCAATTCTTGGAACCAACGGTTTCCGCTCGACATTCCGAATGTAACCACAAAGAAGATCAGCGGCCGGCTTGCAGATCGCCACAGACTTGCTGCCTTTTCGCTGGCGATTTTGCCGAGCATGTATTCGTAGACGTCGCCCTTGGTGTCACGGTCGTCCATCGGGATGCCGTCGAGCAAGTCCACCACTTTGGCCAGCAATGCAGGCGTGGGGATGGTAAAGCGCGCATCGCGCATGTGATGGCTATAGGTGGAGTCGTCGCTGCCGATGGTTTTCAGGAACGGGAACACGTGGTCGGCAATCACTTCAAACATGGTCGCCGGGGCCAAATGCTTGAAGCGCGACCAGCGGTAGTCGTTGTAATTACAGCCGCGCGGGTCCAGGCCTTCCGGGAAAATCTGGCGCTCCATTGGTTGCTTCAAGCGATTGGCTTTGTTCTCTTCAAGGGTGTGCAACTCATCCAGGCGACGCAGGAACAGCAGGTACGTCAGCTGTTCCATGACCTCCATCGGGTTGGAAATACCACCCGACCAGAAGGCATTCCAGATAGCGTCGATTTTGCTCTTGAGTTCGCCGGTGATAACCGTGTGTTGCTCCATAGCTCACGCGCCTGTGAGCAGGCGCTAAAAAGTGGGGGATGATAGCGCCTGAACAAAGCTTGCGTATGCCAGACGGCGGAATTTATTGCGCAGGGATGTTCTGTAGGACAAAGGCCTTTCTATACACAGTGGCTGACGTTTTATCTGTAACAGCGACTTCCCCGGCGGGATATCTGAGAGAGCGTTAATTTATACTCGCCCGTCGATCTGCACAAAACGTAGCCAACACAGGGAAGCGTCCATGTCCGTTCCAACATACGATCAGTTCATCGAGCCCATCCTGCGGTTTCTCGCCACGAAACCCGATGGAGCACCCGCTCGGGATGCCTATGAAGCTGCAGCCAAAACGTTGCAACTGACTTTAGAGCAGCGTGAAGAACTGATCGCCAGTGGGCAGACGACCTATAAGAACAGAGCGGGCTGGGCACATGATCGGCTCAAGCGTGCAGGCCTTTCCAGCAGTGCCAAACGCGGGTATTGGAAATTGACTGACACGGGCGTGGCCTACGCCAAGGAACATCCAGCCCCTCTGCCGGCCAATGAAGTGGAACATTTGGCCATTGGCTATATGAATGTGAAGCTGAAGGTCGCCCCCGACGCCGCACCACTTGATGACGAAACACCTGTTGAACCTGACGCCACCTCCGCCACCGCCAGCCCGGATGATCGACTTGAACAAGCCCTCCAGGAATTGCGCGACGCTACGGCGGCTGACCTGTTGGATAACTTGTTACAGGTCACCCCCAACCGCTTCGAAGTGATTGTGCTGGATGTGCTGCATCGCCTGGGATACGGCGCTAGCCGCAATGACCTGCAGCGTGTCGGTGGGTCTGGGGATGCCGGCATCGATGGCATCATCTCGCTCGACAAGCTGGGATTGGAGAAGGTTTACGTTCAAGCCAAGCGCTGGCAGAACACGGTGGGGCGCCCTGAGTTGCAGGCTTTCTACGGAGCACTTGCCGGGCAAAAAGCCAAACGCGGGGTTTTCATCACTACCTCTGGTTTCACCGCACACGCGATCGATTTCGCTAAATCGGTGGAAGGCATCGTGCTGGTGGACGGTACGCGGCTGGTGCATCTGATGATGGATCATGAAGTGGGTGTTACATCGCGACTGTTGCGGTTGCCGGCGTTGGATCGTGATTATTTTGATGAGGAGTGAGTTGTGGGCTTTTTTGGCAAACAGGCCAATGCCCATATAACACTTGTGGCTTAAGATGATGGCACACTAGAATCACGACGCATGCCTTACTAAACCCCACGGAATGAGGGCTGGGGAACGGCTAGGACTGAAGTCCGTTTAGATAAATGCGTAGGTCAAGGAGACCGCAATGTCAGACGTCAAAAGCATCAAGGATCAATTTTTTGTCTACCACTTAACCTCCGTTGAGAATCTAGATGGGATTTTTGCAGAGGGCCTTAAGCCTCGGGCCAGTCTCGCTAATTTCACTGACGTAGCTGACAGTGAAATTCTCAAAAAGCGCAAAGCGCTTAATCTTGACCAATATGTTCCCTTTCATTGGTTTGGTGCCAATCCGTTTGATGGGCGTGTGCAACTCGATCGCCCCAAATCAAAATTCGTACTGATCTCTGTTTTCAGATCATTTGCCAAGGATCATGGCTGGAAGATCATCCCGCATCATCCACTCGCTGATGACGCGATTCAGTTACTCGACTACAACGCTGGCTTCCAAGCTATCAATTGGGAGCTAATGAATACTCGGGACTATCAGAACACCGAGTGCAAAAATGTTTGCATGGCTGAATGCCTGTCACCTCAGGTGGTATCTCCCGCAAACTTTTCCAGAATTTATGTACCAAACGATGAAGTCAGGCTGATATGTGAGGCTAAAATGCGCGAGGCCAAACTCAAGACTCCCATCACCGTGAATTCCGGAATGTTCTTATAAATGAACTACAGCAGTCTGAATCCAGAGAAGGCTCTGATTTGGCGGATCGTCCATCGCGATAACCTGCCGTGGATTCTGGACAATGGGCTGCATTGCGCGAACTCGAACGTGCTGGCCCCCCAGTACATGAATATCGGCAACGTCGATTTGATCGACAAGCGCCGATCCCGCCATGTGCCCATCGCGCCAGAGGGATTTTTGGCCGATTACGTACCCTTCTATTTCACACCCTTCTCTGTGATGATGAAAAACATTCATTCCGGGTGGAGTGTTCAGCAGCGCAGCAACGACGAGATCGTGATTCTGGTTTCCAGTCTGTACCGCGTCGAACAGCTTGGCCTACCGTTCGTCTTCACAAACGCACATGCCTACCCGGATTGGACAGACTATTACAGTGATCTGGCGAATCTCGGCGAGATCGATTGGTCTATCCTTCAGCGACGCGACTTCAAGCGTGACCCTGATGACCCTCGAAAGATGGAGCGTTATCAGGCCGAAGCGTTGATTCACCATCACCTACCGATTACAGGACTCCTTGGCATCATGTGCTACAACGATGCGATGAAAGAACGCATAGAAAAAGACGTCGCCGCCAGAGGCCTGACGTTGTCCGTTCATGCGCGTCCGGGATGGTATTTCCAATGATCAGATTTACCCAAGGCAACCTTCTGGAAGCCAAAACCGAAGCCCTCGTCAACACGGTGAATACCGTAGGAGTGATGGGCAAAGGTATCGCCCTGATGTTCAAAGAGCGCTTCGCGGAGAACTACCGTCTTTATTCGGTGGCTTGCAAGGCTGGCGAGGTAGAGACAGGCAAGATCCACGTAACTGCAGTCAACGAGCTCGACGGTCCTCGCTGGATCGTAAACTTCCCCACCAAACGCCACTGGCGATCGCCGTCGCAGATGGCATGGATAACCGAAGGTTTACACGACCTGCGTCGCTTCCTGATTGAAAACGACGTGAAGTCCGTGGCAGTTCCACCGCTAGGTGCGGGTAACGGTGGTTTGAAATGGCCAGAGGTTCGAGAACAGATTGTTGATGTCCTGAGTGATCTGGATGTCGATGTGTTGGTATTCGAGCCTTCCAACCAGTATCTGAATGTCGCCAAACGTAGTGGCGTGGAAAAGCTCACGCCTGCTCGTGCACTCATTGCCGAACTGGTTCGACGCTATTGGGTCCTGGGTATGGAATGCAGCCTGCTTGAGATTCAGAAACTGGCCTGGTTCCTGGAGCGTGCTATTGAGAAGCTACCGGACACTGAAAACCCACTGAATCTTAAGTTTGTTGCTCATAAATATGGGCCGTATGCCAATCGGTTGGAGCATCTGCTCAATAACCTCGATGGCAGCTATTTGCATTGCGACAAACGCATCAGTGATGCAGGTATCAGCGATGTGATCTGGTTTGACCAAGAGCGCAAAGCCTTTCTGCAAACCTATCTCAAGACAGAGGCCAAGGAGTATTCCCAAGCCTTGGAGCGCACTGCTGAGTTAATCGACGGCTTTGAGTCGCCCTTCGGAATGGAATTGCTGGCGACGGTCGATTGGTTGCTGAGTCAGGAGAAAGTATCCCCGACCGTTCCTGCCTTACGCGAAGCGTTGAAGCACTGGGACGGCGGAGCTGGTGCTGCCGCTCGCAAGAGCAGGCTGTTTGACGACTCGGCGCTCAACATTGCACTCAAACGCCTGACATCCAGTAGTTTTAAACCTGAAATGGCTGCCTGAAAACATCACTACCGACGATGATTGTCCAACAACCGTTGGACAGTTAGGAGCGGCTTTTAGCACCTCAGCGAGTAAAGGTCTGCCTGGATCATCTCGACTTTTCAGCCGCCAAATTAGACGACGCTTGAACACTCCGAAATTGGGCAGCAAGCTGCTGCCCAATTCAATTGTGCAAGAACTACTTGCACAATTCCCCCTCACGGATAACTAAACGACTTAACCAACGTCAACTCCCCCACCGCCCGCATCGGCACCAAAAACGTCTCCATCTTCTCGCTCGGCGTCCCCTCCTCGGTAATCACCGTCACCTGCGCCGTCGTCAGCGGCTGAACCGCATCCTCCTGCCCTTCCTCATCGCTGCTATATCCACCACCAAAATAATTCACATACACCAAATACTGCCCCTTGATCGGCGCCGGCATGGCAAAGATCTCCGGCCCATACCCGGTCGTCACATCAACATCCAGCGCCGCACCATTGGGCGCAACCCGATCGCCGTACCAAATATGCGCCCCGTCCGGCGTAATCAAATGCAAGTCCAGGTCGGTGCCGTCACTGTCCCACGACAACAACACCCGCAACTTGGCCGGCGTGGCACCACCACTGGCATTGAGAAACTGTGTGCGATGCCGTTGCTGTCCATCAGGGCTGCGCACTTCAACGCTGTTGCTGCCATTGGGAAATGAGAACGGGCGATCAAAACGCCCGGCGGGATCGATCTTCAGCGGCATGCTCACGCCGTTGACGATCAATCGACCAGGCTCCGTCGATTTGGGCGTGGATTTGATCTGACCGCTGATGCGCGCGGTGTTGGCCTGGCCCACCGGGGTGTTCACCGACGAAGCAGGATAGTTGACGGTCTGGCGGAAATTTTCGCCTTCGCCTTCAACCGCGCCCGTGCGCCAACCGCCGACGGGGGTGTCAAGTTTGACGGCGGCGTCTGCGGCGAAAATCGTCGGCATCGCGCAAAAAGTACAAAGGAACAGGAAGACCTGTGGATAACGGAGTTTCATGGCCTATTCCAGCAAGAGGTGGCGGGCGAGCCCTTCGATGTAGGTTTCATCCTGGCCGTTGGGGTGTGCTTCGAAGGCCAGGTGCAGGTATTCGTGGGTCAGGTCGAGGCGGTCTTGCAGCGACAGCACGCCGCGCACGTAGATGCGCTGGCGTTCGCGGTCGACGTAGGGGCGGCCGAAGGCCAGGCGGCAAACGGCGAAGGTGCTGACTTCGTTGTAGCCGACCTCGCTTTCCAGCCGCGCACGCCAGCCGCGGCGCTGGGTTTGCAGCCAGTCTTGCGCGGCGGGCAGTGCTTCGCAGGAGGCGACGGGGTTGTCCCAGCGGCTGAGGCTGGCGCGCGGGTAGGCGTGCAGCAGGATGGCGTCGTAACGTTGGCCGGCGTTGGCTTGTTCGACGGCTTGTTGCCAGGAGAGTTTGTCCGGGCCGGGTTGGTCGGAGTGATAGGTGACGGTGCTTCCGGCCAGTACGAGGTCGCTGGTCCAGGCGGCGATGTTGCGTGATTCGAGCGTGGCCGGGCGTGGGGCGACGCGTTGGCGGCTGCTACTGTCGTCGATGCTCAGGCAATCACCGTGACGCGTGGCGTTTTGCAGCAGGTAGGTGCGGATGGCGATGGCCAGGGCTTTGGCTGCTTCGGCGGGTTCGGGTTTGGCTTCGCGCTGGAGGACGCGGGCGACGTATTCTTCGCGATCCAGACGGGCGACGAGCTGATCCTTGAGCAAGAACAGTTCGCCGTCGCTGTGGATATCGAGTTGGTTGCCGTTGCTGAATTCGACGCGGTAGTCGCCCTGCAATGGCCCGGAAGAAACTACACGGTCCCCCGCCAGAACCCGCTCGATCGGATAACGAGAAAACAAACTGACTTCGACACAGCGCCCCGTGTCCGCGGGCCAATCATTCGGTAACACCGAAGCTAACGCCTCACCATAATGACGCAGCACCATCTGACTGGTCCCGCGCCCACCGGCCCAGATCGGCGTGCCATCCGCCGTCCAACCGGCAAAACCGCCCTGACGTGACGACGGATCCTGATCCCCCAACCAGCTCCAGGTTTTCACCCGCAACCGGCCACCGAGTTCGCCCACCACGTTGCCATCGGCGGCATTGAGCACCACATCGAGCAACACCCGCCGTGCCTGATCCTGCGCCGGCATCATCGCCAACACCTTGAGCAATTCAGCGACGGACACTCGCGTAGAGGGTTTTAACGACGGCAAATCCAGCAACCACTCCGGCGCCTGGCGCGCCTTCCAATACGTGCGCCAGTCAGCGTCAGTGATGCCCAAACGTGCCGGCTCAAAATACAAACCGCACGATTTTACCAATGCCTGATCACGCTCGATCTTGCCGCCAGCCGTGCAGCAATAAACCTCTTCCTTCGACTGCCCGCGACATTCATACGCAGGTTCTCGGGCGCCGGTATCCACCAGCCAACCGTACACAAACAACTTCCACAAACTGCCCAACGGCGCCTGCACATCAGCAGGCAACGGCTCGCGTGAAATCACTTGAGTCCGGTTCAACGAAATCAGTTCACCCTTGAAGCCCAGCCGCAGCGGTTCGTCCTGCGCTGTCGCCAGCGCAGGAGTCAAACACAGCAGCAACCAGACCAGACGCCGGGTCATGTCAGTTGACCGTAACCTGACCGAGGGCCGGTTTCTGTTCCTGCGCTTGATGTTGCGGCGCATAAACCTGCGTGAAACGTACCGGCGGCAGATTGAACTGACCTTTCTGCGAGAAGCGCACCAAATGACGCAAGCGCAACTCACCGCTCAAGGCGTCCACCGGAATCGCGTAAGCCATCTGACCCGGCTCAAAACGCGCCTTCTCCAGCGCGGTCGGTTCGGTGCCGGCCTTGCCCATCAACTTGATGCCCCACGTCGTGCGTTCGACATCGGCGCCCGGCGGCAGCGGCACTTCGAGCATGCCGTAGCGCAGCGGTTTCGCGGCTTTGCTGGTGATGATTACTTCGTCCAGATACAGACTGTCGCTGGACAACGGCTGGGTGCCGACCGCTTCGAGTTTGAAGGTGAAGGCTTCGTCACCCGGCACCAATCGAGACAAGCGACGTGTGATGGTCACGGCCATCGGATCAACCGCAGGTTGTCGAGTCTGGAAGCTCAACGCGGCGCGCAATGGCCGCTCCTGCGTACCAGCCAGCGACAACACCGCTGGCACCGACGGAGAACCCTGCCACGTCCAGTACATCTCACCGGTATCGCCGTACTGTTTCCTCCAGCCTTCACCCGGTGCCAGTGCGATGGTCGGCGAAGCCTGTTCGATACTTCGTTGCAACCAGGTCAGCGCCAAGGCGCGTTCCAGCGTCGATTGCTGTGGCAGCAAGCGTTGCAACAACGCTTGCGCGTGGGCCTGATCGAAGGGTTGCAGCGACAGGTTCAGCGCTTCGGCAAACGGCTGCGAGCTGACCGCCAAACGCTGTTGCGCATCCGCCAGTTGGCGATTGAACGCCTCCGGCAGCGTCACTTTGGACTGACGCGCCAGTGAGGCCGTCAACACGCGGGCAGCGGACAGGCCGAGCGCCGAATCCGGATCGCTCATGACGATGCTGTCTTCGCCATCCTCCATCAGGTTTGCGGCATTACCCTCGCCTGCTTTCGCCAGGTCATCCATCAACCCGCTGAGCAAGGTATTCACCGGCAATTGCATCTGTTTGGCGAACGACAGGATCAGCGCGCGCTGCAACAGCGGGGTGTTTTGCGCCTGTTTCGAATACACCTCCAGCACCCGCTGCCAATGCTCCGGCGGCAGGCTCAGATCCAGCACCTTGCTGGCGTTCCAGTCGGCGTAGTAGGCGTAAGCGGTGAGGAAGGCATCCGGCTCGCCGTCCATGCCCCACCAGGTGAAGCTCGCGGAAGGCCCGGCCATTTGCACCAGACGCAGGCGGCTATTTTGCATGATCAGGCGCAAGCGGTCGCGGATTTGCGGGTTAGACGCCAAGGTCGGATAGGCAATGCTCAGCGGCAGCAAACGGCTGGCGGTTTGCTCGACGCCGCCGTACGGATAGCTCAGCAGATCATCCAGCGCCGAACGGAACAGCGCTTGCGGACTGTCATCCAGACGCAGGCGAATATCCGTCGCATCGGCCGGCAAGCTCAGCGGTGTATCGCCGCTGGCCACGTCCAGACTTTGGCTCTGCGTCACCTGCCATCCTTCACCGGTGGCGGTCAGGCGCACGGCCAGCGCGTCAGCGGTTTTGCCGTCCTGCACCAGTTCGGCGGTCCACTCGCCACTGGCCAACGAGAACTCTGGCAACGCGATGTAGTTGATGCCGTTGTTGAGAGTCACTGGAACACGCTGATCGGCGCCGCCGAAATGAATCACCAGCTCAGCCTTGACCGGTTTCTCGGCCTGGCTGAAGGCGAATACCCCGAGCACTAGTTTGTCACCGGTGCGGAATTTCGTTGGCCCGCTCCACTTCAGGTACAGCGGTTTCTCCGAACGCACGAACTGCTTCTTCTGCCCGACCTGCCCGTCATCGGCGATGGCCCGCGCAGTGATGCGCCAGCGGGTCAGCGAGTCCGGCATCTTGAAGGTGAAGCGGGTTTTGCCGTTGGCATCAGTCTCCAGTTCCGGCTGCCACGCGGCGGTATCGACGTCTTCACGACGCGGCCGCTCCAGCACTTTCACCCCGCGTTCGCTGCGGTTGGCTTTGCCCGGCGCGCCGGGGCTGCCCGGCAGTGCCACGTCGTAGCTGATGAACGACAGGCTGGCGCTGGTGCGCACGTTGTTGCGGCGCGGGTGGTAGAAGAACTGGTCGATGCTCGGCGCGACTTCCGGTTGCAGCGCGTAGACCATTTCGTCAACGACGCTGACGGTCAGGTGCGCCGGAATCGGCTTGCCGGCGAACTGCGTGGTCAAGTCGACCGACACCGTATCACCGGGTTGATACGCCTCTTTATCGGTGGCAATGGCCACGTCGATTTGCGGCGCAACGACCTTGATCCCGGCGTTCTGGAAGCTGTATTGGCCGCCCTTGGTGTACAGCACGGAAAAGGTCAGATTCGGGGCGAAATTGTCTTTCACCGGGATGCGCGCGCGGTATTGGGTGTCGCTGAGTTTTTCCATCTTCAGCCAGTCGCCGCCCTTGGACAGCAGCGCGGTGGCCTCGACCTTGTCGCGCTCAAGCGACAGCAGTGCATCGCTGATCGGCTCCGGAAAAGTGATCAGCGCCAGTGCTTCATCACCGGCCTTGTACTCGGGTTTATCGAGGACGATTTCCACGGTGCCCGGCACGGCTTTGACGCCTTCGCCGGTGACCGAATGACCGGTCGCACCAATGACGCGGCCATGGTCATCTTTCAATGCCAGGTTGTAGGTGCCGGGACGCTCGAAGGCCACAGTGAAGCCTTTGTCTTTGGCAGCCAGTTTGCCGTCGCCAGCGGTCTGATCTTCCAGACGCACCCAGCTGTAGCTGCTTGGTGTCACGGTTTTGCTCTGTTCGTTGGCGCCTTCATTGATGTAGCTGAACGCAACCTTGTCGCCCACCGCACTGAACCGCTGCGGCGCACTCAGGCTGAAACTCGCCGCGCCACGGTCGATGAGGATTTCCTTGGTGGTCTTGACCCGATACGCCGCGCCATCGCTGGCAAACACCGTCAGCATGTAGCGACTCGGTTTCTCGGCGGCTGGCAGGTCGAGGGTCGCGTTGCCCTTGGCGTCGGTGGTCAGTTCGGTGCTGGTCAGCTCGACCGGGAATTGCCCGAGGTATTGCAGTTCGTTGTCTACCATCGACAGTTGCTGGGCGCGCAGGCTCAGGCTCAACTTGGCATTGGCCACCGGTTTGCCGTCCGGGTACAGCAGCACCAGACTACCTTTAACCGGTTCACCGGTGCGGTAATCCTGCTTGGCCAGGTTCAGCGAAATTTCGAAGTGCGGCTTGATGTACTCAGCCACGCGGAAGGCGCTGCTGTAGGCCTGATCCTTGTAGCTGAAACGCAACTCATAACCACCTGCTACCGCGTTATCCGGCAACTGGAATCGGCCTTGGGTGCCGGCCTTGGAATCCAGTTTCAGCGCCAGCGATTGCAGCGCCGTGCCGGTGGCATCGAGCACGGTCACGTTGACGTCGGCCGCAGTCGGTGCGACGGAGTCCCGGGCATTCTTGAACTCGCGCCCGACGATTTTCAGCGACACCCAATCGCCCGGCCGGTACAGCGGCCGGTCGGTGAAGGCGTAGAGTTTGGTGTCGTAGATTTCGCTGTCGTAATAGAAGTTCTCGGAGACAAACACCCCGCCCTCTTCGTCCTCGCCGATCACGAACGAACGCTCGGGGCTGACGTGTTTCAGACGCAACAAACCATCGTTATCGGTGGCGCCGCTGCTCATCACGCCGAGGCCATCGGTCCACAGCACATTCACTTTCGGCACCGAACTGCCTTCGTGTTTGCGCGCCGCCCAGACCACCAGGTCATCACCGGCGATTTTGCTCACGGCCACGGTGTTCGAAACGAAGACCATGGTGGTCGCGCGGTACTTGCCGATCAACGCTTCCACCAGATACAGACCCGGTTTCAGGTTACCCAACGGAATGTAGACGTTACCCGGCGCGACGCTGACGAATTCGCTGGAAGAACCGGCCAGGTTCACACCCTCAGGCGGCTGGATCGGTTTGGCTTGCCACAGCGGATAGCGGAATTGACTGACCACCGGCAGGCCCGGGATCAGGGCGAATTGCGGCTGTGCGTCATAAGGCGTTGGCGCGGCGATGGCGGTGCCCATCTTCAGTTCCGGCACTTCCTCAGTGACTTGTTGACGCGACTCGTAGGAAAACGCCCGTTGCATCACGCGACGGGATTTGCGGTACCAGTTATCCCACAGGTACGCGAGGGTGTTCGACAGGCCTTCGCCCTTGAATTGACCATCGCTGACCACGCGGTGCAGGTTCTTCTGGCGCTTGAGGAAATCCAGCGGCTTGTCGATGCGGTACACGCGAATGTCGGCGCCGCCATAAGGCTCCATGCGGAAGCGGCGATAGTCACGGCCCGGCGCTTCGAGGCGCACCATCGCCTGTTCGTCGCTGGCGAAACTGCTGTCGGCCAGCAGGAAAAAGCTTTCACCGGCCACCGGCGTATAGCCGCTCGGCTCGACGGTGTCTTCGGCGTTGACCGCCGAAAACGGCAGCAGCAAAACCAACAGCAGAGGCAGAAAACGCACCATGCGGGCACCGATCATTGGGAGAGAAAATTCAGTCGATAGACGCCGATGAAGTTGGGGTTGGCTGCGTCGGGTATCCATCGGGTGTCCTTCCATGTCATGAGTTGCTGCAGGCTCGCGGATCGCATGCCGTTGTCAGTGGGGGTGGTGGTGCCGGTGTGATAGGCGATGTAGCGGCCCATCCAGATCATCAGGTGCTGGTCGTCGCCCTGATCGAAAAACATCAGGTCGCCGGGCCGGGCTTGCGCCACGTCCCGACTCACCAGATGGCTGTTGAACTGAATCAGTTTGATCGCGTTGACGTACGGCCCGACCTTGCCGCCGCCCTGTTGCCACTGCTGGGCGAGACCGCGTTGCGCCTCGCTCAATGGCAATTCCGGCGGCAGGTAGCGATTGGACAGGCCGTTGCTGCGCAGCCATTTATCGTCATGGACTTTCAGCGCTTCGTTGGCGGCGAACCGCACCAGTCCGGCGCAGTCCTGCTGATACCAGCGCGGGCTCGGGCCTTGGGTCAGTTGTTCCTGGGCGATGCGCACGAACCAGGCGCGGAACACCTGGGATTGCTGCGGATCCAGCGGAGCTGCCTCAGTGGCAAAGGCGCGACTGCCCAGCAACAGCGCCAGCAGGCCAAGGCCGCGGATGAGTGCGGTCACAGGGCTTTCCATTCCAGCGGCAGCCATTGCCAATGGCCGTCGGGCTCGCTGCCTTCGGGCAAGGTCAGGGCGTATTTGCCGTAACCGCCGAGCTTGCGCAGTTTCGGGATCAGGTAGGTTTGCGCGGCGTTGTAAAACACCGGTTCCATGTCCTGCGGCAGGCTGTCGAGGGTTTCCTGTTGCATCAGCTGCGCCATCGCATCCGGGCCGAAATAGACCGGCATCAGCAGGTCTTTCGGCACCACGTCGGCCATCGGCGGGAAGCGCTTGTCGAGGGTGCCGAGGGCCTTGTCCACGAGCTTGTCGTCGAGGGAAAACAGCAGCGTCGAACCGTGACGCGCCAGGCTGACTTTCATGAAGGCCTTGCCGGAGATCGCGTCTGGATCTTCAGCCTCCTTGGCTTTATAGGGGCCGAAGTTGGAGCTGACCTGACGCTGCCACTGGTGAGTCGGGCCGTCCTGTTTCTCGATCACCGGGAACGCGTGTTCTTCGACATTGGGCTCATAGGCGCCGACCATCGAGCCGAACAAACTGCCGAGGTCACCGTCGAGTTTGGCGCTGTCCTTGTCGTTCAGGCTGGCCACCAGCAACGGCGTGTACAGACGCGAATCGGCGTACCAGCACAGGCCCGCCGCGCCGGCCATGTGTTCAGTCAACGCCTGGGCCACTGGCTCTTCGGCGCCGAGTTTTACCAGCAACGGTTTCTGTTGTTCGGCAGCGAGGGGCAAGGCTACGCAGGCACTGGCGCCCATCGGCATGGCTTGCCAGATCGGTTTGAAATCGAAGTCCGGCTGATCGTCCAGTTCATCCATGGCGAGGAAGCTGTGCCAGCCCTTGTCGTCCATGTCGAAACGCAGCCCGGCGAAATTCGGGATGAAGCGCTGGTAACCCATGGCCAACACGCTGGAATTGACCGACAGGCGTTGCTTCACTTCCGGTGTGCGCGGTGGCAGGCCGAAGGCTTCCGGGAACAGTTTGTCACCGTTGAGCAACGCGGCGATGGCTGTGGTCGAGACACTGCCGCGCTCATCGCTCGGGCCGCTGCTCGGGTCGTAGAGTTTGGCGGGATTGGACAGCACCACCAGTTTGTCGCCATGGGAGGCGAACACCAGCGCTTTGCTGTTGTTGTAGGTGAGTTGATACAGCGGCACGTCGTCGGCACCGACTTTCACATCACTGAGGTGGGTCAACTGCGAATCGTCCAGCGCCACTTTGGCCAGCGGCTCCAGCACCTTCGCCAGACCACCGCGGTCCATCACCAACAGGAAATCCTTGAGCCGGCCATCCGCTCCGCGCCACAGCGCCACGTCGGCCGGTTGATCGAAAAGTTGCTCGATCAGGCTGTCCTGCAATTTCAGGTCATGTTCGTAGATGATCCGCCGCAGACTGCCGATCAAGCCGAGGCGATCGACGTGCGCTTCGTAATAGAAGACGAAGTCTTCGGTCAGGGTTTCCTTGAGGAACGGCACTGCCAGCAGGTCCTTGGGCAATTGACTCAAGGAGTGGGTTTCGAGCAAACCGTCCGGCCGGCTCATGCCCAGTTTGTCACTGGCCAGCTCCGCCGGCGGCGCCTTGGGTTTGTGCATGAACCACCCCAACCCGCCCGCAACGCCGGCGATCAGGGCCAGGCCGACCAGCAGCGCCGGCCAGCGGCGAGGAGTTTTGGCGGCCGGTGTTTCAGCAGCCGGGGAAACAGTGTTATCGCTCATGTTCACAACGCCCAATTCATCCGTGGTGCGGGATGCTTAATAGTTGAAAGTCTTGACCAGCAGCAGGTCACCGATGGCCCGCAGGGGCACGATGAAGGTCTCGCGTTTTTCGTCGACGGTGTTTTCGTTGAGCACCAGGTTGATCTGCGAGGTGATGACCTCGTTCTGGTTGCTGGTCTCATCGAAGTTATAGCCTTCGCTGCCGAAGTTGCCCCAATAGTTCACGTAAACCAGATAGGTGCCATGCAACGGCGCGGTCATGGTGAACATTTCCGGGCCGGGGCCATCGACGCCGTCCGGGTCGAGGCCACCGCCATTGGTCAACGCCGTGTGGGCGAAAAACGCATGCTGGCCGTCGGGGGTAATGATGTGCAGGTCGAGCTCGGCTTTTGGGTCGTCCCAACCGAGCACCACGCGAATCCGTGCCGGTGTGCGCAGGTCATTGGCTTCATAGAATTGAACGCGCTTGAGCGACTTGCCTTCGGCACTGCGCACTTCGACGCTGTTGGAGCCGGCGCCAAAGGCATACGGTCGGGCGAAACGCCCTTCGTCGTCGGTGTACAAATTCAGTGGATTACCGTTGACCGCCAGCGTGTGCGGCCCGCGTTGCGTGCCGATGGCCTTGAGCTGGCCCTCGATCATCGTGCGATTGCGCTGCACGCCCCGGTCGATGGGCGGCGTGGGATAGGCGACTTGCGGGTTTTCGCTGCGGTCGAGCAGGCCGTTATAGCGCCAGCCGCCGACCGGTTCCGACAGCTCAGCCGTCGGCCCGGCCCAGGCAGCGCTCGCGCAGGCCAGACCCATCAACAGCAAAAGAAGTGAACGCATGTGACGCCTCCTGCCATGCATAACGAAACCTTGCGCCCGATCCTCGGCGCGTTACAGATCCAAATACTGCGTTTCGTCAGAAAGACCCGTGACTATCGGGTCGTAGAAGGCGCGAAGGTTAGCGATTCGGCAGTTTTTTAACAATCAGATACCTCTTGATTTGCTGCAGGCATCACGAAGACGGGGGGGCGTGAGCCGAATAGCGCGCTTATTCGGCTCACATTATGAGCCGAATAAGACTATTATTCGGCTCATTCCCTCTGGAGTTACCCGTGGTCATGGCACCTCACTGGATTTGGCAACAGCCCGACTGGCCGAATTTCACCTGGCAATCCCAACGCCTGACGCCGCTATTGCGTGAGTGCGTGCAGGCGCAAGGCCGGTTGATGGGCATGGCCAGTTCCGTGGACAGCTCACTCAGCGCACAGAACGAACTGGACGCGCTGTTACAAAACATCGTGACGTCTTCGGCCATTGAGGGTGAACAGCTCAATGTGGGCTCGGTCCGCTCATCGCTGGCGCGGCGCCTGGGCCTGGAGGTGGTCGATGGCGATAAAGTCAGCCAGCGCAGCGAAGGGCTGGCGCAGTTAATGCTCGACGCCACTCAGCGCTTCGCACAACCGCTGACACTGCAGCGGTTGCTGGAATGGCATACATGGCTGTTTCCCGATCAGGATATGAACGTTGCCGCCCGTTCGATCCATATCGGCGAGCTGCGTGGCGATGAGCCGATGCAGGTAGTGTCCGGGCGGCTGGACAAACCGACCATTCACTTCGAAGCACCGCCACGTCTTGGGCTTGAACAGCAGCTCGATACGTTTCTTGGCTGGTTTGCAGCCAGTCAGAAGCAAGATGGGCTCGATCCCTTGTTGCGGGCCGGTATCGCGCACTTCTGGTTCGTCACCCTGCACCCCTTTGACGACGGCAATGGTCGCCTCACGCGAACCATTACCGATCTCGCCCTGGCTCAGGGAGAGGCGCAGGCGATCCGATTCTACGCCATGTCCGCGAGCATCCTGGACGACCGCTCCAGCTATTACCGAGTGCTGGAAACCAGCCAGAAAAGCTCCACGGACATTACCGAGTGGCTGCAATGGTTCCTGCAAACCCTGCTGCGCAGCTTGCAGCAGGCCATGACGCGGATCGAAGCGGTACTGGGCAAGGCGCGCTTTTGGCAGGCGCATCGGGACGCAAAACTGTTCGCCGAGCAGATCAAGGTACTGAACCGCTTGCTGGACGGTGGCGAGCGAGGCTTCGAGGACGGGATCAGCGCGGCTCAATATCAGGCGGTGGCAAAAGTATCGAAAGCCACCGCAACCCGTCATTTGGCTGAGTTGCTGGTGAAGGGTTGCCTGCAACGCCTGCCCGGTGGTGGGCGTAGTACACGCTATCAAGTCCACTACCCGGATGACTCAACGCAATAACTTGCTTCAACACCTACCTGTGGCGAGGGAGCTTGCTCCCGCTCGGCTGCGCAGCAGTCGCAAATCGCTGAATGGGGTATGCCTGACGAAACGCAGCGTCTGTGTAAGGGGCCGCTTCGCGCCCCAGCGGGAGCAAGCTCCCTCGCTACAATGTTTGCTGCTGCCCCCGGAATTACGGTTCCAGACGTCCCCGCTCATTTGCCCATAACCCCCATGTCTGCTAGTGTCGCGCCGGTTTAACGACAACCGGAAATAGCCGCCATGGCCCGCAAAAAAGCTGCACTGGATTTCGAACAATCTCTCGCTGACCTGCAAACGCTGGTAGAGCGTCTGGAGAACGGCGAACTGTCGCTGGAAGACTCGCTGACGGCTTTCGAGCAAGGCATCGGTCTGACCCGCGATTGCCAGGCGGCGCTGGCCCAGGCCGAGCAAAAGGTTCAAGTGCTGCTCGAGCGTGATGGCGAGCTGGCCGAGGAACCCTTCGACGCGGATCAGCCAGAATGATTGCAGCGTATTCGGCGACCAGCCAGGCCCGTGTCAACGCGGCACTGGAAACTTTGTTCAACGCCCCGAGCCCCGAGCTCGCCCGCCTCTATGAAGCCATGCGCTACAGCGTGATGAATGGCGGCAAACGCGTACGCCCACTGCTGGCTTACGCGGCGTGCGAAGCGCTGGGCGGCAAGGCTGAACACGCAAACGGCGCGGCCTGTGCTGTGGAGCTGATTCACGCGTATTCCCTGGTCCACGACGATTTGCCGGCCATGGACGACGACGATCTGCGTCGCGGCCAGCCGACCACTCACAAGAAATTCGACGAAGCCTGCGCCATCCTCGCTGGCGACGGTTTGCAGAGCCTGGCGTTCAGCGCCCTGCTCGACCCGCGCCTGAACGCGGCGGACGCCGAGATCCGCCTGCAGATGGTCAGCGCCCTGGCTGTCGCGGCAGGCCCGGCGGGCATGGTCGGCGGTCAAGCCATCGATCTCGGCTCGGTCGGTGTCAAACTCGATCAAAAAGCCCTTGAGTACATGCACCGGCACAAGACCGGCGCGCTGATTGAAGTCAGCGTCAAACTCGGCGCCCTGGCCAGCGGCCGCGCGGAGAAGGACGAACTGAAAGCCTTGCAGACCTATGCACAGGCCATCGGCCTGGCGTTTCAGGTGCAGGACGACATTCTCGACGTTGAAAGCGATACCGAAACCCTCGGCAAACGCCAGGGCGCCGACATCGCTCGCGACAAACCGACCTACCCGGCCCTGCTCGGCCTCGAAGCGGCCAAGGCTTATGCCCTGGAACTGCGCGATCAGGCCCTGCACGCGCTGCGACCGTTTGACGCGGCCGCCGAGCCTTTGCGCGACCTGGCCCGCTACATCGTCGACCGGCGTAGCTGACAGCGTATCGGCCAAGTTAAAAGCAACGCGTGGGCAGGGGGCGATGCATCAGGTAAACTGCCGCATCTTTTATACCTATAACGATTCGCCTGATGCCCACGACGTTTCATGAGATTCCCCGCAAGCGCCCGACCACGCCCCTGCTCGACCGTGCCAACACGCCGGACGGCCTGCGCCGGTTAGGCGAAGCCGAGCTGGAAACCCTGGCCGATGAGTTGCGCCTGGAATTGCTCTACACGGTCGGTCAGACCGGCGGGCATTTCGGTGCCGGCCTGGGCGTCATCGAGCTGACCATCGCGTTGCATTACGTCTTCGACACCCCGGACGACCGGCTGGTGTGGGACGTGGGTCATCAAGCTTATCCGCACAAAATCCTCACCGGCCGTCGCGAGCGCATGGGCACCCTGCGCCAGAAGGACGGTGTTGCCGCCTTCCCGCGGCGCTCCGAGAGCGAGTACGACACCTTTGGCGTCGGCCACTCCAGCACCTCGATCAGCGCTGCGCTGGGCATGGCCATTGCCGCCCGCTTGCAAAACAGTGATCGCAAGGCCATTGCCGTGATTGGCGACGGTGCGTTGACCGCCGGCATGGCCTTCGAAGCGCTGAACCACGCGCCGGAAGTGAACGCCAACATGTTGGTGATCCTCAACGACAACGACATGTCGATCTCGCGCAACGTCGGTGGTCTGTCGAACTATCTGGCGAAAATCCTTTCCAGCCGCACTTACGCCAGCATGCGCGAGGGCAGCAAAAAGGTCCTGTCGCGCCTGCCCGGCGCTTGGGAAATCGCCCGTCGTACCGAAGAATACGCAAAAGGCATGCTGGTTCCCGGCACGCTGTTCGAAGAATTGGGCTGGAACTACATCGGCCCTATCGACGGCCACGACCTGCCGACCCTGATCGCGACGTTGCGCAACATGCGCGACCTCAAAGGCCCGCAATTCCTGCACGTCGTCACCAAGAAAGGCAAAGGCTTCGCCCCGGCGGAAGTCGATCCGATCGGCTACCACGCGATCACCAAACTCGAACCGCTGGACGCACCGGCCGCCGCCCCGAAAAAGGCCAGCGGACCGAAGTATTCCGGTGTGTTCGGCGAATGGCTGTGCGACATGGCCGCCTCTGATCCGCGTCTGGTAGGCATCACCCCGGCGATGAAAGAAGGCTCCGACCTGGTGGCGTTCAGCGAGCGTTTCCCGCTGCGCTACTTCGACGTGGCGATTGCCGAACAACACGCCGTGACCCTCGCCGCCGGCATGGCCTGCGAAGGCGCGAAACCGGTGGTAGCGATTTATTCGACGTTCCTGCAACGCGGCTACGACCAATTGATTCATGACGTCGCGGTGCAAAACCTCGACGTACTGTTCGCCATCGACCGCGCCGGTCTGGTGGGCGAAGACGGCCCGACACACGCGGGCAGCTTCGACCTGTCGTTCCTGCGTTGCATCCCCGGCATGCTGGTGATGACGCCGAGCGACGAAAACGAACTGCGCAAAATGCTCACCACCGGTCACCTCTACAACGGCCCGGCGGCCGTGCGTTATCCGCGCGGCGCAGGTCCGAATGCGACCATCGAGAAAGACCTGCAACCAATCGAAATCGGCAAAGGCATTGTTCGTCGTCAGGGCAGCAAAGTCGCCTTGCTGGTGTTCGGTGTGCAATTGGCCGAGGCGCTGAAAGTCGCCGAGACGCTGGATGCAACCGTGGTCGACATGCGTTTCGTCAAACCGCTGGATGAAGCGCTGGTGCGCGACATCGCCGGCAGCCACGAGCTGCTGGTGACCATCGAAGAAAACGCGATCATGGGCGGTGCAGGCGGCGCGGTCAGCGAATTCCTCGCCCGCGAGAACATCCTCAAGTCGGTACTGCACCTGGGCTTGCCGGACCTCTACGTCGAACACGCCAAGCCTGCGCAGATGCTGGCCGAGTGCGGGCTGGACGAGGCCGGGATCGAAGCGGCGGTGCGTGAGCGCCTGCAACTGCTGAACCTCTAAACATCAGACACATGCAAAACCCTGTGGGAGCGAGCCTGCTCGCGAATACGGACTGTCAGTCGAGTTAGATTTTGACTGACACACCGCGTTCGCGAGCAGGCTCGCTCCCACATTTGATTTGTGCTTACCCCGAATACCACGGACTGCCGATGAAACTCTCCCCCCTCGCCCTGACGCTGACCCTGCTGCCGGCCGGCCAATTGCTGGCCGACAGCTTCGAACGCGATCAAGCGTTGAAACTGCCCGACGTGCTGATCACCGCCAACCGGCAGGTCGAAGCACGCAACGATAGCAGCGCCGCCAACACGGTGTTCACCCGCGAAGACATCGATCGTCTGCAACCGAACAGCATCACCGACCTGCTCAACCGGGTGCCGGGCGTGCAAGTGGCGCAAACCGGTGGGCGCGGCAGTCTGCCGGGGGTTTACATCCGCGGTACCCAGTCGGCGCAAAGCCTGGTGCTGGTCGACGGCCAGCGCATCGGCAATTCGACCTCGGGTGACAGCAACCTGCAGCACATCAACATCGAACAGGTCGAGCGCGTAGAAGTGTTGCGCGGCTCCCGTTCGGTGATTTATGGCAGCGATGCGATTGGCGGGGTGATTCAGATCTTCACCCGCCGTGGCGACGAGCAAGGTCTGCAACCGCGAATGCACGTCGGTTTTGGCAGCAACCAGACCTGGGAGCGCAGCCTTGGGTTGTCCGGCGGCGATGAAAAAACCCGCTTCAACCTCGGCGCCAGCCTCAACGAAACCGCCGGGATCAATCGCACGCACGAGTCGTACCCCAGCGACATCGATCACGATGAGTACCGCAATCAATCGGTCAGTTTCAGCGTCAGTCACGCGCTCACCGATGACCTGGAAATCGGCGCCAACGTGCTGGATAACCGGGGCAAAAGCGAGTTCGACAACCCGTTTGGCCGCTTCGACACCACCACCTTCGAATCCGTGCAGCAACAGCCTTACAGCGATTTCGAGGTGAGCAGCGTCAGCAGTTACGTTGATGCGCGGGTTACCGATACCTGGAAGACCCGCGTCGAATTCGGCCACAGCGAAAACCGCGAGAAGACCCTCGACAAGCTCAGCGATGAACGCAGCGTCTTCAACACCTACCGCGACTCGGTGAACTGGCAGAACGACCTGACGCTCAACGACCGTAACAGCCTGCTCCTGGGCGGCGACTGGTATGAAGACCGAATCAACAGCAGCACGGCGTTCGATGAAGACAGTCGCTGGAACCGCGCGGCATTTATCCAGCATCACTATCGGGCGGACAGTTTTTCTACCGAACTGGGCCTGCGCCACGATGACAACCAACAGTTTGGTGGACAGAACAGCTGGAGCGGCACCCTAACCTTGCCGGTGAACCCGGACAACGACGTGCTGCTGACCTACAGCGAAGGCTTTCGCGCGCCGACGTTCAACGACTTGTACTACCCGGACTTCAGCAACCCGGACCTGAAACCTGAAACGTCGAAAAGCTATGAGCTGCAATGGCGCAGCCAGTTAACCGAAAACAGTCGACTGGAAGCGTCGCTGTACCGCACCGACCTTGAAGACGCGATTATTTTCGGTAGCAACTCGCGGCCAGAGAACGTGGCATCGGCGCGGATCAACGGTTTCGAAGCGGCACTGAAACAGGAACTGTTCGGCTGGCAGAGCAACCTTGGCGTGGCGATCATCGACCCGCGGGATCGCGATACCGGCCATACCCTGGCCCGTCGCGCACGGCGGACATTGAGCCTGGACCTGGACCGACAATTTGATCGCCTGGGCCTCGGCGCCAGTTGGCAAGCGGTCAGCAGCAGCTATGACGACCTGAACAATCAACAGCCACTCGGTGGCTATGCATTGTTGGGGTTACGCAGCAGCTGGGCGCTCGACCGTGAGATCAAGCTGGAGCTGAAGCTCGATAACTTGCTGGATAAAGGCTATAGCCGGGCGCTGTATAGCCATGATGGCAGTGAGTATGGGTATCGCGAGGAAGGTCGGGCGTTGATGTTTGGGGTGACCTGGACACCCGGGATCTGATCTGAAATTTGTGGTGCTTGGGCTGGCCTTTTCGCGAGCAGGCTCGCTCCCACATTGGATTTGTGAGCGCCACAATTCCCCTGTGGGAGCGAGCCTGCTCGCGAAGGCCGCACCTCGGTCTCAGCGGTCCGGCGCAATCAACCGGCAAAGCTTGGCCGTCGCATCGACCATCTGCCCACTCGGCCGCTCCAGCCCCTTGTCCGTCACCAGCAGCAATTGCCCCCGCGCCACCGCCGCCACCTGCGGCCACGCCTTCCACGCCTCGAGCTGGGCCTGATCACTGGCCAGAATCACCTCGGGATTACGCTGCAACACCGCCTCGACACTGACTTGCGGCGCCGGCAATGTCTGGTCGGCAAACACGTTGCGCGCCCCGCAGACTTCCAGCGCATCACTGATGATTTGCCCGCCACCCACGGTGTACAGCGGCCGATCCCAGACCTGATAAAACACCCGCAACGGCTCCTCCCGTCGATAGCGCTGACGCAGGTTTTCCAGTTTTTGCCGCAGGTCAGTCGCCAACGTCACGCCCCGTTCGGGCCGGCCGAGTTGCGTGGCGATGGCTTCGATTTGTGCCGCGAGTTGGTCGAGGGTGTGGGGTTCGGCGACGAAGGTGGGAATGTTCAAGCGCTTGAGCTGTTCACGCTGGGCCGGGCCAACGCTGCCCGGCCAAAGCAGCAGCAAATCGGGTTTGAGACTGAGCAAACGCTCCATGTCCAACTGACCGTAGCGACCAACCGAAGGAAGGTCTTTGAGTTCGGCAGGACGTTCACCGGCATCCAGCACCCCGACCAGCAGGTCGGCTGAACCCAGTTCAACCACGATTTCAGAAAGGGACGGCGCGAGGCTGACGACCCGCTCGACGGCAGTCGCCGAGCCGCTGGCGGCCAACAGCAAAACCGCCAGCCAGGCCCGACGCATCAGCCGAGTTGACGCGGAATACGGTAGAGGTAGAACAGCACCGCGGTCGACAGCGCCAGCAGCACCAACGGTACGGCTTCGAGGCCGACGAACACCGCCAGCGCACCAATCCAGGCCGGCAATGCAGCCGCTAGGAACGCGGTACGTCGCTTGGCGGCCAGGACGATCCAGGCGGCGGGTTCTTCAGGCGTATCGAGGGCTTTTTGCGTGGCGATCAGGGCGTGCTTGTAGCCACCGAAAAACTTCAGGCTGACAAACATCGACGCCACACCCGCAATGAACAGCGGCATCGCCAGCACCGGCAGGATCGCCTCGCCCTGGCCGAACACGCCGTTGATCACGAACAACGGCAACAAGGCCAGCGCCAGGTATTGCCACCAACTGAACGACAACCGCCGCCGAACCTGACCGCGGGTCACGCCCGATCCGCCTCGCCCTGATGCTCGTTGCCCATCATGTGGTCGAGCTTGCTGGCCTTGGTGGCCAGGTAGAGTTTGTTGTGCGGGTTGTGACCGGTGTGCAACGGCACGCGCTCGGCGACCACGATGCCCATGTCGGTCAAGGCTTTGACCTTGCGCGGGTTGTTGGTCATCAGGCGCAGGGATTTCACGCCCAGGTGCTCTAGCATCGGCAGGCACATGGCGTAATCACGCTGGTCGGCTGCAAAGCCCAGGCGCTCGTTGGCTTCAACGGTATCGGCGCCGCCGTCCTGCAACTCATAGGCGCGGATCTTGTTCAGCAGGCCAATGCCACGGCCTTCCTGACGCAGGTACAGCAACACGCCACGGCCTTCACGGGCGATGGCCTGCAACGCGGCTTCAAGTTGCGAACCGCAGTCGCAACGCTGGCTGAACAAGGCATCGCCCGTCAGGCATTCGGAGTGCAACCGGCCGAGTACCGGGGCACCGTCGGCGAACTCACCCAGGCTCAGCACAACGTGCTCGCGCCCGTTTTCTTCATCGAGAAAGCCGTGCATGGTGAATTGCGCAAAAGGCGTTGGCAGCTTGGAAGCGGCGACAAAAACGACAGGCACCGGTGTGCTCCTGATCAATAAGTACTGGAGATTCGCAGACGCGGCATTGTAACAGCAGGTTCCTACAGACGCTTAGGCTGAATTATGGGGCATAACGATCAAAATGTTAGATCTCAGGCCCACCCTGCCCCTGTAGGAGTGAGCCTGCTCGCGAAAGCAGTCTGGCATTCGCCATTGATGTCGACTGGCACACCGTCTTCGCGAGCAGGCTCGCTCCCACAGGGTTCATCACCGGTCGTAGATCCGTGTTCAGTTCGCGTCGAACGGGTAAGGCTGTTTCCAGCGTTCGAAGATGGGTTTGAGTGTGCCGTTTTTTACCAACAGATCCATGCGCTGATCGAACAATGCCATCAAGGCGCGGGCCTTGGGCGTATTGGCGAAGCACAGGTACAACGGCAATTCAGTGATGTGCGTGCGACGGAACTGGGCAGGATCCTTGGCCCGTTTGACGATGTAATCGATCTCGGTCAGCGCGTCGATGTAAAAATCGGCGCGGTTGTGGGTCAGCATCGACAAAATGCCGGTGCGCCGCACGACCTCGTTGTAGCGCTGCACGCCAGGCAGGTATTTCTGGTACTCGTAACCGCGGACCCAGGCCAGTCGATAGTTGCCGAGCGTCTGTGGGTTCGGTGCCGGATTACTCGCCAGGCCGAGGGCGTAGATGTGATCGGTATCGTAATTCCAGCGTGGATAAAGCACATCGCTGACCTCGTCACGGTAAGAGCCGACGCAGGCATCCACTTCGCCGCGCTGGGCCAGGCCCACGGCGCGGGTGTAAGGTTCGGTACGCAAGTCGAGCTTGACCCCGGCCGGCTCGAAGATGGCCCGCATCACGTCCCAGCCCAGGCCATGCCCGTCAGCGGCGGTGTAGTCTTCCCATTCTTCGCTGGCCAGATGAATCACGGACGGCGTCGGCGCGGCATCCCCCGCCTGGGCGAGTGAGCATACCATTGCGAAAACCACCGCCAACCAGCGCCGAACCATCCCAGTCCCCTGCTTCGCCCGTCAGGCGAAAATCCTTACCAGCCCTTGCATCGCCAACCACGCAAATACACCGGCCAGCACGTCGTCGAGCATGATCCCGACGCCGCCATGCACATGCCGGTCGATCCAGCGAATCGGCCATGGCTTGAGAATGTCGAAGAAGCGGAACATCAGGAAACCCGCCAGCAACCAGTACCAACCTTCCGGCACCAGCCACAGGGTGATCCACATCCCGACCATTTCGTCCCAGACGATGCCCTCGTGGTCGTGCACGCGCAAATCGTCGGCCACTTTGCCGCACAGCCAGAAGCCGAACAGCATGGTGATACCCAGCATCAGCCAGTAGGCCCAATCGGGCATCATTTGCCACAACGGGATAAAGGGTAGCGCAACTAACGAACCCCACGTGCCCGGTGCCTTTGGCAGGGTCCCCGAGCCGAAGCCGAACGCCAGGAAATGCCAGGGGTTGCGCCAGACCGAGGGCGGTACGAACTCCGCCGGGACCTGTTTGGGATGATCTGTCACGGTGTCTCCCGAAAATGTTGATAGCCCCGGGTTTGCGGGGTGATGTCTTGTCCATCGGCATCCAGCAGCGCCACGCCCTGCCCCGTCACGACACGCCCGACCACATGGATCGGCCAGCCGTTTGCCAGCAATGTCGGCAACTCGACGGACGGTAGGGTGAAGGCGAGTACATAATCGTCGCCGCCGCTGAGGGCTGCGGTTTCGGCAGCGGATTGACCGAGGAAGGTCACTAACGCGGCCGACACGGGCAGCTTACTCCGCTCAAGCTGAATGCCGACCTTCGACGCCAGCGCGATGTGGCCGCAGTCGGCGAGCAGGCCGTCGGAGATGTCCAGCGCCGAGGTGGCTTTGCCACGCAACGCCTGACCCAACGCCAGTTGCGGCTGCGGTGACCAATAATGCGCCAGCAACGGCTCGGCAACGGCTGCATCAGCCGTTCGCTGCCCCAACACCAGAGGCAAAGCCCCGGCTGCGTTGCCCAACTCGCCACCTACGCACAACAAATCGCCAGGCTGCGCGCCGCTGCGGGTCAGCGCCTGACCGGCCGGCACACGACCAAACACAGTCATGGTCAGGCTCAGCGGCCCACGGGTGGTATCGCCGCCCACCAACGCCACGCCGCAGCGTTGCGCCATGAGGTTCAAACCACGGGAGTACGCCTCCAGCCAATCGGCAGTCACCGTCGGCAAGGTCAGGGCAAGGGTAAAGGCAATGGGAGTGGCGCCCATGGCAGCCAGATCGCTGACGGCCACAGCCAGCGAGCGCTGACCGAGCAGAAACGGGTCGCAAGGATCTGCGAAATGCACACCGGCAACGAGTGTGTCGGTGGAAATCGCCAACTGCTCCCCGGGAGGAACAGCCAGCAAGGCGCAGTCATCGCCGATCCCGAGGGCAACGCCTTCGCCGCCTTGCGCACAGGGCGCGGCGGCGAAGAAATTGCGGATCAGCTCAAACTCGCCCATTGGCAGCAAATCAAGCGCAAATCAGCGCTTGAACGCCTTCACTTCAGCTTCACGCAGACGTGGGGCCAGCTTGTCGAGTACACCGTTGACGAACTTGTGGCCGTCGGTGGAACCGAAGACTTTCGCCAGCTCGATACCTTCGTTGATCACAACGCGGTAAGGAACGTCGACGCGCTCCAGCAGTTCCCAGGTGGACAGGCGCAGAACGGCCAGTTCAACCGGGTCCAGCTCGTCGATGGTGATGTCCAGGCAAGGCGTCAGGGCCGCATCGATCTTGTCCTTCTGCGCCGGAACCCCGTGAAGGATTTCGCGGAAGTAGGCACCGTCGACATCACTGAAATCGTTATCGACCCGGAACTGCGCTTCGATCTCGTTCAACGACTGCTTGGCCATGTGCCATTGGTACAGCGCCTGAGTCGCGAGCTGACGGGCTTCGCGACGCTTGACGCTTTTCGATGGCTTGCCGGCATCCGCAGGCTTTGGATCGCGCGGGTTGAAACGATCGCTATCGTCGCTAATCACTTGGCCTCCAACTGCGCCAGCAGGCTGACCATTTCCAGAGCGGACAGGGCAGCTTCGGCACCTTTGTTACCGGCCTTGGTGCCGGAACGTTCGATGGCTTGCTCGATGGAATCAACGGTCAGCACGCCGAACGCGACTGGAACGCCGAACTCCATGGACACCTGGGCCAGGCCCTTGGTGCATTCGCCTGCCACGTATTCGAAGTGCGGAGTGCCGCCACGAATGACCGCGCCCAGGGCGATGATTGCCGCGTATTCGCCTTTCTGAGCGACTTTCTGCGCAACCAGCGGAATTTCGAAGGCGCCAGGAGCGCGGATGATGGTGATGTCGCTTTCGCTTACGCCGTGGCGAACCAGGGCATCCACTGCACCGCTGACCAGACTTTCAACGACGAAGCTGTTGAAACGGCCCACTACCAAAGCGTAGCGGCCTTTAGGGGCGATGAAGGTACCTTCGATGGTCTTCAGGGTCATTCGTTAGATCTCTTAAAGAGCCGGGACGCGTTTTCTACGCATCCCTCAGTGATTTGTTAGCCGCGAATCAAGGACTGGAAACAACCGGTCATTATTCGGAGGGCACGTATTCTACAACTTCCAGATCGAAACCGGATATCGCATTAAATTTCATTGGCGCACTCATCAGGCGCATTTTGCGTACGCCCAGGTCCCGAAGGATCTGCGAACCGGCACCGACGATGCTGTAGGTGGTCGGTTTTTTCACGGCCGCCTGGTCGGCGGTTTCGCGAATGTGCGCCAGCAACACGTCGCCATCGAGCGGGTGACCGAGCAACAGCACCACACCGCTGCCAGCCTCGGCGACCGCAGCCATGGCGGCGCGCAGGCTCCAGCGGCCCGGTTGCTTGACCATCAGCAGGTCGCGCAGCGGGTCCATGTTGTGCACGCGAACCAGGGTCGGTTCTTCGGCGCAGACAGTGCCCAGCGTCAGGGCCATGTGCACGTCGCCTTCCACGGAATCACGATAGGTCACCAGGTTGAATTGGCCCAGTTCGCTGTCCAGTGGCTGCTCGGCAATCCGCTGAACGGTACGTTCGTGGATCATCCGGTAGTGAATCAGGTCGGCGATGGTGCCGATCTTGATGTCGTGTTCGGCAGCGAAAGCTTCCAGCTCGGCGCGACGGGACATGGTGCCGTCGTCGTTCATCACTTCGCAGATCACACCGCTCGGCTCGAAACCGGCCATGCGCGCCAGGTCGCAAGCGGCTTCAGTGTGACCAGCGCGAGCCAGGGTGCCGCCGGCCTGGGCCATCAGCGGGAAGATATGACCGGGGCTGACGATGTCTTCAGCCTTCGCGTCTTTCGCGGCGGCCGCTTGCACGGTGCGTGCGCGGTCAGCGGCGGAGATGCCGGTGGTCACGCCTTCGGCCGCTTCGATCGACACGGTGAACTTTGTGCCGAAGCCGGAACCGTTGCGCGGCGCCATCAATGGCAGCTTCAGCAATTCGCAACGTTCGCGGCTCATCGGCATGCAGATCAGGCCACGGGCGTGCTTGGCCATGAAGTTGATGTGCTCGGGCTTGCAGCATTCGGCGGCCATGATCAGGTCGCCTTCATTCTCGCGGTCTTCGTCATCCATGAGGATGACCATCTTGCCTTGGCGGATGTCTTCAACCAGTTCTTCGATGCTATTGAGCGCCACAAGGCACCCCCTTTCTTTGAAATTTGAGCTTCAGGATTTGAGGTAGCCGTTTTGGGCCAGAAAGCTTTCGGTAATGTTACTGGAAGTCGGCTCTGCAGCCTTGTCACCCAGCAACAGACGCTCCAGATAACGCGCCAGCAAGTCGACTTCCAGGTTCACCCGGCGACCAGGCTGGTACGACGCCATGATGGTTTCGCTCAGGGTATGCGGAATGATCGTCAGCATGAATTCGGCGCCATCGACCGCGTTCACGGTCAGGCTGGTGCCGTCGACGGTGATCGAGCCTTTGTGGGCGATGTACTTGGCCAGCTCTTTCGGCGCGCGGATGCGGAATTCCACGGCGCGCGCGTTTTCGGTACGGGCAACCACTTCGCCCACGCCATCGACGTGACCGCTGACCAGATGCCCGCCGAGGCGAGTGGTCGGGGTCAGGGCTTTTTCCAGGTTCACCGGGCTGCCGCTCTTGAGGTCGTTCATGGCGGTGCAGTCGAGGGTTTCGCGGCTGACGTCGGCGGCAAAGCCGTTGCCCGGCAGTTCAACCGCGGTCAGGCACACGCCGTTGACCGCGATGCTGTCGCCCAGCTTGACGTCGCTCAGGTCGAGCTTGCCGGTTTCTACGTGGACCCGCACATCACCGCCCTTTGGGGTCAATGCACGAATACTGCCGATGGATTCGATGATGCCGGTAAACATGAGGTTCTCCTCGAGAACAAAGCCAGCGCTGTAGCGATGGCCGGGAATTATACGCTGGCGGCTGGCGAAGGAATGGCAGTGACCCGCCAGTCATCGCCAACCGCGCGAATTTCGATGATTTTAAGCTCGGGCGCATCCTTCATTTGCGCGAGCGGCCAGTCGAGCAACGGCCGCGCCGAAGAACCAAGGAACTTGCCGGCAATGAAAATCTGGAATTCATCCACCAATCCTTGCTGCGCGAAAGCACCGGCCAGACGCGGCCCGGCTTCGACCAATACCTCGTTGACGTCACGGGCGGCAAGCGCGACCAGCAATTGGCACAGATCGACCTGACCGTCAACGCCGGGCACGATCAGGCATTCCGGGCCATTGGCGTATTGCTCCTCGACCGCTACGCAGGTGGCGACCAACGCCGGGCCGGCCTTGAAGAACGGCGCATTCAGCGGCACCCGCAGGCGACCATCGACCAGTACACGCAGCGGCGGACGGCTCATGGCCAACGCGGTTTGCTCCGCATCCAGGCCTAATTCATCAGCGCGCACGGTCAACCGGGCGTTGTCCGCCAGCACCGTGTCGGCGCCGGTCAGCACGACGCCGGCCTGGGCACGCAGGCGCTGCACCGCCGAACGCGCGGCAGGGCCGGTGATCCATTGGCTTTCGCCACTTTCCATCGCGGTGCGACCGTCCAGGCTCATGGCCAACTTGACCCGCACGAACGGCAAGCCGTGTTCCATGCGCTTGAGGAACCCTTGATTGAGCTTGCGCGCCTCGCCTTCCAGCACACCACTTTCGGTGGCAATCCCGGCCTGGGCCAGGCGTTGCAGACCGCGACCGGCGACTTCCGGGTTCGGGTCCTGCATCGCCGCAACCACCCGGGCGACCCCGGCATTCACCAGCGCATCGGCACAGGGCGGCGTGCGGCCGTGGTGGCTGCACGGCTCAAGGGTCACATAGGCAGTGGCGCCACGGGCCTTGTCGCCAGCGGCGCGCAGGGCATGGACTTCGGCATGCGGCTCGCCGGCGCGCACGTGCCAGCCTTCGCCGACAATCTGTCCGTCCCGCACAATCACGCAGCCCACCCGAGGGTTGGGGTGCGTCGTGTAATGCCCCTTGCGCGCCAGTTCCAGCGCGCGGGCCATGTAATGAGCGTCGAGGATGGCGTGTTCGGCGGGCGTATTCATTCTTTCACCGGCTCACGGGCCAGGCGATCGATCTCTTCGCGGAACTCGTTGAGGTCCTGGAAGCGCCGATACACGGAGGCGAAGCGGATATAGGCGACTTCGTCGAGCTTCTGCAGCTCGGCCATCACCAGTTCACCGACCACGAGGGATTTGACCTCGCGCTCGCCGGTGGCGCGCAGTTTGTGTTTGATGTGTACCAGCGACGATTCGAGGCGCTCGACACTCACCGGGCGCTTCTCCAGCGCTCGCTGCATGCCGGCACGCAGTTTTTCTTCGTCGAAGGGCTGACGGCTGCCGTCGGTTTTGATCAGGCGCGGCAACACCAGTTCGGCAGTCTCGAACGTCGTGAAACGCTCGCCGCAGGCCAGGCATTCACGCCGGCGGCGCACCTGTTCGCCCTCGGCGACCAGACGCGAGTCGATGACCTTGGTGTCGTTGGCACCGCAGAAGGGACAGTGCATGGTGGCAGGCAACAAAAAAAGGGAGGGCCATGGTAGCGCATCCCGGTGGCAAGACAAGCCATAGGGTTTACGGTATACAGACGCCTATAGTGCTTGATCCATGGATTTCACCTTGCTGGAGCCGTAAATGTCCTTAAGACCGCTCGTTTTGCTCAGTCTTTTCAGCCTGCTGGTGGCCTGCAGCAGCGATGCGCCCAAGCCCCAGCCGCCGACGCCCGGGCCCGCCCCGCAGGCTGCGCAGAAAAAAGCCCAGGAGTCGGCCAATCTTGGGCCGCTGCCCGCGTACCAGCGTGAATTGAGCGGCACCTTGCAAGGCGTGCCGGCCGGCGCCGAGGTCGAACTGGCGCTGCTGGTGATCGACGAAAAGGATCGCCCGCAACAATTGCTCGCCAGTTCCACCTTGATCGGCACCAATCAACTGCTGCCGTTTCACCTGCGCTTCAACCCGGAATCGTTCCCGACCGGTGCCCGCGTTGAACTGCGCGGCCGCGCCAGCCAGTCCGGCCAACTGATTCTGCATCTGCCGTCGCAGGTCATTTCCCAGCCCACCACGCAGGCCATGGGTCAGCTGCAATTCGTCAAAGCGCCATGATTGCACCGCTCGACCTGCAACAGGCCTTGGGTGAACTGCTCGGTGATGCGCAGCTTGTGCCTGTGGCATTGCCCGATACCGAGCTGAAACTCTGGCTGATCGACGGCGACAACATGGACCGAGCGTTCAGCCCCGAAGAAACCCGGCGGATTCTGCATGAACCGCCCTACTGGAGTTTCTGCTGGGCCAGTGGTCTGGCGGTGGCGCGTTATCTCGCCGAATTCCCGGAGTGGGTCAAAGGCAAACGAGTGCTGGATTTCGGTGCCGGTTCGGGGGTCGCGGGGATTGCCGCCGTGAAGGCCGGCGCGCTGGAAGTGGTGGCCTGTGACCTCGACCCGCTGGCGATTGCCTCATGCCGGGCGAATGCCGAACTCAATGACGTACAGCTCAATTACTCGACCGACTTTTTCGCCGAGGTGGACCGGTTTGACCTGATCCTGGTCGCCGACGTGCTCTACGACCGGGCGAACCTGCCGCTGCTCGATGAGTTTTTGACCCGTGGTAAAGAGGCGTTGGTGGCGGATTCGCGGGTCCGGGATTTTCGCCATCCGATGTATCAGCGCATTGAAATGCTCGAAGCGATGACCTTGCCGGACCTGGCTGAGCCTGAAGAGTTTCGGCATGTGAGCCTTTACCATGCGCGGCGCAGCTAAAAGCTTCGCGAGCAGGCTCGCTCCCACACTGAATCTGCATCACACCCAAAACCTCTGTGGGAGCGAGCCTGCTCGCGAAGGCGTCCTGTCAGACAACACGTCTCTGACCACCACCCCGCTTTCAGCCGTACCCCGCCAAGCCGTATAGTTGCCCCATTCACGCTTCCAAGAGATCCCCCATGAGTCAGGAAACGCCGTACATCTTCGACGCCACGACTGCTGATTTCGACCAGTCGGTGATCGAGAACTCTTTCCACAAACCGGTGCTCGTGGATTTCTGGGCCGAATGGTGTGCGCCCTGCAAAGTGCTGATGCCATTGCTGCAGACCATTGCCGAGAGTTATCAGGGCGAATTGCTGCTGGCCAAGGTCAACTGCGACCTGGAGCAAGACATCGTCGCCCGTTTCGGCATTCGCAGCCTGCCAACCGTGGTGCTGTTCAAGGACGGTCAACCGGTCGACGGCTTTGCCGGTGCGCAACCGGAATCCGCCGTGCGGGCGATGCTTGAACCTCACGTTCAAATGCCGCCACCTGCCGCGGCCGACCCGTTCGAGCAGGCTCAGGCGCTGTTTGACGAAAGCCGCTTTGCCGACGCCGAAGCCGTGCTCACAGTGCTGCTGGGCGAAGACAACACCAACGCCAAGGCGCTGATCCTCTATGCCCGTTGCCTCACCGAGCGCGGTGAGTTGGGTGAAGCGCAAACCGTGCTCGACGCAGTCAAGAGCGATGAACACAAAGCGGCGCTGGCCGGCGCCAAGGCGCAGATCCAGTTTCTCGGTCAGGCCAAGGATTTGCCGGATGCGGCAGACCTGAAAGCGCGTCTGGCCAAAGACCCGCAGGACGATGAAGCGGTGTATCAACTGGCGATTCAGCAACTGGCTCGCCAGCAATACGACGCGGCGCTGGATGCGTTGCTCAAGCTGTTCATCCGCAATCGCAGCTACAGCGAAGGTTTGCCGCACAAGACCTTGCTGCAGGTGTTCGAACTGCTGGGCAATGATCATCCGCTGGTGACCACGTACCGCCGCAAGCTGTTTGCTGCGTTGTACTGATCGTGACCTGTAGGAGCCGGCTTGCTGGCGATGAACGATGACGCGGTTCACCTGATGAAACGCAGCGTCTGCATCGCCAGCAAGCCGGCTCCTACAACCAGCGGTACATCGGCGTATCCGCGCCGCTTTCCACCTTCACATCCGGGCTATGGCGCAACCGCACCAACAGGCGTTTGCCCGACGCCGCGCTGCCGGTCAGCCCTTCCAGCTGATCGAGCAAATCCGGCCCGCTCAATTGCCCGGCCTGGCGCAGCAGGTCCTTGGCGATCTGCCACAGCGCCTCATCCTGAGTCACCGGTTTGGCCGGGGCGACACTGGCCTCGGGCTTGCTTACCTGCAACTGCGCGCCGAGCTTCGCCCAGTCGCCGTCATCCATCTCCAGCGTCAAATCCACCGGCCAGTCGCCGATGCTTCCGCGAATTCGCAACATAAGTCCGCTCCTGCACATTTCTGACCTGCATGCTCCCATGGGACTTGTGCAACGCCAAGTAGCCGGTCAAACTCCCCGTACTTACGTTATAAGATTACATAACAAACTCTTCACTTTACTTTCCGGAGACCCGCCATGCGTCGTCTGCTGCTTGCTTTGCCGTTTGCCTTGTTGCCGTTGGCCGTCGCCCACGCCGCCGATGAACATGATCATGAGCACGGCAGTCTCGGCGCCCACGAACATGGCGTCGGCCGCTTGAACGCAGCACTGGACGGCCAGACCTTGGAGTTGGAACTGGAAAGCCCGGCGATGAACCTGGTGGGTTTCGAACACGCGGCCACCACGGATGCCGACAAAGCCAAGGTCGCCGCCGTCCGTGCGCAGCTGGAGAAACCGCTGGCGCTGTTTAACCTGCCGAAAGCCGCCGGTTGCGTGGTTGCCATGCAGGAACTGGAAAGCCCGCTGTTCGGTGACAAGCCGGACGCCGACGATGATCACGATGCAGATGCCAAGGACGAACATCACCACGACCACAGCGAAATCCACGCTCACTATCAATTCACCTGCGCAGCGCCCGGCGCCCTGAAAACCCTGGACCTGGCGACCCTCTTCAACACGTTCCCGGCCACCCAGAAAATTCAGGTACAACTGATCGGCCCGAGCGGGCAGCAAGGTGTTGAAGTGACCGCCAAGGCCGCGGCCCTGAAATTCTAACTCCACCGCAAATCCCCGTGGGAGCGAGCCTGCTCGCGAAGAGGCCGTCACATCCAACAGAAATGTTGCCTGTCACACAGCCTTCGCGAGCAGGCTCGCTCCCACAAGGGTTCACTTATCACCTGACCGGTTTCACATGACCCAAGCACTCATCGAACTGTCCGACCTGGGCTTCAGCTGGCCCGGTCACCCGCCGTTGCTGGACATCCCGGCGTTTCGCCTGGAGCCTGGCGAAACCCTGTTCCTCAAAGGCCCGAGCGGCAGTGGCAAAACCACTCTGCTGGGCCTGCTCGGTGGCGTGCAGAAACCTGATCGCGGCAGCATTCGCCTGCTCGGCCAGGAATTGACCGAACTCGGTGCCGGCGCCCGCGACCGCTTCCGCGTCGACCACACCGGTTACATCTTCCAGCAATTCAATTTGCTGCCATTCCTGTCGGTGCGCGAGAACGTCGAACTGCCCTGCCACTTCTCCAAACTGCGCGCCGAACGGGCGAAACAGCGCCACGGCAGCGTCGATCAGGCCGCGGCCACCCTCCTCGCCCATTTGGGTTTGAAGGATGAAAGCATCCTCAGCCGCCGCGCCGACTCGCTGTCCATCGGTCAGCAACAACGCGTGGCCGCAGCACGAGCGCTGATCGGCCAGCCGGAACTGGTCATCGCCGATGAGCCGACGTCGGCGCTGGACTACGACGCCCGGGAAAACTTCATTCGCCTGTTGTTCGCCGAATGCCGAGAAGCCGGGTCGAGCCTGTTGTTTGTCAGCCATGACCAGAGCCTCGCGCCGCTGTTCGATCGCAACCTGTCGCTGGCCGAACTCAATCGCGCCGCCACCCCGTCCGAGGTCTGAGATGTATTTGTTTCGTCTAGCCATGGCCAGTCTGGCTAACCGGCGCTTCACCGCGATTCTCACCGCGTTCGCCATCGCCCTGTCGGTGTGCCTGCTGTTGGCGGTCGAGCGCGTGCGCACCGAAGCCAAAGCCAGTTTCGCCAGCACCATCAGCGGCACCGACCTGATCGTTGGCGCGCGTTCGGGTTCGGTGAACCTGCTGCTGTATTCCGTGTTCCGGATCGGCAACGCCACCAACAACATTCGCTGGGACAGCTTCGAACACTTCGCCAACAACCCGAAAGTGAAGTGGGCGATTCCGATGTCCCTCGGCGATTCCCATCGCGGTTACCGGGTGATGGGCACCACCGAGGCCTACTTCGAGCATTACCAGTACGGCCACCAGCAACACCTGGAACTGGCCGACGGCCGCGCCTTCGCTACCGATCCGTTTGAAGTGGTGCTCGGTGCGGAAGTCGCCGATGCGCTGCACTACAAACTCGGCGACAAACTGGTGCTGTCCCACGGCGTGGCGGTGATCAGCCTGGTCAAGCACGACGACAAACCGTTTACCGTGGTCGGCATTCTCAAGCGCACCGGCACCCCGGTGGACCGCACGTTGCACATCAGCCTCGGCGGCATGGAAGCGATTCACATCGACTGGCACAACGGCGTGCCGGCCCGAGGTGAAGGCCGGATCAGCGCCGATCAGGCGCGCAACATGGACCTCACGCCGCAAGCGATCACGGCATTCATGCTCGGCCTCAACAGCAAGATTTCGACGTTTGCGGTGCAACGCGAGATCAACGAATTCCGCGGTGAGCCGATGCTAGCGATCCTCCCCGGCGTGGCGCTGCAAGAGTTGTGGAGCCTGATGAGCACGGCGGAAAAAGCCTTGTTTGTGGTCTCGCTGTTCGTGGTGCTGACCGGGTTGATCGGCATGCTCACGGCGATTCTCACCAGCCTGAATGAACGCCGACGCGAGATGGCAATTCTGCGCTCGGTGGGCGCCCGACCGTGGCACATCGCGACCTTGCTGGTGCTGGAGGCATTTGCGTTGGCGCTGTCCGGGGTGATCGCCGGCGTGGCGTTGCTGTATGTGTGCATCGCCGCCGCCCAGGGTTACGTGCAAGCCAATTACGGCTTGTACCTGCCGCTGGCGTGGCCGAGCGAGTATGAATGGACGCTGCTCGGTGGCATCCTGATCGCCGCTTTGCTGATGGGCAGCGTGCCGGCCTGGCGCGCGTATCGCCAATCGTTGGCCGATGGCCTGTCGATCCGACTATGAGGACGTTGAACATGCCCCGCGCCGTACTCGCGCTGCTGATGCTGGTCGCCCTGCCCCTGTGGGCGGCCGAGCCGAAAGACCTGACCTGGTCAGAAATGATCCCGCCGGACGCCGCGCCGGAAGTGCCGAACATGACGCCCCTGCATGACTTGTCGCAGATGAGCAGCACCCTGGCGGCCGAGTCGGCACCTGCCGCCAAACAGGACATGCCGAATGCACCGGTGGTGAAGAGTCTGGATGGCCAGAACATTCGCCTGCCGGGCTATATCGTGCCGCTGGAAGTGAGTGAAGACGGACGGACCACGGATTTTCTGCTGGTGCCGTACTTCGGCGCCTGCATCCACGTACCGCCACCGCCGTCGAACCAGATCGTGCATGTGAAAAGCGAAGTCGGCGTGAAGCTGGATGAGCTGTATCAGCCGTACTGGATCGAGGGGGCGATGCAGGTCAAGGCCTCGACCAGCGAGCTGGCGGATGCCGGGTATCAGATGGAGGCGGACAAGATTTATGTGTATGAATTGCCGGAGTGAATCCGGCAGTTCTGTGTCGTCCATCAGATAGCTTTCGCGAGCAGGCTCACTCCTACAGGGATCACCTAAACCTTGCGGGAGCGAGCCTGCTCGCGAAGAGGCCCTCGAACCCACCCCAAAAACCATAGCCATCACTGTTTCATTGAGCTGAATCAAAAGACCGTATCAGAGCGCTTTGTACCATTGGACATCGAAAATTTTTAACGTCCTCTGGAGCCCTCCATGCACAAGTCCTTGCTCAGCGCTTCGCTGTTTGCCTTAGCGCTCACAGCCCCGCTCGCCCACGCCTTCGAGGCCGGCGACATCCTCATTCGTGCCGGTGCCATCACCGTCAACCCGAAAGCCGACAGTTCCAGCGTCAAGGTCGACCAAGGCCCGCTGGCCGGTACCAACCTGGGTGGCAAAGCCACCATGGACAGCGACACGCAGCTGGGCCTGAACTTTGCCTACATGATTGACCCACACTGGGGTATCGAGCTGCTGGCGGCCACCCCGTTCGAACATGATGTGAAACTCAAAGGCACTGCTTTAGGTTCAGCGGCCAACGGCAAACTCGGCACCCTGAAACACCTGCCGCCGACCTTGAGTGTCGTGTACTACCCGCTCGACTCGAAATCCGATTTCCAGCCGTACCTCGGCGCCGGTATCAACTACACCGTGATTTATGACGAACACGTCGGCAGCGAAGCGCAAGCCAAGGGCTTCAGCAATTTCGAGGCTGAAAACTCGTGGGGCCTGGCGTTTCAGGTCGGTGCTGACTACATGATCACCGACAACATCCTGATCAACGCCCAGGTGCGTTACATCGACATCGACACCCGCGCAACGGTCGAAAACGACTCGCTGGCGCCTGGCACACGTGCCAAGGTCAATGTCGACGTGGACCCGTTCATTTACATGGTTGGCCTGGGTTACAAGTTCTAAGAAAGCCTTTGTGGCGAGGGAGCTTGCTCCCTCGCCACAAGTACTACCCCGGCAACAAAAAAGGCGCCTCAACAGGCGCCTTTTTTGTGGCTGTAAAAAACTCAGCGTCCCAGCAACCGTGCCAGGCCCTCACTCATCGGTGTCTGCTCGCGGAAGCTGAAGCGCTGCAGCAATCGCTGGTTGTTTGCCCGGGAATGGCGGATATCGCCAGAACGCGCTGGTCCGTAGCTGATCGGTGGCAACTCGCCCACCACCGCTTCCAGCGCCTGGAGCATTTGCTTGAGGCTGGTCGCCTGGTTCCAGCCGACATTCACTGCGCCGACTTCAACCTGTGGTTTTTCGATGGCTTGCACCAGCAGGTCCACCAGATCTTCGACATAGACGAAGTCGCGCGTTTGCTCGCCATCGCCGAACAAGGTGATCGGCAGGCCTTTGTGTGCCCGCTCGCTGAAAATGCTGATCACCCCGGAATACGGCGAGGACGGGTCCTGACGCGGGCCAAAGATGTTGAAAAAGCGGAAAATCACCGGTTCCAGTGCATGCTGGCGCCGATAGAAATCGAAGTAGTACTCGCTCGCCAGTTTGTCCGACGCATACGGCGTCAGCGGCGCTTTAGCGGTGTCTTCATCGATCGATTCACCTTCGCCATTGTTGCCGTAAACCGCCGCACTGGAGGCAAACAGCACACGCTTGACGCCAGCCTGGCGCATGGCTTCGCAGACATTCAGCGAGCTGATGAAGTTGCTCTGGTGAGTCTTCACCGGATCATCCACCGAGGCCTGTACCGACGCCACCGCAGCCAGGTGCGCCACAGCGCTGCAACCGAGCATCGCCTGAGCCACCAGCGCAGCATCGGCGACGTCGCCGACGATCAATTCAAGCTTGGGGTTATCCAGCGGCAGGTTGCTGCGTTTGCCGGTGGACAGGTCATCGAGAATGCGCACCGAATGACCCTTGGCGAGCAAGGCGTCGGTCAGGTGCGAGCCGATGAAACCGGCGCCGCCGGTGATTAAAACGGGTCCGTCAGCCATGGCGATAAAACCTGTCCAGTAAGCCCGGGAGTGCCGCGCGCCAGGCACGAGGCTTGATCCCGAAGGTGTGCAAAATTTTCTTGCAGGCCAGCACCGCGTGTTGCGGCTCTTCGGCGGCATCCGCGCGCGCGGCGTGCGCCTGGGCGGTCGGTGCCTCGATGGCCAGCGGATGCAGGCTGCGTGCTTCGGTCAGGATGGCCTGCCCCAGCGCCAGCGGCGTGGTCGCCTCATGCCCGGCGTAATGATAGGTGCCCCACAGCGGCGCTGCACAATCGAGTTGCTTGAGCACCGAGATGATCACCCGTGCCGCATCGTCGACCGGGGTCGGGTTGCCCCGGCGGTCGTCGGCCAGCAGCAGTTCGTCGGGTGTTTCGGCCCGAGCAAGGAAACGCCCGAGCGAGCCGTCAGGGCTGTCATCGAGCAGCCAGCCGAAACGTAGCAAGACGTGCTGCGGGCAGGTCGCGCGAACACTTTGTTCGATGCGCCACAGCGCCTGACCGCGCAGGCCCAGCGGCACCGGCTCATCTTTTTCGCTGTAGGCGGTGGCACGGGAGCCATCGAACACGCGATAGCTCGAGGGCTGCAGCAAAACGATGTTGTGATGCTGGCACAGTTCGGCCAGACGCTCGACTGCACGCTCCTGCCCGGCCAGACGTTGCTCGCTGACCGCTTCCGCCTGAAACCAGTCGAAGTAGTAGGCGAGGTTGATCAGCGCGTCCGGACGGGTGTCGTCGAGCAGTTGCGTCAGGCTCGCGGCATCCCAGCCGTCTTGCGGGGGGCGGGGGGCGAGGAAACCGATGTCTTCCTCCGCACCGAGGCGAATCAGCGCCTGCCCAAGGGCATTTCCGCCGCCCAGTAACATAAGGCGCATTCGCATAGAGTCAGCAGGCCCAGTCTGATTGGAACGATGGCTGTATCGGCACGGCCCGCGGGCAATGCCGTTGATAGTTGCCGGAATCGTTGCATTTTGCGGGTTTAGTGCGCAACCGTCATCCGTAAAGTGTAGATCCCCGGGATTTGTGGTGCGGCTATGGGCCCCTTCGCGAGCAGGCTCGCTCCCACAGGGGATTCGTGTTGATGCACCGATCCAGTGTGGGAGCGAGCCTGCTCGCGAAGGGGCCAGAGGGATCAATATAGATCCCGAGCGGTACTTGCAACTTGCCCATCCCACCCGCATAAATCACTTCATGAATCTGCCAATCCCCACGGACAGCGCCCTGGCAGGCTTCCACCCCGCCGTCAGCGCCTGGTTCAGCAGCACCTTCCCGACGGTCACCGCCGCCCAGGCCCGGGCGTGGCCGTTGATTCGTCAGCGCCACTCGACCCTGATCGCCGCGCCCACCGGGTCCGGTAAAACCCTTACCGCTTTCCTCGCCGTCATCGACGACCTGGTTCACCGCGGTCTGGAAACCGACGACGGGCTACCGGACGAAACTCTGGTGGTCTATGTCTCGCCGCTCAAGGCCTTGTCCAACGACATCCAGATCAACCTGCAAAACCCGCTGGCCGGAATTACCGGCCAATTACGGGCGATGGGCCTGCCCCAATTGCAGATCAACACCGCCGTGCGCACCGGCGACACTCCGCAGAAAGACCGCTCGGCCATGCGCAAGACCGCGCCGCACATTCTGGTGACCACCCCGGAATCGCTTTACGTGCTGCTCGGCTCCGATTCCGGGCGGCAGATGCTCGGCACCACACGCACGGTCATCGTCGATGAAATCCACGCCATCGCCGCCAGCAAACGCGGCAGCCATCTGGCCCTGAGCCTTGAACGGCTGCAGGCGTTGTGCGCGGAACCGCTGGTGCGCATCGGCCTGTCCGCCACGCAAAAACCCATCGAAGCGGTGTCGCGCTTTCTGGTCGGCCGCGACCGTCCTTGCGCCATCGTCGACATCGGCCACGCCCGCCCACGGGACCTGGGCATCGAAGTACCGCCCGTGCCGTTGTCGGCGGTGATGGCCAATGACGTCTGGGAATTGGTCTACGATCGCCTCGCCGCCCTCGCCCGCGAGCACCGGACCACGCTGATTTTCGTCAACACCCGGCGCCTCGCCGAACGCTTGAGTCGGCATCTGAGCGAACGCCTCGGCAAGGACGCGGTGGCCGCGCATCACGGCAGCCTGGCCAAAGAGTTTCGCCTGGACGCCGAACAAAGGCTCAAGCGCGGTGATCTGCAAGTGCTGATCGCCACCGCTTCGCTGGAGTTGGGCATCGACATTGGCGATGTCGACCTGGTGTGCCAAATCGCCTCGCCGCGCACGATTTCCGGGGTTCTGCAAAGAGTGGGTCGCTCCGGGCACCAGGTCGGCGGTACGCCCAAGGGCCGCTTGTTCGCCACCACCCGCGACGACCTGATCGAATGCGCAGCGTTGCTTGATTGCGTGCGGCGCGGCGAACTCGACACGTTGCAGATTCCCACCGCGCCGCTGGACGTGCTCGCACAGCAAATCATCGCCGAAGTGAGTTGCCAGGAATGGCCGGAACAGGCGCTACTGGAGACGTTCCGCAAAGCGTCGCCGTATGCCGGGCTCGACGAAAAACACTATCAGGCGCTGCTGCACATGCTCGCCGAGGGTTACAACGGGCGCCAGGGCATCCGCAGCGCGTACCTGCACCGCGACGCCGTGACCCGCACCCTGCGCGGTCGCCGGGGCGCCAAGCTGACCGCCGTCACCAGTGGCGGGACGATTCCGGACAACGCCGACTACAGCGTGTTGCTGGAACCCCAAGGGCTGAACATCGGCAGCGTCAACGAAGACTTCGCGGTGGAAAGCATCGCCGGGGACGTGTTCCAGCTGGGCAACACCTCTTATCGAATCCTGCGGGTCGACACCGGCAAGGTCCGGGTCGAAGACGCTCAGGGCCAACCGCCGACCATTCCGTTCTGGCTCGGCGAAGCGCCGGGACGCAGCGCTGAATTGTCATCTGCCGTCGCGCGCTTGCAAGCACACCTCGACGAACTGCTCGGCGCCACACCGGGCAACCTGCAACCGGCCCTCGACTGGCTGACCGACACCCTCGGCCTGAACCTCGCCAGCGCCGAGCAACTGACGGATTACCTCGCTCGTGCGCGCCTGACCCTTGGCGCCCTGCCGTCACAAGACACGCTGCTGATGGAACGGTTTTTCGACGAGTCCGGCGGCACGCAACTGATCATCCACACCCCGTTCGGCAGCCGCATCAATCGCGCTTGGGGACTGGCCCTGCGCAAGCGTTTCTGCCGCACGTTCAACTTCGAATTGCAGGCCGCCGCCAGCGAAGACGCCATCGTGCTGTCGCTGTCCACCAGCCACAGTTTTGAACTCGACGACGTCTGGCGTTACCTGCACAGCAACAGCGCCGAGCACATCCTGATTCAAGCGGTGCTCGACGCGCCGCTGTTCGGCGTGCGCTGGCGCTGGAATACCGGAGTCGCCCTGGCCCTGCCGCGCTACAGCGGCGGACGCAAAGTGGCGCCGCAGATCCAGCGGATGAAGAGTGAAGACCTGATCGCCAGCGTCTTTCCGGATCAGATTGCCTGCGTGGAAAACCTCGCCGGCGAGCGTGAAATCCCCGACCATCCGCTGGTGGAACAGACCCTCGACGATTGCCTGCACGAGGCGATGGACAGCGAAGGCTGGCTGGCGCTGTTGCGGCGCATGGAACGTGGCGACGTGCGGCTGATCAGTCGCGACTTGCCGGCGCCCTCCCCGCTGGCAGCGGAAATCCTCAGCGCCCGGCCCTACACCTTTCTCGACGACGCGCCGCTGGAGGAGCGGCGCACGCAAGCCGTGCTCAACCGGCGCTGGACCGACCCACAGTCGACCGACGACCTCGGCGCGCTGGATGCCGAGGCAATTCAAGCGGTACGCGATGAGGCCTGGCCGACACCCACCGGCGTCGATGAAATGCACGAGGCGTTGATGAGTCTTGCGTGCATCACCGATGCCGAGGCGCAGGCCAACGCGCACTGGCTCGACTGGCTTAACGCCCTGGCCGACAGCGGTCGCGCCAGCCGCTTGCAGATCAATGCCGGGCAATCGTTGTGGCTGGCCCTGGAGCGGCTGACTTGTTGGCAGGCAATTCATCCACAGGCCATTTTGTTGCCGGCACTGCAAGCGTTGCCCGGTTTTGATGAGATTTGGGCGCCAGAAGAAGCCATCGTTGAAGTCATTCGCGCTCGGCTCAGTGCATTCGGGCCATTGCCACTCACAGCGATTGCCGAACCGCTTGGATTGGCGGCCAATCGCGTCACCCAGGCCTTGGCGCAACTGGAACGCGAAGGTTACGTATTGCGCGGCCAGTTCACGCCGGGCGCGGGTGATGAGCAATGGTGCGAACGGCATCTGCTGGCGCGCATTCACCGCTACACCGTCAAGCGGTTGCGCCGGGAAATCGAGCCGGTGGCGCTGCAGGATTTCATGCGTTTCCTGTTCGACTGGCAGCACTTGTCGGCGGCGACTCAGGGCCAGGGCAGCGCGGTTTTGCCGGCGATCATCAGTCAGTTCGAAGGCTACCCCGCCGCCGCATCGGCGTGGGACAGCGACATCCTGCCGGCGCGGATCAAAGACTTTTCGCCGGGTTGGCTGGACGATCTGTGCCGCAGCGGCAAACTGGTCTGGACCCGTCTGACCGCTCACAACAAAAGCGCCAGCACCGCGCTGCGCAGCACGCCGATTCTGCTGCTGCCGCGCAGTCAGGTCGGCTTATGGAGCGGCTTGACCGAGCAGACAGCGGTCAGCGATCTGTCGCCCAAAACACAAAAGGTTCACGAGGCGCTCAGCCAGCACGGCGCGCTGTTTTTCGATGAGCTGATTCACGAAGCTCATCTGTTGCGCGCAGAACTGGAAATCGCCTTGCAAGAACTGGTCGGCGCCGGGCTGGTGAATGCCGACAGCTTCGCCGGCTTACGGGCGCTGATCACCCCTGCCAGCAAACGCCAGAATCGCAGCAGTCGACGCGGGCGCGGAGCGTTTGTCGGAGGTATGGACGATGCCGGGCGCTGGGCCTTGCTACGTCGCGGGCCGGCCGCGCCGGTTGTGGATAACCCACGTCCGGCGCCCACGCCTGTCGACACACTGGAACACATCGCCATGACGTTGCTGCGACGCTACGGCGTGGTGTTCTGGCGTTTGCTGGAACGGGAGGCGGATTGGCTGCCGAGCTGGCGCGAATTGCTGCGCACCTTTCATCGGCTGGAGGCGCGGGGCGAGATACGTGGCGGGCGGTTTGTCAGTGGCTTGGCCGGTGAACAGTTTGCGTTGCCCGAGGCGATTCCGTTGTTGCGCGAAGTACGTCGACGGCCGCATGACGGGAGTTTGATTGCGGTGTGCGGGGTTGATCCGCTGAACCTGGCCGGGACGCTGTTGCCGGGGGCAAAGGTGCCGGCGTTGGCGAGTAATCGGCTGGTGTACCGCGACGGATTGCCGGCGGCGGCGGAGATTGCCGGCAAGCCGCATTATTGGCTGGAGCTGGATCAGGTATCGAGTGCTGAATTGCATAGCAAATTGATCCGGCATTGAGGGTATCTGCACCGGCCTCTTCGCGAGCAGGCTCGCTCCCACAGGGGATCTCTGTCGTTCACAAATTCTGTGTTCACTGGAGATTCAATGTGGGAGCGAGCCTGCTCGCGAAGGGGCCATCAGCGACAACACAAATCACTGGGTTCTAGGCTGATCCGGCAGCAACACCGCCGAATGCTCCTGCGCCAACTCGCCCTCACCATCCACCTGCCGCTTCGGCATAAAAACCTGCTGTGGATAAGTCTGCGCGAAATGCACCCACTGGCTGTTATCCACAAGCTTTTTCAAACGCTGGTTAAACGCCCGGCTCACCGCATATTGCCCGCCCGACACGGTACGGAATTGCGCCGTGAGCACCACGCCGTTAAGGTCCATTTTGTCGACGCCGAATACGTCGAGCGGCCCTTGCAGGTTGTACTTGAGAAACGGGTCATCGCTGATCGAATGCCCGGCCTCGCGGATCAGTTCAATCGCCTTGTCGACGTCGGTATCGTAGGTGAACTGCACCGAGAAGAACGCATAGGCAAACTGCCGGGACTGGTTGGTTACTGCCTTGATCTGGCCAAACGGCACCGAGTGCACAAAACCCTTGCCGTCACGCAGGCGCAGGGTGCGGATGGTCAGGCCCTCGACCGTGCCGGCATGCCCGGAATCGAGCACCACCCAATCACCAATCGACAAGGTGTCTTCGATGATGATGAACAGCCCGGTGATGACGTCCTGCACCAGTTGCTGGGAGCCGAAACCGATGGCCAGCCCCACCACCCCGGCACCGGCCAGGAACGGCGCGACGTTGATCCCCAGGTTGGCCATGGTGGTGATCGCACAGATCACCACCAGGAGGATTTTGATCGCATTGCGCAGCAGCGGCAGGATGGTTTTCACCCGCGTACTCGGCTGGCGTGCGGAGCGTTTGTTGACCGGCGGTTTCAGGGCTTCCTGAATCGCCGTGTCGAGCACCACCCAGACCATCCAGGTCACCAGGAAGATCAGGCCGATGCGGCTCAGCGAGTCACTGATCGCGCGCCCGACCGTGTTGCTCATCGCGAATTCCAGGAGTGACACACCCCAGATACGCCCCAGGATGTCGATGAACACAATCGCCATGCCGATCCGCAGCAAGGCATGTGACAGGCTCAGGAAACGCTCTTTATAAGCATTGCTGCGACGCGCCGCTTGCTCGCTGCGGGTCTTGAACACGTGATGCAACGTGGTGCTGAGAAACACCGTGGCGATCAACAACACGGTGGTGAACAGTGCGCTGCGCAGCACCTGCTGATTGTCATCGCTGATGCTGATCAGGTTCATGACCGAGACCATCACCATCAACAGAATCGGCCAATACCAAAGCCCCGAAAAAATTCGCAGCGTCTCGCGCAATGCCGGCTGCTTGAGGCGTTGGGCGAGCGGCAGAATGCGGATCAGATGCGCGACCGGGCGGCGCATCTTGATCACCAGCAGACCAAAGGAAATCGAAGCCCCCAACCCGGTAAATACCGCGATACTGCTGGTCAGGTTGTTACCCAATTGGTGGGCGATCTGCGGGCTGGTCAAGGCATCGCTGAGAGCGACGAGAAAGCCGATGCCAAACAGTGGGCGCGGGGTGTAATTACGAAGGATCTGCACCGCCCGGCGCTTATGCCCGGTGTTGAACAGGACCACCAATGTGAGCACCAGCGAGGCGGCGAAAATGCCGCTGCTGGTGGCGTAGGCGAAACACAAGGCCAGCGCCCGACCGGCGGACACCGGCAGGTAGTGACTGACAAAAATCGTCAACGGCAGGCTGATCAGCGCCGGCAGGCTGAATGGCAACAGATAACCGAGCACGGCCTGGCCGCGTTCACGGGTGAGCAGCAAGCGGTGTTGGCTCAGTCGTGTGGCGAGCATCCCGCCGAGCAGCCAGAGCATCGCAAAGACGCTCATCCATACACCGGACAAAATCAGGAAATCCCCCGCCACACTCCAGCTGGAACGCGTCGAGGGACGATTGACCAATTGATCCACTTCGTCCGCCGCACGGTCGGCGCGCAGACGCCAGGCGTCGACCAGGTCTTCGTTGAGATCGAGTTTGCTCTCGACCTGATCGATGCTCGAACTGATCGCCCCGAGCAAACCACCCTGGACCAACGGTTCCGGGTGAGCCGGTGGCGTCGCGGCGGTGCTGGTCGCAGGCAGGCCCGGCAGCGTCGCGGCGTGCAGCCCGAGGCTGCACGTGAACAGAAGTAGCGCCAGCGAAAACGCAGTCTTGAACTTGAGCAAAACGGGAAGCTCCGTCGAAAAGTCTGTAAGAAACTGATCTGAAAATAGCGGGCAAGTTCGGTTTTGGCCGCGGGATAAGGACTACGCGATTCCTTGTGGGAGCAAGCTAGCTCCCACATAGAACTGTATAGCACCGTGGATATTTGACCTTAACGCAAATATCAAATGCTCCTCCCTGTATTTTTCCGCACGACCGCAACCCCGACACTGCGCTCCATTCACTCAAACCCACCGGAGTTGCAGTCATGCCCATTGCCTTGCTCGCGCTGACCCTCAGCGCCTTCGCCATCGGGACGACCGAGTTCGTCATCGTTGGCCTGTTACCCACCATCGGCGCCGACCTTGGCGTCAGCCTGCCGTCCGCTGGCCTGCTGGTCAGCCTCTACGCCCTGGGCGTGGCCATCGGCGCCCCGGTGCTGACCGCCCTGACCGGCAAAGTCCCGCGCAAAATGCTGCTGTTGTCGCTGATGGTGCTGTTTACCCTCGGCAACCTGCTGGCCTGGCAAGCGCCGAGCTACGAGTCGCTGATCATTGCGCGGATCGTCACCGGGCTGGCCCACGGGGTGTTTTTCTCGATTGGCTCGACCATCGCCACCAGTTTGGTGCCCAAGGAAAAAGCCGCCAGCGCGATCGCCATTATGTTCACTGGCCTGACTGTGGCATTGGTCACCGGCGTACCGTTGGGGACCTTCATCGGTCAGCATTTCGGCTGGCGTGAAACTTTCCTCGCGGTGTCGGCCTTGGGTGTGATCGCCTTCATCGGCAGCCTGATCTACGTGCCGAAAAACATCGCCCACAGCAAACCCGCTTCGCTGTTGCAACAATTGCAGGTGCTCAAGCAACCGCGCCTGTTGCTGGTGTACGCCATGACGGCGGTCGGCTACGGCGGTTCGTTCATCGCGTTTACCTTCCTGGCGCCGATTCTTCAGGACATTTCCGGCTTCAGCGCCGGCACGGTCAGCCTGGTGTTGCTGGTTTACGGCGTTTCGGTGGCGGTGGGGAACATCTGGGGCGGCAAACTGGCGGACAAACGTGGTCCGATCAGCGCGCTGAAAATCATCTTCGCCTTGCTCGCCGCCGTACTGTTCGTGTTGACGTTTACCGCCGGTAATCCATGGCTGGCGTTGGCTACGGTGCTGGTCTGGGGCGCCGTCGCCTTCGGCAACGTACCGGGCCTGCAAGTGTATGTGGTGCGTCAGGCTGAACATCACACGCCACAGGCAGTGGACGTGGCGTCTGGACTGAACATTGCGGCGTTCAACCTCGGTATTGCCGGTGGTGCGTGGGGTGGTGGGTTGATCGTTGCGCACATGGGGTTGATTCATACCGCGTGGATCGGTGGTCTGGTGGTGTTGGTGGCATTGGCGCTGACGGCGTGGAGCGGTCGGCTTGATCGGTTGGGGCCGGTGTATCAAGGCTCAACCCGAATCGTCGCCGGACATTGATTATCCTGACCCCTGTGGGAGCGAGCTTGCTCGCGATAGCGGTGGGTCAGTCGCCGAATATGTTGACTGACACTCCGTCTTCTCGAGCAGGCTCGCTCCCACATTTGATTTGTGTGAGGCCGTACCGCCTGCAGTACCGTCTGTAGCCCCGTCGAAACTTTCTCGCCCGCCCGGCAGTCATCCAAAGACAGGGCTGTCCGAGGACCATCAGGCGGGAGGCGACATGGCGGCGATTCATATTGGTATTTCAGGCTGGCGTTATGCGCCGTGGCGGGGGGATTTCTACCCGAAGGGGTTGACCCAAAAGCGCGAATTGCAATTCGCCTCGCGGGCGGTCAACAGCATTGAAATCAATGGCTCGTTTTACGCCTTGCAACGGCCGGAACGTTACGCCGAGTGGTACGCCGACACCCCGCCGGGTTTCGTCTTCAGCGTCAAAGGCCCGCGTTTCATTACCCACATCAAGCGCCTGCGGGATATCCATCACCCCCTGGCGAATTTCTTCGCCTCCGGGGTGCTGGAGCTCAAGGAAAAACTCGGGCCGATCCTCTGGCAATTCCCGCCCAACTTCAAATTCGATGCCGATGTGTTCGAAAGCTTCCTCGAACAACTACCCCACGACACCCAACAAGCGGCCGCCCTCGCCCGCCAGCATGATTCGCACGTCAATGGCCACGCCAGCCTCAAGGCTCACAAGAAACACCCCGTGCGTCATGCCGTGGAAATCAGGAACGAAAGCTTCGTCGACCCCGCGTTTATCCAATTGCTCAAACGCTACAACGCCGCGCTGGTGATTGCCGATACGGCGGGCAAATGGCCGTACCGCGAAGACCTCACCAGCGATTTCGTCTACCTGCGCCTGCACGGTGCCGAAGAGCTCTACGCCAGCGGCTATACCCCGCAGGCGCTGAAACGCTGGGGCGACCGGATCGACGCCTGGGTGCATGGCCAGCAACCGTCGGACGCGCACTTGATCGCACCTCGGCAGAAACCCAAGGCGCGCAAATCCCGCGAGGTGTTCTGCTATTTCGATAACGACATCAAGGTCCGCGCACCCTTCGATGCGCGGCACTTGCTTGAGCGTTTCCATCTCGACAACCAACTCGCCACCGCTCCCGGTGAGCCCGCAGCCGAAGGCGTGCTGCCATGAATATTCCCGAGCCGCTCGACGCAGCGGATGAGCCGTCCCCAACCCTCACCGCCGTGCGCCGTTTCACGGTGCTGACGGTCAATACGCACAAAGGTTTTACCGCGCTGAACCGGCGCTTCATCCTGCCGGAATTGCGTGAAGCAGTGCGCAGCGTGTCCGCCGACGTAGTGTTTTTGCAGGAAGTCCACGGCGCCCATGAACAGCATCCCATGCGCTACAGCAACTGGCCGGCGATGCCGCAATACGAATTCCTGGCCGACACTTTGTGGCCGCAGTTCGCTTATGGGCGCAACGCGGTCTACCCGGCCGGCGATCACGGCAATGCGCTGTTGTCGAAATTCCAGATCATTCGCCATGACAACCTGGACGTGTCGATCAGCGGCCACGAAAACCGTGGCCTCCTGCATTGCGTGCTGCGCTTGCCCGGTGATGGCCAGGAAATCCATGCCATCTGCGTGCACCTGGGACTGCGCGAAACCCATCGCACGGAACAACTCAAGTTGTTGACCCGGCGTTTGGCAGAGCTGCCGGACGATGCGCCGGTAATCGTGGCCGGGGACTTCAATGACTGGCGCCAGCGCGCCGATGTGCTGCTCAAGCCGTGCGGCCTGCGCGAAGTGTTCGCCGAGCATCACGGCAAACCGGCGCGCAGTTTTCCGGCGCGAATGCCGGCACTTCGACTGGACCGCATCTACGTGCGCAACCTCAAGGCCCACCGTCCGCAGGTGCTGGCCGCCCGCCCCTGGTCACACCTTTCCGACCATGCACCGCTGTCGGTGGAGATCGAGCTATGAGCATCCCGTCGATGCAAGAAACCCGCGTGGAACACGTGTCCGTCCCGCCGACCACCGGTAAACCCGGCGTGGTCGATGTCGATTACGGCTGGCAAGGCAACAACCGGGTGGAGTTGCTGGAAAACGGTGAAGCGTATTTCCCGAGGGTGTTCGAGGCCATGCGTCAGGCCACCACGGAAATCCTCCTGGAAACCTTCATCGTGTTCGAGGACAAGGTCGGCAACGAGCTGCAGCAAGTGCTGATCGATGCGGCCCGGCGCGGTGTGCGCGTCACCGCCAGTCTCGACGGCTTTGGCTGCGGCGAATTGAGCACCGGGTACCTCGCCGCGTTGAGCGAGGCCGGCGTTCACATCCAGATATTCGATCCAGCGCCAAAGCACCTGGGCATTCGCACCAACTGGTTCCGTCGGCTGCACCGCAAGATCGTGGTGGTCGACGGCACGATTGCCTTCATCGGCGGGATCAACTTTTCCGCCGACCATTTGGGCGACTTCGGCCCCGAGGCCAAACAGGATTACTCGGTTGAGGTGCAAGGCCCGGCGGTGGCCGACATTCATCACTTCGCGCTGCTGCAATGCGGTCGCCCGGCCCGGGCCAAATACTGGTGGCAGCGACGTCGGCAGCGGCGCTCGGAGCTGGCGGTCAACGATCATGATGGCCAGGTTCGGCTGGTGTACCGCGACAATGGCGACCATCGCACCGACATCGAAGAGGTTTACCGATTGGCGCTGCGCACGGCCCAACGCCGCGTGGTGATCGCCAACGCCTACTTCTTTCCCGGCTTTCGCTTGTTGCGCGAGATCCGCAACGCGGCGCGCCGTGGCGTCGATGTGCGGCTGATTCTTCAAGGGCAGCCGGACATGCTGGTGGCCAAGCTCGCGGCGCGCATGACCTACGACTATCTGCTCAAGTCAGGCGTGCAGATTCACGAGTATTGCGAGCGGCCGCTGCACGGCAAAGTCGCGCTGGTCGATGAGGACTGGAGCACCGTCGGTTCGAGCAACCTCGACCCGCTGAGTCTGTCGATGAACCTGGAAGCCAATGTGCTGATCCGCGACCGTGCGTTCAACCGCACGCTGTTCGAGCGCCTTGAACACCTGAGCGACAACCACTGCAAAGCGATGTCCGTCGACACGGCCCCGCGCGGACGCATCTGGCACATGACGGTCGGCTTTCTGGTGTTTCACTTCCTGCGGCATTTCCCGGCATGGGCGGGTTGGCTGCCGGCCCACAAGCCGCGCCTGAAGCCCTTCAGCCACGCGACCGGGAGCGATCACCATGTCCCGCGCTGAAGCTCATTCGCCGACACACACCGAGCACTCGGCGAAAACCCGTTGGAGCCGTTGGAAGCGTCCCTTGACGATGCTGTTTTTCCTGGCGCTGATCGTTTTGCTGACGATGCTTGCCCAGCGTCTCGAATGGAATGAAGTCTTCGACACCCTGGCGGATTTCAAAGTGCGCACGCTGGTTATCGCCTCCGGGCTGACGCTGGTCAGTTTTCTGGTGTACGCGTGTTTTGATCTGATCGGCCGCACCTACATTCGCCAGGACCTGACGTGGAAACAGATCCTGCCGGTGGGGATCATCAGCTATGCCTTCAACCTTAATCTGAGCGCATGGGTGGGCGGCATCGCCATGCGCTACCGCCTGTATTCACGGCTGGGCGTGAGCAAGGGCAACATCGCGAAAATCCTCGGTTTGAGCCTCGCGACCAACTGGTTCGGCTACATGGTGATTGCCGGCGCGGTGTTCAGCAGCGGCCTGGTGCGCATGCCGCCCGGCTGGAAACTCAGCAGCGATGCATTGCAAGGCGTCGGCGTGGTGCTGCTGCTGGTGAGCGCGGGTTACCTGGCCGCTTGCCGGTTTTCCAAACGTCGGGAGTGGGCGATTCGCGGGGTGGAAATCAACCTGCCATCGCTGCGCATGGCGGTGCTGCAACTGGCACTGGGGGCGCTGAACTGGTCGTTGATGGCGGCGGTAATTTTTACCTTGTTGCCGAGCAAACTGGACTATCCGCTGGTGCTGGGGGTGTTGCTGATCAGCGCCATCGCCGGGGTCATCACGCATATTCCGGCGGGGCTTGGGGTGCTGGAGGCGGTGTTTGTGGCGCTGCTGCAGCATGAGGTTTCGCGGGGGAGCCTGGTGGCGGGATTGCTGGCGTATCGGGCGATTTATTTCATCCTGCCGTTGTTGATTACGTTGGTGATGTATCTGGTGGTGGAGGCCAAGGCCAAGTCGTTGCGGATCTCGAAGAAGCCTTCTTGAGGGATGTGATGAGTCTGAGGCCGCCATCGCGAGCAAGCTCGCTCCCACAGGGGAATGCATTCCAAATGTGGGAGCGAGCCTGCTCGCGAATGACCTGAAGGACACTGCAAATCTCAGCTCGATTGAATAATGCTCAACCGCTCACCCACCACCATTTCGGTAATCCAGTCCACCAGGATCGAGGTGTACGCCTGCTGCGAAACCGGGTCGCTCAAGGCGTGATCGGCGCCGTCGATAATCCGGTGGGTCAGCGAATGGGTCTGCTGACAGGCCGCGCGGTAACTCATGATGGCGGCGTGGGGCACGTACTCGTCAGTCTCGGATTCAACCAGCAGCACATCACCGGTGAATTGCGAGCAGGCATGCAACGCCCGGTTGCTGTCGGCACGGATCAACGTGCTGCGGTAATCGCGCAGATCAGCCTTGTCCAGCTCACGCTTGGGCGTGTGCCACTGATCGTCGCGGTACAGCGCCGGCACCCGCAGCGCCAGCCAGCGCACCGGGCGTAATGACGTCAGGATCGCGGCCAGGTAACCGCCATAACTGGTGCCGACCACGGCGATGGCCGACGTGTCGAGCGCCGGGTGCGCGAGCAAGCGGTCGTATGCCGCCAGCAGATCACGCAAATTGTCTTCACGGGTGACGCGCGTCAGCGGGATTCCGGTGCCGCCGGTGTGACCGCGCAAGTCGAACGTCAGGCACACGCACCCCAGACCGGCGATGCCTTTGGCACGCTCCAGGTCCCGCTCCTGACTGCCGCCCCAACCGTGCACAAACAGCACGCCGGGGACCTTGGATTTGGGGCTGAGAAAAGTCCCGCTCATCTGTTCATCGTCGATGTCGATCTGAATCGTCTCGCTTCTAGCCGTCATAGGATTTGACCGTTACGTACTTGAGAAGAAAGTCACTGTTTTCCGCGGGACCGCGATACACCTCGATGGCGTCCGCCGGCAGCGGTTGATCGATGTAGGTTTCGACGGATGACACGCGAATCGCGCGCATCCGCGGATCGTTGACGAAGCTCTGCAATGCAGCCACTTCCGCGCTGCTGGCTCCGCCCATGCGCCACGATTGCTCCAGCACACCGCTGCGCTGCTTGCCGTTACTGTCCAGGCCTTGGGCAATGTCGTAGTTGCGCCGGGATGCATAGAAACCGGGATAGGCCTCATCGGCGGCGCTGTCAAACACTTGGGCTTGCTGGATCGCCAATCGCACGTCATCCGGCAACGGCAGCTTGAGCAGGTCCTCGTAATAACCCGGCACCACCAGCAGGTTGGAACCGCCGTACACCAACTCGCCCTGCCCGTCTTCGATCAAGTATTGATCACCGCAGTAACTCAGCACGGTGTCGCCGATAAAACTCTGGCCGACACTGTGGGTTATCACGTTGCTCAGGTCCTGCTCCAACACTACGCCTTCGGTGAACAGCTTGTTGGCATCGGGTCTGGCGAGGACGGCGTCAAACTGGTCGAGACTTTCAATCACTTCCTGTCCCCGCCCAGCGCAGGCATGTACCGGCTTGAGACGGATCGGGCCGTTGTAGAGCAAGTGTTCGGCGGCGGGCCGCGCATCGTCGAGGGAGAACACGCTGAGGCCATCCAGCACCACGTTGCGCACGCGCTCGGAAAACAGCGGTGACCAGCCTGGCGGGGCGTACGCATTTTTGTTGAGCAAGCCATGGCTGATGGCCTTGGTGCAGATGAAATCGTGGTCGACATAACCGCCCCACAAATCCTCCGGCCCTTTGACGCCCATTTGCCGGGCGGCAGCGGCGCCTATCAGGGTCTGGGTCGGTAGCAGGTAGAGATCGCGGCCGTCATGCAGTTGCTGATCAAAACTGCCGCCATATTTAAGGCCCAGAATCTGCGCCAGCCAACGGGCCAGGGCACGATTGGTTTCGACTTCATGCTGTGGCGCATCGGGGTGCACGGAATGGGCGACCACCAGTTTTTTGCGGCTTGTTGGGGTCATGCGTCCCCCTTCAATTGGCGCTTGATGAGTGTTGAGGGAACGGTGCAGAGATCAGGCCAAGCGGCGGGTGCCGCAAACAACTTTCAAATCAGATAGTTACCGAAAAGGTAATGGCATCAGGCCTGTTTTATTCTGCACGACAGTCGATTCCTCTCCTGCAATTTGCACGATTCAAACTCAGCACCGATCCCACAAGGGGATTTGAGGTGATGCGGCTAGCGTGGCACGGCAGCCGTCGGCGACACACCGAACCGCGTTCGGTAATCACTCGGCACCAGCCCGGTAATTTTCTTGAACGTCGCCCGAAACGCACTCGGGTCCTGGTACCCCACGGTCCACGCAATGTGATCGATGGTGCCATTGGTGAACTCAAGCATTTCCCGAGCCTTGCCGACCCGCAGGTGCTGGCAGTATTCAGTCGGTTTAAGCCCGGTCGCCGCGCGGAACCGACGCAGGAACGTGCGCTCCTCCAGCCCTGCCCGCTCGGCCATGGTGGTCAGCGACACATCAGTCGCGCCGGTACTCTGCAGCCAATGCTGGACCTTGAGAATCGACGCGTCGCCATGGCTGAGAATCGGCGCAAAGTTGCTGCCGCACTCACTGGCGCTGTCACTGTGTTCCACCACCAGAAAACGTGCGGTGCCAGTCGCAATGCTTGGCCCGAGCAAACGGTCCACCAGGCGCAGTCCCAACTCTGACCAGGCCATCAGCCCGGCCGTGGTGATCAGGTCGCCGTCGTCGACAATCGGCGTATCAGCCTTGAGCTTGATCGCCGGGTAACGCTCGGCGAAAGTTTTGGCCGAGGTCCAGTGTGCGGTGGCGCTGCGGCCATCGAGCAGGCCGCTTTCAGCCAGGAGAATCGAGCCCACGCAGACGCCACCGAGGGTCGCGCCGTTCGCGTGCTGCTGACGAACCCATTGGAGCAACGCCTGAGGCACCTGACCGGCGTAGAAACTGGCGATCGACGGCGGGATCAACACCGCCACCAAGGCCGAGTCCGGCGCCGGATGACTGTCGTAGACCCGAACCGGGGCCTGATCGCCTTCAACCTGCCAATGGCTGATCCGCAGCAGCGGCAACTGCGCCGACTGATGCTCGGCGGCGATTCTGTTAGCCACATCGAACAGGTCCGTCAGACCATGCACCGCCGCCATCTGCGCGCCGGGATAAATCAACACGCCCAGTTCGGCGATTGCCCTTTCTGCGTCCATTGTCAGTTTTCCCCCTTCTATTGTCGGTGCGGCCAATCCTCGGACGGCCCGCCAGGCCCAATACTTCATTCCACACCCAACAAGCACTTCGAGGAAACAGTCATGGCCAAGCAAGCACTCATCGTAGTTGATATCCAAAACGACTACTTCCCACAAGGCAAGTGGCCGCTGGTCGGCGCTGACGCCGCGGCAGATAACGCCGTTCGTTTGCTCAAGGCTTTTCGTGAGGCCGGTGATTCGGTGGTGCACATCCGCCACGAATTCACCTCCGAAGAGGCACCGTTCTTTACCCCCGGCTCAGAAGGCGCAAAGCTGCACCCCAAAGTGCTCAACCTCGCCAATGAGCCCGTGGTCCTCAAGCACTTCGTCAACTCGTTCCGCGAAACCGAGCTGAAATCGATCCTCGATGAACAAGGGATCAAGGAATTGGTGGTAGTCGGTAGCATGAGCCACATGTGCGTCGATGGCATCACCCGTGCTGCGGCGGATTTTGGCTACAGCGTCACGGTGATTCATGACGCCTGTGCCAGCCGTGACCTGGAATTCAACGGCGTTACCGTGCCGGCCGCCCATGTTCATGCGGCGTTCATGTCGGCCTTGGGTTTTGCCTACGCCAACGTGGTGTCCACCGATGAGTTCCTGCGTGATTAAACGCGTTAAATGTGAATAGCCCAACCTTCATTAACGGTCGGGAAATACTTTGAAATACCACAGGGCCCGCCATGCAGCGGGCCTTTTGGCGTATGGCAGAAAAAACTCACGCGTGAGTCATTGATGACGATGAGGATTGGGCGTAGGGTTTCTCACGCGTGAGATTTTCACAACGGAGTCACTGCCATGCAAAGCCGCACGAAACCGTCCGCGAAAAAACCATCGAGCTTCTACATGAAGCAGATGCGCGCGGGCCTGGCAGCCGCCGGTTATGTGAAACACGAATCTTGGGTGCTTCCCGAAAACCGAAGCTTGCTCAAGCAGATGGAGCAACAGCTACGCCAACCGATTCTGGCTGGCTCATTCATGTCGGAGAATTACATGAGCGCAGGCAACAACTGGAACATCGATAGCCTCTACAACGCCCTCAAGGCCCTCGACGAAGTGGTTTCGAACGACATAACCCTTTCCCTTGTTCAAGGCTCCGAGTCCAGCATCAAGCTGGAAATGAACGATTTCGGTGGCTTGCCGATTTACATCGCGGTGGTGGGCGATCAGATCATCGTTGACACCGTTCTGGTCGACGTTGAGTCCATCCATGACGTGCCAGCCTTCAACGATGCCGTGCTGCGCAGCCGGGAAATGTTCCCGCTGTCCTCGATCGGTATCGAGTCCATGCCCAACGGCCAGGTCGTTTACAACATGTTCGGCGCGCTGAGTTCCGACTCCAGCCTGACCAACGTGGTGACCGAGGTGAAAACCCTGGTCGACAACGTCCAGCGTGCCAGCGAAGCCTTCGAACGCTTCTTCAAGTAATTATCAGGAAAGGAAGATCCAATGACTCAGTCCATCTGGAGCAAATTGTTCACCGCACTGCGCGGCGGCGCCACTGAAGTGGGCGAATCCATCGTCGACCAGCAGGCCCTGCGCATCCTTGATCAGGAAATTCGCGATGCAGACAGCGCGCTGGCCAACGCCAAGCGTGAGCTGATCACCATCATGGCCAAGCACAAGCTGTCGGCCGACCGCGTCAGCGAGTACAACGCCAAAATCAAGGACCTGGAATCCAAGGCCATGGCCGCGATCCAGGCCAACCGCGAAGACCTGGCGATGGAAGTGGCCGAAGCGATTTCGACCCTGACCAACGAACTGGATGTCGAGCAAAAACAGGCCACTGAATTCGGTGGTTACGCGGAAAACATGCGCAAAGACATCACCAAGGCCGAAAACCGCATCAAGAGCCTGCGCCAGCAAGTGGACATGGCCAAGGCGCGTGAAAGCGTACAGAAAGCCCAGGTCAGCGCCTCCATCGCCAGCGGCGGCGCCAACGGCAAACTGGAAACTGCCGTCGGCACCCTGAACCGTTTGCAGGCCAAGCAGCAGCAACGCGCCGCTGAACTGCAAGCGCAGGACGAACTGGCCGACGCATCGACCGGTACCGATCTGGAACGCAAACTGCGCGAAGCCGGCATCACGCCGAACGAAGGCAGCGCCAATGCGATCCTGGAACGCCTGAAGCAGAAATCGGCCGAGTAATCGTCCCAGGCGCCAGACGCAAAACCTGTGGGAGCGAGCCTGCTCGCGAAAGCAATCTATCAGTCGACATTTTTGCCGACTGACACACCGTCTTCGCGAGCAGGCTCGCTCCCACATCAGGGATTGCGTTTCAGTTTTGTCGAATAGAGGTCACGGATGGATGCCCTGAAGGGTTTCAAGCTAATCGCCGGCCTGGCCATCTTCATGGTCGCGCTGCAAGTGATCAACGCGGCGACCGGCTACAGCCTTATGGCATTCGGCCTGATCCCGCGAACCGTGCATGGACTGCTCGGCATCGTCACTTCACCTTTTTTACACGCGTCCTTCTCGCACCTGAGCGCCAACCTCGTGGCCTTTTTGGTCCTGGGCACGCTGGTGATGGTGGAAGGGCTCAATCGTTTCATGGCGGTCAGCGCCATCATTATTCTGCTGGGCGGCTCGCTGGTCTGGCTGTTCGGCTTTGCGGGGGTACACATTGGCGCCAGCGGCTGGGTGTTCGGGCTGTGGGCGTACATTCTGGCGCGCGCCTGGTTCCAGAAAAGCTGGAGCAATGTGCTCACCGCGGGCGTCGTGGCGCTGTTGTATGGCGGCCTGATCTTTGGCTTCCTGCCTCGCCGGGGCGTTTCCTTCGAAGGGCATCTGTTCGGGGCCTTCGCCGGATTTATCGCAGCCAAAGTACTGTTATCTGCACCGCGCAGCAGGTTTAATGCTGCCCGGTAAGCGCACTTGAGCACTCGGATGCCAACGCGACTTTATCGCCAGGAACGAGTACCCCCACGGAGCCAGGGACCCCATGTCGATTTTTTTGTTATTGCGCATGTACGCCTCGTCCCTCTTCCACCGTTTTGGCTGGGCGGGCCTGCTGATTGCGTTGGGCGTACACCTGAGCACAGCCTGGCTGGGCCTGGTGTTTCTGGGCGAGCACCACCTCACCGCCCCCGCCACGTTCACCTACTTCTATCTCACCACCACGCTGACCGTGGGCTATGGCGATCTCGCGCCACAGACATCGGCCGGGCGAATTTTCGTGGCGACCTGGGTCATGCTCGGCGGCATTGCGCTGTTGACGGCGGCCATCGGCAAAACCACCAGCAGTGTTATCGATGCTTGGAGAAAAGGCATGAAGGGTAAAGGCGATTTCACCGGCAAGGTCGGCCATACCGTGCTCATCGGCTGGGAAGGCGCGTCCAGCGAACGGGTCATAGAATTGTTGCTGACGGACGAAACGTCAAACGACAACCTGATCGTCATTTGCGATTGCACCCTTGAAGAAAATCCCATGCCGGGCAAAGCAGATTTCATCAAAGGTGAAAGCCTGTCTTCCGCGGCATTGTTGTTGCGTGCCGGTGTTCCCGGCGCCGAGCGCGTGTTGGTACGCACCCCGTCAGACGATCTGACCCTGGCCACCGTGCTGGCGGTCAATCAACTGAACCCGGTCGGGCATGTCGTCGCACATTTCAATGACAGTGAAATCGCCGCGCTCGCCAGCGCCTACGCGCCCAGCCTGGAATGCACTTCCAGCATGGCCATCGAGATGTTGGTGCGCGCCTCTCAGGACCCCGGCTCGTCAGTGGTCATCAATGAATTGCTGTGCGTGGGTGAAGGCGCCACTCAATACCTGATGAAACTGCCCGACACCTATGAGGCGACGTTTGGTGATCTGTACGCGCAAATGAAACAGCGCCACAACGCCACCCTCATCGGCTATCGCGCCAAAGGCGCGCAGCAACCTTCAATCAATCCGCCCTGCGCCACGCGCGTTCAGGGCGGCGAACTCTTTTACATTGCCTCCAATCGCCTGAAGGAGATTTCCAATGGGATGGTTTAAACAGTTGATGGGGCTTGAGGCTCCAAACACGGACACCAACACCCCGTCGAAATGGACTGCCAACGAAACCCCGCCACCCGCCACAGGCCCGCTGGGCCTGGCCTTGGGCAAAGAGGTAATGTTCGACACGACTCTGAAGTTGTTGCTCGACGGCAACACCACAGTGATGATCCCGGGCACCCAGCAAATCTGGAGCAACGGCACCATCGATCTCGGGCAGTCGACCTGGCTGTCGCGCTATTACATGAACGACGAAGAGTACTGGCTGCAAGTGCACACCACCGGCGAAATCGCCGGCCAGGTCGAGTCGGTGATCCTGTTCAATTACCTCAGCTACATCACCATCAGCAGCGAAGCGGAGCTGCGTCGGTTGGCCGGCCCGCAAAGCCTGATCGGGTTGCCGACCTACACCCACAACGGTGTCGAATACACCCGCGAATGGGGCACCGAAAATGGCCAGACAGAATTGGTGGCATTAAGCGAACAGCTGAAAAACCCGGAGCAGTCCTACAGCATCGAGCACCGTTCGATGCTGTACGCCCGCGAAACCGGCCTGACCGATCGTAGGGAGTTCCTGCTGTTTTCCGTCGAAGAAGACGCCGAAGGCACCATCAGCTTGAGCACGTCGCTGGGCGTCTCGCTGTACACCACCGACCTGAATACTTTTTAACAAGGAAGCCATCCATGCTAGAAGCACTCTCCATCTCCCTGAACCCGGCCGCCGTGCTCGGGTTTTTGTCGTACATCCTCGGCGCCGCCTTGCTGTTCGCGCTGTTCCAGTTCATCTACACCCGCATCACACCGCACAAAGAGTTCGAACTGATTCGCTCGGGCAACGTGGCGGCTGCGATTGCGCTGGGTGGCGCGATCATTGGCTTCGCTATTCCAGCGAGCAACGTGATCGCCTACTCGATCAGCCTGCTCGACTTCGTCGTCTGGGCGGTCATTGCCGCGTTCGTGCAACTGCTGGCGTTCCTGTTGACCAGCCTGGTGCTCAAAGGCACCTCCGAGCGCATCAAGAAAGGTGAAATCGCGGCGGGCATCTATGTCGCGGCAGTGGCCATCAGCGTCGGCATGTTGAACGCCGCGTGCATGACCCCTTCCCAGAACTGATTGCTCAGCGGAGATCCTGATGAAACGAAGCAAGTACGTTCAGCTCTCGCTGGCCGCATCGGTCGCCATGGCGATATCCGGTTGCGGGCCAACGGAAAAAACCTACGCGGTGCAGAAGAAGTACAACTTCCAGTCCGTTCAGCAATGCGCCGATGAAAAACTCCCGGTGGACGTCTGCTCAGACGCCTACATGACCGCCATGGCCGAACATCGCCGCATTGCGCCGGTGTACGACAACCAGGCCGATTGTGACGCTGACTTCGTCGCCGACTGGTGCCAGCAGGATTCGACCGGCAAGTTCATCCCCCGGCTCGGCGGCTTCGAGCTGAGCGCCGATGGCGAGGTGACGCAGTCCCAGGTCGACGCCGCCAAGGCGCAATTGCCGGCGTCGGAAGCCAACACCGGCGGTTCGGGCTTCTCCACCAGCAGCCTGCTGACCGGACTGTTGATCGGCAACATGCTGAGCAACAACCGCAACAGCTATTACTCGCAGCCGGTGTACCGCTACCGCGACGATCGCGGTAACTACGGCAATTCAACGCTCAGCCAGCGCGTCGCCAACGGTTCGACGTTTGGCCGCTCCAACCAGGCGCGATCCGGCAGCAGCTACAGCTCCACCATCAGCAAGTCGGCGAGCAAGCCGGTTTCTTCCGTTGCCTCGTCGACGTCGCGTGGCGGCTTCGGCAGCAAGGCCAGTGCACGCAGCGGCTGGGGCGGCGGGTCGAGCAGTTAAGGAAACCGGGCCATGAAGAAGATCCATTGCGCAGAGCGTCATGACTGGAAACAGACCGCCGAAGGTCTTGGCTTTCTGTTTCACACCATCGACGACGAACCCTACTGGGACGAGAGCGCGTATTACCAGTTCACGCTCAAACAGATCGAAAACGATCTGGAAGACCCGACCACCGAGATCCATGAGATGTGCATGGACATGGTCGCCCGGGTGGTGCAGAACGAAGAATTGCTCGAGCGCCTGAGCATTCCCCCGGCGTTCTACGACATGATTCGCACGTCATGGCTCGAAGGCCACCCGCACCTGTATGGGCGCATGGATTTCTCCTACAACGGCACCGGGCCAGCGAAGTTGCTGGAACTCAACTACGACACGCCGACCAGCCTGTATGAGGCCGCTGCGTTTCAATGGGGCTGGCTGGAGCAATGCATCGAACGTGGTCTGTTGCCCAAGCAGGCTGACCAGTTCAACAGCATCGACACCAAACTGCATCAGGCTTTCGCCCAGTTGCAGTTGAAGCAGCCATTTTATTTCGCCTCGATGAAACACTCGGTCGAAGACAAGGGCACCACTGATTACCTGCGACTGGTCGCGGAAAAGGTCGGCATCGAATCACGGCACATCGACATCGAAGACATCGGCCTGACCAGCGACGGACGCTTCGTCGACCTTGAAGATCGCTGGATTCCTCACCTGTTCAAGCTGCACGCCTGGGAATTCATCTTCCACGAGCCCTTCGGCGCCGCGATTGCCCAGTGTGATACGCAATTTTTTGAGCCCGCGTGGAAATCCATCATCTCCAACAAAGGCATCCTGCCGCTGCTGTGGGAATTCAACAAAGGTCACCCGAACCTGCTCGCGGCGCATCTGGACACGGACCCGAACAAAGCGGTGCCCAAGGGCTGGGTGCGCAAACCGTTTTTCTCCCGCGAAGGCGCCAACATCGAGCTGCAAACCGCCGACGGTCTGATCGTGAAAGAGGACGGGCCCTACACCGACGCGCCGTTTATCCTTCAGGAATTTGCGCCGCTGCCTAAATTTGGCGACAGCTATACGCTGATCGGCTCTTGGGTGATTGGCGATCAAGCGGCCGGGATTGGCGTACGGGAAGACAACAGCTTGATCACCAAGGATTCGAGCCGCTTTTTGCCACACCTGATCCTCGACTGAGCCTCAAATCGCTCATCAAACGTCCGATACCGTGTATCGGGCGTCGGGTTGAAACAGGCGCAAACCAGACTCAGGATCCGACAACGACAAGACATACGCCTGAAAAGCCGGATAATGGCGACCAATTCGTCTAGCCCGTTATTCTGGTAATCCCCCATGGAAATCAAGGTCAACTTTCTCGACAACCTTCGGCTTGAAGCAAAGTTCGATGACTTCACCGTGGTCGCCGATCAACCTATCCGCTACAAGGGCGATGGCTCGGCACCGGGTCCGTTCGATTACTTCCTGGCTTCGTCGGCATTGTGTGCGGCCTATTTCGTGAAGTTGTACTGCGACACTCGCAGCATTCCCACCGAAAACATCCGCCTGTCGCAGAACAACATTGTTGACCCGGAGAACCGCTACAACCAGATTTTCAAGATCCAGGTCGAGTTGCCGGCGGACATTTCCGACAAGGACCGCCAGGGCATCCTGCGTTCCATCGACCGTTGCACCGTGAAAAAAGTGGTGCAGGCCGGGCCTGAGTTTGTGATCGAAGAAGTCGACAACCTCGACGCCGATGCCCAAGCGTTGTTGATGCCTGCCTCCAATTCCGAGGCGCATACCTATATCGCGGGCAAGGATCTGCCGCTGGAGCAAACCATCGCCAACATGTCGGCCATTCTGGCGGACCTGGGCATGAAGATTGAAATCGCATCGTGGCGCAATATCGTGCCCAACGTGTGGTCGCTGCACATCCGCGATGCGCACTCGCCGATGTGTTTCACCAATGGCAAAGGCGCCACCAAGGAAGGCGCGTTGGCGTCGGCCCTGGGCGAGTTTATCGAGCGTCTGAACTGCAACTTCTTCTACAACGACCAGTTCTGGGGTGAAGACATCGCCAACGCGCCGTTCGTGCATTACCCGGACGAGCGCTGGTTCAAGCCTGGCCGCAAGGACGCACTGCCCACAGAAATTCTCGACGAATACTGCCTGAAGATTTACAACCGCGACGGCGAACTGCGCGGTTCCCATCTGATCGACACCAACTCGGGCAATGAAGAGCGCGGCATCTGTTCGCTGCCTTACGTGCGCCAGTCGGATGGCGAGGTGGTGTATTTCCCGTCCAACCTGATCGAAAACCTGTTCCTGAGCAACGGCATGAGCGCCGGCAACACGCTGGCCGAAGCCCAGGTGCAGTGCCTGTCGGAGATCTTTGAGCGAGCGGTCAAACGCGAAATCATCGAAGGCGAATTTGCCTTGCCGGATGTGCCGGCCGACGTGCTGGCGAAGTACCCTGGGATTCTCGCCGGTATTCAGGCACTGGAAGAGCAAGGCTTCCCGGTGCTGGTGAAAGATGCATCCCTGGGTGGTGAATTCCCGGTGATGTGCGTCACGCTGATGAACCCGCGCACCGGCGGCGTGTTTGCCTCATTCGGCGCGCACCCGAGCCTGGAAGTGGCGCTGGAACGCAGCCTCACCGAATTGTTGCAGGGCCGCAGTTTCGAAGGCCTCAACGACCTGCCGCAGCCGACGTTTGAAGGGCATGCGGTGACCGAGCCGAATAACTTCGTCGAGCATTTCATCGACTCCAGCGGCGTGGTGTCGTGGCGCTTCTTCAGCTCCAAGTCGGATTACGAATTCGTCGAGTGGGACTTCTCCGGCCAAGGTGAAAACTCGAATGCCGAGGAAGCCGCGACCCTGTTCGGCATCCTCAAAGGCATGGGCAAAGAAGTGTACATGGCGGTCTACGAGCATATCGGCGCAACGGCATGCCGCATCCTCGTACCGGACTATTCGGAAATCTATCCAGCGGACGATCTGATCTGGGATAACACCAACAAAGCACTGTTCTTCCGCGCCGATATCCTCAACCTGCATCGTCTGGACGAAGAAGAACTGCGATCACTGGTTGAGCGTTTGGTGGAAAGTGAGCTGGACGACTACACCGACATCACCTCCTTGATCGGTATCGAGTTCGACGACAATACGGCGTGGGGTCAGCTGACGATCCTGGAGTTGAAACTGCTGATCTATCTCGCCTTGCAGCAATACGAAGAGGCAAAAGAGGCGGTAGAAATGTTCCTGCAGTACAACGACAACACGGTTGAACGTGGTTTGTTCTACCAGGCGGTCAATGTGGTGCTGGAAATGAAGCTGGACGAAGACCTGGAACTGGAAGACTACGAGGCCAATTTTCGCCGGATGTTTGGCAACGAACGCACCGACGCGGCCATCGGATCGGTGGACGGCAGCGTGCGTTTCCATGGCTTGACGCCGACCAGCATGAAACTGGAGGGGCTCGACCGGCACCTGCGGTTGATCGACAGCTACAAGAAACTGCACTCGGCACGGGCCAACGTCACCACGTTATCCCGTTAATAGCGCCCACAAAAAAGCGAAGCCAGATGGCTTCGCTTTCTTTATTACTGACTGGATCGCCGCTTTTTAGAACGGGATATCGTCGTCAAAGCTGTCGAAATCCGGAGCTGGCTGAGGCGCGGCCTGCTGCTGTGGAGCCGGACGCGACTGTTGCGGTGCCGACGACTGCTGCGGACGTGGTGCCTGCTGGCGTGGAGCCGGAGCGGACTGCTGGTAATTGTTGCCCCCACCTTGTTGGTCGCCCTGTTGTGGACGGCCGCCCAGCAGTTGCATGGTGCCTTGCATGTCGACCACGATTTCAGTGGTGTAACGCTTGATACCGTCTTTTTCCCACTCGCGGGTCTGCAGCTTGCCTTCGATGTACACCTGCGAACCTTTACGCAGGTATTCGCCGGCGATTTCCGCAACCTTGCCGAACATCGACACACGGTGCCATTCAGTCTTCTCGACCTTCTGACCGGTTTGCTTGTCGGTCCATTGTTCGCTGGTCGCCAGACTCAGGTTGGTCACGGCGTTACCGTTAGGCAAGTAGCGAACTTCGGGATCCTGGCCGCAAGTGCCGACCAATATGACTTTGTTAACCCCACGGGCCATAACGTTCTCCTAGGCTACGCACGCTGCCTCGGGCGGGTTGTTCACCAGGCGCTCGAGGGTGGTGCGATCCAATAGTTCTGTGTCCAATTTGATGTAAATCGCCGCTTCGTCTGCGACGATCACTGCATCTGTTACCCCTACGACGGCCTTCAGGCGCTCAACCAGACCCGCTTCGCGGATCGCCTCGGGCGACAACGGCAAGCGCAGACTCGTGACATAAGGTGGTTCGCGCATGGTAACAGCAAAGGCTAGCCAAAGTGCAGCCAGGCCAGCGCATCCCAGGAACACAACCGACAGACCGCCATGCTGGTACATCCAGCCGCCGAGAATACCGCCGAGTGCCGAACCGAGGAACTGGCTGGTGGAATAAACCCCCATCGCCGTGCCCTTGCCGCCTGCTGGTGAAACCTTGCTGATCAGCGAAGGCAACGAAGCTTCCAGCAGATTGAACGCGGTGAAAAACACCACCGTCCCGATCACCAGAGCCCGCAAGCTATCGCCGAACTGCCAGAAGAATAGCTCAGTGAGCATCAGCGTCAGCACGGCGCCCAATAAAACTCGTTTCATTTTGCGTTTCTTCTCGCCGTAGATAATGAACGGGATCATGGCGAAGAAGGAGATCAGCAGCGCGGTGAGGTAGACCCACCAGTGCTGTTCTTTAGGCAGGCCGGCTTTTTCGACCAGCGCCAGGGGCAAGGCAACGAAGCTCGACATCAACATCGCGTGCAACACAAAAATGCCCAGGTCCAGACGCAGCAGGTCCGGGTGCTTGAGTGTCGGGATCAGCGCCTGGCGCGCGACACCGGACTCGCGGTGCTGCAACGGCCCGGTGGATCTTGGCACCATGAACATCACGATCACGATGCCGAACAGTGCCATGCCGCCGGTGGCGAGGAACAATCCGGACAGGCCGAAGGCACGGGTCAGCAATGGTCCCACGACCATGGCGACCGCGAACGACAGACCAATCGTCATGCCGATCATGGCCATGGCCTTGGTCCGATGCTGCTCGCGGGTCAGGTCTGATAGCAAGGCCATGACGGCGGCGGAAATCGCCCCGGCGCCCTGCAGGATTCGTCCGGCGATAACGCCCCAGATCGAATCGGCATTGGCCGCCAGCACGCTGCCGAGGGCGAAGACGATCAGCCCCAGGTAAATCACCGGACGACGACCGATGCGGTCGGAAATGAAACCGAAAGGAATCTGGAAGATCGCCTGGGTCAGGCCGTAAGCGCCAATCGCCAGCCCGATGAGGGCCGGTGTCGCGCCTGCCAGATCCATCCCATAGGTCGCCAGAACCGGCAACACCATGAACATGCCAAGCATACGGAAGGCGAACACCAGGGCCAGACCGCTTGCTGCGCGGGTCTCACTGCCACTCATGCGTTCGCTGTGGGGATCGTGCATGGAAAAACCTCATGTGAACCGGCCGCGATTCTACCAGTCCCATCGATTGACAGGGTATATCGCGACGCTTTGACGCGCTCCGCTGACAGACTCTTCATGTAAGACATCAACCCGCTCGTTTGATAGTGTGCATCCATCCAGTATTTGGCCGTATACTCCTACGTTTTCGACGCCCGCCAAGCGAGGCCACTTTGGACAAGATCCTGATTCGTGGGGCCCGGACCCACAACCTGAAGAACATCGACCTGACCCTGCCACGGGACAAGCTGATCGTCATCACCGGCCTGTCCGGGTCGGGCAAATCGTCCCTGGCATTCGACACGCTGTACGCCGAAGGCCAGCGTCGCTACGTCGAGTCGCTGTCGGCCTATGCCCGGCAGTTTCTGTCGATGATGGAAAAGCCTGACGTCGATACCATCGAAGGTTTGTCGCCAGCCATTTCCATCGAACAGAAGTCGACCTCGCACAATCCGCGTTCGACGGTCGGCACCATCACCGAAATCTACGATTACCTGCGCCTGCTGTATGCACGCGTGGGTATTCCGCGCTGCCCGGATCACGATATTCCATTGGAAGCGCAGACCGTCAGTCAGATGGTCGACCTGGTCCTCGCCCAACCGGAAGGCAGCAAACTGATGCTGCTGGCGCCGGTCATCCGCGAGCGCAAGGGCGAACATCTGTCGGTGTTCGAAGAATTGCGCGCGCAAGGCTTTGTGCGAGCCCGGGTCAATGGCCGGCTCTGCGAGCTGGACGAATTGCCGAAGCTGGATAAACAGAAGAAGCACTCGATCGATGTCGTGGTCGACCGCTTCAAGGTCCGCGCCGATCTGCAACAGCGCCTGGCAGAATCGTTCGAGACCGCGCTGAAGCTGGCGGACGGCATTGCACTGGTTGCGCCGATGGATGACGAGCCGGGTGAAGAGATGATCTTCTCCGCCCGCTTCGCCTGTCCGATCTGCGGTCATGCCATCAGCGAGCTGGAACCCAAGCTGTTCTCCTTCAACAACCCGGCCGGCGCCTGCCCGACTTGCGATGGCCTGGGCGTGAAGCAGTTTTTCGACATCAAGCGCCTGGTCAACGGCGAGCTGACACTGGCCGAGGGCGCGATTCGCGGCTGGGACAGGCGCAACGTCTATTACTTCCAGATGCTCGGGTCGTTGGCGTCCCACTACAAATTCAGCCTGGAAGTGCCGTTCAACGAACTGCCGGCCGATCAGCAGAAGTTCATCCTGCACGGCAGCGGCTCGCAGAACGTCGATTTCAAATACCTGAACGACCGTGGCGACATCGTCAAACGCTCGCACCCGTTCGAAGGCATCGTGCCGAACCTTGAACGCCGCTACCGCGAAACCGAATCCGCTTCGGTGCGTGAAGAGCTGGCCAAGTTCCTCAGCACCCAGCCTTGCCCGGATTGCCGTGGCACCCGCCTGCGTCGTGAGGCGCGGCATGTCTGGGTGGGCGAGAAAACCCTGCCAGCGGTGACGAATCTGCCGATTGGCGACGCGTGCGAGTACTTCGGCGTGCTGAAGCTGACAGGCCGTCGTGGCGAGATCGCCGACAAGATTCTCAAGGAAATCCGCGAACGCCTGCAGTTCCTGGTCAACGTGGGCCTCGACTACCTGTCGCTGGATCGCAGTGCCGACACTTTGTCCGGCGGTGAAGCCCAGCGGATTCGTCTGGCGAGCCAGATTGGCGCCGGTCTTGTGGGCGTTCTGTACATCCTCGACGAACCGTCGATTGGTCTGCACCAACGGGACAATGATCGACTGTTGGGCACGCTCAAGCACCTGCGCGACATCGGCAACACGGTGATTGTGGTCGAGCACGACGAAGACGCGATTCGCCTGGCTGACTACGTGGTGGATATCGGCCCGGGCGCCGGCGTACACGGTGGGCATATCGTCGCCGAAGGCACACCGGCCGAGGTCATGGCTCACCCTGACTCGTTGACTGGCAAGTACTTGTCGGGCCGGGTGAAGATCGCCGTTCCGGCCAAGCGCACACCGCGTAACAAGAAGCTGTCGCTGTCCCTCAAGGGCGCTCGCGGCAACAACTTGCGCAACGTCGACCTGGACATTCCGATCGGCCTGCTGACCTGCGTGACCGGCGTGTCCGGATCCGGCAAGTCGACGCTGATCAACAACACGCTGTTCCCCTTGAGCGCTACGGCTCTCAACGGCGCGACGACGCTTGAGGCAGCCGCGCACGACAGCATCAAGGGCCTGGAGCATCTGGACAAGGTCGTCGACATCGACCAAAGCCCTATCGGCCGAACGCCGCGCTCCAACCCTGCCACTTACACCGGGCTGTTCACACCGATTCGCGAGTTGTTCGCCGGCGTGCCGGAATCTCGCTCACGGGGTTATGGTCCGGGTCGTTTCTCCTTCAACGTGAAGGGCGGACGCTGCGAAGCCTGCCAGGGCGACGGGTTGATCAAGGTGGAAATGCACTTCCTGCCAGACATCTACGTTCCGTGCGACGTCTGCAAGAGCAAGCGCTACAACCGTGAAACCCTTGAGATCAAGTACAAGGGCAAGAGCATCCATGAAACCCTCGAGATGACCATCGAGGAAGCCCGGGTGTTCTTCGACGCGGTTCCAGCGCTGGCACGCAAGCTTCAGACGTTGATGGATGTGGGCTTGTCGTACATCAAGCTGGGGCAATCGGCGACCACGCTGTCCGGTGGTGAGGCGCAACGGGTGAAACTGTCCCGAGAACTGTCCAAGCGCGATACCGGCAAGACCCTGTACATCCTCGACGAGCCAACGACTGGTCTGCACTTCGCGGATATTCAGCAACTGCTTGATGTATTGCATCGCCTTCGCGACCACGGCAACACCGTGGTGGTGATCGAGCACAACCTGGACGTAATCAAGACTGCGGACTGGCTGGTGGACCTTGGACCAGAGGGCGGCTCCAAGGGCGGGCAGATTATTGCCGTCGGTACACCGGAAGAAGTGTCGGAGATGAAGCAGTCTCATACCGGCTTCTACCTCAAGCCACTGTTGGCACGCGACAAGGCCTGAATCACGGCCATGAAAAAGCCCCTGTCACTTTGTCGGTGACAGGGGCTTTTTTGTATTCGGTGGAATCAGGCGTGCGATTGCAGGTAATTTTCCAGACCGATCAACTTGATCAGGCCCATCTGCTTTTCAAGCCAGTAGGTATGGTCTTCTTCGGTGTCATGCAATTGAACCCGCAGCATCTCGCGGCTGACATAGTCCTTGTGCTGCTCGCAGAGCTTGATGCCCTTGCAGAGCGCGGCGCGGACTTTGTATTCCAGTCGCAGGTCAGCGGCGAGCATGTCCGGCACGGTGGTGCCGACATCAAGGTCGTCCGGACGCATGCGCGGCGTGCCTTCGAGCATCAGAATTCGGCGCATCAATGCATCAGCATGCCCGGCTTCTTCTTCCATTTCGTGGTTGATACGTTCGTAGAGCTTGGTGAAACCCCAGTCCTCATACATCCGCGAATGGACGAAATATTGATCACGCGCCGCCAGTTCGCCGGTCAGCAACGTGTTGAGGTAATCGATTACGTCTGGGTGGCCTTGCATCGCCCTACATCTCCCTGCTTGAAAGTCTGTAGTTTGAACCACGAAGACTGATTGGTCACTCCGTTTGCGCGATAAAAGCGAAGATATTCTGAGAAAAGTGGTTTAAATAACGCAAAAACCGCCCAATCGAGGGCGGTTCTGCTTCTCATTTAGACTTCGTTAAGCTGTACGTTGAGCAGCGTTGCGATTGCTTCTCCATACGCCGGATCGGCTTTGTAGAAATGCTGCAATTGACGGTCAACCACATCACTGGAAACCCCGGCCATTGCGCCGGCAATGTTGTTGACCAACAGCGCTTTCTGCTCGTCGCTCATCAAGCGGAACAACGCGCCGGCGTGGCTGTAGTAGTCGGTATCTTCGCGGTGATCGTAACGATCAGCTGCACCGCTCAAAGCCAAGGGCGGCTCTGCATAGCGAGGCGCTTGCTTCGGCGAATCCACGTAGCTGTTAGGCTCGTAGTTAGGTGCCGCACCGCCGTTGCTGCCAAATGCCATCGAACCATCGCGCTGGTAGCTGTTCACCGGGCTGCGAGGGGCATTCACCGGCAGTTGCTGGTGATTGGTGCCGATGCGGTAGCGGTGAGCATCCGCGTAAGCGAATACGCGACCTTGCAGCATGCGGTCAGGCGAGAGACCAACACCTGGCACCATGTTGCTCGGACCGAACGCCGCTTGCTCGACTTCAGCAAAGTAATTCAGCGGATTGCGGTTGAGCTCCAGTTCGCCGACTTCGATCAGTGGAAACTCTTTCTGCGACCAGGTTTTGGTCACATCGAACGGATTCTCGTAGTGCGCCGCCGCTTGAGCCTCGGTCATGATTTGTACGCACACGCGCCATTTCGGGAAGTCACCACGCTCGATCGCGCCGAACAGATCGCGCTGGGCGTAATCAGGATCAGTACCCGCCAGGCGCGCAGCGTCTGCCGGGGCGAGGTTTTTGATTCCTTGCTTTGTTTTGTAGTGCCATTTCACCCAGTGCCGCTCGCCATTGGCGTTGATCAGGCTGTAGGTGTGGCTGCCGAAGCCGTGCATGTGACGGTAGCCGTCAGGAATGCCGCGATCCGAGAACAAGATAGTGACCTGGTGCAGCGCCTCGGGCGAATGCGACCAGAAGTCCCACATCATCTGCGCACTTTTCAGATTGCTTTGCGGCAGGCGTTTTTGCGTGTGGATGAAGTCCGGGAATTTCAACGGATCGCGGATGAAGAACACGGGCGTGTTGTTGCCAACGATGTCCCAGTTACCTTCTTCGGTGTAGAACTTCAGGGCAAAACCCCGTGGATCGCGCTCTGTATCGGCCGAACCACGCTCACCGCCGACGGTGGAGAACCTCAGGAACGTCGGAGTTTGCTTGCCGACAGACTCGAACAGTTTGGCGCTGGTGTACTCGGTGATGTCACGCGTAACGGTGAACGTACCGTAAGCACCAGAACCCTTGGCGTGTACACGGCGTTCCGGGATGTTTTCGCGGTTGAAGTGGGCAAGCTTCTCGATCAGGTGAAAATCGTCGAGCAGCAGCGGGCCACGGGGGCCGGCGGAACGGGAATTCTGGTTATCGGCGACAGGAGCGCCACTGGCGGTGGTAAGCGTTTTACTTTGGCTCATGCGATCTCTTCCTTTGTCAGTCTATAACTGCCGGCTAATCGGCTGAGGAGGAGTATTGATCACCAACGTTACACCTACAAATTCATTAACCTTTCAGTAGCGATAGAAAATAACTAACGGTCGTGGCACTTTTCGAGCGCCCACAAAAAACCGGGCACTAGGCCCGGTTTTTCGTTTCAGACTGACGTCTTACTCGGCGGATACAGCTTCGCCGGCAGTAGCACGATCAACCAACTCGACGTACGCCATAGGCGCGTTGTCGCCAGTGCGGAAGCCGCACTTGAGGATGCGCAGGTAGCCACCCTCACGGGTAGCGTAACGCTTGCCCAGGTCGTTGAAGAGCTTACCAACGATAGCTTTCGAACGAGTACGGTCGAAAGCCAGACGGCGGTTAGCCAGGCTGTCTGTCTTGGCCAAAGTGATCAGCGGCTCAGCAACGCGACGCAGTTCTTTAGCTTTCGGCAGTGTAGTTTTGATCAGCTCGTGCTCGAACAGCGACACTGCCATGTTTTGAAACATGGCCTTGCGGTGCGAGCTAGTGCGGCTCAGGTGACGACCACTTTTACGATGACGCATGGTTCATTCCTTACCAAACACGACGTTCGGTGATTACGACGATCAGGCAGTCGCCTTGTCGTCCTTCTTAAGACTTGCAGGCGGCCAGTTGTCGAGGCGCATGCCGAGGGACAGACCGCGGGAGGCCAGAACGTCCTTGATTTCAGTCAAGGATTTCTTGCCAAGGTTCGGAGTCTTCAACAGCTCTACTTCGGTACGCTGAATCAGGTCACCGATGTAGTAGATGTTTTCCGCCTTAAGGCAGTTAGCCGAACGTACAGTCAGTTCCAGATCGTCAACCGGGCGAAGCAGGATCGGATCGATCTCGTCTTCCTGCTCGACAACCACTGGCTCACTGTCACCTTTGAGATCGACGAACGCAGCCAACTGCTGTTGCAGAATGGTTGCAGCGCGGCGGATAGCCTCTTCAGGATCCAGGGTACCGTTGGTTTCCAGATCAATAACCAGCTTGTCCAGGTTAGTACGCTGCTCGACACGGGCGTTTTCCACCACGTATGCGATACGGCGAACCGGGCTGAACGAAGAGTCAAGCTGCAAGCGACCGATGCTGCGGCTTTCGTCTTCATCGCTCTGACGCGAGTCTGCCGGTTCATAACCACGACCACGAGCTACGGTGAGCTTCATGTTCAGGGCGCCGTTAGACGCCAGGTTAGCGATTACGTGATCGGGGTTAACGATCTCGACATCATGATCCAGCTGAATATCGGCAGCGGTAACCACCCCCGAACCCTTCTTCGACAAGGTCAGCGTAACTTCGTCACGACCGTGCAGCTTGATAGCCAGACCTTTAAGGTTCAACAGGATTTCAATTACGTCTTCCTGTACGCCTTCGATGGCGCTGTACTCATGGAGTACACCGTCAATCTCGGCCTCGACTACTGCACAGCCGGGCATTGAGGACAACAGGATGCGGCGCAGCGCGTTGCCCAGGGTGTGGCCGAAACCACGCTCGAGAGGCTCGAGAGTGATCTTGGCGCGGGTTGGACTGACAACCTGCACATCAATGTGGCGGGGTGTCAGGAACTCATTTACCGAAATCTGCATGGATGCACCTATTTTCTAGCCCTTACTTGGAGTAGAGCTCGACAATCAGGCTTTCGTTGATGTCGGCGGACAGATCACTGCGAGCTGGAACGTTCTTGAAAACGCCCGACTTCTTCTCAGTGTCTACTTCTACCCATTCTACGCGGCCACGTTGGGCACACAGATCGAGAGCTTGGACAATGCGAAGTTGGTTCTTTGCTTTCTCGCGAATCGCGACCACGTCACCAGCACGAACCTGGTAAGACGGTACGTTTACGGTTTGACCGTTAACGCTGACGGATTTGTGCGATACCAGCTGACGGGATTCGGCACGAGTCGAACCAAAGCCCATACGGTATACAACGTTGTCCAGACGGCATTCGAGCAGTTGCAGCAGGTTTTCACCGGTTGCACCTTTCTTGCCAGCAGCTTCTTTGTAGTAGCCGCTGAATTGACGCTCGAGAACGCCGTAGATACGACGGACCTTCTGCTTTTCACGCAGTTGGGTGCCGTAATCGGACTGGCGACCGCGGCGTTGGCCGTGGATACCAGGTGCTGCTTCAATGTTGCACTTCGATTCGATCGCGCGCACGCCGCTCTTCAGAAAGAGATCGGTGCCTTCGCGACGAGCGAGTTTGCATTTTGGACCAATGTAACGAGCCATTCTTTACAATCTCCTGGATTACACGCGGCGCTTCTTCGGCGGACGGCACCCGTTGTGCGGGATTGGCGTCACGTCGGTGATGCTGGCGATCTTGTAGCCACAGCCGTTCAAAGCGCGGACTGCAGATTCACGACCTGGGCCTGGACCTTTGACGTTAACGTCGAGGTTTTTCAGACCGTATTCCAGCGCAGCTTGACCAGCACGTTCAGCAGCTACTTGAGCAGCAAACGGGGTGGACTTGCGGGAACCGCGGAAACCCGAACCACCGGAGGTAGCCCAGGAAAGAGCGTTGCCTTGACGGTCGGTGATGGTCACGATTGTGTTGTTAAAAGATGCATGGATGTGGGCGATGCCATCAACCACTGTCTTTTTAACTTTTTTACGAGGACGAGCAGCAGGTTTTGCCATGATAATTTTCCTGTCGATTCGCGGGGGCGATTACTTGCGGATCGGCTTACGCGGACCTTTACGGGTACGCGCGTTAGTCTTGGTACGCTGACCGCGCACTGGAAGACCACGACGATGACGCAGACCGCGATAGCAACCGAGGTCCATCAAACGCTTGATTTTCATGTTGATTTCGCGACGCAGGTCACCTTCAGTGGTGAACTTCGCCACTTCGCCACGCAGCTGTTCAATCTGCTCGTCGCTCAGATCTTTGATCTTTGCGGCTGGGTTTACCCCAGTCACTGCACAGATCTTCTGTGCAGTAGTGCGACCAACACCATAGATGTAGGTCAGCGAGATAACAGTATGCTTGTTATCTGGAATGTTAACGCCTGCAATACGGGCCATTCAGTGGGACTCCAATTGACAGCTACCTACGCCCCGGAAGCCAAGAAATAGGGCGCGAGATAATATCGCTGTAATAACAAATAATCAACCCGGTAGCGCACTAGCTACCGGGCTTGAAGCACAATCACACTCAGCCTTGGCGCTGTTTGTGACGCGGTTCCGCGCTGCAAATTACTCGAACAACACCTTCGCGGCGAATAATTTTGCAGTTACGGCACAGCTTTTTCACCGATGCACGAACTTTCATCACCAACTCCTCGAACCTTATGGGTACTCAGCGCAACATGCCGCTGCCGTAACCCTTCAGGTTGGCTTTCTTCATCAGGGATTCGTACTGGTGCGAAACGAGGTGCGATTGTACTTGGGACATGAAGTCCATCACAACCACGACGACGATCAGCAACGAGGTCCCGCCAAGGTAGAACGGTACGTTTGCTGCAACCACCAGGAACTGGGGCAACAAGCACACGGCCGTCATGTAAAGAGCACCGAACATGGTCAAGCGGGTCAGAACGCCATCAATGTAGCGCGCAGACTGCTCACCTGGACGGATGCCCGGAATAAAGGCACCGGACTTCTTCAGGTTTTCCGCTACGTCTTTCGGATTGAACATCAACGCCGTATAGAAGAAGCAGAAGAAAATAATCCCTGCACTAAACAGCAGAATATTCAACGGCTGACCAGGAGCGATCGACTGCGAGATGTCCTGCAACCAGCCCATACCTTCAGACTGACCAAACCAGGCACCCAACGAAGCCGGGAACAGCAAAATGCTGCTCGCGAAAATGGCCGGAATAACACCGGCCATGTTCACCTTCAGCGGCAAGTGGCTAGTCTGCGCAGCAAAGACCTTACGGCCCTGCTGACGCTTGGCGTAGTGAACAGCAATACGACGCTGACCACGCTCAATGAACACCACGAAACCGATAATCGCTACTGCCAGCAAACCGATGGCAACCAGGGCGAAGATGTTGATATCACCCTGACGTGCAGACTCGAAAGACTGCCCGATCGCTCTCGGAAGACCGGCGACGATACCCGAAAAAATCAACATCGAGATACCGTTGCCAACACCACGCTCAGTAATCTGCTCACCCAGCCACATCATGAACATCGCACCAGCCACAAAAGTGGATACCGCGACGAAATGGAAGCCAAAGTCACCAGTGAACGCAACGCCCTGCCCTGCCAGACCAATGGACATGCCAATTGCCTGAACGAGAGCGAGGACGACAGTGCCGTAGCGGGTGTACTGGCTGATCTTGCGACGGCCAGCTTCACCTTCCTTCTTCAACTGCTCCAGCTGCGGGCTGACGGCGGTCATCAGTTGCATGATGATCGATGCCGAAATGTACGGCATGATCCCCAGTGCAAAGATGCTCATCCGTTCCAGCGCGCCGCCGGAAAACATGTTGAACAAGCTAAGAATGGTCCCCTCATTCTGTCGAAACAGGTCCGCGAGTCGGTCCGGGTTGATACCTGGAACCGGGATGTGTGCGCCTATTCGGTAGACGATAATCGCCAGGAACAGAAAACGCAGACGAGCCCAGAGTTCAGACATACCGCCTTTGCCGAGCGCAGAGAGAGCACCTTGCTTAGCCATTTATTCCTCGAACTTGCCGCCAGCTGCTTCGATAGCCGCACGCGCACCTTTGGTGGCGCCGATTCCCTTTCCGATGGTGACAGCGCGAGTAACTTCGCCGGACAGCATGATTTTCACACGCTGAACGTTGACGTTGATCACGTTGGCATCTTTCAGGGACTGCACGGTGACGATGTCGCCTTCCACTTTAGCCAGCTCGGACAGACGCACTTCTGCGCGGTCCATGGCTTTCAGGGAAACGAAACCGAACTTCGGCAGGCGACGATGCAGCGGCTGTTGACCGCCTTCAAAGCCTGGAGCAATGGTGCCACCGGAGCGGGAAGACTGACCTTTGTGGCCACGGCCACCGGTCTTGCCCAAACCACTACCGATACCACGGCCCGGACGATGCTTTTCGCGACGGGAACCCGGCGCTGGACTCAGATCATTGAGTTTCATCGATTAACCCTCGACACGCAGCATGTAGTAAGCCTTGTTGATCATCCCGCGATTCTCGGGAGTATCAAGTACTTCTACAGTGTGACCGATGCGACGCAGACCCAGACCCTTAACGCACAGTTTGTGGTTAGGGATACGGCCGGTCATGCTTTTGATCAGCGTAACTTTAACGGTAGCCATGATCAGAAGATCTCCTTGACGCTTTTGCCACGCTTGGCGGCAATGGATTCAGGAGACTGCATAGCTTTCAAACCTTTGAAAGTGGCGTGAACCACGTTTACCGGGTTAGTCGAGCCGTAGCACTTGGCCAGAACGTTCTGAACGCCAGCAACTTCGAGGACAGCACGCATAGCGCCGCCAGCGATGATACCGGTACCTTCAGAAGCAGGCTGCATGTACACCTTCGAAGCGCCGTGACCGGACTTCATTGCGTACTGCAGAGTGGTGCCGTTCAGATCAACTTGGATCATGTTGCGGCGAGCAGCTTCCATTGCCTTCTGGATCGCAGCAGGCACTTCACGCGACTTGCCACGGCCGAAGCCAACACGCCCTTTACCATCACCAACCACGGTCAACGCGGTGAAAGTGAAGATACGGCCGCCTTTAACGGTTTTGGCTACGCGGTTAACTTGAACCAGCTTCTCGATGTAGCCTTCGTCGCGCTTTTGGTCGTTATTTGACATAACTTAGAACTCCAGCCCAGCTTCACGAGCAGCATCAGCCAGCGCCTTGACGCGGCCGTGGTACTTGAAGCCAGAGCGGTCGAAAGCCACCTGCGAGACGCCAGCGGCTTTAGCACGCGTAGCGACCAGCTGGCCAACCTTAGTGGCCGCGTCGATGTTGCCAGTGGCGCCATCACGCAGTTCTTTATCCAAAGTCGAGGCAGATGCCAGGACTTTGTTGCCGTCGGCCGAAATGACCTGGGCGTAGATGTGCTGCGACGAGCGGAACACGCAGAGACGCACGACTTCGAGTTCGTGCATTTTCAGGCGTGCTTTGCGAGCGCGACGCAGTCGAGTAACTTTTTTGTCGGTCATTTGCTATGCCCTACTTCTTCTTGGCTTCTTTACGACGGACGACTTCGTCCGCGTAGCGCACACCTTTGCCTTTGTACGGCTCTGGTGGACGGAAGTCGCGGATCTCGGCGGCCACTTGACCTACCAGCTGCTTATCGATGCCCTTGATCAGGATATCGGTCTGGCTAGGAGTCTCAGCGGTGATGCCTTCCGGCAGTTCATAATCCACTGGGTGCGAGAAGCCAAGAGCCAGGTTCAGCACTGTGCCTTTTGCTTGCGCTTTGTAACCAACACCGACCAGCTGGAGCTTGCGCTCGAAGCCTTGGCTTACGCCTTGGACCATGTTGTTTACCAACGCACGAGTGGTACCAGCCATTGCGCGAGTTTGTTGATCGCCATTGCGAGCAGCGAAACGCAGCTCACCAGCTTCTTCAACGATCTCAACGGACGAATGGATGTTCAGTTCGAGAGTGCCCTTGGCACCCTTCACCGAAAGCTGTTGGCCTGCGAATTTGACTTCGACACCGGCTGGCAGCTTAACGGGGTTCTTAGCGACGCGTGACATGCTTATCCCCCCTTAGAACACAGTGCAAAGAACTTCGCCGCCGACACCGGCAGCGCGCGCAGCACGATCCGTCATCACACCTTTGTTGGTGGAGACGATAGACACACCGAGACCGCCACGAACTTTTGGCAGATCATCGACGGACTTGTACTGACGCAGGCCTGGACGGCTAACGCGCTTCACTTCCTCGATGACCGGACGGCCTTCGAAGTACTTCAGCTCGATGGACAGCAGTGGTTTGATTTCGCTGCTGATCTGATAACCCGCAATGTAACCTTCGTCCTTCAGGACTTTGGCAACAGCTACCTTCAAAGTAGAAGATGGCATGCTTACGACGGACTTTTCAGCCATCTGGGCATTACGGATTCGAGTTAGCATGTCCGCTAACGGGTCCTGCATACTCATGGGCTAGACGCTCCTAATACAAAAAAATTAGCCTTGCGGCTACTACTTGTCGCCGAGCTCATCCATGCGGAAAAAGCACGGGCTCAGGCGAGCCGGGTATTCTAGACACACCCCACAAATGAATCAAGCCCCAAAAGGGGCTTGATTCAAGTTCAAGGTCACCGGCGGTCAGTATCTTGCGATTCCGAACGCCGAGACTTTGATAGTGCTTACCAGCTGGCTTTAACCAGACCAGGTACGTCACCACGCATTGCAGCTTCACGCAGTTTGTTACGGCCGAGGCCGAACTTGCGGTAAACGCCGTGTGGACGACCGGTCAGGCGGCAGCGGTTACGCATGCGCGAGGCGCTTGCGTCACGTGGCTGCTTCTGCAGAGCTACTGTAGCTTCCCAACGTGCTTCTGGACTTGCGTTCAGATCAACGATGATAGCTTTCAGTGCTGCACGCTTTTTGGCGTACTTGGCAACCGTGAGCTGACGCTTCAGCTCGCGGTTTTTCATGCTCATCTTGGCCATTTTCCTACTCCAATCAGTTGCGGAACGGGAATTTGAAAGCACGCAACAGGGCGCGACCTTCATCATCGTTCTTGGCAGTGGTGGTCAGGGTAATGTCCAGACCGCGGAGAGCATCGATCTTGTCGTAGTCGATTTCCGGGAAGATGATCTGCTCTTTAACGCCCATGCTGTAGTTACCACGACCATCGAAGGACTTGGCATTCAGGCCGCGGAAGTCGCGAACCCGAGGCAGGGAGATCGACAGCAGACGATCCAGGAACTCGTACATACGCTCACGGCGCAGGGTCACTTTGACGCCGATCGGCCAACCTTCACGGACTTTAAAGCCAGCGATGGATTTCCGAGCGTAGGTCACAACGACTTTCTGGCCGGTGATCTTTTCCAGGTCGGCAACAGCGTGCTCGATGACTTTTTTGTCACCGACGGCTTCGCCCAGACCCATGTTCAGGGTGATTTTTGTAACGCGTGGAACTTCCATCACGTTCGAAAGCTTAAGTTCTTCCTTAAGTTTCGGTGCGATTTCCTTCCAGTAAATCTCTTTTAGTCGTGCCATGGTCTTCTACCTAGCAGTGTTCAAGCATCAACCGCTTTTTGGGTCGACTTGAAGACACGAATTTTCTTGCCGTCTTCTACTTTGAAACCAACGCGGTCAGCCTTGTTGGTTTCGCCGTTGAAAATGGCGACGTTAGAAGCGTCCAGTGGAGCTTCTTTTTCGACGATACCGCCTTGTACGCCCGACATCGGGTTAGGCTTGGTATGACGCTTAACCAGGTTCAGACCGCCAATAACCAGACGGTTGTTAGCGAGAACCTTAAGCACCTTACCGCGCTTACCTTTGTCTTTGCCGGCGATCACGATGATCTCGTCGTCACGACGAATCTTTTGCATGTCGGATCTCCTTACAGCACTTCTGGGGCGAGCGAGACGATCTTCATGAACTTCTCAGTACGAAGTTCACGGGTCACTGGCCCAAAGATACGGGTGCCGATCGGCTCTTGCTTGTTGTTCAGAAGAACAGCAGCGTTGCCATCAAAGCGGATAATGGAGCCATCAGCACGACGTACGCCGTGACGAGTGCGGACTACAACAGCAGTCATCACTTGGCCTTTTTTCACTTTACCGCGAGGAATTGCTTCCTTCACGGTAACTTTGATGATGTCACCGATACCAGCGTAACGACGATGGGAGCCACCCAGCACCTTGATGCACATAACACGGCGAGCGCCGCTGTTATCGGCCACATCGAGCATGGATTGAGTCTGAATCATATAATTTCTCCGACCCCTAGTCCTTAGACTTCCACAGCGCGTTCGAGAACATCAACCAGCGCCCAAGACTTGGTCTTGGCCAAAGGACGAGTTTCACGAATAGTGACTTTGTCGCCGATGTGGCACTGATTGGTTTCGTCGTGCGCGTGCAGCTTAGTCGAACGCTTAACGTATTTACCGTAGATCGGGTGCTTTACGCGACGCTCGATCAGTACGGTGATGGTTTTGTCCATCTTGTCGCTGACAACACGGCCAGTCAGCGTACGGACAGTTTTTTCGGCTTCAGCCATGATTACTTACCTGCCTGCTGGTTGAGCACAGTCTTCACGCGAGCGATGTCACGCTTAACTTGCGAGAGCAGATGAGACTGCCCCAACTGGCCAGTTGCTTTCTGCATACGCAGATTGAACTGGTCGCGCAGCAAGCCGAGCAGTTGCTCGTTCAGCTGCTGTGCGGATTTTTCACGAAGTTCATTCGCTTTCATCACATCACCGTCCGTTTAACAAAGGCGGTGGCGAGCGGCAGCTTTGCAGCAGCCAGGGCAAAAGCCTCACGCGCCAGCTCTTCAGAAACACCCTCGATTTCATACAGGACTTTGCCTGGCTGAATCTGGGCAACCCAGTACTCCACACTACCCTTACCTTTACCCATACGAACTTCGAGGGGCTTTTTGGAAATAGGCTTGTCCGGGAATACACGGATCCAGATCTTGCCGCCACGTTTAACGTGACGGGTCAGAGCACGACGCGCTGACTCGATCTGACGAGCGGTGAGACGACCACGAGCTACAGACTTCAGCGCATATTCGCCGAAGCTGACTTTGCTACCGCGCTGTGCCAGACCACGGTTGTGGCCTGTCATCTGCTTGCGGAACTTCGTACGCTTTGGTTGCAACATTTGGCGTACCCCTTACTTAGCAGCTTTTTTACGAGGCGCTGGTGCTTGTGGTTTCAGTTCTTCTTGGCGACCACCAATTACTTCGCCTTTGAAGATCCAAACCTTTACACCGATCACACCGTAAGTGGTGTGAGCTTCGTAGTTGGCATAGTCGATGTCGGCACGCAGGGTGTGCAGTGGCACACGACCTTCGCGATACCATTCAGTACGTGCGATTTCAGCACCGCCGAGACGACCGCTCACTTGGATTTTGATGCCTTTGGCACCAATGCGCATGGCGTTCTGAACAGCGCGCTTCATAGCGCGACGGAACATTACGCGACGCTCCAGCTGCTGAGCTACGCTCTGCGCAACCAGCATACCGTCGAGCTCCGGCTTGCGGATCTCTTCGATATTGATGTGCACAGGCACACCCATTTGCTTGGTCAGGTCCTGACGCAGTTTCTCAACATCTTCACCTTTCTTCCCGATAACGATACCTGGACGAGCGGTGTGGATGGTGATACGTGCAGTCTGAGCCGGACGATGGATATCGATACGGCTTACGGACGCGCTTTTTAGTTTGTCTTGGAGATACTCACGCACCTTCAGATCAGCGAACAAATAGTCCGCATAAGTCCGACCGTCTGCGTACCAGACGGAGGTGTGCTCCTTGACGATTCCCAGGCGAATGCCAATGGGATGTACTTTCTGACCCATCTCTTCGACTCCGTTACTTGTCAGCAACCTTGACAGTGATATGGCAAGACCGCTTGACGATGCGATCAGCACGGCCTTTGGCACGTGGCATGATGCGCTTCAGCGAACGCCCTTCGTTGACGAAAACGGTGCTGACTTTAAGGTCATCAACGTCTGCGCCTTCGTTATGCTCGGCGTTGGCTACGGCCGACTCCAGCACTTTCTTCATGATCTCGGCGGCTTTCTTACTGCTGAAAGCCAACAAGTTGAGCGCTTCGCCCACCTTCTTCCCGCGGATCTGGTCGGCGACCAAGCGGGCTTTCTGGGCGGAGATTCGAGCGCCCGACAACTTAGCGGCTACTTCCATTTCCTAACCCCTTAACGCTTGGCTTTCTTGTCTGCCACGTGCCCACGATAAGTGCGGGTACCGGCGAACTCGCCCAGTTTGTGGCCGACCATGTCTTCGTTAACGAGAACTGGGACGTGTTGACGACCGTTGTGTACTGCGATGGTCAAACCGACCATTTGTGGCAGGATCATCGAACGACGCGACCAGGTTTTCACCGGTTTGCGATCGTTCTTTTCCGCCGCCACTTCGATCTTCTTCAGTAGGTGAAGATCGATAAAAGGACCTTTTTTCAGAGAACGTGGCACTGTCGTATCCCTCTATTTACTTGCGACGACGGACGATCATTTTGTCGGTACGCTTATTACCACGAGTCTTCGCGCCCTTAGTCGGGAAGCCCCATGGCGATACCGGATGACGACCACCAGAGGTACGACCTTCACCACCACCATGTGGGTGGTCAACCGGGTTCATGGCAACACCACGAACGGTTGGGCGAACGCCACGCCAGCGTTTGGCACCAGCTTTACCCAGCGAACGCAGGCTGTGCTCGGAGTTCGAGACTTCGCCCAGGGTCGCGCGGCATTCAGCCAGCACTTTACGCATCTCACCAGAACGCAGACGCAGGGTCACGTAGACACCTTCACGAGCGATCAGCTGAGCCGAAGCACCAGCGGAACGAGCGATCTGTGCGCCCTTACCTGGCTTCAATTCGATGCCGTGTACGGTGCTACCAACTGGAATGTTACGCAGTTGCAGAGCGTTGCCCGGCTTGATCGGTGCCAGAGCACCTGCGATCAGCTGGTCACCAGCACTCACGCCTTTAGGGGCGATGATGTAGCGACGCTCGCCATCTGCGTACAGCAGCAGAGCGATGTGAGCAGTACGGTTTGGATCGTATTCAATACGCTCGACAGTGGCAGAGATGCCATCTTTGTCGTTGCGACGGAAATCGACCAGACGATAATGCTGCTTATGGCCACCACCGATGTGACGAGTGGTAATGCGACCATTGTTGTTACGACCACCAGTCTTCGATTTTTTCTCGAGCAGCGGTGCGTGAGGAGCGCCTTTATGCAGCTCCTGGTTGACCACCTTGACCACAAAACGGCGGCCAGGGGAAGTCGGTTTGCATTTAACGATTGCCATGATGCACCCCTTCCTTACTCAGCACTGCTGCTGAAATCGAGATCTTGGCCTGGCTGAAGGGAGATAACTGCCTTCTTCCAGTCATTACGCTTGCCCAGACCGCGAGCAGTGCGCTTGCTCTTACCCAGAACATTCAGGGTAGTAACACGCTCTACTTTCACGCTGAACAGGCTTTCGACGGCCTTCTTGATTTCCAGCTTGGTTGCGTCAGTTGCAACCTTGAAAACGAACTGGCCTTTTTTGTCAGCCAGAACCGTAGCCTTCTCGGAAACGTGCGGGCCAAGCAGAACTTTAAATACGCGTTCCTGGTTCATCCCAGCAGCTCCTCGAATTTCTTCACGGCCGACACGGTGATCAACACCTTGTCGTATGCGATCAGACTAACTGGATCGGAACCTTGCACGTCACGTACATCAACGTGTGGCAGGTTACGAGCAGCCAGGTACAGGTTCTGATCAACGACTTCAGACACGATCAAGACGTCAGTCAAGCCCATGCCGGTCAGTTTGTTCAGCAGATCTTTGGTCTTCGGTGCATCAACAGCGAAGTCCTGAACCACTACCAGACGATCAGTACGCACCAGCTCAGCAAGGATGGAACGCATTGCTGCGCGATACATCTTCTTGTTCAGCTTCTGGGTGTGATCCTGAGGACGAGCTGCGAAAGTGGTACCGCCGCCACGCCAGATTGGGCTACGGATAGTACCGGCACGAGCACGGCCAGTACCTTTCTGACGCCATGGGCGCTTACCGCCACCACGAACGTCGGAACGGGTCTTTTGCTGCTTGGAACCCTGACGGCCGCCGGCCATGTAGGCCACGACTGCTTGGTGAACCAGCGTCTCGTTGAATTCGCCGCCAAATGTCAGTTCGGAAACTTCGATCGCTTGAGCGTCATTTACATTTAATTGCATGTCAGCTTCCCCTTAACCGCGAGCCTTGGCTGCTGGACGTACAACCAAGTTGCCGCCAGTAGCGCCAGGAACAGCGCCCTTGACCAACAACAGATTGCGTTCAGCGTCCACGCGCACTACTTCGAGGGACTGCACGGTCACGCGCTCAGCGCCCATATGACCGGACATTTTTTTGCCCTTGAATACACGACCAGGAGTCTGGCACTGGCCGATAGAGCCTGGAACGCGGTGGGACACGGAGTTACCGTGGGTATTATCTTGCCCGCGGAAGTTCCAACGCTTGATCGTACCCTGGAAGCCTTTACCCTTGGACTGACCGGTTACATCAACCAGTTGACCAGCGGCGAAGATTTCAGCGTTGATCAGATCGCCGGCCTGGTACTCGCCTTCTTCAAGGCGGAATTCCATTACGGTGCGACCAGCGGCAACGTTCGCTTTAGCGAAGTGGCCAGCTTGAGCAGCTGTAACACGCGAAGCACGACGCTCGCCTACAGTGACTTGCACTGCACGATAGCCATCGGTCTCTTCAGTTTTGAACTGGGTGACGCGATTCGGTTCGATCTCAATGACCGTGACCGGAATGGAGACACCTTCTTCGGTGAAAATACGGGTCATACCGCATTTACGACCGACTACACCAATAGTCATGTTGTAAACCTCATGAGTGTACGGGGCTTTCACCCGCTATGGCCGCCCATTTCAGAGCGTTACACGACTAAGACCGAGTCTTAGCCGAGGCTGATCTGCACTTCCACACCGGCCGCAAGATCAAGCTTCATAAGAGCATCAACGGTTTTATCCGTTGGCTGGACGATGTCCAGAACACGCTTATGAGTACGGATCTCGTACTGGTCACGCGCGTCTTTGTTGACGTGCGGGGAGACCAGAACGGTGAACCGCTCTTTACGGGTAGGCAGTGGAATTGGACCACGCACTTGAGCACCAGTACGTTTCGCGGTTTCCACGATTTCCTGGGTGGATTGGTCGATCAGGCGATGGTCAAAAGCCTTCAACCTGATACGGATTTGCTGATTTTGCATTGGATTTCAGACTCCGGCTGCTATTCCCACCGAGCGCAATACGCCCGTTAAAAGGAGGCGCAATTCTATAGACGCCCCAGATAGGTGTCAACCCAATAAAAAAGGCCCCCGCTAAGCGGGGGCCTTCTTAAAAAAATCGAGCTATCTCAGAAGAGATAATTACTCGATGATTTTAGCTACAACGCCAGCACCAACGGTACGGCCGCCTTCACGGATAGCGAAGCGCAGACCGTCTTCCATTGCGATGGTTTTGATCAGGGTAACAGTCATTTGAATGTTGTCACCTGGCATTACCATTTCAACGCCTTCTGGCAATTCGCAGTTACCGGTCACGTCAGTAGTACGGAAGTAGAACTGTGGACGGTAGCCTTTGAAGAACGGAGTATGACGGCCGCCTTCTTCCTTGCTCAGAACGTAAACTTCTGCGGTGAACTTGGTGTGCGGCTTAACCGAACCCGGTTTAACCAGAACCTGGCCACGCTCAACGTCGTCACGCTTGGTGCCGCGCAGCAGCACGCCGCAGTTCTCGCCAGCACGACCTTCGTCGAGCAGCTTGCGGAACATTTCAACACCGGTGCAGGTGGTGACGGTAGTGTCACGCAGACCAACGATTTCCAGTGGATCCTGAACGCGAACGATACCGCGCTCGATACGACCAGTCACAACAGTACCGCGACCGGAGATCGAGAATACGTCTTCGATTGGCATCAGGAACGGCTTGTCGGTCAGACGAACTGGCTCTGGGATGTAGCTGTCCAGGGTTTCAACCAGTTTACGAACGGCAGTGGTGCCCATTTCGTTGTCGTCTTTGCCTTCCAGAGCCATACGCGCCGAACCGATGATGATCGGAGTGTCGTCGCCTGGGAAGTCGTAAGTGCTCAGCAGATCGCGCACTTCCATCTCAACCAGCTCCAGCAGCTCAGCGTCGTCTACCAGGTCAGCCTTATTCAGGAAAACCACGATGTACGGAACGCCTACCTGACGGGACAGCAGGATGTGCTCACGGGTTTGTGGCATCGGACCATCAGCGGCCGAGCAAACCAGGATAGCGCCGTCCATCTGGGCAGCACCGGTGATCATGCTCTTCACATAGTCAGCGTGACCTGGGCAGTCAACGTGAGCGTAGTGACGGATCTTCGAGTTGTACTCGACGTGTGCGGTGTTGATGGTGATACCACGAGCTTTTTCTTCTGGCGCGCTGTCGATTTTATCGAAATCAACGATGGCCGAACCGAATACTTCGGAGCAGACGCGAGTCAGAGCTGCAGTCAGAGTGGTTTTACCGTGGTCAACGTGACCGATGGTGCCAACGTTGACGTGCGGTAGGGAACGATCAAATTTTTCTTTAGCCACGACAATTAACTCCTTGCCTAAAGGGCTGAATCAGCCTTGTTTTTTGGTAACAGTTTCGACGATGTGCGACGGAGCTGTATTGTATTTTTTGAATTCCATAGAGTAGCTTGCGCGACCCTGGGACATGGAACGAACGTCGGTCGCATAACCGAACATCTCGCCCAGCGGAACTTCGGCGCGAATCACTTTGCCGGAGACCGTGTCTTCCATACCCAAAATCATGCCGCGACGACGGTTAAGGTCGCCCATCACGTCACCCATATAGTCTTCAGGCGTAACAACCTCTACCGCCATGATCGGCTCAAGCAACTCACCACCGCCCTTCTGGGCCAGTTGCTTGGTCGCCATGGAAGCAGCCACCTTAAACGCCATCTCGTTGGAGTCGACGTCGTGGTAAGAACCATCAAACACGGTAGCCTTCAGGCCGATCAGCGGATAGCCGGCAACAACGCCGTTCTTCATCTGCTCTTCGATACCCTTCTGGATCGCCGGGATGTATTCCTTAGGAACCACACCACCCACGACTTCGTTCACGAATTGCAGACCTTCCTGACCTTCGTCAGCAGGAGCAAAACGAATCCAGCAATGGCCGAACTGACCACGACCGCCGGATTGACGAACGAATTTGCCTTCGATTTCACAGTTCTTCGTGATGCGCTCACGATAGGAAACCTGAGGCTTACCAATGTTGGCTTCGACGTTGAACTCACGGCGCATCCGGTCAACCAGGATGTCCAGGTGCAGCTCGCCCATGCCGGAGATGATCGTTTGACCAGTCTCTTCATCGGTTTTTACGCGGAAAGATGGATCTTCCTGAGCAAGTTTGCCCAGAGCGATACCCATTTTTTCCTGGTCATCCTTGGTCTTAGGCTCTACGGCAACCGAAATAACCGGCTCCGGGAAGTCCATACGAACCAGGATGATTGGCTTGTCAGCGTTGCACAAAGTTTCACCAGTGGTGACGTCCTTCATGCCGATCAAGGCCGCGATGTCACCAGCGCGTACTTCCTTGATTTCTTCACGGGCGTTTGCGTGCATTTGCACCATACGACCCACGCGCTCTTTCTTGCCTTTAACCGAGTTGATCACGCCGTCGCCGGAGGCCAACACGCCCGAGTAAACTCGAACAAAGGTCAAGGTACCCACGAATGGGTCGGTAGCGATCTTGAACGCCAGAGCCGAGAACGGCTCGTTGTCGTCTGCATGACGCTCCAGCTCGATAGTCTCGTCATCCGGGTCAGTACCCTTGATGGCAGGAATTTCGGAAGGAGCAGGCAGGTAGTCGATAACGGCGTCGAGAACCAGGGGAACACCCTTGTTCTTGAAGGAAGAACCGCAAACAGCCAGAACGATCTCACCAGCGATAGTACGCTGACGCAGAGCGGCCTTGATTTCCGCGTTGGTGAGTTCTTCACCTTCGAGGTACTTGTTCATCAGCTCTTCGCTGGCTTCTGCCGCGGCTTCAATCATGTTGCCGCGCCACTCGTTAGCCAGTTCCTGCAGTTCAGCAGGGATAGGCTCGCGACGTGGAACCATACCTTTGTCAGCATCGTTCCAGTAAACAGCTTCCATGGACATCAGATCGATCTGACCCTGGAAGTTGTCTTCGGAACCGATAGCCAACTGGATAGGCACTGGAGTGTGACCCAGACGCTGCTTGATCTGGCCGATCACGCGCAGGAAGTTCGCACCAGCACGGTCCATCTTGTTTACGTAAACAAGACGTGGAACGCCGTACTTGTTGGCTTGACGCCATACGGTTTCCGACTGAGGCTCAACACCCGAGGTGCCGCAGAACACAACAACCGCGCCATCGAGAACACGCAGGGAACGTTCAACTTCAATAGTGAAGTCAACGTGGCCCGGGGTGTCGATGACGTTGAAGCGGTATTGGTCCTTGTGCTGCTTCTCGGAACCCTGCCAGAAGGCGGTAATAGCAGCAGAAGTAATGGTAATACCACGCTCCTGCTCCTGCACCATCCAGTCTGTGGTCGCGGCGCCGTCATGCACCTCGCCCATCTTGTGGCTTTTGCCAGTGTAAAAAAGGACGCGCTCGGTGGTGGTGGTTTTACCAGCATCCACGTGAGCAACGATACCAATGTTACGGTAGCGGTTAATCGGTGTAGTACGAGCCATAAAGCCCTCGCAAAATTAGTGACGCTAAAATTAGAAGCGGTAGTGCGAGAAAGCCTTGTTGGCTTCAGCCATACGGTGCACGTCTTCACGCTTCTTAACTGCAGCACCTTTACCTTCAGCGGCGTCCAACAGTTCGCCAGCCAAACGCAGAGCCATAGACTTCTCGCCGCGCTTGCGGGCGAAGTCTACCAACCAGCGCATTGCCAGAGCGTTACGACGGGACGGACGAACTTCGACCGGAACCTGGTAAGTAGCACCGCCTACACGGCGCGACTTTACTTCGACCAGCGGAGCGATGGCGTCGAGAGCTTTCTCGAAGATTTCCAGGGGATCGCTGTTCTTGCGTTCTTTAACTTTTTCCAGCGCGCCATAAACGATACGTTCGGCAACGGCTTTCTTGCCGCTTTCCATAACGTGGTTCATGAACTTGGCCAGGATCTGGCTGCCGTACTTTGGATCGTCAAGCACTTCGCGCTTGGCTGCTACGCGTCTTCTTGGCATGGATAAGCCCTCAAACGGTCTTCAGGTTCGCTCGGAATCGGTGCCCTTGCGGGACGCCTCCGACCTTACTCTTATCGACTCAGAAAAATAGAAAATCAGTTTTTACAAAAAGCCGCTACTACTTAGGCTTCTTGGTACCGTACTTCGAACGACCCTGGTTACGACCTTTAACGCCGGAAGTATCCAAAGAACCGCGTACGGTGTGGTAACGAACACCTGGCAAGTCTTTTACACGACCGCCGCGGATCAGTACCACGCTGTGCTCTTGCAGGTTGTGGCCTTCACCGCCGATGTACGAGGAAACCTCGAAACCGTTGGTCAGACGCACACGGCATACTTTACGCAGTGCCGAGTTAGGTTTTTTCGGCGTGGTGGTATACACACGGGTGCATACGCCACGACGTTGCGGGCAGTTCTGCAGCGCAGGCACGTCGGATTTCTCGACGATACGCTTACGCGGCTGACGTACCAGCTGGTTGATAGTTGCCATCTACTAGCTCCACTGTTGTCTTGCGACGCTATTGTCTTGCAAGAAAAGCAAAATGGCAGGAACGAATTCCCGCCAAATTTAGGGGTACAAGAGTCTAAAGAGGATCTTGTCCCCAGTCAAGGCAAGGCCCCGACCTCCCCACCCATCGAACCTCGACAAATTGTCTCGATTCGATGAACGGAGCAGCCAGGGCCTTACACTCATTTATCGCAGAACTCAGTTACCGCTAGAGTTCAGCGCTTCGGTCAGTGCAGCTTCCACTTCACTGGCGCTTACGCGCAACGGTTTGTCAGCATCACGGCGACGCTTACGCTCGCTGTGATAAGCCAGACCGGTACCAGCCGGGATCAGACGACCCACGACCACGTTTTCTTTCAGGCCGCGCAGGTAATCGCGCTTGCCGGTTACCGCCGCTTCGGTCAGTACGCGAGTGGTTTCCTGGAAGGAAGCCGCCGAGATGAACGATTCGGTGGACAACGACGCCTTGGTGATACCCAACAGCACGCGAGTGAACTTGGAAACGAATTTCTCGTCGCCAGCCAGACGCTCGTTCTCTACCAGAACGTGAGTCAACTCCATCTGGTCGCCCTTGATGAAAGTCGAGTCGCCGGATTCAGCGATTTCAACCTTACGCAACATCTGACGCAGGATGGTCTCGATGTGCTTGTCGTTGATCTTCACGCCTTGCAGACGATAAACGTCCTGGATCTCGTTCACGATGTACTTGGCCAGCGCACTCACACCCAGCAGACGCAGGATGTCGTGTGGATCGCTCGGGCCGTCGGAGATAACTTCGCCGCGGTTTACCTGTTCGCCTTCGAAGACGTTCAGGTGACGCCACTTAGGAATCAGCTCTTCGTACGGATCGGTACCGTCGTTCGGGGTGATAACCAGACGGCGCTTGCCTTTGGTCTCTTTACCGAACGCGATGGTGCCGCTGACTTCAGCCAGAATCGAGGCTTCTTTCGGACGACGGGCCTCGAACAAGTCGGCAACACGTGGCAGACCACCGGTGATGTCACGGGTCTTCGAAGTCTCTTGCGGGATACGAGCGATAACATCACCGATCGCAATCTTCGCACCGTCCGCTACACCAACCAGGGCGTTAGCAGGCAGGAAGTACTGAGCAATTACGTCGGTACCCGGCAGCAAGAGATCCTTGCCGTTGTCATCAACCATCTTCACAGCAGGACGGATATCTTTACCGGCAGCTGGACGGTCTTTGGCGTCGAGTACTTCAATGTTGGTCATACCGGTCAATTCGTCAGTCTGACGCTTGATCGTGATGCCTTCTTCCATGCCCACGTAGGTCACGGTACCTTTCATTTCGGTAACGATTGGGTGAGTGTGCGGATCCCACTTGGCCACGATTGCGCCAGCGTCGACCTTGTCACCTTCTTTAACCGAAATCACAGCACCGTACGGCAGCTTGTAACGCTCGCGCTCACGACCGAAGTCATCAGCGATTGCCAGCTCACCGGAACGGGACACAGCAACCAGGCAACCATCCACTCGCTCCACGTGCTTCAAATTGTGCAGACGAACGGTACCGCCATTCTTCACCTGGACGCTGTCCGCAGCGGAGGTCCGGCTTGCCGCACCACCGATGTGGAACGTACGCATGGTCAGCTGGGTACCCGGCTCACCGATGGACTGGGCAGCGATAACGCCGACCGCTTCACCGATGTTCACCTGGTGACCACGAGCCAGATCACGGCCGTAGCACTTGGCGCAAATGCCATAGCGGGTTTCGCAGCTGATCGGCGAACGCACGATCACTTCATCGATGCTGTTCAGCTCGATGAACTCAACCCACTTCTCGTCTACCAGCGTGCCGGCAGGAACGATGATTTCTTCGGTACCTGGCTTGAACACGTCACGGGCAATAACACGACCCAATACGCGCTCACCCAGCGGCTCAACAACGTCACCGCCTTCAATGTGCGGAGTCATTACCAGGCCGTGTTCGGTGCCGCAATCGATCTCGGTCACAACCAGATCCTGCGCCACGTCTACCAGACGACGAGTCAGGTAACCGGAGTTCGCAGTTTTCAACGCGGTATCCGCCAAACCTTTACGAGCACCGTGAGTGGAGATGAAGTACTGAAGTACGCTCAAACCTTCACGGAAGTTCGCAGTAATCGGCGTTTCGATGATGGAACCATCCGGCTTGGCCATCAGGCCACGCATACCGGCGAGCTGACGGATCTGCGCAGCAGAACCCCGTGCGCCCGAGTCGGCCATCATGTACATCGAGTTGAAGGACTCTTGGTCGACTTCGACGCCATGGCGGTCGATGACTTTCTCTTTCGAGAGGTTGGCCATCATCGCCTTGGAAACTTCGTCGTTCGCCTTGGACCAAAGGTCGATCACTTTGTTGTACTTCTCGCCCTGGGTTACCAGGCCGGAGGCGTACTGACTTTCGATCTCTTTCACTTCATCAGTAGCAGCATTGATGATGCGGGCTTTTTCATCCGGGATAACGAAGTCGTTAACACCGATGGAAACGCCGGAGATGGTCGAATAAGCAAAACCGGTGTACATCAACTGGTCAGCGAAGATCACGGTCTCTTTCAAACCAACCACGCGGTAGCACTGGTTGATCAGCTTGGAGATCGCCTTTTTCTTCATCGGCTGGTTGACGACGTCGTACGACAGGCCAGGTGGAACAACCTGGAACAACAGCGCACGGCCGACAGTAGTGTCGACGATACGGGTGTTCTTGACGCTGCCACCATCACGATCGTTGACGGTTTCGTTGATCCGCACTTTGACTTTAGCGTGCAGTGCGGCTTCGCCGGCACGGAACACACGGTCAACTTCTTGCAGATCCGCGAACACACGACCTTCGCCCTTGGCGTTGATCGCTTCACGAGTCATGTAGTACAGACCCAATACAACGTCCTGCGAAGGAACGATGATTGGCTCACCGTTGGCTGGCGACAGAATGTTGTTGGTCGACATCATCAACGCACGCGCTTCCAACTGGGCTTCCAGCGTCAGCGGTACGTGCACGGCCATTTGGTCGCCGTCGAAGTCGGCGTTGTACGCAGCACAGACCAGAGGGTGCAGCTGGATAGCCTTACCTTCGATCAGTACCGGTTCAAACGCCTGGATACCCAGACGGTGAAGGGTCGGTGCACGGTTGAGGAGAACCGGGTGTTCGCGAATAACTTCAGCGAGAACGTCCCAAACCTCTGGCAGCTCGCGCTCGACCATCTTCTTGGCAGCTTTGATGGTGGTCGCGAGACCACGCATTTCCAGCTTGCCGAAAATGAACGGCTTGAACAGCTCGAGAGCCATTTTTTTCGGCAGACCGCACTGGTGCAGACGCAGGGTCGGACCTACGGTAATTACCGAACGACCGGAGTAGTCAACACGCTTACCGAGCAAGTTCTGACGGAAACGACCTTGCTTACCCTTGATCATGTCAGCCAGGGATTTCAGAGGACGCTTGTTGGAACCGGTGATAGCGCGACCACGACGACCGTTGTCGAGCAGTGCGTCGACGGCTTCCTGCAACATACGCTTTTCGTTGCGCACGATGATGTCCGGAGCGGACAGATCGAGCAGACGCTTCAAGCGGTTGTTACGGTTGATCACTCGACGATACAGATCGTTGAGGTCGGAAGTCGCGAAGCGACCGCCATCCAGCGGGACCAGTGGACGCAGATCTGGCGGCAGAACCGGCAGAACGGTCAGCACCATCCATTCTGGAAGGTTGCCGGAACCCTGGAAGGCTTCCATCAACTTCAGACGCTTGGACAGCTTCTTGATTTTGGTTTCGGAGTTGGTTTGCGGAATTTCTTCACGCAGACGGCCAATCTCGTGCTCCAGGTCGATAGCGTGCAGCAGTTCACGGACAGCTTCGGCACCCATGCGGGCATCGAAATCGTCGCCGAACTCTTCCAGCGCTTCGAAGTACTGCTCGTCGTTGAGCAGCTGACCTTTTTCAAGGGTGGTCATGCCTGGATCGATAACGACATAGCTCTCGAAGTAGAGAACGCGTTCGATATCACGCAGGGTCATGTCCATCAGCAAACCGATACGCGACGGCAGCGATTTCAGGAACCAGATGTGGGCAACCGGCGAGGCCAGTTCGATGTGCGCCATGCGCTCACGACGAACTTTAGCCAGCGCGACTTCAACGCCGCACTTCTCGCAGATCACACCACGGTGCTTCAAGCGCTTGTACTTACCGCACAGGCACTCGTAATCCTTCACCGGGCCAAAGATCTTGGCGCAGAACAGGCCGTCACGTTCAGGTTTGAACGTACGGTAGTTGATGGTTTCCGGCTTTTTAACTTCACCGAACGACCACGAACGGATCATCTCAGGCGATGCCAATCCAATACGGATGGCGTCGAACTCTTCGACTTGACCCTGGTTTTTCAGCAAATTCAGTAGGTCTTTCAAGGCCTTTCCTCCTGGCGGAGCAGAGAGCGGGCAATCCTGCCCCGCTCTCGATTCGCGTCACGTGTTATTCGGTTTCCAGATCGATATCGATGCCGAGGGAACGAATTTCCTTGATCAACACGTTGAAAGACTCGGGCATGCCCGGCTCCATACGGTGATCGCCATCCACGATGTTTTTGTACATCTTGGTACGGCCGTTCACATCGTCCGACTTCACTGTGAGCATTTCTTGCAGAGTGTAAGCGGCACCGTAAGCTTCCAGTGCCCAGACCTCCATCTCCCCGAAACGCTGACCACCGAACTGCGCCTTACCACCCAGCGGCTGCTGGGTAACCAGGCTGTACGAACCGGTAGAACGAGCGTGCATCTTGTCGTCTACCAAGTGGTTCAGCTTCAGCATGTACATGTAGCCAACAGTAACCGGGCGCTCAAACTTGTTGCCGGTACGGCCGTCGGTCAGCTGCATCTGGCCGCTTTCTGGCAGGTCTGCCAGTTTCAGCATGGCCTTGATTTCGCTTTCCTTGGCGCCGTCGAACACTGGAGTGGCCATTGGAACACCGCCACGCAGGTTCTTCGCCAGATCCAGGATTTCCTGGTCGGAGAAGCTATCCAGATCTTCGTTACGACCGCCGATCTGGTTGTAGATCTCGTCCAAGAAGGTACGAAGCTCAGCAACTTTGCGCTGCTCTTCGATCATCCGGTTGATCTTCTCGCCCAGACCTTTGGCCGCGAGGCCGAGGTGGGTTTCAAGGATCTGACCAACGTTCATACGCGAAGGTACGCCCAACGGGTTGAGGACAACATCGACCGGGGTGCCATTGGCATCGTGCGGCATGTCTTCAACCGGCATGATCACGGAGACCACACCCTTGTTACCGTGACGACCGGCCATCTTGTCGCCCGGCTGGATGCGGCGACGGATTGCCAGGTAAACCTTGACGATTTTCAGCACGCCTGGAGCCAGGTCATCGCCCTGCTGCAGTTTGCGCTTTTTGTCTTCGAACTTGTCGTCCAGCAGACGGCGACGATCAACGATGTAGGCCTGAGCCTTCTCGAGCTGCTCGTTCAGAGCATCTTCAGCCATGCGCAGTTTGAACCACTGACCATGCTCAAGACCGTCGAGAACTTCGTCGGTGATGTCCTGACCTTTCTTCAGACCGGCGCCGCCTTCGGCTTTGTGGCCGACCAGAGCGGAACGCAGACGTTCGAAAGTTGCGCCTTCAACGATACGGAACTCTTCGTTCAGATCCTTGCGGATCTCGTCGAGCTGAGTCTTCTCGATCGACAGTGCACGAGCATCACGCTCAACGCCGTCACGGGTGAAGACCTGTACGTCGATGACGGTACCCTTGGTGCCGGTAGGCACGCGCAGGGAGGTGTCTTTAACGTCGCTGGCTTTTTCACCGAAGATCGCACGCAACAGCTTCTCTTCCGGAGTCAGTTGGGTCTCGCCTTTCGGAGTGACCTTACCGACCAGAATGTCGCCTGCGCCAACTTCAGCACCTACGTAAACGATACCGGCTTCGTCCAGTTTGTTCAGTGCAGCTTCACCCACGTTCGGGATGTCTGCAGTGATTTCCTCTGGCCCAAGCTTGGTGTCACGTGCCACACAGGTCAGTTCCTGAATGTGGATCGTGGTGAAGCGATCTTCCTGAACCACACGCTCGGACAGGCAGATGGAGTCTTCGAAGTTGAAGCCGTTCCATGCCATGAACGCGATGCGCATGTTCTGACCCAGAGCCAGCTCACCCATGTCGGTGGACGGGCCGTCAGCCATGATGTCGCTGCGCTGAACCCGATCACCTTTACGCACCAGCGGACGCTGGTTGATGCAGGTGTTCTGGTTGGAGCGGGTGTACTTGGTCAGGTTGTAGATGTCGACACCAGCTTCGCCGGTTTCAACTTCGTCATCAGCAACACGAACCACGATACGGCTGGCGTCGACGGAATCGATAACGCCGCCACGACGAGCCACGACGCAAACGCCGGAGTCACGAGCTACGTTACGCTCCATGCCGGTACCGACCAGCGGCTTGTCAGCGCGCAGGGTTGGTACAGCTTGACGCTGCATGTTCGAACCCATCAACGCACGGTTGGCGTCGTCGTGCTCGAGGAACGGGATCAGCGACGCAGCAACCGAAACTACCTGCTTCGGCGATACGTCCATCAAGGTGACGTCTTCCGGCGCCTTGACGGTGAATTCGTTCAAGTGACGAACAGCTACCAGCTCGTCGATCAGGACTTTCTTGTCGTTCATCGTGGCCGAAGCCTGAGCGATCACGTGATCAGCTTCTTCGATGGCGGACAGGAACACGATCTCGTCGGTGACCAGAGCGTCTTTCACCACACGGTACGGGCTCTCGAGGAAGCCGTACTGGTTGGTGCGCGCATAAGCGGCCAGGGAGTTGATCAGACCGATGTTCGGACCTTCCGGCGTTTCAATCGGGCATACACGACCGTAGTGAGTCGGGTGTACGTCACGCACTTCAAAGCCAGCACGCTCACGAGTCAAACCGCCAGGGCCGAGTGCAGAAACACGACGCTTGTGGGTGATCTCGGACAGCGGGTTGTTCTGGTCCATGAACTGGGACAGCTGGCTGGAACCGAAGAACTCTTTCACCGCCGCAGCCACTGGCTTGGCGTTGATCAGGTCTTGCGGCATCAGGCCTTCGCTTTCAGCCATCGACAGACGCTCTTTGACCGCACGCTCAACACGTACCAGGCCAACGCGGAACTGGTTCTCGGCCATTTCGCCTACGCAGCGAACACGACGGTTACCCAGGTGGTCGATGTCATCGACGATGCCCTTGCCGTTACGGATGTCGACCAGAGTCTTCAGTACCGCGACGATGTCTTCTTTACACAACACGCCCGAACCTTCGATCTCGGTACGACCGATACGACGGTTGAACTTCATCCGGCCGACCGCAGACAGGTCATAGCGCTCAGGGCTGAAGAACAGGTTGTTGAACAGAGTCTCGGCAGCGTCCTTGGTTGGCGGCTCGCCTGGACGCATCATGCGATAGATCTCGACCAGCGCTTCCAATTGGTTGCTGGTGGAGTCGATCTTCAGTGTGTCGGAGACGAACGGACCGCAGTCGATATCGTTGGTGTACAGAGTTTCGATGCGAACAACCTGAGCCTTGGCGATTTTGGCCAGGATCTCGGTGTTCAGCTCGGTGTTGCACTCTGCCAGGATTTCGCCGGTTGCCGGATGCACGATGGCCTTGGCGGTAGTGCGACCCAGGACGTAGTCCAGAGGCACTTCCAGGGTCTTGAGACCGGCTTTTTCGATCTGGTTGATGTGGCGCGCAGTAATACGACGACCAGCCTCAACGATGACCTTGCCCTTCTCGTCCTGAATATCAAGAACAGCGATTTCACCACGCAGACGCGAAGCAATCAGTTCCAGACTGAGGGTTTCGCCGCTCAGGTGAAAAACGTTGGTGGTGTAGAACGCGTCGAGCACTTCTTCAGTGGTATAGCCGAGCGCGCGCAGCAATACCGATGCAGGCAGCTTGCGACGACGGTCGATACGCACGAACACGCAGTCTTTCGGATCGAACTCGAAGTCCAACCACGAACCGCGGTAAGGAATGATGCGCGCGGAGTACAGCAGTTTGCCGGAGCTGTGCGTCTTGCCACGGTCGTGGTCGAAGAACACGCCCGGGGAACGGTGCAGCTGGGAAACGATTACACGCTCGGTACCGTTGATTACGAAGGTACCGTTCTCAGTCATCAGGGGGATTTCACCCATGTAGACTTCTTGCTCTTTAATGTCCTTGATCGCTTTGTTCGACGACTCTTTGTCGAAAATGATCAGGCGCACTTTTACCCGCAAAGGTACGGCGTAAGTTACACCGCGCAATACGCATTCTTTGACATCAAATGCCGGTTCGCCCAGGCGATAACCGACGTACTCCAGCGCAGCATTGCCGGAGTAGCTGATGATCGGGAAAACGGATTTGAAGGCCGCATGCAGGCCCACGTCGCGGAACTGATCTTTAGTCGCTCCCGCTTGCAAGAATTCACGATACGAATCCAGCTGGATGGCCAGGAGGTACGGCACATCCATGACGTCCGGCAACTTGCTAAAGTCCTTGCGGATACGTTTTTTCTCAGTATATGAGTAAGCCATCAGCGTTCCCCAGCTTGGTCACCTGCTTGTTTGGCCCCTCCCGACGGGAGCAGCCAGAAAATCGTGCAAACCCCATGGTTTGCGCCACCACATCGGGTGGATACAGCTCGTTATCAGCACCGACCCAGTCGGCTGCCAATAACGGAAAAAGGCCGGTGGCAAGAGCCACCAGCCATCAGCCTTTCGCTTTACGCTCGGGCTGGAGGAGCAAAGTCGATGCTTACTTCAGCTCGACTTTAGCGCCTGCTTCTTCCAGAGTAGCTTTGGCTTTGTCGCCTGCGTCTTTCGACACAGCTTCCAGAACCATGGCAGGAGCGCCGTCAACTACAGCCTTGGCTTCTTTCAGGCCCAGACCGGTCAGTTCACGTACTGCCTTGATCACGTTAACTTTCTTCTCGCCAGCTTCCAGCAGCATGACGTTGAATTCGGTTTGCTCTTCAACAACGGCAGCAGCAGCAGCTGGACCAGCCGATGCAGCAGCAGCGGAAACGCCGAATTTTTCTTCGAAAGCTTTGATCAGCTCAACAACCTGCAGAACCGACATTTCAGCTACGGCGTTGAGGATATCGTCTTGGGAGATAGACATTGCTGTATTTCCTGAATTGGGGGACGGCCTACGCGGCCATCGAAATAAACAAAAATACGCGAGAAGAGGTGCTCAGCCTTAGGCTGCGGCAGCTTCTTTTTGCTCGCGAACTGCAGCCAGAATACGAGCCAGCTTGCTGGTAGCGCCTTGAATCACGCTCATCAGCTGCGAAATAGCTTCGTCACGGGTCGGCAGTGTTGCCAGTACGTCGATTTGGTTAGCTGCGAGGAACTTGCCCTCGAACGCAGCTGCCTTGATCTCGAACTTATCCTGACTCTTGGCGAATTCCTTGAACAAACGGGCAGCAGCGCCTGGATGATCCTTGGAGAACGCGATCAGAGTCGGGCCGGTGAACACGTCGTTGAGGACACTGTATTCAGTGTCAGCAACAGCGCGCTTGAGCAGGGTGTTACGTACAACACGTACATAAACGCCAGCTTCACGAGCCTCTTTACGGAGTCCGGTCATCGCGCCTACTGTTACGCCACGGGCATCAGCCACGACAGCGGACAGAGCGACTTTGGCAGCCTCGTTGACTTCAGCGACGATGGCCTTCTTGTCTTCGAGATTAATTGCCACGGGTTTAACTCCTGCTTGTTACCGTTTCATCTGGCCGGAGCCGGATGTCGTTTTGGTGTCTGATTCGGTAAGGAACCGGGAGCACCATCTGCGTAGGCTTGAGGTTTAAGACTTGCGTCGCCTACGGTCTTGGATAGCCCCCGCCAGGCAGGGACCCCAATCTTTCAATTGGCGCGATCACTCGCGCCAACCTGTGTCTTACGCGTCGAGCGAGCTTTGGTCGATGACCAGACCTGGGCCCATAGTGGTGCTCAGGGTAACGCGCTTGACGTAAATGCCTTTCGAGGAAGCTGGCTTGATACGCTTCAGATCAGCGATCAGGGCTTCAACGTTTTCCTTCAGCTTGACGGCGTCGAAGCCGATCTTGCCAACGGAAGTGTGAATGATGCCGTTTTTGTCGGTGCGATAACGAACCTGACCAGCCTTGGCGTTTTTAACCGCGGTAGCTACGTCTGGAGTTACGGTGCCGACTTTAGGGTTAGGCATCAGGCCGCGTGGACCGAGGATCTGACCCAACTGACCAACAACGCGCATTGCATCCGGGGATGCGATAACTACGTCATAGTTCAGGTCGCCGCCTTTCATTTCGGCAGCCAGGTCGTCCATACCTACACGGTCAGCGCCGGCAGCCAGAGCGGCCTCAGCAGCTGGACCCTGGGTGAACACAGCAACGCGAACGGTCTTGCCAGTGCCGTGTGGCAGCACAGTAGCGCTACGAACAACCTGGTCAGATTTACGCGGGTCAACACCCAGGTTAACAGCAACGTCGAACGACTCGCTGAACTTGACAGTCGACAGCTCAGCCAGCAGAGCAGCAGCGTCTACAAAGTTGTAGGCCTTGCCTGCTTCGATTTTGCCGGCGATAGCCTTTTGACGCTTGGTCAACTTAGCCATTACACACCCTCCACGTTAAGGCCCATGCTACGAGCAGAACCGGCGATAGTACGCACGGCTGCGTCCATATCAGCTGCAGTCAGATCCGCGTTTTTGGTTTTCGCGATTTCTTCCAGCTGAGCACGGGTCACGGTGCCAACCTTAACGGTGTTCGGACGAGCGGAACCGCTAGTCAGACCAGCAGCCTTCTTCAGCAGAACCGAAGCAGGGGTGGACTTGGTTTCAAAAGTGAAGCTACGGTCGCTGTAGACAGTGATGATCACTGGAGTCGGCAGACCTGGCTCAAGACCCTGAGTACGGGCGTTGAAGGCCTTGCAGAATTCCATGATGTTCACGCCGTGCTGACCCAGAGCAGGACCAACAGGTGGGCTTGGGTTAGCCTGAGCGGCCTTCACTTGCAGCTTGATGTAAGCGGTAATTTTCTTGGCCATGAGGCACTCCAATTACGGGTTCAAACGCCTCGAAAGGCTCCCCGGTTACTTGCGCGTTTATCCCAGTGACGACAAAACCCCACAGCCTAGGGCTGCGGGGTTGGGATGCTTGCTCAGCTAGACTTTTTCGACCTGGCTGAACTCTAGCTCTACCGGGGTAGAGCGACCGAAAATGAGCACTGCCACTTGGATCCGGCTCTTTTCGTAGTTAACTTCTTCAACCGTGCCGGTAAAATCAGCAAACGGTCCGTCATTGACACGTACAGACTCACCTGGCTCGAACAATGTCTTCGGCTTCGGCTTGTCGCTACCATCAGCAACGCGACGCAGAATTGCTTCTGCCTCTTTATCTGTGATTGGCGCAGGCTTGTCGGCAGTACCGCCAATGAAGCCCATCACCCGAGGTGTATCCTTGACCAAGTGCCAAGTACCCTCGTTCATATCCATCTGTACCAGCACGTAACCTGGGAAGAACTTGCGTTCGCTTTTGCGCTTCTGGCCATTACGCATTTCAACCACTTCTTCAGTGGGAACCAGAATTTCGCCGAAGCCATCTTCCATGCCAGCCAGCTTTACGCGCTCTACCAACGAGCGCATGACATGCTTCTCGTAACCGGAGTAAGCATGCACAACGTACCAACGCTTAGCCACGGGACACCCTTAGCCGACAATCAAGGAAACAAGCCAGCCGAGGAGGGAATCAAGCCCCCACAACAGCAACGCCATAACCAGAACAACAGCCACAACAATCAACGTGGTCTGCGTGGTTTCTTGGCGAGTTGGCCATACGACTTTACGAATCTCGGTGCGAGCTTCCTTAACCAGTACAAAGAAAGACTTGCCCTTGACTGTCTGCAGGCCTACAAAGGCAGCTACAGCAGCAATGACGAGCAGTGCAAGTACGCGGTACAGGATCGGCGAAGCAGAGTAATACTGATTGCCAACAACGCCAACAACCACCAAAGCGACTACTACTAGCCACTTGAGCAGATCGAAGCGAGAGCCTTGAGCTTCAGCTTTAGGAGTCATCTATGAAGATCCTGTGAAAAGAAAGCCAGACACACCAAGTGAATCTGGCAGGTCAGGAGGGAATCGAACCCCCAACCTACGGTTTTGGAGACCGTCGCTCTGCCAATTGAGCTACTGACCTAAAACAAAATCAGGCCGACCATTATGCCGGCCCGAAAAAGACATTACAACAATTTACTCGATGATTTTGGCTACGACACCAGCGCCGACGGTACGACCGCCTTCACGGATAGCGAAACGCAGACCATCTTCCATCGCGATGGTTTTGATCAGGGTAACAGTCATTTGAATGTTATCGCCTGGCATTACCATTTCAACGCCTTCTGGCAATTCGCAGTTACCGGTCACGTCAGTAGTACGGAAGTAGAACTGTGGACGGTAGCCTTTGAAGAACGGAGTATGACGGCCGCCTTCTTCCTTGCTCAGAACGTAAACTTCTGCGGTGAACTTGGTGTGCGGCTTAACCGAACCCGGTTTAACCAGAACCTGGCCACGCTCAACGTCGTCACGCTTGGTGCCGCGCAGCAGCACGCCGCAGTTCTCGCCAGCACGACCTTCGTCGAGCAGCTTGCGGAACATTTCAACACCGGTGCAGGTGGTGACGGTAGTGTCACGCAGACCAACGATTTCCAGTGGATCCTGAACGCGAACGATACCGCGCTCGATACGACCAGTCACAACAGTACCGCGACCGGAGATCGAGAATACGTCTTCGATTGGCATCAGGAACGGCTTGTCGGTCAGACGAACTGGCTCTGGGATGTAGCTGTCCAGGGTTTCAACCAGTTTACGAACGGCAGTGGTGCCCATTTCGTTGTCGTCTTTGCCTTCCAGAGCCATACGCGCCGAACCGATGATGATCGGAGTGTCGTCGCCTGGGAAGTCGTAAGTGCTCAGCAGATCGCGCACTTCCATCTCAACCAGCTCCAGCAGCTCAGCGTCGTCTACCAGGTCAGCCTTATTCAGGAAAACCACGATGTACGGAACGCCTACCTGACGGGACAGCAGGATGTGCTCACGGGTTTGTGGCATCGGACCATCAGCGGCCGAGCAAACCAGGATAGCGCCGTCCATCTGGGCAGCACCGGTGATCATGCTCTTCACATAGTCAGCGTGACCTGGGCAGTCAACGTGAGCGTAGTGACGGATCTTCGAGTTGTACTCGACGTGTGCGGTATTGATGGTGATACCACGAGCTTTTTCTTCTGGCGCGCTGTCGATTTTATCGAAATCAACGATGGCCGAACCGAAAACCTCGGAGCAAACACGAGTCAGAGCAGCAGTCAGCGTAGTCTTACCATGGTCAACGTGACCGATAGTACCAACGTTAACGTGCGGCAGCGAACGATCGAACTTTTCCTTAGCCATCGAAACAACCCCCAACAAAAGAATTGAGCAAGTAATATCAACCATTAAAACAAAGGCAGATATTTTCATATCTGCCTTGTTATATGGAGCTCTTGAGCGGATTTGAACCGCTGACCTCACCCTTACCAAGGGTGTGCTCTACCAACTGAGCTACAAGAGCGTAACACTTTGCAGGATCTGCAAACTTGGAGCGGGTAGCGGGAATCGAACCCGCATCATCAGCTTGGAAGGCTGAGGTTCTACCACTAAACTATACCCGCGGAGCTTGCAGCTCTCGCTAAAATTGGTGGAGGGGGAAGGATTCGAACCTTCGAAGTCGTAGACGTCAGATTTACAGTCTGATCCCTTTGGCCGCTCGGGAACCCCTCCTAAGCGAGCCGGCATTCTACATCATGCCAGCCTTCTGTCAAGCATTTTTCTCATTAAAAACCTGAGGTTAGCTGCGTTGACACCGCTTTCGCACTGCAGACCGCTAAAGGTCTTCACTGCGAAGCGGGCGCCATTCTATGCAAACTATTCAGCCGGTGCAACCCCCTCACACGGCATTATTTTATGTTTTAACTCATTGAATTCTTTAGAAAGGTTTAACAGCTGCAAATCATCCAGCAAACGCTGGCTTTCGGGGGCCACTCGCACCCAATAACCAGACGACTCGACGGCATCTTTCGGCAAAGACTGATACTTGACGCCTATCTCGCTCAGTCGGCGCCCAGCCACCTGGGCGGTCTCCTGACGAGCAAAGCCACCCAAATAGAGACAACCATTAACCGCTTCTGCAGGCTTTCCTTTATCTCGAGTCGTATCAGCCGCCTCGCTTAACAAGCGAATATCCTGTTGCGCCCCCCGGTACAAGCTCAAAGGCGTTACATCTTTCGCCCGCAGCGGCGCCTCTTGTTGATGCCAAATGTAATAAAAGACGTTGAGTACGAGCAGCAAGAGGAACAACCAGCGCATAAAAACCTCATGACAATGGACATGCCATCGCTAATCCTACAAAAATCAGGTCTGGAACCAGCCTGGCTTCGGGCACGATTCCGGAAACCAGCGTCGCATCACCCCCGGTAAGGAACACAGTAAACTCATCCCCCCAGTAACTACGCGCCAACTCCAACTGAGTCAGGACAAACCCCCTCAGCATAAGCGAGCATCCCCGCTCCACCGCTTCGACGGTTGTACGGCCAGGAGCGAGACTTTCGAGCGCTCGCTCGGCAGCCAGGTCACCGTATCGTATTTTGCGAGTATGGGTTCGCAACTGGTTGCGCATCAGGGGCATCCCGGGGCAGATAAAGCCACCGAGGTGCTCCCCGTCCGCAGCAATGAAGTCGGCCGTCACAGCAGTACCGAAATCAAGCACCAGGCATGCAGCGGAAGCCAGATGAAACCCTCCGAGCATTGCGAGCCAGCGATCGAGACCCAGCCGCTCAAACTCTTCATACCCGTTGCGCACCCCGGCCATTTCGCGGGCTGGTGTCGCGCATACCACGGACACACCGAAAGCTTGCGTCAATATAGAAGCTAAAGCGGCGGTTTCTTCAGCCGTTCTAACGCTGACCAACCGACAATGCTTAAGTGCAAGCCCATCAAGGTTGCTCAAACTCTCCAACAAAGCATCATCCGAATCAACCACACCCTCACTGAACACCCGCCTGACATCTGCACAGAGCACACGCCATTTGATAAAACTGTTTCCACAGTCGAGCTCAAGAATCATCACGCAACCTCAGACTGAGCTCACCACCACTAAAGACTTTTTCAACGCCATTTACTTTCAAGCGCAAAGCCCCCTGACTGTCGATACCCAATACCTCACCATCTATCTGGTTTACGCCGGCAATCAAAGACACTGCCCGCCCCTGCCAAAGATGGTTTTGCTCCCACTCCGACTGAATAGAGGAAAATCCGTCACGCTGGTGACGAGCCAGGTATTCCTGGAGCATCAAGCCCAATTTCGAAACCAGGTGATTGCGATTAAACGCCTTGCCTGACTCCAGACGCATTGACGTCCATAACTGATCAACCTCTTCAGTCATTTGCATATTGACGTTAATTCCAACACCCAACACCACATGACAGACATCCGCAGGATCACCCACCAATTCGAGCAGTATCCCGGCGATCTTTTTCTGCCCCACCAAAACATCATTGGGCCATTTTAACCCTACTCCCGGAACACCGAGCGCTCGCAATGTCTGCATGACCGCAAGACCGACAACCAGACTCAACCCCTCCAGTTGCCGCATTCCACCGTCAATGCGCAATACCAGGCTGTAATAGACGTTTTCTGCGAAAGGGCTTACCCACTTGCGCCCCCGCCGCCCGCGACCCGCCGTCTGGCGCTCGGCAAGCACCAAAAATGGCGCTGCCTGACCACGATCGATCGAGCGCAAGGCCTCAGCGTTGGTGGAGTCTATTGAGTCAAAGAGCAAAATTGGCCAGGCACAAGCAGGTGCCTCGTCCGCTATGGCGACAGGATCCAGTAGCGTCAACGGTGCAGCCAGCTGATATCCGCGACCGCGCACCTTATGAACTGACAAGCCAAGCTCAGCCTCTAGATGCTGAAGCTGCTTCCACACTGCACTACGACTGATCCCTAGTGCAGCACCCAGGGTCTGGCCCGAATGGAACCGGCCATCTTTAAGAAGCTTTAACAACGTCAGCATGCAAGTATCGCCTCACAATGAGGCCCGCATGATAGCCATGCCCCGAGCCGTTGCATAGAAACCCGACGAGACGGATTTCCTGCGGACAAAACAAAACCCCAACTGCTTTCGCAATTGGGGTTTCGGAATTTAATCTTGACGATGACCTACTCTCACATGGG
>NZ_JBSKHV010000016.1:0-128320 GCF_057128725.1 Pseudomonas oplopanacis | reverse complement strand
GTAGGTCATCGTCAAGATTAAATTCCGAAACCCCAATTGCGAAAGCAGTTGGGGTTTTGTTTTGCCCGCAGGAAAGTGCCAGAAAACACCACCGACCGTCATTTAGGCCCTCAAGGACAACCGTTAGAGGAAATCGCACTAAAGCGACCGCGCAGTTTTTGGTATGGTGCAGCTCGTTTTTTTAACGGACTGATTTCAAGCCTACGGATCGGCACCCGTCTTTAGTCAAAGAGTTGCTGCAGAAATGCCCGAACCGATACCGATCAAGGACCACGAAAAAGAAACCAGCCTCGTCAACAAAAGACTGATGGCTTGCGGCTTGTTCGTCGTCGCTATTACCTGCGCGCTGGTGGTGCGCATGTATGTCCTGCAGGTGGTCGAATTCGACTATCACTCGACCATCTCCGAAAACAATCGTGTCCACGTCCTCCCGATCACGCCCACCCGTGGGCTGATCTACGACCGCAATGGCGTGGTCCTGGCGGACAACCGCCCGAGTTTCAACCTGACCATCACCCGCGAACGCGCTTCCGATGTCAAAGAAGAGCTGGATGAGGTGGTCAACCTCCTGCACCTGCCGACAGAAGATCGAACGTTGTTCGACAAGGCCATGAAGCAGGCCCGTCATCCGTTCGTGCCGGTGACCCTGTTCTATGAACTGAGCGAAGAGCAGATCGCTGTCCTGGCGGTCAACGAGTTCCGCCTGCCAGGGATCGATGTCGAGCCTCAGTTCGTGCGCCACTACCCGATGGGAGCGCACTTCGCGCATTCGATCGGCTACGTCGGTCGCATCAACGAGAAAGAATCCAAAGCCCTGGACAATGTGGAATACCGCGGCACTCAATCCATCGGCAAAACCGGCATCGAAAAATTCTACGAGTCCGAGTTGCATGGTCATGTTGGTTACGAAGAAGTCGAAACGAATGCCCAGGGCCGCGTGCTGCGTGTGCTCAAGCACACCGATCCGGTCCCTGGTAAAAACATTGTCCTGAGCCTGGACGTCAAACTGCAGGAAGCCGCCGAAGAAGCCTTGGGCGATCGTCGTGGGTCGGTCGTTGCACTCGACCCATCGACCGGTGAAGTGCTGGCCATGGTCAGCAAGCCAAGCTTCGACCCGAATCTGTTCGTCACCGGGATCAGCTTCAAGGAATACGCGGCGCTGCACGACTCCATCGACCGACCTCTGTTCAACCGCGTTCTACGCGGCCTCTACGCACCGGGATCGACCATCAAGCCGGAGGTGGCCATCGCCGGCCTGGATGCGGGCGTCGTCACCCCACAGACCCGGGTCTTCGATCCGGGTTACTACCAGCTCCCGGACTTCGATCACAAATACCGTAACTGGAACCACAGTGGCGACGGTTGGGTGGACATGGACGCCGCGATCATGCGCTCCAACGATACCTACTTCTACGACCTGGCCCACAAGCTGGGCATCGATCGCCTGCACGACTACATGGCGATGTTCGGCCTTGGCGAGAAGGTCTCGCTGGACATGTTCGAAGAGTCTGCCGGTTTGATGCCGTCCCAGGCCTGGAAGCGCGCCACACGCCGTCAGGCCTGGTTTCCTGGCGAGACGGTGATCCTCGGCATCGGCCAGGGCTATATGCAGGTCACACCACTGCAATTGGCCCAGGCCACCGCGTTGATCGCCAATAAAGGCGTGTGGAATCGACCGCACCTGGCCAAGACCGTGGACGGTGTTGCGCCGGTGGACGAGCATCCGATGCCCAACATCCTGCTCAAGAATCCGCATGACTGGGAGCAGGTCAACCACGGCATGCAGATGGTGATGCACGATGCTCGCGGGATCGCCCGGGCGGCAGCGCTCGGGGCTCAATACCGGATTGCCGGCAAGAGTGGTACCGCGCAAGTTGTCGCGATCAAGCAGGGCGAGCGCTACAACCGGGCGAAAACCCTGGAGCGTAACCGCGATAACGCCTTGTTCGTCGGCTTCGCTCCAGCTGAGCACCCGAAGATCGTCATCTCGGTGATGATCGAAAACGGCGAGGCGGGTGGTCGCGTCGCCGGTCCTGTGGTGCGGCAGATCATGGACGCCTGGTTACTTGATCAGGACGGCCACCTGAAGCCGCAATACGCCGCCCCGAGCAAAGCGCCAGGCGATCCTCACGTGTAAGTCGCTACGACGCAAACACAAGCGCCATAAGGCACTTGCCATCGCCCTGACGTTAACGTAAAGATTGCGGCAGGGCGCTGAACTTGAAAGGCGCAGGGCGGACCGATTCGGAGCGCTTGATGACGCTAATAAAAACAACAACACCCAAACTGCACCGCGAAGCCCGGCTGGCCCGGGAAAAACTCCATCTGGAGGGCGAAGTCCCCGATGGCGTATTGCGCGCGGAAATCGATGCGTCGTGGCGGCGCAGCCTCAGTCATGGCGTGCATTTCAATGGCAAGCACGAACTGGCGCTGGAATCGAGCGCCAGCCTCGACGTGCTGCTGGCGAGCAACCGACTGCTGATCGACGCGGCATTGCCGGCGATTGATTACCTGGCCGAACGCCAAGGCAAGGAAGGCCTGATCATCCTCGCCAACTCCGACGCCACCATCCTCGCTGTCGAAGGGCGCGCCGACCGCCTCAAGGGCAGCGGCCTGCAAGACATCACCTTGGGCGCCTGCTGGAGCGAAGCCGCTCGCGGCACCAACGCGCTGGGCACGGCACTGGTCGAAGCCCGGCCGACGATGATCGATTGCGGCGAACATTACCTCGATAGGCTGACCGATTTCTCCTGCACCTCGGTGCCGATCCATTGCCCCCAGGGCGATATTCTCGGCGTGCTCGACCTGACCCGCGAAGGCCCGCTCGGCCGCGTCCACGACAGCACCGCGTTGCTGGCGATGGCGGTCAGCCAGATTGAAAGTCGCGTGTTCAACGCCAGCTATCCAGACGAAATCGTCCTGGCCTTTCACAGCCGTCGCCAATACCTCGAATCGCCTTGGCAAGGCCTGCTGGCGGTGAGCCTTGGCGGTCAGATCCTCTCCGTCAGTGCCCAGGCCTGTCAGCTACTCCACGCCGAACGCTCGGCGCTGGTCGGTCGGCGTTGTGAGGAATTCCTCGGTGTCGATGGCCTGCAACTATTATCGCGTTTGCACCAGGGCGGCGTCGGTAGCTTGCAAACCGCCAAGGGCGAATTTTTCTACAAAACCCTGCGCGCGCCGCAGCGGTCAATCAACGTCAGCACGCCACCGCGCACGACCGCCAAAGCCGCTAAGCCCCAGCCGGACCTTGAATCCCTGGCCGGCAGTAACGTGCGGTATGCCCGGGCCTTGCGCATGGCCCGGCAAGGCCTGGCCAATGAATTGCCGGTGTTGCTGCTTGGTGAAACCGGCACCGGCAAAGAAGTCATTGCGCGTGCCCTGCATATGGCCGGAACCCGTTGTGACAAACCCTTTATCGCGGTGAACTGCGCAGCCATTCCCGAAGGCCTGATCGAGTCGGAACTGTTCGGCTACCGTGAAGGCGCCTTCACCGGCTCCCGTCGTGGCGGCATGATCGGTCGACTGCAACAGGCCCACGGCGGCACCTTGTTCCTCGATGAAATCGGCGACATGCCGCTGGCCCTGCAAGCGCGTTTGCTGCGAGTGCTGCAAGACCGCAAAGTCGCGCCACTGGGTGCCGGTGAAGAGCAGGACATCGATGTCGCGCTGATCTGCGCCACGCACCGCGACCTCAAGCGTCTGGTGGAAGAAAAGCACTTCCGCGAAGACCTGTTCTACCGGGTCAACGGCATCAGCGTGATGCTCCCGGCCCTGCGCGAACGTGAAGATTTCAGTGCGCTGGTCGGGCGACTGCTGACCCGGCTCGATGCTCCGGCCGTGGTTCTGCATGACGACTTGAACCGCTTGCTCAGCGGCTATCACTGGCCGGGCAACATCCGCCAACTGGAGATGGTGTTGCGCACCGCGCTGGCCATGCGCGAACCGGGGGAGAGCGTCCTCACCCTCGACCACTTGCCCGACAGCATGCTCGACGAACTGACCGCGACCGAACGGCCTCAGGCCGGCAGCATCCGTGAAAATGAACTGGAGCTGATTCGTCAGTCCCTGGACACGCACCAGGGCAACGTCTCGGCTGCTGCCGACGCGTTGGGCATCAGCCGCGCGACCCTGTATCGCAAGCTCAAACAGTTGCGTTCGTGATGCAGCGCCTGATCGTCCGGCTGATCGACAGCCAGAACCCCGAAGCCCTGCAAGCGGCATTGCGCTGGCTCTACAGCTTCGTGCGTCCCCATCGTCTGGCCATCGCCGGGCTGCTCGGGTTGTCGGTGTGTGCCTCGCTGCTGGTGTTGGTGCAACCGTGGTTGACCAAGCTGCTGATCGACGATGGCCTGCTGGCGCGCGACTTCCCGATGCTGGTGTTGATTGCCGGGTTGATGATCGTCGCCGGGCTGCTCGGCACGGCACTGTCGGGCATCAACCGCTACCTGCACACGCGGTTGTCCGGGCGGATTCTGTTCGCCCTGCGCGATGATCTCTATCGGCATTTGCAGACGCTCTCGCCGAGCTTTTACGGTCAGCGGCGGATTGGCGACCTGATGTCGCGCCTCGATGGCGACGTCGCCGAGATCCAGCGCTTTGCCGTGGACTCGCTGTTTTCAGCGGTCTCGAGTGTGATCGGTCTGGTCTGCGCGGTGGCGATGCTGTTGACCCTGTCGTGGAAGCTTTCGTTGCTGGCGTTGGTGCTGATCCCCCTCGACGTGCTCTGGCTGCGCTGGATGCGGCGCAAGGTCGAGCGCGATGTGCGGCAATTGCGCGAGCGCTCGGCGGACATGTCCTCGTTCATGGTCGAGACGCTGCCGGTGATGAAATTCATCCAGTCCGCCGGTCAGCAACAACGTGAAGCGCGGCGTTTGCAGTCACTCGGCCACGGCTACATGAGCCAATTACTGCGTCTGCAAGTCACCGAGTTCTTTACCCAGGCCGTACCCGGCACGCTGACGTCGTTGTCCCGGGCCTGTGCGTTTTTGATTGGCGGGTACTGGGTGGTGCAGGGGACCTGGCAATTGGGCGCGTTGATCGCGTTTTCTACTTACCTTGGCATGGCCGTCGGACCGGTTCAGAGCCTGCTCGGACTCTACGTCGCCATTCAACGGATGACCGTCAGCCTTGGGCGCGTGATGGAATTGCGCGGTGAAGAGCCGACCGTGCTGACGCCGATCCAGCCACAACCGATGCCGACGTCGGGTGACCTGCGATTCGACGATGTGCACTTCAGCCATCCCGGCCGGCCGACGACCTTGCGCGGTATTGAAGCGCGGATTCCCTACGGTTTGAAAGTGGCCCTCAGCGGTGGCTCCGGGGTGGGTAAATCAACCCTGATCGACCTGCTGCAACGCCATCATGACCCGCAGTCCGGCCGCGTGTTGCTGGGGGAGGTCGATCTTAGGGAACTGGACCTGTTCCAGTTGCGCCAGCGGATTGCCGTGGTCAGTCAGGACATCGTGTTGTTTCGCGGCAGCCTCGCCGACAACCTCGCTTATGCCGTACCGCACGCCAGTCGCGAGGCGATTGCCGAAGTCGCACGGTTGGCGCAACTCGACAGCCTGATCGAGTCGCTGCCCGAAGGCCTCGACAGTCCGCTGGGCGAGCGTGGCCAGCAGTTGTCCGGCGGGCAGAAACAACGCATCGCCATTGCCCGGGCGCTGTTGCAAGACCCGCTGATCCTGGTGCTCGACGAAGCCACCTCGGCGGTGGACGAAGCCACCGAGCGTGAGGTGATCGAGGCCATCGACCGACTGTTTGCCGGACGTACACGCATCCTGATCAGCCATCGCCCCTCGACCCTGGCCGATGCCGACCTGCGTTTTGAATTGCTCGACGGTGTGCTCACTTCAAAAACGGTGCTGCATGAAGCCTGAATTGCGCATCGGTGTGGTCGACAGCGGGCATTCAGCGGCGCAACGGGTGCAAGTCGTCGCGGGCCGGCGCTTCTCGTTGCTGGACGATGGATTGGCCGAAAGCGACTTGCGCGATGATCCGCTGGGCCACGGCAGCGCGGTGATTGAAGCCATCGGCCGGCGGGCACCTTCGGCAGTGTTTTGCGTGGGGCAGGTGTTTGATCAACGCGGCGTCACCAGCGCCTTGCAGATCGCCACGGCCATAGACTGGCTGGTGGCACAGGACGTTCGGCTGATCAATTTGAGCCTGGGCTTGCGCCAGGATCGCAGCCTGTTGCGCGAAGCCTGCGCAGCAGCGGTGGCACGCGGGGTTCTGCTCTGCGCCTCCAGTCCGGCGCAAGGCGAGGGCGTGTTCCCGGCCAATTATCCGCAGGTGCTGCGCGTCACCGGCGACGCCCGTTGCGCTGAACAGGAATGGTCGTGGCTCAACAGCGCGCAAGCGGATTTCGCCGCGTGTGTGCATGGGACCTATCCGGGGCAGTCCGGCGCCAGTCTGGGGTGTGCAGCGTTGAGCGGGCACATCGCCGCTTTTTTGGTTGAACATCCTGGGGCGAGCAACCAGCAAGTGGTCGAATGGCTGCGCGAGCACGCGCGGTATCGCGGTCCTGAACGGCGCTTCGGCCCATGATTGCGATTCTTGGCGCCGGGCCAGCGGGGGCGGCGGTGGCATTGGGGTTGCGGCGGCTCGGTTATCCGGTGACGCTGGTCAGCGAGTGGCGCCGGTTTGCCGCGCTGGAAGGGGTTTCGGTGCGGGTGCTGGAGGCGTTGCGCGGCGCGGGACTGCATCAGGCGCTGGCGGATGCGGCGTTGCCATCTCAGCGGCAGGTGTCGTGGAACGGTCAGCAGCATGCGCAAAACATTGAATTCCTGTTGGACCGTCCCGTCTTCGACCGAGGTCTGCGCGAAGATCTGCGCCTGGCGGGCGTCGAGGTGATCGAAGGTCGAGTGCTGACGGTTCAGACCGACGCCACGGGGCATCGAATCGAGATCGACAGGCGTGAAATGCTGGTCGCGGACTTTCTGGTGGAAGCCCGAGGGCGTCAGGCGCCGGCGCTCGGCAAAGGCCTGAGAGGGCCGGAGACGGTCAGCCTGCTCAATCGCTGGCAGGCAACGCCGGGCAGTACCGCCAGCGCAGTGGAAAGCCTTGAAGATGGCTGGGCGTGGATGGCGCGGCGGGCTGACGGCCAGTGTTATTGGCAGTGGACGGTGGACGTGGCCAGCGCCGAACTGCCGGGCAAGGCGCAGTTGCTCGACTATTGCCTCCAGCGGCGCCGGGGCTCGGCGCTGGCTCAGGCATTTTTCGGTTCCGCGCCTGAAATCGACTTGCAACTGCATGCGCGCAGCAGCACCGCGATCCTCAGTCCGCAGGTATGCGGTCCGAACTGGATTCGGGTCGGGGACGCGGCGATGGCAGTAGACCCGCTGTCGGGCAACGGGATTTTTCAATCACTGTCGTCGGCGCTGCAAGCGCCAACCGTGATCAACACACTGTTGCGAAAACCCGAGCGAACGGCCTTGGCGCAGCGCTTTCATCAGCAGCGGGTGGAACAGCTGTTTTTGCGCTTTGCGCGGATTGGTCGCGACTTTTACGCCGATGAACAGCGTTGGCGGGACCAGCCATTCTGGCAGGCGCGGCGGTGCTGGCCGGATGCAGAGTTTGCCCATGCCGAGGCGGATTTCAATGCGCTGAGAATTGAGCGGGCGCCGGTGTTGAATGAGGGGTTTGTCGATGAGGCCGAGGTGGTGATCACGACGGATCAGCCGTTGGGGATCTGGCATGTGCAAGGGGTTGAAGTGGCGCCGTTGGTGCGGCGGTTGCGCACTGAGCCGGCTGAGCTGGTGTTGGCCGGGTTGACGGTGGAGCAGGGGCGGATGGTTCGGGGGTGGTTGTTGGCCCTGGGTTTCAAACCTTGAGATTTGTAGTGGCCGGTCTGGCCCCTTCGCGAGCAGGCTCGCTCCCACAGTGATTTTGTGTTGAACACAGATCCCTTGTGGGAGCGAGCCTGCTCGCGAAGGCGGCCTGAAGCACGCCGACAATCAGAGCTTGATCAACACCGACTTCAACTCGGTGTAATGCTCAATCGCCGCATACCCCATCTCCCGCCCAACCCCCGACATTTTGTACCCACCAAACGGCAGCGCCGGGTCCAGGGCGCTGTGGCAGTTGACCCACACCGAACCCGATTTGATCCGCGGAATCATCCGGTGTACCGCCGCCAGATCATTCGACCAGATACTCGCCCCGAGCCCATAAGGACTGTCATTGGCCATGCGCAACGCGTCCGCTTCATCATCAAACGGAATCGCCACCAGCACCGGGCCAAATATCTCTTCCTGCACCAGTGAATGCTTCTGATCGACGTCGACAATCACCGTCGGCTTGACGAAAAATCCTGGCCCGAATTGCTCACCACCGCAGGCAATGGTCGCGCCACTTTCCCGGCCCTTTTCGATGTACCCGTACACCCGTTCCTGCTGGCGTGCCGAAATCAACGGCCCCATCTCGACGCTCGGGTCCAGGCCGTTGCCTAGCTTCATGGCGTTGGCGATGCCCGCGATGTCCGCCACCACATTGTCGAAATGCTTGCGCTGCACGTACAGCCTCGAACCTGCGCAGCAGACCTGGCCCTGGTTAAAGAAAATCGCGCTGGCGGCTCCGGCGGCGGCGCTCGGCAGGTCGGCGTCGGCCATGACGATGGTCGGTGATTTTCCGCCCAGCTCCAGGGTCACGCGGGTCATGGAGTCCATGGCGATCTTGCCGATCTGCTTGCCCACGGCGGTGGAGCCGGTGAAGGTCAGCTTGTCCACCAGCGGGTTGTGCGTCAGGGCGGAGCCGGCGGTGATACCGGTGCCGGTGACCACGTTGAACACACCCTCGGGGTAGCCGGCTTCCAGCACCAGTTCCGCAAGTTTCAGCGCGGTCAGCGGGGTTTCATCGGCGGGTTTGAGCACCACCGTGCAACCGGTGGCGAGGGCCGGGCCGAGCTTCCAGCAGGCGAGCAACAGCGGGAAGTTCCAGGCGACGATGGCGCCGACCACGCCCACCGCTTCGCGCCGGATGAAGCTGTGGAATTGATCATTGGGCATCAATGGCAACGACACCTCAACGCTGGAGCCTTCAATCTTGGTCGCCCAACCGGCCATGTAGCGCAGGAAATCGATGGCCAGTTGCACGTCCATCACTTGGGCCACCGCTGCGCTTTTACCGTTGTTCAGACATTCCAGTTGCGCCAGCAGCTCGGCATCGCGCTGCATCAGGTTGGCGAGTTTCCACAACAGATTCTGCCGCTCGCGCGGGCGGGTGCGGGTCCAGGCCGAGTCATCGAAAGCCTGACGAGCGGCCAACACCGCGCGGTCGACATCCTCCGGCGTGGCCCGTGGCACCACACACAACACTTCACCGGTGGCCGGGTTGTGCAGGGGCATGGTCTGGCCATCGGCGGCCTCGACCCAGTCACCTCCGATCAACATGCGCGGGGCGCGCTGGATAAACGCGGAAGTGGCGGGAAGCACATTAGGGAGCGACATGGCGAAGCCTCTTATTGTTCGTGAGAACAGGGCTTTCGCAATGGCTGTGCCAAGTCGCGGCAAGGTCCGGCCAGCCTTTGAGTGGCCGGGGTTTGTCGGGCGTAAAAGGAGAGCGGCAGGGGGATTTTTTTCGCAAATTGCGACAGCCGCTGAGACGACGAACAACCCGGTTGCGACCTTGAGAGCCCTCATGTTGAGGAATAGAATTTTCAGGCTCGGTGGGTGAAATGACGGAACATTTCCCCGGCCATACATCTCGCGCAAGGGAGGTTGTGATGAACCTTTCAACCCTGGAGATTCAAAGCATCATTGAACAGAGTTTTCTGCCTTCGGTCTGCACGTGCAGCATGGCGCCGGATCAGTCATTGACGATTCGGGTCTGCGATTGCATGACCGGCAAAGTGGACCTGGTGGTGAGTCACGTTCCCGTCTGGGAGCTGGACACCGCCCATGCGATTGCGACGCTGGTGGTGCAGATGCAGCAAGAGATCCGCGCACACACGGGCGTCCACCCAACATTCTTGAGCTGAACCGGCGTCAGCCGCACCACCGCGTGTGGTGCGGCCCGCGTCTCAGACTGCAACACCTGTCGCGATATTAGACGCAGGCGCTCTCCCTCAAAGGCCGTTCCAGGCCCTTGATTGCACGCAACTGATTGATAAAAAACAACATCGGCAAGCTGGCACGCTCCGTGTATTGCTCATCGCAGACGTTTCTCTTGCCTCCGCCAGCGGTGCGCCGCCGGCGGCAGAAACCATAAAAACGATAAGCCACAACAATAAGAACGCACCGTGCGAGGTTCGACGTTGATGAAGAGAAAACTCCGATCAGGCCTGAGCGCCAGCCTGCTGGCCGTGGCCGCTTGCGTGGCGCTGCATTCGCCCGACAGCCTGGCAGCCCGCGACGCCCAGACCATCCTCAAGGAAACCTGTCAGGGCTGTCACACCCCTGAAGCCAATAACGCCCTCAGCCGCATCAGCCACCAGCGCAAGACCCCGGAAGGCTGGTTGATGAGCATCGCCCGGATGCAAACCATGCACGGTTTGCAGATCAGCGATGATGACCGTCGCACCCTCGTCAAGTACCTGGCCGACACCCAGGGCCTGGCGCCGAGCGAGACCGATGGCGTGCGTTATGCGCTGGAGCGTCGACTCAACACCGTCGAAAAATTCGACGACCAGACCAGCCAGATGTGTGGCCGCTGCCACTCCGGTGCGCGGGTCGCCTTGCAACGGCGTCCGGCCCAGGAATGGGAACGCCTGGTGAATTTCCACCTCGGCCAATGGCCGTCCCTCGAATACCAAGCCCTGGCCCGTGACCGCGACTGGTTCGACATCGCCCGCAAAGACATGGTGCCGCTGTTGGCCAAGCGTTATCCGCTGGACAATCCAGCGTGGAAGAAATGGCAAAGTGTCGCGCCGAAAAGCGATGCACTGGTGGGGGACTGGAGCTTCAGCGGCCACTTGCCAGGCAAGGGTGAATTGGCCGGCGTGATGAGCGTCACGGCCGATGGCAGCGACACCTTCAAGGTCAGCGTCAAAGGCCAATACGCCGACGGCAGCCCGTTCAACGGCGACGGCAGCGCGATTCTCTACACCGGCTACGAATGGCGCGGCAACGTGACCATCGACGGTGTGACCATGCGCCAGGTGTTCGCCGCCCAAGGCAATGCGATGCAGGGCCGGATGTTCGAGGCCGAACACGACGAACGCGGCCTGGACTTCGTCGCCGCCAAGCAGGGTTCCAGTCGTTTGTTGGCGGTACAACCGGGTTATCTCAAGGCCGGTGCTGAAACTGAAGTGACCCTTATCGGCAGCGGTCTCACCGGTAAACCGGACTTCGGCAAAGGTGTGGAAGTGGTCGAAATCGTCGAGCAGAGCCCTGAGCGGATCAAGGTCAAACTCAAGGCCGCTGCCAACGCCCAACCGGGCGTGCGTGCGGTGACCGTGGGTACGCTGAAAGGCCCGAGCCTGTCGGTCTACAGCACCATCGCCGAAGTCAAAGTGGTGCCGGAATTCTCGGTGGCGCGGATCGGCGAGGGCGGTGGTTCTACGCCGAAAGTCCAGGGCCGTTTCGACGCCGAAGCCTGGGGCAAAGGCGCCGACGGCAAGCCGTACCGCATCGGTGTGTTCCCGGCGCAGTGGAAGGTCGAGGCCTTCGATGATCGCGCCAAGGAAGACGAAGACGTCAAGTTCGCCGGCACCATGCAGGCTGACAGCGGCGTGTTCACACCGGGCGATGCCGGGCCGAACCCGCAACGCAAGATGTCCACCAACAATGCCGGCAACCTCAAGGTGATAGCCGCCGTCGACGACGCAGGGAAATCCCTGACCGGCGAAGGCCACATGATCGTCACCGTGCAACGCTGGAACAATCCACCCATTCCATGAGTTGGCTGATTCCTGTGGCTTCAGACACTTTTTCGGAATGACCGCAGGCCCCGTCAAACGGGGTTTGCACAGGAGGTTGCAATGGGCGCTATTTTGAATCTGGTCGAACGGAACCTGCACGAAGTGCACGTCGATGCCGACCGCATGCTGTTTCACATCCCCAGCAGTTCGCTGTTCGCCAGCGATGAGCTGACCGGCACCATCATCGATACCTTGCGTGGTCCGGGCTGTTCGTCCGAGGACTTGATCCAGCGCCTGGCCGCGCGTTTCAACGGCGAAGAAATCACCGAGACGCTGCGTGAATTGATCTCGCTGGAGCTGGTCAGCGACGGCTCGCCACTGACCCCGGACATCGGCACCAAACGGGTGGAGCGTACCGCGATCAATACCGTGGTGCTCAACGTCAACACCGGCTGCAACTTGAGCTGCACCTACTGCTACAAGGAAGACCTCGACAAGCCGTCGGCGGGCAAGAAAATGGACGTCGAAACGGCGGTCGCGTCGGTGGAAATGCTGCTGCGCGAATCCCCGGACGAAGAGCGTTTCACCGTGGTGTTCTTCGGTGGAGAACCGCTGAGCAACCGCAAGCTGATCGAGTACATGGTCGACTATTGCGAGACGCGTTTTCGCGAGGCCGGCAAGTTCGTCGAATTTGTCATGACCACCAACGCCACGCTGCTCACTGAAGAAACCGTGGACTACCTCAACGCCCACCGTTTCGGGCTCTCGGTGAGCATCGACGGGCCGAAAACCGTGCACGACCGCAACCGTATCACCGTGGGCGGGCAGGGCACCTATGACGTGGTGCGGCGCAAGGCCGAGATGCTGCTGTCGCGCTACAACAGCCGTCCGGTAGGCGCGCGAGTGACGTTGACCACCGGCGTCACCGACGTCGAAACCATCTGGGATCACCTGTTCAACGAACTGGGTTTTGCCGAAGTCGGGTTTGCCCCGGTGACGTCGGGCGACATCAGCACGTTCAACCTGTCCAGCGACGAGCTGATCGAAGTCTTCGCCAACATGAAGAAGCTTGGTCGGCGTTACCTGGAAGCGGCGCTGGAACACCGCAACATCGGTTTTTCCAACCTGCATCAATTGATCACCGACATCCACGAAGGCCACAAAAAAGCCCTGCCGTGCGGCGCGGGCCTGAAGATGCTGGCGGTGGATCACAAGGGCGAACTGAACCTGTGCCACCGCTTTACCGGTTCTTCGCTGCCGACCTTCGGCAACGTGCACAGCGGCGTCAAACAGGTCGAGTTGAACGACTTCCTGTCCCAGCGCCTCGACCGCACCAACACTGGTTGCGAGGACTGCCAGATCCGCAACCTGTGCTCCGGCGGCTGCTACCACGAAAGCTACGCCCGGTACGGCGACCCGACCCACCCGACCTATCACTACTGCGAACTGATGCGTGACTGGGTCGACTTCGGCATCGAGGTCTACACCCGGATCATGGCCCACAACCCTGCGTTTATCAGCAGCTACATCACTCCGCGCAAGGCTCACTGATATGAAACATCTCAAGGCAATCAATAACAAAGCGCTGAAACTGGACGAGGCCGCGGCCGAAAACCGTATCGAAGAAGTGGTCGCAATGAGCTCTGTTGCGGGCTGCGCCTCGACCACCGACCCGGGTTGGGAAATCGATGCGTTTGGCGGGGTGTCGTCGCTGTGCCAGCCGATGGAAGCCGACCTGTATGGCTGCTCCGACCCGTGCTGGTGGCCGGCCCAGGTGCCCGACATGATGAGCACCTACCCGGACTGGAACAAGGATGCCCAGGCGTCCAACGAAAACTGGCGCAACCTCGGCACTGTCTTCCCCAAAGACAAGTGATCAGATAAGAAGAAGGATTCCAGCATGCACAGCATCAAAGCCTGCGGCCTGGCCGCATTCGCCGTCCTGAGCGCTTGTTCGTTCACTGTTCTGGCCGATGACAATGCAGCACTGCAAGACGGTCACGAGTACATGGTGACCACCAACTATCCGAACAACCTGCACGTGATCGACCTGGCCACCGACACCCTGTTCAAGACCTGCAAGATGCCCGACGCCTTTGGCCCCGGCACGGTGCAATTGTCGCCGGACCGCAAGACCGCTTATGTGCTGAACAACCACTACGCCGATGTCTACGGCGTCGAGCTGGACAGCTGCAAGCAGGTGTTCCACGCCAGCATCACCCAGAAACCGGGGGAGAAAGCGAAGTCGATGTTCGCCTTCACCCTCAGCCACGATGGCAAGGAACTGTTTGCCATCGCCAACCCGACGCTGATGCTCAATGACCGCTACGAAGTGCAGCAGCCACGGCTCGATGTGTACAAGACTGACGCCGGCATGGACGCCAAACCCGTGCGCAGTTTCCCGGCGCCGCGCCAACTGACCATCATGCAAAGCGGCGATGATGGCACGCTGTACGTGGCCGGGGCGGACGTCTACAAGGTCAACGTGAACACCGGCAAGTTCGAAGTGCTGATCCCCAGCCGTCACTGGAAGCGCCCGAACTACAGCGCGCCGGACGTGCTCTACGTGTGGAACCAGCAGACGTATCGCCATGATTTTTCGCTGCTCTACACCGCTGCGAAATTCAAGGACAAGAAGCAGGACCCGTTGACCGCCGAATACCTCTACGGGCTGTTCAGCATCGACCTGAAAACCGGCAAGACCGAAACCACCGACTTCGGTCCCCTGACGGAAATCTACTTCAGCGGCATGCGTTCACCGAAGGACCCTAACCTGATGTTCGGGGTGCTCAACCGCTTGGCCAAGTACGACATCAAGGAAAAGAAAATGCTCCAGGCGGCGACGCTGGATCATTCCTACTACTGCATTTCCTTCAACAAGGACGGCAGCAAGATCTACCTGGCCGGGACGTTTAACGACGTAGCGATTTTTGATGCCGACAGTCTGAAGCAGATTGGCAGCATCAAAATGCCGGGTGGGGATATGGCGATTACGACGGCGCAGGTGTTTGTCCGGTAATTGCGGTGCCTGAACTGACGCCTTCGCGAGCAGGCTCGCTCCCACGCTGGAACTGTGAACGCAGGACCAATGTGTGCGAGCCTGCTCGCGAAGGGGCCCTCACAGATCACAAAGGCATCAAACCCCAGGCACTGGGCAGCTCAAATCCCCCTCCTGGCACTTCAGATAATTCCTGAACGTCTGAACCCGCGCCTTGGTCAAGTCAGTGGTGCAGCTGCTGTAGATCAACGGATACACACTGCCCCCTTCCACCCCCGACGCCGAAAACTTGCACTCGGCATCCCGAAACGCAACCCATGCCCGTTGCGCGCCCACCAGCAACTTCTTGCGCTCGGGCTCGGCTTTCAGACGCGTGGTGATTTGCTGGTACAGCGCATTCAACTCCTTGTCCGCTGCCGCATTCTGCTGCGCTGCGCACTGGTTCATCGTGGCCTGGTCGGTGGCGTTGTCGCAATCCACGGCGAACGCCATCGAGGTGAACATCACTGGCGCCAGCGCCAGGAAAAAGCGTGAGTACATGGCGAAAACTCGCTGTGGCAGAGGAAATTGCGGGGCAGTGTAACGAATCGTTATGAACCTGCGCCGACAGAGCGCAACTGGCTGCCAGCAACTCTCGCGCCCGCAAACCCGAACTTATGCGCACAAATATGGCCGAATATCCCGAGCATGGTTGATCGCGACAAGCGATTGGTTCAATTTTAGGGTTGGTCTTGTGGTTGTTACTGACCTACTGTTCAGTACAGGAGGTGACTTATGAATCCAACATCAGATCGAGATCGCATCGAAAGGAAAATCCTGCTCAAGGCGAAGCGTTCGCATGTCTGGCGCGTGCTGGCCAATGCCGAAGCGTTCGGGCAGTGGTTTGGCGTTGCACTGGAAGGCAAGCGTTTCGTCGCCGGTGAGTGGACCCAGGGGCAGATCACTTTTCCCGGGTATGAGCACTTGTTGTGGAATGTGTTGGTGGAGCGGGTCGAGCCAGAGCGGTTGTTTTCGTTTCGCTGGCACCCGTACGCCATCCACCCGGACGTCGACTACTCCCAGGAGCCGACCACGCTGGTCAAATTCGAGCTCGAAGACATGGACAATGGCACGCTGCTCAAGGTGTCCGAATCCGGTTTCGATCACATCCCCCAGACGCGCCGTGAAAAGGCGTTCCGTATGGACAGCCGTGGTTGGGAAGAACAGATGAACAACATCGAACAGTTTCTGACCGAAAGCGCCAAAGCCCATGAGCGTGAAGGTGGTTAAGGCTACAGCCCCCTGAACTCGCGGCCTCTAGCCTGGATACCTTAGCCGTCTAAGGGTTTTCGGAAGGGCAGGTATAGCGAATGTCTTACACGCGGTGCTAGCTATGTCGTCTATTGCAGATTGGATCCGACACGTAATCTAGCCCCATCAACTGAAGCACAGGAAGCGCTTCAGGATCACGGATGATCGACCATCAGCAAGGATTGGCTACCGACAGGGAGTCGACAATGGTCTTGGGAAAAACCCGCTTCGGCGGGTTTTTTTTTGCCTGTCGAAAAGTTCGGCAGCACTTAGAGCCTGGCCGCTGCCCGTTCGGTGATTTGCGTGCGCAGCTCAAGCGAGGCGGCTGCCCGGCGTTGCGCTTCAGCCAGAACACTCGATGGAGCCGTTTCAGGGCTGCCCGACTGGAACGGCGGTGCTGGCGCATATTCCAGTTGCAACTGCACCAACTGCGCCGTGTCCTTGTCGAACAACTCTGCCGCCAGGCTCAGGGCAAAATCGATCCCTGCGGTAATCCCGCCACCGGTCAACAGATTGCCGTCGCGCACCACGCGGTCCTTCACCGGGATCGCCCCCAGTGGCTTGAGCAGCTCGTGATAGGCCCAGTGCGTCGTCGCCCGCTTACCCTTGAGCAAACCCGCGGCGCCGAGCACCAGCGCACCGGTGCAGACCGACGTGACATAACGCGCGTTGACGGCTTGAGCCTTGATGAACGCCAGTGTTTCTTCATCTTCCATCAACGGCCCGACGCCACCGCCGCCGGGAACGCAGATCACGTCCAGCGCCGGACAGTCGTCGAACGTCATGGTCGGTTTCAGCACCAGGCCAGTGCTCGCGGTAACCGGCACCAGGTCCTTCCAGATCAAATGCACCTTCACGTCCGGCAGCGAGGCCAACACATCGTAAGGGCCGGTCAGGTCGAGTTGCTGAACCTGGGGAAACAACAGAAAACCGATCTGCAACGTCATGGCTTATTTCTCCTGAAGTGGGTGGACGTCTTCACTGTAGGCTCGTAGGATTTGGCGTATCCGCCAATCACCCCACGAATTACGCCAACATGCCGAAAACCATTCACGTGCTCGCGTTTGCCAATGTGCAACTGCTCGACGTCACCGGGCCGTTGCAGGTGTTTGCCTCGGCCAACGATATTGCGCGCCAGAAAGGTTTGCCGGCGCCTTATGCGCCGACGGTGATTGCCAATGGTGGCGGGGCGGTGATGTCCTCGGCGGGGCTGGCACTATTCGCTGAGTCGTTGCCCCACGGTGAAAGCGACACGCTGGTGATTGCCGGTGGCTGGGGCGTTTACGCGGCGGCGGAAGACCCGGCGCTGGTGGCCTGGGTACGCGAACATGCGGCTTCTTGCCGGCGTATCTCGTCGGTGTGCACCGGCGCGTTTTTACTGGCGGCCAGCGGCTGGCTCGATGGCCGGCGAGTGGTCACGCACTGGACGCGGTGCGAGCAGTTGGCGCAGAAGCATCCGCGTCTTCACGTCGAACCCAATCCGATCTTCATCAACGACGGCCCGGTCTGGACTTCGGCCGGGGTCACGGCTGGCATCGACCTCGCCCTGGCCATGGTCGAAGAGGACCTCGGTCGCAACATGGCCCTCGAAGTCGCCCAGCAGCTGGTGGTGTTTCTCAAGCGTCCGGGTGGGCAGTCACAGTTCAGCGTAACCCTGTCCTTGCAGAAAGAAGGCGACCGTTTCGACGAACTTCATGCCTGGATCAGTGAAAATCTGACCAAGGATCTCGGCATCCCCACCCTGGCGTTGCAGGCGGGCATGAGCGAACGCAGTTTCGTGCGCCACTACCGTGCCGACACCGGGCAAACCCCGGCGCGCGCCATTGAATTAATCCGGGTTGAAACGGCGAGACGGCTACTCAGCGATACCGGCGTGCCCATTAAACGGGTGGCGGTGCAATGTGGGTTTGGCAGCGAAGAAACGCTGCGGCGTAGTTTTCTAAGGGCCATGGGCGTGACACCACAGGCTTATCGCGAGCGGTTTTCGGTCAGCGCTGCAGCAGATCCAGTAATGCTTTGAGGGTCGCCTCGGGGGCTTCCTCGGGAATGTTGTGACCGACGCCTGCCAACACCCTCCGCTCGTACGGGCCGGTGAAATGCTCGCGGTCATCGTCGATGTCCGGTGGCGGTCCGACGCCATCGTCGGCGCCGTACAGGGAAATCGTCGGCACGCTGATTGGCGGCTGTTGGGTCAGCGCTTGTTCCATCCATTCCAGCGCCGGATCACCGGGTGCATACATGAAGCGGTGGCGATAAGACTGGATGACCACTTCGACGAAATCCGGGTTGTCGAAAGCCGGCGCGCTCAATGGGTACAAATCAGGGCCTTTGATCCAGGTCGGCGACCATAGCTTCCAGAGTAATTCGCACAAACTCCGCCGATTTTTCGTCAGGCCTTCTACCCCGCGCGGGGTGTGGAAATAGTACTGATACCACAGGCGATGTTCCGTCTCCGGGTCTCGAGGCTCGGTGGAATTCGGGATGTTCTGCAAGTTGTAGCCATCTCCAGTCACCAGGCAACGCACCCGTTCCGGCCACAACGCCGCGACGATGCACGCGGCGCGACCGCCCCAGTCGTAGCCGCAGAGGGCTGCTTGCTGGATGGCCAGCGCATCCATCAAGTCCAGCAAATCCTGGGCGAGAGCGGCCTGCTGGCCGGAGCGCAAGGTGTCGGGGCTGTTGAAGCGTGTCGGGCCGTAACCGCGCAGGTACGGGACGATGACGCGGTAGCCCTCGGCGGCGAGGGCCGGGGCGATTTCGTCGTAGGCGCGCGGGGAGTAGGGGAAGCCGTGGAGCAGGATCACGGGATCGCCGGTCGTTGGGCCGTGTTCCTCGTAAGCGATTTTCAGGCTTGGGGTCTGGGCATAGTGGATCAACGCGTCATGGATCATTCGATACTCCCGTGCGGTTGTTTCTAGCGGCTTGAAGCCAACGTCCCTACGCTTCCACTTCCGCCACCTGATTAAAGTACTTCGACCGATCCGGCGTAAACGTCACCACCATCCCGGTCCGGGTGCATTCCAACGCCCGCTCTTCAGCCAAATCAACATCCAGATCTTCCCCCCGCAGGCCCTGCCATTGGGCGAGATACTTGAGAGATCCGTATTTTTCCAGTTTTTTCAGGCTGCGACTGACGCCACCCTTCCACCCCAGAACCAGTAGCTCTCCGGCAAGGCTGCGTTGGGCGAGGTTGGGGAAGCGGGTGGCGCGTTGGCGGCCGATTTCCCAGCATTTGATCAGGCCTTTGTCCGGGCCTTCCCACAGTTCGTCGCGGTTCAGGCCGGACCGAAGGGGAGAGTCGATGCTGCGGTGGATGCGCTGGCTCATTCAGGTTCCTTGAATTCGGGTTTTGTTGGACAGCTCCGCTGTACCCGTTGTTGCTGGATGTTAGGGGGGGATGTAACGACTGGCAACAAGGTATTTCAGGCTGTAGGAATGGGGTGTGCTGGGGTTAAACGGGAATGTTTGTTTAATTTTTGTAGGAGGTTGGGCCTAAGTGCCCACAAATGCTCGCTAGCGTTGGATTGGTATGGCTTGGGAGTGTGTTTAAGCCTGTTGTGAGTAAGCTTTGTTCCTACAAACGGCAGCGCAAAACGGGAAAATTCTGACGGACCTTGTCGGCAAGTGGTGTTGTGGCTGGTGGCCTCTTCGCGAGCAGGCTCGCTCCCACAGGGGATTACCGTTTGCCCCCCCCTGTGGGAGCGAGCCTGCTCGCGAAGGCGCCGCCTCAGTCTCAAGGCTGCCAAAAACTCTTCTCCCCACTCAATTTCCGATCCAGAAAACTTGCCGCGCTGATCAACGCCAGGTGCGTCAGCGCTTGCGGCGTATTCCCCAGATGCCGTGCATGACTGTCCAGCTCTTCGGCATACAGCCCCAGCGGATTGGCATATCTGAGCAACTGTTCAAACTCCAGATGAGCCTTTTCCACCTGACCGGCCCGCGCCAGGCATTCGACGTACCAGAACGAGCACGCGGCGAACGCGCCTTCGGTGCCGTCGAGGCCGTCGATGCGGGTGTCGTCGTTGCGATAGCGGTAGACCATGCCGTCGCGCACCAGGGTTTTTTCGATGGCTTGAAGGGTGGCGAGCCAGCGCGGGTCCTTGGCGCTGACGAACCGTACCAGCGGCATCAGCAACATCGAACCGTCGAGGGCGGTGCCGCCGATGTACTGGACGAAATGCCCGCGTTCTTCGTTCCAGAAGTTTTCCCAGATGTCGGCGTAGATGGCCTGGCGCATCTGGTCCCAGCGGGCGAACGGGGCGGGCAGTGAACGTTTCGAGGCGAGGCGAATGGCGCGGTCCAGTGCGACCCAGCACATCAGTCGCGAGTGCAGGAAGTGATGCTGCTCGCCACGCATTTCCCAGATGCCGACGTCTGCCTGCTGCCAGGTTTCGCACACCTGATCGACCACTTCCACGGTGTGTTTCCAGCCCTCATGGGAAATGGCCTCGCCATACTTGTTGACCAGGTAGATCGCATCCATCAGCTCGCCAAAGATGTCGAGCTGGACCTGATCGTAGGCACCGTTACCGATGCGCACCGGCGTCGCGCCGCCATGGCCGGACAGGTGCGACAGTTCGACCTCAGGTAATTCCTGCCGACCGTCCATGGCGTAGAGAATGTTGAGTTTCATTGACTTGCCATGACAGTCGCTGACCCGCCCGCGCAGCCAGCGCATGTATTCGTTGGCTTCCTGGACGAACCCCAGGCGCATGAACGCGTAGACGGTAAACGACGCGTCGCGGATCCAGGTATAGCGATAATCCCAATTGCGTTCGCCGCCCGGCGTTTCCGGCAGGCCGAACGTGGCGGCGGCGAGAATCGCGCCGTGTTTGCGTGAGGTCAGCAGCTTCAGGGCGAGGGCCGAGCGGTTGACCATTTCCCGCCAGCGACCGCGGTAGTTGGACTGACCGATCCAGTCGCGCCAGAACTTCAGCGTGCGCTCCAGGCACAGGTCGGCGGCACCTTCCTTGAAGCGCGGATCGTCGAGCCCACCGAGCAGGAACTGTGCACTCTCATCTTGCTTCAAGGTGAATTCGGCGACCGCTGCATCGCCTTCAACGCGCACAACCTGATTCGAAGACAGGCGCATGGACGGTTGGTCGGCGGCCTCGAACGTCACGTCTTTTTTATCCATCCGCGCGCGGGTCATGGCGCGAGCGTAGTCTTGACGCACGGCGCAACGCATGTGAAACGTCGCTTCGCCGCTGACTACCCGGACCCGGCGTATCAACAGCGGCAGATCGTCCTCGGTGTCGCCGATGGGCAGCAGGTCGGTGACTTCGACCACCGCGCGATCACTCAGCCAACGGGTTTGCAGCACGTTGGTGTCCGGCAGGTAAATCTGCTCACGGCGGGCGTCGGGCAAGTCCGGCGCCAACTGGAAGATACCGGCCTCGGGCGTATCCAGCAGCGAGCAGAAAATCGATGGGCTGTCGAATTCCGGCCAGCAGAAAAAGTCCACGCTGCCCTTGTCATTGACCAGTGCCGCGCTGCGCATGTCGCCGATGATGCCGTGGGCGTCGATGGCGCTTTGTCGTTCGTGAAGTAGCGGGTTGAGGGAAATCGCCATGAAGGTTAGCGCCTTGCGGTGAGGGCCTAACTAGCTGACTGGTTTTAAGGGGCTGGAGTTCATTTGCGGGATGATGGTGATTGTTCTGGCCCCTTCGCGAGCAGGCTCGCTCCCACAGTAGATCGCGGTCCACTGTGGGAGCGAGCCTGCTCGCGAAGGGACCTTCACATTGAACCAACAATTGGGAGCTTTCCCCTCAATCAGCCTTATGGCAATTTGCAGTCCCTTGTCGAGACCCGCAACCATGGCCAATCCTTACCGCGATCTGTTCAAAGCCCCCGGCAGCCGAGCCTTCGTGCTGGCCGGCATGATCGCGCGCATGCCGATTTCCATGACCGGCATCGGCCTGATCACCATGCTCTCGCAACTGCAGGGTGGCTACGGACTGGCCGGTGCCGTGGCCGCGACCTTTGCCCTGGCCACAGCTTTTTGCGCGCCGCAGGTCTCACGATTGGTCGACCGCTACGGGCAACGCCGGATCTTGCCGATCTCAGCGTTGATCGGCGGCGGGGCGTTGTTGCTGGTGTTGCTGTGCACCCGTTTGCAGGCGCCGCACTGGACGCTGTTTGTGTTCGCCGCGCTGGCCGGTTGCATGCCGAGCATGTCGGCGATGGTGCGGGCGCGCTGGACCGAGGTCTATCGCGGTCAGCCCGAACTGCAAACCGCCTATGCCCTGGAATCGGTGCTGGACGAAGTCTGCTTTATCGTCGGGCCGCCATTGTCGGTGGGCTTGTGCGTGGTGGCGTTCCCCGAGGCCGGGCCGCTCGCGGCGTTGTTGATGCTGGCGATCGGTGTGACGACGTTCGTCCTGCAACGCGACACTGAACCGGCCATTCATCCCCATGAAGAACATCATCAAGGCTCGATCATCCGTTCGGTGGAGATTCAATTGTTGATGCTGTTGATGGTCGCCATGGGCACCATTGTTGGCGTGGTCGATGTGGTCAGCGTGGCCTTCGCCCAGCAGCAGGGCCAACCGGCGGCGGCGAGCATTGTGTTGTCGGTGTATGCGATTGGTTCATGCATGGCCGGGCTGGCGTTCGGGGCCTTGCGCTCGAAGGTGCCGTTGCCGCGTTTGTTCTTGTACGGCGGGGTGGCGACGGCGGTGACGACGCTGCCGTTGTTGCTGGCGAGCAACATTCTCGGGCTGTCGCTGGCGGTGTTCGTGGCCGGGCTGTTTTTTGCGCCGACCTTGATTGTCGCGATGGCCTTGGTGGAACGCATCGTGCCACCGGCCAAGTTGACGGAAGGCCTGACCTGGCTGGTCACCGGGTTGAGTATTGGCGTGGCGATTGGCGCGGCGAGTTCGGGGTGGCTGGTGGATGCGTTCGGTGCGCGCAGCGGGTTTTGGGTGGCGATAGCGGCAGGCCTGGTGGTCCTCGTTTCCGCCGTCCAAAGCTATCGCCACTTGAAATAAAGCCCCCTACAGGGGCTTGTGTTCGACTAATTCTGCGCGGCGCTCATCCGTTCTCTTGATAGACAACTTTTCGAGGTAAGCCCGGTGACCCAGCTGACATTGCTGTGCCTGCCCTATTCAGGCGCGAGCGCCATGGTTTACAGCCGCTGGCGGCGCAAACTGCCGGAGTGGCTAAAGCTGCAACCGGTGGAACTGCCCGGCCGTGGCGCACGGTTCGGCGAGCCGTTGCACACCGACATGCGGCGCCTGGCGCTGCAACTCGCGCAGGAACACATCGCCACGCTCAAATCCCCTTACGCGATTTTCGGCCATAGCCTGGGCGCCTTGCTCGCCTGTGAAATGGCCCATGCGTTGCGTTCGCTAGGCTGTCCGGAACCGGTGGCACTGTTCGCTTCAGGCACCGCCGCGCCGACGATGCGTGCTGATTACGATCGCGGTTTCGCCGAACCGAAAACCGATGCCGAGTTGATCGAACAACTGCGTACGCTCAACGGCACCAGCGAAGAAGTGTTGTCCAACGACGAGCTGATGAGCCTGACGCTGCCGGTATTGCGCGCGGACTTCCTGTTGTGCGGACGCTTCGAACCGCAGCAGCGCCCCTTGCTCAAATGCCCGGTGCACGTACTTGGCGGCAAGGAAGATCGCGCCACCACCGAACAATTGATCGGCTGGCGCAAGGAAACCCACGGCAGTTTTTCCGTGGACATGCTCGGCGGTGGTCACTTCTTCATTCATGAGCATGAGGCCAAGGTGCTGCGGGTGATCAAGGACCAGCTCGACATCCACCATCGCCGGCATGCCATGGCCGCCAGCGCCTGACACATTCCCCAGTGGAACCTTTGTGGGCGAGCCTGCTCGCGAAGGCGGCGCCACATTCAAAATGGATGTGACTGACAGACCGCTTTCGCGAGCAGGCTCGCTCCCACCGTTTGATTTTCGCCAACCTGACACTCCGCGTTCTGCCTCCTTCCTGATACTTGTTCTCATTTGTTAATTTTTCCGGTGTGCATTCGTTTTATAGGGACGACGTGCCTTTGTGCTTCCCGCCACTGATCCGGATGCTTAGAAATGAATGCTGAAGACTCCTTGAAACTTGCTCGCCGGTTTATCGGGTTGCCCCTGGAAAAGCGCCAGATGTTCCTTGCGGCCTTGCACAAGGAGGGCGTTGATTTCGCCCGTTTTCCCATCCCGGCCGACGTCGAGGCCGCGGATCGCCAAGCGTTATCCTATGCCCAGCAACGCATGTGGTTTCTCTGGCAACTGGACCCCCACAGCGGCGCGTACAACCTGCCGGGCGCGGTGCGCCTGAGCGGGCGGCTGAACCTGTCCGCGCTGGAGCAAGCCTTCGCCAGCCTCGTTGAACGTCACGAAACCCTGCGCACGGTGTTCCAGCGCCAGGCCGACGACAGCTTGCTGCAAGTGCCGGCCAGCGCGTCGCTGGTGATCGATCATGTGGACTTCAGCGCGCTTGCGGCCACGGAGCGCGAATTGGCCGTTGCGCATGCGGCCGAACAGCAATCGGTGCTGCCGTTCGATCTGTCAGTCGGCCCGTTGCTGCGCGTCACCTTGCTCAAACTCGCCGATCAGGAACACGTGCTGTTGCTGACCCTGCACCACATCGTGTCCGACGGCTGGTCGATGAACGTGCTGATCGACGAATTCATCCGCTGCTACGACGCCTTCGACGCGGGCGCACAGCCGCAACTCGCGCCATTGCCGATCCAGTACAGCGACTACGCCCTGTGGCAACGTCGCTGGCTGGAAGCGGGCGAGCAGGCGCGCCAACTCGATTACTGGCAAACACAGTTGGGCAACGAGCACCCAGTGCTGGAATTGCCCACCGACCATCCGCGCCCGGCCATGCCGAGCTATCGCGGTACTCGTTATGAATTTGCCGTCGATGCGCAACTGGCCGAACAACTGCGTGCCACCGCGCAAAAGCACAACATCACCCTGTTCATGCTGTTGCTCGGCGCCTTCAACGCGCTGCTGCATCGCTACACCGGACAGACCGACATCCGCGTCGGCGTGCCGATTGCCAACCGCAATCGCGCCGAGATCGAAGGCCTGATCGGATTCTTCGTCAACACCCAGGTGCTGCGCACGCAACTCGACGGCCAGCCCCGCGTCGACGACTTGCTGCGGGCCATCAAGGAAACCGCTCTCGGTGCCCAGGCCCATCAGGACTTGCCGTTCGAGCGTCTGGTCGAAGCGCTGAAACTGGAACGCAGCCTCAGCCACACGCCGCTGTTCCAGGTGATGTACAACCATCAGCCGCATGTCGCAGACATTGCCACGGTCAGCACTGCGTCCGGCCTCGCGCTGGGCGTGATCGAGTGGGAAGGGCGCACCACGCAGTTCGACCTGACCCTCGACACGTACGAAAAGGGTGGCAAGTTGCACGCCGCGCTGACCTACGCCAACGACCTGTTCGACGCCGACACCATCACGCGCATGGCGCAACACTGGACCCGTCTGTTGCAAGGCATGGTCGGCGATCCGACGCAGCGCATCAGCGATTTGCCGCTGCTGGAAAGCGCGGAATACCAGCGCATCGTGCATGACTGGAATCACGCTGACGAAAGCTTCCCACAAGACCTGTGCATTCATGAACTGATCAGCCAGCAAGTCGCCGCCAATCCGAATGCATGGGCGGTGACCTTCGGCACACAGCAGCTGACTTACGCCGAACTCGACATCCAGGCCAATCGCCTGGCGCACAAACTGATCGAATTGGGCGTCGGCCCGGAAGTCCGCGTCGGCGTAGCGATGCAGCGTTCGGAAAACCTGTTGGTGGCGTTGCTGGCGGTACTCAAGGCCGGCGGCGCCTACGTGCCGCTGGACCCGGATTACCCGGCCGAACGCGTGGCCTACATGCTCGAAGACAGTCGCGCCTTGGTGTTGCTGACGGAGCAATCGGTCGCCGCGACATTGACCGTCACAGCCGATACGCAAGTGTTGCTGCTGGACGCCATGACGTGGGCCGAGTACCCGGAAAACGCGCCTGAAACGGGCGTCACGCCGGACAATCTCGCCTATGTAATCTACACCTCCGGTTCCACCGGCAAGCCAAAAGGCGTGGCCATCGCCCATCGCAACGTGCTGGCGCTGATCGACTGGTCGGCATCGGTCTTCAGCCGCGAAGACATTCAAGGTGTGCTGGCCTCGACCTCCGTGTGCTTCGACCTGTCGGTTTGGGAACTGTTTGTGACCCTGGCCAACGGCGGCTCGGTAATCATCGCCCGCAATGCCCTGGAACTGCCGCACCTGCCGGCGCGGGATCAGGTGCGCCTGATCAACACCGTACCGTCGGCGATCAATGCGTTGCAGCGCGACGGACAGATTCCGCCGAGTGTGCGCATCATCAACCTCGCCGGTGAGCCGCTGAAGCAGAGCCTGGTGGACGCGCTGTATCAGCAACCGACCGTGGAGCACGTCTACGACCTGTACGGCCCGTCAGAAGACACCACGTATTCGACCTGGACCCGCCGTGAGGCCGGTGGCCGCGCGAACATCGGTCGTGCGCTAAAGCACACCGCCAGCTATTTGCTGGATGCCGAACTGCAACCGGTGCCGCAAGGCGTTTCTGCCGAGCTGTACCTGAGCGGCGCAGGGATCACCCGTGGTTACCTCGCGCGGCCGGGCATGACCGCTGAAAAGTATGTGCCGAACCCGTTCGCCAGCAATGGCGAGCGCCTGTACCGCAGCGGTGACCTGACCCGCTATCAGGCCGATGGCACGCTGCAATATGTCGGGCGCATCGACCATCAGGTCAAGGTCCGTGGCTTTCGCATCGAACTCGGTGAAATCGAAGCGCGGCTGTTGCAGCAGGACGCCGTGCGCGAACTGGTGGTGCTGGCGCAGGACGGGGTCAACGGCCAGCAATTGGTGGCCTATATCGTGCCGAACGATCCCGCGTTGCTGGGCGACACCGACGTTCAAGCGACTCAGCGTGAAACGTTGAAAGCCGCGCTGCGCCAGCATCTGCCGGATTACATGGTCCCGGCGTTCTTGCTGTTCCTCGATCATCTGCCGCTGACCCCCAACGGCAAACTCGACCGCAAGGCCTTGCCGGCGGTTGATGGTTCACAGCAGCAACGCGAACACGTCGCGCCACGTAGCGCACTGGAAAAATCCCTCGCCGCAATCTGGCAGGACGTGCTGGCTGTCGACAACGTCGGTCTGGAAGACAACTTTTTCGAACTGGGCGGCGATTCCATCGTGTCCATGCAAGTGGTCAGCCGCGCGCGTCAGGCCGGGATCGTGTTGAGCCCCAAGGACCTGTTCCAGCACCAGACCATCCGCAGCCTCGCTCAAGCGGCCCGCAGCGGCGAACAGGTGTTGATCGACCAAGGCCCGGCCATCGGTGCGGTGGCGTTGGCGCCGGTGCAACAATGGTTTTTCGAACAGGTAATCCCCGAGCGTCAGCACTGGAACCAGTCACTGCTGCTGGTGCCTCGCGAGGTGTTGAATGCTGAAGTGCTGGACCGTGCCCTTGAGCAATTGCTGACCCTCCACGACAGCTTGCGTCTGCGCTACGAGCAGACCGCTGATGGCTGGCAGCAAACCTACGCCGCGTCGACCACCGAGTCGGTGCTGTGGCAGAGTCAGGCGCACTCCGTCGACGAACTCAACGCTCTATGTGACGAAGCCCAACGCAGCCTCGATCTGCAAACTGGGCCGCTGATGCGCGCACTGCTGGTCGCTATGGCCGACGGTACTCAACGCCTGTTGCTGGTGATTCATCACCTGGTGGTGGACGGTGTTTCCTGGCGTGTGTTGCTGGACGATCTCCAGAAGTTCTACAGCGGTGGCAAGGTGTCGTTGGTGAAAACCAGCAGCTACCAGCGCTGGGTCGCTCGTCTGCAAGATCACCTCCCAGCGTTTGAAACCAGCAAAGAGTATTGGCTGGCCCAATTGAACAACGCCCCGACTGATCTGCCCTGCGACTGCCCGAACGGCGCGCTGGAAAACCGTTTCGAACACAAAATCGAGCTCAAGCTCAACGCCGAACACACCCGTAAACTGCTGCAACACGCTCCGGCGGCCTATCGCACCCAGGTCAACGACCTGCTGCTGACCGCACTGGCGCGCGCGGTTTGCCGCTGGAGCGGGCAGGGCAGCGCGCTGATTCAGCTGGAAGGGCATGGCCGCGAAGACCTGTTCGACGACATCGACCTGACCCGCACCGTGGGCTGGTTCACCAGCCTGTTCCCGGTCAATCTGGTGCCGTCGAGCGATCTCGGCACATCGATCAAAGCCATCAAGGAACAGCTGCGCAGCGTGCCGGACAAGGGCCTCGGCTACGGCGCATTGCGTTACCTCGGCGGCCCGGCGATGAGCGCCGAACTCGCCGCGTTGCCGCAGCCGCGCATCACTTTCAACTACCTGGGGCAGTTCGACCGTCAGTTCGACGACGCCGCGCTGTTCGTGCCGTCCACCGAAGGTAACGGCGTGGCGCAGGATCCATCGGCACCGCTGGGCAACTGGCTGACAGTCGAAGGACAGGTCTACGGCGGCGAGTTGTCGCTGAGTTGGGGTTTCAGCCGCGAGATGTTTGACACCGCGACCATCCAGGGGCTGGCGGACGACTACGCGCAGGAGCTCAAGGCGCTGATCGATCACTGTTGCGCCGTTGAAGTGCCGCAAGCCACGCCGTCGGACTTCCCGCTGGCGCGCATCAGCCAGACGCAACTCGACGCGTTGCCGGTTGCAACCCTTGAAGACCTGTATCCGCTGTCACCGATGCAACAGGGCATGCTGTTCCACACGCTCTACGAACCGCACGTCGGCGCCTACATCAGTCAGTTGCGCCTGGACATTCAAGGCCTCGATCCGCAGCGTTTTGCCCACGCCTGGCAGACCGCACTGCAACGCCACGACATCCTGCGCAGCAGCTTCCACTGGCAAGGCCTCGACACCGCGCATCAGGCGATTGTCCGTCAGGTTGCGTTGCCGCTCGAGGTGCTGGAAGCGACCGACACCGATACGCTGGCCGATGCCGAGCGCGCCCATGGTTTCGAATTGGGTCGCGCGCCGCTGTTCCGTTTGAAGCTGGTCCATACCGACGCTGACGTCTGGCACCTGATCTACACCAGCCACCACATTTTGATGGACGGCTGGAGCAACGCGCAGTTGCTGGCCGAAGTGATCCAGCATTACGTCAGCGGGCAATCGCTGCCGGTACCGAGCGGCCAATACCGCGATTATCTGGGCTGGTTGCAGCAGCAATCCGCCGTCGCTGGCGAGCAATTCTGGAAAGCCGCGCTGGCGCCGCTACAAGCACCCACCTTGCTCGCCGAAGCCTTGCGTCCGCCCGTGGGCGCCGAGGGCAGCGAAGCCTATCGAGTGGCCCTCGACAGCCGCGCCACCCAGCGTCTGGCCGACTTCGCCCGGCAACAGAAAGTCACCCTCAACACCGTGCTGCAAGCGGCGTGGAGCCTGTTGCTGCACCGCTACACCGTTCAGGATTGCGTGGTCTTCGGGGCCACCGTCGCGGGTCGTTCGGCGCCATTGCCGGGGATCGAAGAACAGCTCGGGTTGTTCATCAACACGCTGCCGCTGGTCTGCGCGATGAAGCCTGAGCAATCCGTCAGCCAATGGCTGGGCGAGCTGCAAGGGCTGAACCTGGCCATGCGCGAGTTCGAGCATGTGCCGCTTTACCACATTCAGGGCTGGGCAGGGCAGCAGGGTTTGGCGCTGTTCGACAGCCTGCTGGTGTTCGAAAACTTCCCGGTCGCCGAAGCGCTGAAGCAGGGCGCGCCGGCCGGGTTGTCGTTCGGCAACCTGCACAACCATGAGCGCACGCACTATCCCCTGACCCTCGGCATCGAACTGGGTGAAGGATTGAACCTGGACTTCAGCTACGACGCGGCACGGTTCAGTGCGGCGCAGGTCGTTGAGTTGTCGGCCAATCTGCAGCATCTGCTGATGCAATTGATGGCGTTGCCGGACGCGGCATTGGGTGCGCTGGAATTGCTCGATGTCGAGGGTAAAAATGCGCTGCTTGCGCTCAGCCAGCCGGCCCCGGTTCAGTTATCCACAACCTTGTTAGTCCACGAACAAATCGCCGCTCAGGCTGCCGCCACGCCGAATGCCCTGGCATTGCAGGTTGACGGCCAATCCCTGAGCTACGTCCAGATGAACACTCAGGCCAATCGCCTGGCCCATCGCCTGATTGAAAACGGTGCCGGTCCCGGCAAGCGTGTCGGGCTGGCGCTGCACCGTGGGCCGCAACTGGTCGTCAGCCTGCTGGCGGTGCTGAAAAGCGGCGCGGCGTATGTGCCGCTGGACCCGAGCTACCCGGCAGAACGCCTGGCCTACATGATCGACGACAGCCGCCTCGACGTGCTGCTGTGCGAATCCGGACTGCTGGAAAATGTGCAAGGCGTGCGCCGTCTCAGCCTCGACGACAACGCCGGTTTTCCTGAACACGATCCGCAAAACCACGCGGGTGCCGAAGATCTGGCCTACGTCATCTACACCTCCGGCTCCACCGGCCAGCCCAAAGGCGTGGCCATCGCCCACGCCGCGTTGCGCGAATTCTGCCAATCCGCCGCTGACTATTCGGTGCTGTCGGCGGCGGACCGCGTGTTGCAGTTCGCGACCTTCAGTTTCGACGGCTTCGTCGAGCAGTGTTTCCCGGCGTTGTGCGTCGGCGCGGCGTTGATCATGCGCGGTGATGCGTTGTGGGATGCCGGGCGACTGGCGTCTGAAATCGTCGAGCAAGGCGTGACCGTGGCAGACCTGCCGGCGGCTTACTGGTACCTGCTGGCCCGCGACTGCGCGAGCGGCGTGGTGCGCGATCTCGGTGATTTGCGTCAGGTGCACGTCGGCGGCGAAGCGATGTCGGTCGAAGGTTTGCGCTTGTGGCATCAGGCTGGATTGAGCCACGTGCGACTGCTCAACACCTACGGCCCGACCGAAGCGACGGTGGTGTCCAGTGTGCATGAATGCCGTCTCGACGATGCCAGCGATGCGTTTGGCATCCCGATTGGTCGCGCCATCGCCGGCCGTGCGTTGTATGTGCTGGACGCCTCCGGTCAATTGCTGCCCAACGGTGGCGTTGGCGAGCTGTGCATCGGTGCACCGGCCTGCCTCGCGCAAAGCTACTTCGATCGTCCGGCGCTGACCGCCGAACGTTTCCTGCCGGACCCGTTCGCCCGTGAGCCGGGTGCGCGGCTGTACCGCAGCGGCGACCTGGCGCGCTACAACACAGATGGCCGTCTGGAATACGTCGGCCGTATCGACCACCAAGTGAAAATCCGCGGTTTCCGCATTGAAATGGGTGAGATCGAAGCCTGCCTGCAAGCCCGCGAGGACGTGCGTGAAGCGGCGGTCATTGCTCAGGACGGGACGCAACTGGTGGCGTATGTCGTGGCCAGCGACGCGGTGGTTTCTGAAACTGATTATCTGGAAAGCCTCAAGGCTGTTCTGCGTCAGTCGTTGCCGGAATACATGGTGCCAAGTCACCTGATCCTGCTGGCCAGATTGCCGCTCAACAACAACGGCAAACTGGATCGCCGGGCCTTGCCGCGTATTGAGGCCAGCGACGTACAACGTGATTTTGTAGCCCCGGCCCAAGGGCTGGAAACGCAACTGGCGCTGATCTGGCAGGACGTGTTGCAGGTCGAGCGAGTAGGGCGTAACGACAACTTCTTTGAACTGGGCGGTCACTCGTTACTGGTGCTTCAGGTGATCTCGCGGGTGCGTCAGCAATTGCACCTCGAGCTGTCGGTGAGCAGCCTGTTCTCGGCCGCGACTCTGGCGGAATTTGCCGAGCGTGGAGCGCTGGCGAACATCAGCGGCCAACCGATCCTGCAACCTGCGCCTGTCGATCAACCGCCGATGCTGTCGTACGCCCAACAGCGCCAATGGATTCTCTGGCAGCTGGACCCGCACAGCCCGGCCTACAACATTCCCGCTGCATTGCGCCTCAAGGGCTCGCTCAATCTCAATGGCCTGTGCGAGGCCTTCGCGCAATTGCAGGCCCGACACCAAACCCTGCGCACGACGTTCGAACAGGATGGCCAGCAGGCGCGTCCGGTGTTGCATGACACGCTGGCGCTGCAACTGGAACAGCGCACGCTCGATCAATCATCCGTCGACAGCGCGGTGGCGGATGAAATCGCCCGGCCATTCGACCTGCGCAGCGGCCCGCTGTGGCGCGTCTTGCTGCTGCAAGTAAACACCGACGAACACGTGCTGGTACTGACCGTGCACCACATCGCCGCCGATGGCTGGTCGATGCAGGTCATGGTTGATGAGTTCAGCGCGTTGTATCAGGCGGCCGTCGACGGTCGCGCTGCCGGTCTGGCCAGCCTGCCGGTGAACTACAGCGACTACGCCCGTTGGCAGCGCGACTGGCTGGAAGCCGGCGAGGGCGCACGGCAACTGGCATGGTGGCGTGAGCAACTGGCTGGCAGCCAGACACCATTGGAGTTGCCGAGTGAACTGACCCGTCCGGCCCGTCGCTCTGAGCGCGGCGCCAGCCTGACGCTGAACGTTGATCGCGAGTTGCTGGCCGGTTTGCGCCAACGCGCCCAAGAGCAGCAAGTGACCTTGTTTATGCTGTTGCTGGCGAGTTTCCAGACCTTGCTGCATCGCCAGAGCGGGCAGTCGAGCATCAGCGTCGGCGTGCCGAGCGCCGGGCGTTCGCGCCTCGAAACCGAAGGCCTGATCGGCTTCTTCATCAATACTCAGGTGCTGCGCACACAGGTCGACGGGCAGCAGCCGTTCAGTGCGTTGCTGCAGCAGGTCAAGCAAATCGCACTGGACGCCCAAGCCCATCAGGACGTGCCGTTCGAGCAATTGGTCGACGCCTTGCAGCCGGATCGCAGCCTCAATCACAGCCCGTTGTTCCAGGTGCTCTACAACCATCAGCAGCAAATGGGCGCGAGCGTCGAGCGCAGCGTGGCCGACTTGCAGGTTGAACGTCTGCACTGGCAGCAGCAGACCACCCAGTTTGATCTGGTACTCGACACCCAGGAACAGGGCGAAGCGCTCGATGCCAGCCTGACTTACGGCACGGACCTGTACGACGAGGCGTCGATGCAGCGCTTCGCCGAACAGTGGCTGAACCTGCTGCGTGCGGTGGTCAACGATCCACAGCAACGCGTCGCCGAACTGCCACTGCTGCATGCGCCGCAATCCGACGCGTTGATCCAGCACTGGAACCCGGCATTCGCGGCGCAACCCTCGTCGCCAACCTTGCACCAGTTGTTCGAAGCTCAAGCCGCGCAACAGCCGAACGCCATCGCACTGGTCTGCGAAGGTGAGCAACTGACTTACGCCGCGCTCAACGCCCAGGCCAATCGACTGGCGCGCACACTGCAAGAGCAGGGCGTCGGGCCGGAAGTGCGGGTCGGCATCGCCACTGAGCGGGCGATGCCGCTGGTGGTCGGCTTGCTGGCGATTCTCAAGGCCGGCGGCGCCTACGTGCCGCTTGATCCGCACTATCCGGCCGAGCGCCTGAGCTACATGATCGAAGACAGCGGCATCACGCTGCTGTTGACCCAACAACACCTGATCGATGGCTTGCCCTCCCGCGAGGGCGTGCAGGTGCTGAAGCTGGAGTCGTTGCAACTGGACGCCTTCCGCGACGACGACCTGCCGGCACTGGCGACCCCGGACAACCTCGCGTACGTGATCTACACCTCCGGTTCTACCGGGCGACCGAAAGGCGCATTGCTCAGCCATGCCAACGTCGGGCGCCTGCTGAGCGCCACCGCCGCCGAGTTCAACTTCGGCCCGCACGATGTCTGGACGCTGTTCCATTCCTACGCCTTCGACTTCTCGGTGTGGGAGCTGTTTGGCTCGCTGTGCACCGGCGGGCGTCTGGTGATCGTGCCGCATGACATCAGCCGCGAACCGCAAGCGTTCCACCGCTTGCTCTGCGATGAAGGCGTGACGGTGCTGAACCAGACCCCGAGCGCGTTCCGCCAATTGTTGCCGATTGCCTGCACCAGCCCGCGCAGCATGGCCCTGCGTCAGGTGATTTTCGGCGGTGAAGCCCTCGACGTCGCGAGCCTGCGTCCCTGGTTCGAACGCTTTGGCGACCAACAACCCACCCTGGTCAACATGTACGGCATCACCGAAACCACGGTGCACGTGACCTACCGCGCGATTCGTCTGGCCGACCTGGACGGCAAGGCCCAGAGCCCGATTGGCCTGCCGATCCGCGACCTGCGCTGGTACTTGCTCGACAGCCAGCTGCAGCCAGTTCCGGTAGGGGTGGCGGGCGAGTTGTACATCGCGGGGGCTGGCTTGGCGCGTGGTTATCACGGGCGTTTCGGCCTGACCGCCGAACGCTTTGTGCCGAGCCCGTTTGACGCTTCGCAACGCCTTTATCGCAGCGGCGACCTGGCGCGCCAGCGCGCCGACGGCAGCATCGATTACCTCGGCCGCATCGACCAGCAAGTGAAGATTCGCGGTTTCCGCATCGAACTCGGCGAAATCGAAACCGCGTTGCTGGCCCAACCGGGCGTGCGCCAAGCGGTGTTAAACGTGCACAACGGCGACGGCGGACCGCAGCTGTGCGCCTACGTCGTGGCCGAGCACACCCCTTACGACCCGATCGCCTGGCGCGATCAACTGCGTGCCGCGCTCAAGGTCGATCTGCCGGACTACATGGTGCCTAGCCATTGGTTGCTGCTCGACGCCTTGCCACTGACCGGCAACGGCAAGCTCGACCGCAAGGCCTTGCCAGTACCGGATGCCGAGGACTGGCAACGCCCGTTCGAAGCTCCCGAAGGCGAACTCGAACAGCAACTGTCGGCGATCTGGGCCGAGGTGCTGGGCGTGGCTCAGATCGGTCGTCGCGACAACTTCTTTGAACTGGGTGGGCACTCGCTGCTCGCCGCCCAGGCCAGTGCCCGCGTGGAACTGGAACTGGGCATCGAGCTGCCGCTGCGCGCGCTGTTCGAATCCACCGACCTGCAGGCTTATGCCGCCATGGCCGGGCAACACGCCCCGGCTGACAACGATGCACGTCTTGATGCGCTTGAGTCGCTTCTCGACGAGATGGAGATCAACTGATGGAACACACCACTGCCCAGCGTATCGCCAGCCGTTTCGCCGGCCTGCCCGCCGACAAGCGCCGCGAGTTTCTGAGCCGCATGCAGGAGCAGGGCGTGAGCTTCGGCCAACTGCCGATCCCGCCGGCTGCCGAGCCACAAACCCGCTTCGAACTGTCGTACGCGCAGCAACGCCAATGGTTCCTCTGGCAACTCGACCCGCAGAGTTCTGCGTACAACATTCCGGCGGCGTTACGTTTGCACGGGCCGCTGAATGTCGCGGCGTTGCAGCAGAGCTTCGACGTATTGCTGGAGCGGCATCAAAGCTTGCGCAGTCGTTTTGTCGAGGATGACGGTCAAGTCGTTCAGACACTGGCCGGGTTCACATCGCTGGCGATCGAACACATCGATCTGCGCGGCGAACCTCAGGAAAATCGCCTCGATCTCGCATTGAAAAACGTCGAGTTGGAAATCGCCTGCCCATTCGATCTGCAGCACGGGCCGCTGTTGCGGGTCAGCCTGTTGCAACTGGATGCCGAAGACCACGTGCTGTTGCTGACCCTGCACCACATCGTCACCGATGGCTGGTCGATGGGCGTGTTGGTGGAGGAATTCTCCCGTCTCTACGCCGCGCATTGCCAAGGGCAAGATGCAGCACTGGAACCGCTGCCGATCCAGTATTGCGATTACGCCCTGTGGCAACGCCGCTGGATGGAAGCGGGGGAACTGGAGCGCCAGCTCAACTGGTGGCGCGACACGCTGGGCAGCGAACAACCGCTGCTGGAATTGCCGACTGATCGCCCACGCCCGGCGCAACCGAGCCAGCGCGGTGCGCGTCTGGATTTCGCCCTCGATGCAACCCTCGCCAGCGGCCTGATGACCTTGGCCAAACAGCGCGGGGTTACGCCGTTCATGCTGTTGCTGGCGAGCTTCCAGGCCTTGCTCTATCGCTACAGCGGTCAGTCCGACCTGCGCGTTGGCGTGCCGATTGCCAACCGTAATCGTGCGGAAACTCGAGGCCTGATCGGCTTCTTCGTCAACACCCAGGTGATGCGCGCGGAACTGGACGGGCGCCAGCCGTTCAGCCAATTGCTCGACCAGACCCGCACCGCCTCGCTGGATGCCCAGGATTACCAGGACTTGCCGTTCGAGCGTCTGGTGCAGACGCTGCAAGGTGAGCGCAGCCTCAGCCACAGCCCGCTGTTCCAGGTGATGTTCAACCACCAGCAAGCCAAACCGGCCGCGGTCAGCGGCTTGCTCGCCGGGCTGCGAGTCGAAGCGCTGAACGCCACGGCGCACACCACGCAATTCGACCTGCAACTGGACACGCAGGAGGAGGGCGACAAACTGTTCGCCAGCCTGACCTATGCCACCGATCTGTTCGACGCCGAGCGCATCGAGCATTTGGCCCGCCATTGGCGCACCCTGTTGGCCGGTGTGCTGGCGAACCCGCAATGCCCACTCGCCGAGTTGCCGCTGCTGGCTGCCGACGAGCGCCTGCGTATTCTGGATGACCTCAACGACACCGCTCAGGCTTATCCGGGCGAAGTCTGCGTACAGCGCCATTTCGAAGAGCGTGTGGCTGAAAACGGCGCGGCGACGGCGCTGGTGTTCCAGGGCCAGACCCTGAGTTACGCCGAACTGAACCTGCGCGCCAACCGCCTGGCCCATCACCTGCGCGCTCGGGGTGTCGGCCCGGAAGTGATCGTCGGGATTGCCTGCGAGCGTTCGTTTGAAATGGTCGTCGGTCTGTTGGCGATTCTCAAGGCCGGTGGTGCCTATGTGCCGCTGGACCCGGAATACCCGCTGGATCGCCTGAGCTACATGATCGAAGACAGCGGTATTTCGTTGCTGTTGACTCAGGAACATCTGCTGGCGCAATTGCCGACCCCCGATAACGTGCGGACCTTGTGCCTGCGCGCCGAGGCTGACTGGTTGAGCGATCTGCCGGGCACTGATCTGTCCAACCTGGCCATCGCCGAAAACCTCGCCTACGTGATCTACACCTCCGGTTCTACCGGCAAACCCAAAGGCGCGGGCAACCGTCATGTGGCGCTGCATAACCGTCTGGAGTGGATGCAAGAGGCCTACAACCTGTTGCCGACCGACCGTGTGTTGCAAAAAACACCGTTCAGCTTCGACGTGTCAGTGTGGGAGTTTTTCTGGCCGCTGATGAAAGGCGCCACGCTGGTGATCGCCGCACCGGGCGAACATCGCGATCCGCAACGCCTCGCCGCGTTGATCGTCGAACAAGCAATCACCACGCTGCACTTTGTGCCATCGATGCTTTCCGCGTTCCTCGGCGCCGAGGAGTCGCAAGCCTGCACCTCGCTGACACGGATCATTTGCAGCGGTGAAGCGCTGCCGATGGAACTGCAACGCCAGACGCTGCGCAGCCTGCCGCAAGCCAATCTCTACAACCTCTATGGCCCGACCGAAGCGGCCATCGACGTGACCCACTGGACTTGCGTGGAAGAAGGCCGTGACAGCGTGCCGATTGGTCGCCCGATTGCCAACTTGCGCACCTGCATCCTAGACAATGAACTGCAACCGTTGCCGTTGGGCGCGGTGGGCGAGTTGTACCTCGGCGGCGTCGGCCTGGCGCGCGGTTATCAGCGTCGCGGCGCGCTGACCGCCGAGCGATTTGTGGTCGATCCGTTCGGCAGCGGCCAGCGCCTGTACCGCACCGGTGACCTGGCGCGTTATCGCGCCGACGGCGCCATCGATTACTGCGGGCGCATCGACCACCAAGTGAAGATTCGCGGTTTGCGCATCGAACTGGGCGAAATCGAAGCGCGCCTGCAAGAGCATGCCGACGTGCAGGAAGCCGTGGTGCTGGCCCTCGACGGCCCGAGCGGCAAGCAATTGGTCGCGTACCTCGTGCCGCAGGATCGCGCACTGCTGGAGGCCAGTTCCGAGCAACAAGGCGCGTGGCGCGAAACCCTGAAGAGCCATTTGCTCGCCAGCCTGCCGGATTACATGGTGCCGGCGCAGACCGTGCTGATCGAACAAATGCCCCTCAGCCCGAATGGCAAGCTCGACCGCAAACGGCTGCCAGCACCCACCGCGCACGTCAGCCAACGCGCCTTCGAAGCGCCGCGCAGCGAACACGAACAGGTGCTGGCGCAGATCTGGCAGGACGTGTTGGGCGTGGAGCAGGTCGGGCGTCAGGACAACTTCTTCGAACTGGGCGGCGACTCGATCATTTCGATTCAAGTGGTCAGCCGTGCCCGTCGTGCAGGCCTGAACCTGCAACCCCGCGACCTGTTCCAGCAGCAGACCTTGCAAGCGCTGGCCGCTGTGGTTAAAGAACAGGCCGCACCGCTGGCGCATCAAGGTCCGGTGGACGGCGTACAGAAACTCACGCCGATCCAGCGCTGGTTCTTCGACGAACCCATCCCGCAACGCGCGCACTGGAACCAGGCCGTGCTGTTGGTACCGCGTGAAACCCTCGAATTGCCGCGCCTGCAAGCGGCGCTACAACGTCTGCTCAAACAGCACGACGCACTGCGTTTGCGCTTCAGTCAGGTCGACGGTCAATGGTCGGCGCGTTATGTCGGGGCCGACAGTGCCGATGTGATCGACATGCTCTGGACCGCTCGCGTGGCCAGCGATGCGTCGCTCGAATCGGTGTGCGACGAAGCGCAACGCAGCCTCAGCCTGCAAGATGGTCCGCTGCTGCGCGTGGCGTTGATCGCCCAGGCCGACGGTTCGCAGCGGTTGCTGCTGGTGATCCACCACTTGGCGGTGGACGGTGTGTCGTGGCGGGTGTTGCTGGAAGATTTGCAGGCAGCCTACCTTGGGCAAGACCTGCAGCCGAAGACCAGCGCTTTCCAGGCCTGGGCCGAGAAACTCGACGCCTATGCACGCTCCGAAGCCGCCACTGGCGAACTGGCCTGGTGGCAGGCGCAACTGAGCGTCGCCAATGATTGGTTGCCGGCGGCCAATGCCCACGCCAGTCAGGCCGGGCATCTGCGCCAGGGCGTCAGCATCGGTCTGGACCGCGAACAAACTCGCCAACTGCTGCAACAGGCGCCGGCGATCTACCGCACGCAAGTCAACGACCTGCTGCTGACTGCACTGGCCCGCACCCTCAGCCGCTGGACCGGTGACGAATCGGCGCTGATTCAGCTCGAAGGCCATGGCCGCGAAGAGCTGTTCGACGACATCGACCTGACCCGCACCGTCGGCTGGTTCTCCAGCCTGTTCCCGGTGCGTCTGACGCCGACCGCTGACCTGGCGGCTTCGATCAAGGCCATCAAGCAACAGCTGCGCGAGGTCCCCGGCAAAGGCATGGGCTACGGCCTGTTGCGCTACATGGGCGATGCGTCGACCCAAGCGGCATTGGCCGCGTTGCCGCAGGCGCGGGTGACGTTCAACTACCTTGGCCAGTTCGACCAGAGCTTTGCCGAAGACGCATTGTTTACCCCCGCTCGCGAATCCAGCGGTGCCGCGCAATCGGCCGACGCACCGTTGCCGAACTGGCTGTCGGTGGACGGTCAGGTCTATGGCGGCGAACTGAAACTCGACTGGACCTTCAGCCGCGAATGCTTCGAACAGCATGAAATCGAAGCCCTGGCTGCAGATTTCCGTCACGAATTGCTGGCGCTGATCGCCCATTGCCTGAGCGATGGCGCGGGCGGCGTGACCCCGGCGGACTTCCCGCTGGCGCGTCTGACTCAGGCACAACTCGATGGCTTGCCGGTACCGCCGGCGCAGATCGAGGACGTGTATCCGTTGTCGCCGATGCAGGCCGGTTTGTTGTTCCACAGTTTGTATGAGGCGGAGTCTGGCGCGTACGTGAACCAGCTCAGCGTCGAAGCCCGAGGTCTGGATGCCGAACGACTGGGCTGCGCGTGGCAAGCGGTGCTCGACACCCATCCGATCCTGCGCAGCAGTTTCCACTTCCCCGACGGTTTTGAAGCGCCGGTGCAGTTGGTCCATCGTCATCTGCATTTGCCGCTGACCCGCCTCGACTGGCGCGGCCGTAGCGATCAGGCCCAAGCGTTGATTGAATTGATTGACGACGAACGCCTGCAACTCGACTCGACCCGGGCGCCATTGATGCGCTTGACCCTGGTGCGACTCGACGATGATCGCCAGCAACTGATCTACACCCACCATCACCTGTTGCTGGATGGCTGGAGCAACTCGCTGCTGCTGAGCGAAGTTTTGCAGCGCTATGCCGGGCAGGAAGTGCAGGCGCCAACCGGGCGTTTTGCCGATTACATCGGCTGGTTGCAACGTCAGGACGCACAGGCAGATGAACTGTTCTGGCGCGAGCAACTGGCCCACCTCGACAACCCGACGCTGTTGGCGCAGAGCCTGGCCCATGGCGGCGGTAAACACCTGTCGACGGCAGGGTTCGGCGACCATCGCCAGACGTTCGATGTTGCCACCAGCCAACGCTTCAGCGAGTTCGCCCGTCAGCAGAAAGTCACGCTCAACACCTTGGTGCAAGGCGCGTGGGCGCTGCTGCTGCAACGCTACAGCGGCCAGCGCAGCGTGGCGTTCGGCGCCACCGTGGCGGGGCGGCCGGTGGATTTGCCGGGGGCCGAAAGCCAGCTCGGGTTGTTCATCAACACCTTGCCGGTGATCAGCACGCCGGATGCGCTTGAAAGCGTCGGCCAGTGGCTGAGCCGCTTGCAGGCGCAGAACCTGGAATTGCGTGAGCATGAGTTCACCGCATTGGGCGACATTCAGCGCTGGGCCGGACGTGCCGGCGAGCCACTGTTCGACAGCCTGCTGGTGTTCGAAAACTTCCCGGTGGCCGAAGCGCTGCAACAGGGCGCGCCGGCCGGGTTGAGCTTCTCGATCCCGCAGAACCATGAACGCACCAACTTCCCGCTGACGCTGGCGGCCACCGCCGAAAGCCAGTTGAGCCTGAACTGGAGCTATCAGTGCGCTCACTTCAGCGCCGAGGCGATTGCCCGCATGAGTGAGCATCTGGCCGCGCTGCTGGCGGCGATGGTCGCCGCACCACACGCTGCATTGAGTGAACTGGACCTGCTGACCGCGCCTGAACGTACACAACAATTGGTCGAGTGGAACCCCGCGTTCACCGCCACGGCAAATCCGCTGTGTGTGCATCAATTGATCGAGGCCCAGGCGGTTATTCGCCCGGACGCCACCGCACTGATCTTCAATGACCTGGAGCTGAGCTTCGACCAACTCAACCGTCGCGCCAACCAATTGGCCCATCGCTTGCGCGCACTGGGCATCGGCCCGGAAGTGCGGGTCGGCCTGGCGATGCAGCGAACGCCTGCAATGATCATCGGCTTGCTGGCGATCCTCAAGGCTGGCGGCGCCTACGTGCCATTGGACCCGGCGTACCCGGCCGAACGCCTGCGCTACCTGATGGAAGACAGCGGCATTGCGCTGCTGATCAGCCAGTCGTGGCTGCGGGAAAAACTGCCATTGCCGCCAGGTCTGGCGGTGCTGGAAGTCGACCGCGAACCGCTGGAATCGATGGCTGAGACCAACCCGGTCAACCTGACCTGTGGCGAAAACCTCGCCTATCTAATTTACACCTCGGGCTCCACCGGGCGGCCGAAAGGCGTCAGCGTGGCCCACGGTCCGCTGGCCATGCATTGTCTGTCCATCGGCGAGTTGTACGGCATGACCCCGGACGACCGCGAACTGCAATTTGCTTCGATCAGCTTCGACGGCGCCCATGAGCGCTGGCTGACACCGCTGGTATTCGGTTCGGCGGTGATGCCCCGTGACGATGAGTTGTGGAGTGTCGAGCGCACCTGCGCCGAGATCGAAAAACACGGCATCACCATCGCCTGTTTCACTCCAACCTATCTGGGTCAGATCGCCGAATTCATGGGCGAAGCGGGGCGTGATCTGCCGATCCGTTCGTACACCCCGTGCGGTGAAGGCATGGCCAAACATGCCTTCGACGAAGTGCAGCAGGTACTGCAACCGAAACGCCTGATCAACGGCTACGGTCCGACCGAAACGGTGATCACGCCGCTGATCTGGCTGGCGTACCCGGATACCGAATTCGACTCGGCGTTCATGCCGATTGGCCGGCCGGTGGGCAATCGCAGCGCCTATATTCTGGACGGCGGTCTGCAGCCGTTGCCGGTCGGCGTCGCGGGCGAGTTGTACCTGGGCGGCGAGGGCGTCGCCCGGGGTTACCATCAGCGTCCCGATTTGACGGCTGAACGCTTCGTGCCGGATCCGTTCGTACCGGGCGCGCGTTTGTACCGCAGTGGCGACCTCGCACGGTTCCGTGCCGATGGCGTCGTTGAATACCTTGGCCGGATCGACCAGCAAGTGAAGATTCGCGGGTTCCGTATCGAACTCGGCGAAATCGAAGCCTGCCTGCTTGAACATGAAGGTGTGCGTGAAGCCTTCGTGATCGACCGCGAAGGTCCGGTCAGCCGCCAATTGGTCGGTTACGTGGTGCCGCGCGATCCGCTCGCCGATGAGCAGGACCTGCGCGAGGCGCTGACGGCGCACCTGCGCAGCCGCTTGCCGGCGCACATGCTGCCGGCGCATTTGATGTGCCTGGCGGCGTTGCCATTGACGCCGAACGGCAAGCTTGATCGCCAAGGGCTACCGGCGCCAGAGGCCACTCGGCAACAGCACGATCATGTGGCTGCCGCGTCGCCGGCCGAAGCACTGCTGGTGGACATCTGGCAGGAACTGCTGGGGCTGGAATCGGTGGGCGTCACCGAAAACTTCTTCGAACTGGGCGGGGATTCGATCATCTCGTTGCAAGCGGTGAGCCGTGCCGGGCAGCGCGGGTTGGTGTTCAGTCCGAAGCAACTGTTCGAGCAGCAGACCATTCGTGCGTTGGCCGCCGTGGCCGGCAGCCGTGAAGCAACATTGATCGAAGCGCCGAAAGTCGAAGCTTTTTCGCTGGTGCCGCACATCGACGTTGCCGCCCGTGAAGGACTGCAAGACTTGTATCCGCTGTCGCCGATGCAGCAAGGCATGTTGTTCCATTGCCTCGATTCACCGGAGCTCAACCCGTACGTCAACCAGTTGAGCGTGGCGGTGGACGGTTTGCAGGTGCCGCGTTTCCGCGCGGCGTGGCAGACCCTGGTCGAGCGTCACGAAGTGCTGCGTGCGGCGTTCCGCTGGCGCGATGGCCTGGCCGATCCGCTGCAAGCGGTGTTCGCCGACGTCGAGTTGCCCATCGAAGAACTCGACTGGCGTGAGCGCCGCGACACTGAGCAGGCGTTGCAGGAACTGGCCGCAGCGGAACAGGCTAGGGGTTTCGACCTGAGCTGTCCGCCGCTGATGCGTTTCATCCTGGTGCGCCTCGGTGATGACCGTTACCAGATGATCTGGATTTACCACCACTTGCTGCTCGACGGCTGGAGCGCCTCGCGACTGCTGGGTGACATGCTGCGCCTGTACCACAACGACACGTTGCCGACCCTGACCGGTCGCTACGCCGATTACATCGCCTGGCTGCAACGTCAGGATGGGGCGCAGGCCGAGGGCTTCTGGCGCGAACGCTTGGCATTGCTCGAAGAACCGACCATTCTGGCCAAGGCGTCGGGTGCCGCAGGCTCCGGCCACGGCGTGATGTACAGCAACCTCGACAGCGAGGCGACGCGCAAACTGCACACCTTCGCCAAGCGTCAACGCGTGACGCTGAACACGCTGGTGCAAGGCGCGTGGTTGTTGCTGTTGCAACGCCACAGCGGCCAGCGCAGCGTCGCGTTCGGCGCCACGGTGGCCGGGCGTCCGACCGGTTTGGCCGGGGCGCAGGACATGCTCGGCCTGTTCATCAACACCTTGCCGGTGATCCAGACGCTTGATCCGCAACAGCCGTTGGGCGAGTGGTTGCGTGACTTGCAGGACTACAACCTGATGGTCCGCGACTACGAACACACGCCGTTGTCGGACATTCAGCGCTGGGCCGGGCAGGGTGGCCAGGGCCTGTTCGACAGCATCATCGTGTTCGAAAACCATCCGGTGGACCGTGCGTTGCGCGGGGGTGAGGAAGGTGAGCTGCGTTTTGCCGAGGTCGGCAGCGGTGGCGTGACCAACTTCCCGATGGACTTGATGGTCAGTGCCAACGAAGAAGGCCTGGAAGTCGAGTATTTGTTCCTGCAAGACCGCTTCAGTGAGGTGGAAGTGCAGCGGATTCGTGCGCAGCTCGAAGGGTTGCTGCGTGCATTGCCGGAGGATGCGACGTGTCTGCTCGGCGATATTGGCCTGCCTGAGTCGCGTATCAGCCTGCCGCAAGCGTCGGCCGACAGCGCCGATGTGCTGCACGCGTTCAATCAGCATGTACAGACGCAGCCGCAGAACATCGCCTTGATCTGTGAGGATCGGCACCTTAGTTATGCCGAGCTTGAGGCGCAGGCCAATGGGCTGGCGCAGCAATTGATCGATCGGGGCATCGGCGCGGAAAGTCTGGTGGCGGTAGCGTTGCCGCGTTCCGAACGCACCATCGTGGCGTTCCTCGCGGTGCTGAAAGCGGGGGCGGCTTACCTGCCTTTGGACCTGGCGTACCCGGCCGAACGACTGGCTTATATGTTGAGCGATTCGGCCGCCAGTCTGTTGCTCTGCGACAGTGATCTGGGCGAAAGGCTGCCGTTGGCGGATAGCCCGCCACGCCTGCTGCTTGATCAGTTGCGCGTTGCCGACAACGTGGTGTGCCCGGTTTCCAATCCGTTGCCGGGGCATCTGGCGTACCTGATCTACACCTCCGGCTCGACCGGCCAACCGAAAGGCGTGGCCGTGGAACGTGGACCGATTGCCCGGCATTGCCGCGGCATCATCGAGCTCTACGAACTGGCGCCGCGCAGCCGTGAATTGCACTTCATGTCGTTCGCCTTTGACGGTGCTCAGGAGCGTTGGCTGAGTGTGCTGTTGGCCGGCGGCAGTCTGGTGATTCGCGAAGACAGTTTGTGGACGCCGGAGCAGACCCTGGAAGTGCTGCATCGTCACGCCGTCACCGTCGCCTGCTTCCCGCCGGCGTACCTGCAACAAATGGCCGAAGTCGCCGAACGTCTGGGCAATCCGCCTGCGGTTGAGGTGTATTGCTTTGGCGGTGATGCGGTGCCGGACGCCAGTTTCGAACAGGTCAAACGCGCCTTGCGTCCGCAGCGTCTGGTCAATGGCTATGGCCCGACCGAAACCGTGGTCACGCCGCTGTTGTGGCGTGCCGAGGCCAGCGAAACCTGCGACGCGGCGTATGCGCCGATTGGTCGGGGCGTGGCCGGGCGTGGCTTGTACGTGCTGGATGTCGACCTCAATCCGTTGCCGGTCGGCGTCAGCGGTGAGCTGTACCTGGGCGGCGAATGCCTGGCGCGGGGTTACCACCAGCGTCCGGGCATGAGTGCCGAGCGTTTCATCCCCGATCCGTTCGAGGCCGGTGGCCGCATGTACCGCACCGGCGACTTGGTGCGCCAGCGTGAGTGCGGGTTGATCGACTACCTGGGACGGCTCGACCAGCAAGTGAAGATCCGTGGTTTCCGTATCGAACCGGGCGAGATCGAAGCGCGTCTGCGTGAGTGCGCGGGCGTGCAGGATGCCGCCGTGGTGGTCCACGACACGCCGACCGGCAAGCAATTGGTCGGTTATGTGGTGGCGGCCGGCGCAGTCGGTCTGGATCGTCGCTTGAAGTCTGAACTGCAAGCGCAACTGCCGGATTACATGGTGCCGGCGCGGATCATGGTGCTGGAACGCTTCCCGCTGTCGGCCAACGGCAAGCTTGATCGTCGCGCACTGCCAACGCCGGAATGGGCGCTTGGCGGCTATCGCGCGCCGCGCAATGCCCTGGAAACGGCGCTGACCGCGATCTGGCAAGAGGTGCTTGGCGTGCCGCAAGTGGGCATTGACGATAACTTCTTCGAACTCGGTGGTGATTCGTTGCAGGTGCTCAAAGTCATTTCGCGGGTGCGCAGCCAGCCGCAATTGGGCTTCGAATTGAAGCTGAGGGATCTGATGCAGAAACCGTGCATCGCCGAACTCAGTGGCTATCAGGTGGCTGAACCAGCGTCCGCACCGGACCCCTTGCTGGCGCTGAATGCGCGAATCCCCAACGTGCCGGCGTTGTTTTGCCTGCACGCCGGTTTCGGCACGGTGTTCGACTACGAACCGCTGGCGCGGCGTCTGGAAGGACGGCGCACGGTGTACGGCGTGCAATGCCGGATGTTGCTTGATCCGCAGTGGCAGGACGAATCGCTGCTGGCCATGGCGCAAGCCTATGCGCAGCGGATTCGCGGTCAGCAGGCCAAGGGCCCGTATTACCTGTTGGGCTGGTCGTTGGGCGGCGCGTTGACGCAACTGGTCGCACACGAACTGGAATCCTTGGGTGAAACGGTTGCGTTTGCCGGGCTGGTCGACAGCTACGTGGCGGGCACCGCGGAAGCGGGGGACTGGCGCGAGGATCTGGGCGACTTCCTGAAGTTTGTGCTCGGGTTACCGGCCGATGAGGCTCAGGCATTGATCGCGCGCAAAGCCGCTGATTTGAACGAGCGCGAGGGCTCCATCGCAGTGATCGAGGCGGCCTTGCACGGTTCCAATGAGCAAGCGGCATTGGGCGCAGGGGAACTGACGCAGATTTTTGCGACGGGTTCACGCCTCAAACAACTGGCGTTGGCGCATCGGCAACTGCCGGTGATTCAGGCAGCGGCGCATCGCTGGTGGGTGGCCGAGCGCGACGACGAGCGCCGGGTGTTCGAGGCGCAGGTCGGCAGCCATGGCGTAGATCGCCTGTTGGCCGGCGGGCATTACGAACTGCTGCGCGGCGACGAGTTGCTGGATGAGCTGGAAGACTTGCTGGAACACCGATTGACCCTTGCTTGAAAACAATCGTGATTAGAGGGGCTTTTGTGGCGAGGGGGCTTGCCCCCGTTGGACTGCGCAGCAGTCCCTTCGTTTTTGGGTGAAGAGGGGCCGCTACGCGACCCAACGGGGGCAAGCCCCCTCGCCACAGGGGGCTCATCAGCTCCAGTGTTTTGTTGTGCCCGATAAATGTTCTCTTTGTGTGAAGGATTCATCCCATGGCCGTATTGCCAGAACTTGAAGCATTTCTCGAACTCGCCGAGTTCGGCCGGATGACCGGCAAAAGCCGCGCGATGCATGAGCAATCGCCGCAACAGGCGCGGATCGATTTTGAAGCGTCGTCGGGGTTTCTCGATGTGCCGCTGGACACCGTGGTCTGTGAGAATTTCATCATTCCTGCCCGCGACGGTCATAGCCTGTCGGCGCGCTTGTATCGCGACGGGCAAACGGTCCAGGGCTTGCAGCCGGTGGTGTTGTATTTCCATGGCGGCGGCTATGTGGTTGGCAGTCTCGATTCCCACGATGCGTTGTGTCGGCGCCTGGCCTCGCAGGGTGGTTTTGCGTTGCTGACCGTGGATTATCGACTGGCACCGGAGTGGCGTTTCCCGACCCCTGTGCAGGATGCCTGCGACGCCGGCAACTGGCTGGTACGTGAAGGCGCGTCACGAGGGCTGGACGCCAATCGGGTGGCATTGGTCGGTGACAGCGTGGGCGCGACATTGGCCACGGTGTTGTCGATCATCGCGGTGCGCGAGCCTGAGGAACTGGCGTTGAAACCCAAGGCGCAGGTGTTGCTATACCCGGTGACGGATGCAACGACGAAACGCGCCTCGCATCGGGACTTCGCCGAGGGCTATTTGCTGGAAACGCCGACACTGGACTGGTTCTACGCGCATTACGGGCGCACGCCGCAGGACCTCACAGACTGGCGCTGCTCGCCGTTGCTGGCGGCGGATTTATCCGGCGTGGCACCGGCGCTGGTGTACCTGGCCGGGCATGATCCGTTGCATGACGAAGGGCTGGCCTATGCCGAACTGTTGAGTGCGGCGGGTAATGAGGTGACGTTGCTGGAGCAACCGGACATGACCCATGACTTTATGCGCATGGCGGGGTTGTTGGGGGAGGTTGAAGGGATTCACGCGGAAGTGGCGGGGTGGGTGCGTTCCCGGGTGTGAGATGAACTGAAAAAAACCGCCATTCCTGGATCAGGGGTGGCGGTTTTTTTGTGTCTGGCCTGGGGGGCTTTTGGTGAATCCACTATCGCCTTCGCGAGCAGGCTCGCTCCCACATGGATCTTGAGAACACCGCAGATCTCCAGTGGGAGCGAGCCTGCTCGCGAAGGCGGCCTGACATCCAACACAAATCGCCCAGACAAAAAAATACCCGCATCTCGCGACACGGGCATTTTTCATTTCAGCTCACACCTCAGAAATCATACTTCGCCGTGAGCTGCAGGTTGCGCGGCTCGCCGTAGAACGTCGTACCGAAGTTGCCCAGGCCAGACATGTACTTCTTGTCGAAGACGTTGTTGGCGTTGGCGGTGAAGCTCAGGTGGTCGTCGTACTGGTAACGGGTCATCAGGTCCACAAGGGTGTAGCCGCCTTGCTTGAGCAGGGTACTGCCGGCAGTCGGGCTGAAGCTCTGGCCGTAGAACGCGCTCTGCCAGCTGATGCCACCACCGACGGTGAACTGGTCCAGCGCGCCCGGCAGGCGGTAGGTGGTGAAGGTGCGCACGACGTGTTCCGGTTTGCTGGAGGCCAGCGGGAAACCGTAGATACGTTGCTCGTCCTTGTCGCGGGTGCGGGCGTAGGTGTAGCCGGCCGACAGGTTCCAGCCCTCGGCCAGTTCGCCGGCCAGTTCCATTTCCACACCTTTGGTGGTGGCGCCGGAGATGGCTTCATAGACGTCTCGACCGGTGCCTACGTCGGTGGTGACGTACTGGGCAACGTTGTCCTGATTGATCTGGAACAAGGCAAAGGTGGCGTTCAGTTTGCCTTCGAAGTAAGCCGCTTTCAGGCCCGTCTCGTAGCTGTCACCTTCAACCGGGTCGAGGGTCGAGCCGCTGGCGTCCAGGTAGATTTGTGGCTGGTAGATTTTGGTGTAGCTGGCATACACCGAGTACGTATCGTTCAGGTCATAGACCACACCGGCGTACGGCGTGACAACGCCATGTTCCTTGTAGCTGGCATGGGAGTCGGTCTGGGTTGCCCCCGGATAGTACGAGTAATCTTCGTTGTACTTGAAGGTGCTCAAACGGCCGCCGAGGATGAACGACAAGTCGTCGGTCGGACGCAGGCGCGTGGCCATGTAGATACCGTTCTGGCTTTGGGTGCGTTCGTACTTGCCGTTTTTCGGGAATTCCTGTTTCGGCAGGTGACCGTTCCAGTCGAAGATGCTGCCCGGCACCAGTTCGAACGCGCTGGTGTCGTAGGTCGCGCCGGTCTGGCGCGAGTGGGCGGCCATGAAACCGGCGACCAGTTCATGCTCGCGACCCCCCAGCGAGAACGGACCGGAAATGTTCACGTCCCCCGAGTTCTGCACGCGATGACCTTCCCAGCGACCCCAGTACAGGAAGTTGCCTTCGCCCGTGACAGGGTCTGCCGAGCCACCGCTGGCCGAGGCCAGTTGGGTGTCGTGATCGGTGGTTTTCTGGTCGAAGCTGGCCTTGAATTTCCAGCCATTGGCCAGCGCTTGTTCAAGCGAGGCGAAGTACGTCGTGCTGTCGAAATCGCGGCGGCTCCAGTCGGCACCCGGGTTGAAGCTGCGCGAGAAGTCGGTACGGCTGCCGTCGGTGAAGTACGGTGCGTTACCGGTCCAGGTGCTGCCGCGCGGAGTGACGCTGGATTTGTCGATACCAAACGTCAGCAAGGTGTCGTCCGTCAGGTCGGCTTCAAGGACGCCGTAGAAGATATCTTTTTTCTGGCTGTAGTGGTCGATGTACGAGTCTTTGTCCTGATAGGCGCCGACGAAGCGACCCCGTACGTTGCCAGTATCGGTCAGCGAACCGGAGATATCGCCTTCGGTGCGGTAGTTGTCCCAGGAACCGGCGGTGGCGCTGACCGAGGCCTTGAATTCCTTGGTCGGTTTCTTGCGGATCAGGTTGACGGTGGCAGACGGGTCGCCCGCGCCGGTCATCAGGCCGGTAGCGCCTTTGACCACTTCGATGCGGTCGAGGCTGGCCGCGTCGTCGCCGTTGTTCGGGTTTTCACCGTACACGCCGTCGTAGGGAATGTTGACGCCGTCGTACTGGAAGTTGGTGATGGCAAAACCACGGGCGGAAAACTCGGTGCGGTCACTGTCGTACTTCTGCATCGTGACGCCGGGGGTGTTGCGCAAGGCGTCAGACACGCTCTGTACGCCGCGATCGTCCATCTGCTGACGCGTCACCACGGTGACCGATTGCGGGGTTTCACGAATGCTCAGCGGCAGCCCGGTCGCGGAGGCGGTGGCGCCGGTTGTGTACGAACCGGTGTCTTCCGTGGTCAGGCCCAGGGCCTGGCCGGAAATGGTGGTCGCGCCCAGTTGCAGGCCCGAACCGCCACCGGACACCAGGGTCACGGTGTTGCCGTTGATCTGGAAGGAAATGCCGGAGCCTTGCAGCAGTGCCTTCAGGGCATCAGACGGTTCCAGCGAACCGGACACCGCGCGGGACTTGATGCCGGCCACCTGATCCGGGCTGTAGAGGATCTGCAGGTTGGTCTGCATGCCGAGTTCAGTCAGCGCATTGGAAAGCGGCTGGACGGCAATATTCACTTTTACAGGTGCAGCATTGGCCATCGAGCTCCCCAGCAAGGTGGCGGTCAGCAATACGCTTGTAAACAGGGTGCGATGCAAAGTCGGGCGCTGTACGGCCAGCGCGAGAGGTGTGCGGCGTGGTTGAGGTCGCATTACTTACCTGAGCTCCTGAAAAGTGTTGTGCAAAGTTATTGTTAATAAGAATGATTATTAAGACGCGGCGTGGACGTAAAACCGGAAAGAAACCTGAGAAATAAATTTCAGAAAGATGAAATGAGCAGGTTTATTGCGAACCTGTGGCGAGGGATCAGGCAGGGGCCAGCTCGGTAACCACCCGGCCGCTTTCCATGCGCACTAGTTGATCGGCGACGTCGAAATAACGGTCATCATGGGAAATCACGATGATGGTCTTGCCCAGGCGTTTGAGGTCCGGCAGCAGCTCGGTGTAGAAGATCCGGCGGAAGGTCGGGTCCTGATCCGCCGCCCATTCATCGAACACCAGCACCGGCCGCTCCTCCAGCCACGCATTGACCAGCGCCAGGCGTTTGCGCTGGCCGGTGGAGAGGTCGGTGGTGGTGAAATTGCCGTCCTTGACGCTGACCTTGTGCGCGATTTCCAGTCGTTGCAGGTATTTGTTGGCGTCTTCGGGGATGTGCGTATCGCCCTGGACCACGTCATCGAACAGGTAGTAGTCGGCGAAAATCGTGGTGAACAACTGGCGATAATCATCGCGATTCTGCGCGTCGATGGCCTCGCCGTTGACGCTGATCTCGCCCTGCTGCGGTGTGTACAGACCCAGCAGCAGCTTGATCAACGTGGTCTTGCCGCAACCGTTCTCGCCGACGATAAAGGTGATGTCGCCTTGCTTGATCGTCAGGTTGACCGGCCCGAGCTGGAACGGCGCCGCCCCTTCAACGGCCGGGAAAGCGAAACGCACATCGGCCAGTTTCAGTTCGTGCACGGCTTGTTTGACCTGGCCCTGATCGCTCAGCAGCAGATGCGGTTCAGGGGTGGAAAACTGCTCGGACAATTCGGCGATGCGGCGAAAAGCAATCTGCGCCCGGCTGACAATCGGCAGGGTGCTGATCAAGTGTTCCAGCGGGCCTTTCATGTACAGCAGCACCAGCACGAAACCGCTCATCACGGTTTTGTCGGCGCTCGGCCAGAAGGTTTGCAGGGCCAGGGCCAAACCGATCACCACGAAGAACAGCATCGAGCCAAAGGTCTTGGCGATCACGAACGTGTTGATCGAACGCACCTGGGTGTTGCAGATGAATTCGGCGGTGGCCTTGATGCCCGAGACAAACATGCGCTGGCGGCGCGGGCGATGAATGCGCAGTTCCTTGGCGCCTTCAGCAATCGCGTTGTAGTGTTTTTGCAGTTCGTCTTCAGCGTCGCGGGCGGCCATGAAACCCTGCACGCCTTTGCTCTGGGCGTAGGCCTGAATCGCCGTGCCGATCAGGATGGCGGCGACCATGATCAGGAACATCGGCCACGACAGGATCGCCAGGTAACCCATGCAACCGAGGGTCACGGTTACGGAAATCGCCAGTGGGGCGAAGGCGAAAGCGAAATCGCTGATGGTGTCGACGTCGTGGGTCAGCACCGGGATCAGCCGGTGGCTGCGGTAGCGCTCGATCTGTTCGATGGGCGCCGACAGGACTTTTTCGCCCAACTGTTTACGCAGTTTGGCGATGATGTGCTGGCCGACGTAGTTGGTGCCGATGTCCGAGCAGATCGAACTCAGCAGCGCCAGCAGGCACAGGCCGGCGAACAGCGCGACGACGCCTTGGGTCAGGCCGCTGTCCGAATGCAGGGCGTTGTTGATGGTCGCCAGCAAGACCGTGACGCTCAGGCCGCCGACCATGCCCAAAAAAATGGACGCAGCGACGATAAGCCGAAAGGGTTTCAACAGGGCGAACAATTCGCCGATGGCGCCACGGGGAGGCTGGGTCATGGAGGACGGTTCCTTGGGTGGAAAGGCAGATACCCAGTAGAACGTCTGATCGAAGGCTTAATTTAGCGACCACCGACTGATGGTCGTCACACATAACCCTGTGGGAGCGAGCCTGCTCGCGAAAGCGCACTGACATTCAACTTCAATGTCGACTGACACGCCGCCTTCGCGAGCAGGCTCGCTCCCACAGGGGATCTCGGTGATTCTTAGAGATCGCGGACAATGCGAAAGCCGATCCAGTCCCCGCGCTCTTGCGGGTACTGGCTATTGCGGTTGCCGGAGCGCGAGAACACTGGCGCTTCACCCCAGTCATTGCCACGAATGCGCACGGCTTCGCACTTGGCCTCTACCCACGCGCTGCCATCGGTGGGCGCACCGACGTAGTCCGGGTGTTCGCAGTCTTCGACCCATTCGTACACGTTGCCATGCATGTCGTACATGCCGAAGGCGTTCGGCGGGTAGCTGCCCACGGGCGAGCTGTAGCTGTAACCGTCGGCCGGGCCGTAGGTGTTGGCGTGCCTGGCGATGCTGTATTCCTTGCCCTCATCGAAGGGGAAGGGGAATGGGCCCTTGGTGCCGCCCCGCGCGGCGTATTCCCGTTGGGCCTCGCTGACCATGCGGTACGTCTGCCCGGTTTTTTTCGACAGCCAGGCGACGTAGTTTTTGACGTCGTCGAAGTTCATGCACACCGCAGGCTGGCGCGGTGTCTGCGGATAACGCGGTTTGCTGGCGACGCATTCGCGGCCCGGCCGGGTATCGCCATTGGCAATGATCACGCCGCTCTCGCGCACATAGCTGTCCCATTCACCGGCGGTGACCTGGAAGCGGCTCATGGCGAACGGCTTGGCGAAGGTCACGTCGTGCATCGGGCCTTCATCGGGCTCGCGACCGACTTCATCGTCCGGCGTGCCCATGGTGAAGGTGCCGGCGGGCAGCACCACCATTTCCGGGCAGTCGCGGCAGTCCTTGAATACTTTGCCGGGCGGCGGTGCGGCGGCGGCCTGGGCGCCTCCGATCATAAGTGCGGTCAGGGCCAGGGCCTTGAACGGCAGGGTCAATTGATCTCGGTTCATGAGTCATCTCGAGTAAAGAAAAATCGGGGTGCTATGGTGAGCTGGCTTACCTGTGGCGAGGGGGCTTGCCCCCGTTGGGTCGCGAAGCGGCCCCCTGCGTCCTTTCAGACAAACCGAGCTGCCTGGATTTACGACTGCTCCGCAGCCGAACGGGGGCAAGCCCCCTCGCCACAGGTAATCCCAATCTCCACAGGGATCAGCGTCATGCGGTTTTGTTCAGCAGGGCCATGAAGCGGTCGATCTGTTCTTCGGTGTTGAGCAAACCCGGCGCAATCCGAATCACCGGGCCGACATCGCGCTCCACCGAGTCGCAGACCACGCGGTTTTCCATCAACCCGGCGGCGACTTTTTCGCAGTCGCGGTCCTTGATGCGGAAGAAGGTGAAACCGGCGGACAGGTCCGGGCTCTTTGGCGTGACCAGTTCGATCTGCGGGTTTTCCAGCAAGCGGTTTTTCGCATAGGTATTGAGCGCATGAATCCGCGCCTGCACCTCGGCCTTGCCCAGTTCCAGGTGCAACTTGAACGCCTCGTCCAGCGCCCAGCGGTGTTCAAAACTGTGATAACCGCCGGGGGTCATGATGGTCGAGAAGGTGGTGGCTTCGGAGAACGTCGGAATGGTCGGCGTGACGTCCTTGAGCTCGGCGGAACGGGCGCAGATGATCCCGGTGCCGCGCGGGCCGAACATCCATTTGTGGGTGCCGGCAATGAAGAAGTCGCAATGCATGTCGGGGAAGTCGAGGTCTTCGACGCCAAAACCGAGCACACCGTCGACCACATACAGAATGCGGTCCTTGTCGTCGCGGTTGCGGTTTTGTTCTTCCACCAGTTTGCCGATCTCGCCAATCGGCAGTTTCACGCCACTGCCCGATTGCACCCAGGTCATGCCCAGCACGCGGGTATTCGGGCGGATGCCTTTGGCGATGGAACCGAGCACTTCGTCGACGGACACGTCGCGGCTGTTCTCGAACAACTTGAGCTTGCGCACCTTGACCCCGTCCTTTTGCTGACGGTAATCCAGCGCGTAGTTGGTGGCGTAGTGTTCGTGTTCGGTGGTGAGGATTTCCTGATCCGGGCGCACATGGATGCCGCCGTAGATCAGCGACAAGCCTTCGGTGGTGCTGCCGGTGAGGGCGATCTGCTCAGGCTTGGCCTTGAGGTAACGCCCGGCCCAGACGCGCACGTCCTGTTCGCGTTTTTCCGTTTCGCCGAGGTCCCAGTCCATCGCCCGGCCGGGGTTGCGGTCGAGGTTGGCGCGGTGCCGCTCGATGGCCTCGCGCACCGGTCGCGGGTGCGACGTCACCAGAAAGTTGGCGAAGTGCAAATAGTCCGGGTCCTGATCGAACAGCTGGCGCAATTGCGCCCACTTGTCCTTGGGCAGCGGCTGCGCCGTGGCAGCCCGTGCCGGCAACATCACAGCGCTGCTCAGGGGCAGGCCGGCTGCGAGAATCCCGGCCTGCTTGAGGAATGAACGACGGTTGGTCATCAGCAAGGTTCGCTTTTGCAAAGGAATTTCAGTTTTTCGCCAGCGGCCGGGAAGACTTCTGCACCTGGTCCCAGACCCGCAGGAAATTGCCGCCCCACAGCTTGGCGATGTCGGCCTCGCTGTAGCCGCGACTGATCAGTTCGGCGGTGACGTTGCGGGCTTCGCTGACATCCTTCCAGCCCTCGAGGCCGCCGCCGTCGTTGAAGTCGGAGCTGATGCCGACGTGGTCGATGCCGATTTTCTTCACCGCGTAATCAATCGCGTCGCCGTAGTCCTTGAGCGTGGCTTTCGGTTCTTCGTCGACAATCGCGTAGAGCTGGCTGGCGTATTCGCCGAAGCGCTGCTCGGACCAGACGGTGATCACCGGGTCGCCGGGCATCAGCGCCATCTCCAGGCCTTGCAACGGTTGCAGGTCGAAGCGGGCGCGCAGGGCGTTGAGTTTGTCCTGGGTGGTTTGGCTCAAGGGGCGGATGTAGGTCGGGAAGCCGACAATCTGCACCACGCCGCCGCTGTTCTTGATCAGTTGCATTTCCTGGTCGCTGAGGTTGCGCGGGATGTCCACCAGCGCACGCGGCGCCGAGTGCGAGGCGACCATCGGTGTGCGGCTCAATTGCGCGACTTGCTCCAGGGCCTTGGTCGACATCTGCGAGACGTCGATGATCACGCCGAGGTCGTTGAGGCGGTGCACGGCTTGTTTGCCGATGTCCGACAGGCCGCCGAGGGCATCGCGCGAGTCATTGAAAAACGGCAGTGGGCGCGACGAGTCGGCCCAGGCGTTGTTGCCCACGTAATTGAAACCGAACATGCGCATGCCACGGGCGGCCCACGTGTCCAGGGCGTTGAGGTCGTTGCCCAGCGGGTAGGCGTTGAGCATGCTCATGAACACCGCGAACTTGCCTTCGCCGTGCAGGCGCCGGAAGTCGTCGGGGGTGTAGGCGATGGCGACCTGGTTGGGGAAATCGCGAACCATGGCGCTGATGATTTTGTAGCGGGTTTCCTGCTCGAACCGGGCTTCGTCGACGAAACCGGCAGTGGGGCGGTGCGGAGCGTTGGCGCCGTTCCAGATTTCCGGCCAGCCGAAGATGGTCAGGGCTGCGCCGGACAGGCGTCCGCGCCCGGTCTTGACCAGGTCGAACTGGCCGCTGCCCTCCTTGTCGGCTTCGTTGCCAGCGGTGCCGAAGTCCAGCGGCACAGTGACGTGGCTGTCGAACGAGAGGATGCGCGTTTGCAGGTCATCGGCCTGTTGCATCACCTTGACCGGGTAACCAGGGTTGTCCTTGAACCAGTGATCCCAGGCGGCATAGCCGGCACCGATGCTGATGGCCAGCGCCAGGGGCAGGCCGAGGTACAGCGCCTTTTTTGAACGTGGTTTTTTCATGTTCATCTCAGTCAGGTCCGTTGCCCCGGTGTGGGGGCTTTGCTATCTGGGATGGACGAGTGGCTGATCCGATAATTTAGGTGTATCTGCCGGCTTGCTCCGGGCGGCGTTCCGACGAAGCTTTTAAATTTTCAGAGAGGGAGAACGTTCTAGCTTGGATAAAGCCTGCTTCATGGCTGACACAGGTAGGGCAATGACGATTTCTCGACGATGGTTCATGGCAGGCCTGGCGCTGACCGGCGCTGCCGTGCCTGCGGCTTTTTATGGGCATCGCGAATGGACGAAAGCGGATCCGACGATCACCCCCAGCGAAGCTTCATTTGATGTGGCGGATGTTGCTGGCCAACGGCTGGCGGACACGCTGCGGGGCGTCTGGCAGATTCGTTTTGAAGGGCGTGACGCCGGGATTGAAGGGTTGCCTCGTGACGGTCTGGAAGTGTTTCTGGATGTCGGCCACAAAGGACGCGGCCTGATCGGCTATCTCGACACGGCCGAGCGTTTGCGTTCAAACGAAACTCCGCGCTACCGGGTGCTGGGTGATCTGGCCGATGCCAAAGCGGCGCAATTGAGTTGGCGACTGGTCAGTGCCGACGCGGCCAACGGCACCCCCGATTACGAATTCAGCATGACCCTGGACGAAGTCTGGGCCGGTTTCGGCAATGCCGGCAGCGGCACCCTCAGCGGTCGCGTATTGAACCTTGATCGGCCGCTGATGATGACCGCGCAGGACAACCGCTTCATCGCGGTCAAACGCGTATTTCCGGAAGCCCGCGAGCGCACCGGGCTGAATGCGCCGCTGCTGGCCTGGTTGATTTCCCCCGAGCACCGGCTGTTTCACCAGCTCTGGCATGCCTCGCGGGACAAATGGCACACCTTGGCCGAAGACAAACGCAATGCCCTGCGTGGCCTCGGCTGGCAACCGGGTCCGCGTGACAAGGAACGCGATGCTCGCGGTGCGCGCAAGGATCGCAACGGTTCGGGCGTGGATTTTTTCTTCATGCACCGGCACATGCTTGGCACCGCGCGGTCGATGCAGGACCTGCCGTCGTGGCAGCACTTTCCGTTGCCGCAACCGGAACTGGCCCGTGACCGCATCGGCTTCGCTCATTACTGCGACAACCACGACGGCACCGCGCTGCCGCCGACGTGGCTGGCCGACGACGATGCCGAATATTCGCAATGGGTCAGCGATATCAAGACTGCCGAGACTTATCACAGCAATTTCCAGGTCTGGGAGTCGCGCTACCGCGACCCGCGTTACCTGTCGAAGCTGACCCTGGGGCAGTTCGGTTCAGAGGTTGAATTGGGTCTGCACGACTGGCTGCACATGCGCTGGGCCTCGGTGCCGCGTGATCCGTCCAACGGCCATCCGGTGCCGTTCGCCCGGGATCCCTCAGACTTCTCCGCCCGCTGGTTTGCACCTGAAAACGACTTCCTCGGTGATCCGTTTTCATCCCATGTGAACCCGGTGTTCTGGCATTTCCATGGCTGGATCGATGATCGACTGGAAGACTGGTTTCGCGCGCATGAACGCTTTCATCCGGGGGAGGTGAGTCGGCTGGAGGTCAATGGCGTGGCGTGGTTTGCGCCGGGGCGTTGGGTGGAGGTCGATGATCCGTGGCTCGGGCCGAGCACCCACGGTTGCAGCACCACGCCGGGGTTGCAGGCGGGCAAGTCGGTGGAGATGGACCCGGAAACCATGAAGCTGGCGTTGCGGATCACGTTTGGCGAGGATGAGAAGAAGCTCGCTGACTTGTTCAGGAAAGTGCCGCAGCGGCCCTGGTATGCGCGACATTTAAAGGCTAAGCCCCTTACCAGTTAATCAGTTACTGCGCGTTATCGTTCATCGCGAGCAAGCTCGGCTCCCACAGGTTATGTGTCTTGCCTAAATCATGTGGCACACATAATCCCTGTGGGAGCGAGCCTGCTCGCGAAGGCGGCCGAACAGATACAGCCATCACAAAGTTTGCCACCCCCCACCCAGTGCCTTGTACAGCGCAATACTCGCCTGCAACCGCGACAACCGCAGCTGCACATTCAAATCCTGCGCCGCATACAGCGTGCGTTGTGTCTCCAGCACCGTCAGCAAATCCTCGGCCCCGGCCTGATAGCGGCTCTGCGCAATATCGAACGCGGTTTGCGCCTGCTTCAGTTCTTCACCTTGCCATTGCCGCTGTTCATCCAGCCCACGAATGCTGTTCAGCGCTTTTTCCACGTCGGCGAAACCGTTGATGATCGCGCCGCGATAGGTCTCCAGCAGTTCCTGCTGGCGGGCCGTGGCCTTGTCGCGTTCGGCCCCCAGGCGTCCGTTGTTGAACACCGGCGCAAGCAACCCGGCGGTGAGGTTGTAGAACGGACTGCGCAGAATGTCCGATGCGCGATCCGCGCCCGAGCCGATTTCGGCGCTCAACGTCACGGTCGGCAACATCGCGGCGCGGGCCACGGTGACATCCGCCTGCGCTGCCGCCAGTTGCGCCTCGGCACAGGCAATGTCCGGACGACGGCTGATCAGTTCGCTGGGCAGGCCGGCGCCAATGGTCGGCCATGACAGCTGATCAAAGTGTTCCTGACCCAATGCCAGCGCCTGCACCGGTCGGCCGAGCAGGGCGGCAAGGCTGATCGACGCGTCCTGCGCCTGTTGCTGCACCAGCGGCAATTGCCGTTGTTGCGCGGCGACCAGGCTTTTCTGCTGCGCCAGTTCCAGCGCTGTCGCCGAGCCTGAATCAAACCGCGTCTGCACCAGTTTCAACACGTTCTGCGCATTCGCCAGGTTCAACTCGGCGATGCGGCTCTGTTCACGCAACGACAGGGTTTGCGCGTAGGCGCTGGCAACACTGCTGAGCAGCGTCAGTTCCACCGTGGCCTGATCGAACTGGCTGGCCTGCAGGGCAAATTGCGCGCTGTCGCGGGAAGCACGCTGGCCGCCCCAGAAATCGACTTCGTAGCTGGCGCTGAGGTTGGCGTTGAAATAGTCCACGGCGCTGTTGTCGCTGTCGGCATCGAGTTGGCTATAGCCATTGCCGCGCAGCAGTTTCTGGCGGTTGGCATTCAACCCGGCCGTGACCTGCGGCAGTTGCGAACCGCCGGCCACCACCGTTTCCGCCCGGGCCTGACGCACCCTGGCGATGGCTGCAGCCAGATCGAAACTGCCGATTCGCGCCTGTTCGACCAGTCTGTCCAACTGCGGGCTGCCGAACTGCGTCCACCATTGCGGGTTGTTGCGCGCGGCGTCTTGCGTGTGGGGTGATTGCCAGGAAACGGGTGCCTCAATACCGGCGTCCGGGCGCTGGGCGGGCGTGCCACACGCGCTGAGCAACAGGCAGAGCGTCAACAGACTGAGTTGCGGCTTCATGGAGAAATCATTCACTGGTAAGGGCCGTGACCGGGTCGAGTCGGGCAGCTTTGCGGGCCGGCATGAAGCCGAAGACAACACCGGTGACCAAGGCGCAGCCGAAGGCGCCAAGCACCGCTATCAAGGAAAATGCGACAGCGACTTCACTGAGAATCAACACACCGCCGACGATCAGCGCCAGGGCAATCCCGGCCAGCCCGCCGACCACCGAGAGCATTACCGCCTCGGTCAGAAACTGGCGCAGGATGTCGCGCTGCCGGGCGCCGGTGGCCATGCGGATACCGATCTCGCGGGTGCGCTCGCGCACGGTCATCAGCATGATGTTCATCACGCCGATGCCGCCCACCAGCAAGGAAATCGCGGCAATCGAGCCGAGCATCAGCGACAGGGTGTTCTGCGTGCGCGCTTCGGCCTGGATCATTGCCGCGTTGTTGGTCAGTTCGAAATCCTTCTTGCCGTTGTGCAGGCGCAGCATCAATTGCTCGATGGCTGTTTCGGTCTCCTTGACCTTGCGCGCGTCGGCGGCGGCGATGGCCACGTATTCCGGAGTGTGCGTGCCGAACAGCCGCACGCTGGCGGCGGAGTAGGGAATGGCGATGCGGTCGTCGCTGTCGGAGTCGCCAGAGCTGGCGCCTTTTTCCGCGAGCACGCCGACCACCTGAAACGGCACGTTTTCGATCAGGATGTATTGGCCAATCGGGTTGGCCACATCCTTGAGCAGTTTGGTCCGCACCTTGTGGCCGATCACCGCGACCGCCGCCGCGTTTCGCTCATCGGCCTCGGTGAAGTAGCTGCCTTCGACCACCGGCCAGTTGAAGATCGCCGGGAAGTTGGTGTCGTTGCCGCCGACGTAGCTCAAGTGGTCGAGGTTGCCGAAACGAACCCCGGCTTCCTGGCCATTGACTGGCATGATCCGCATCACTTGCGGCAGGCTGGCCACCGCCGCGACGTCATCGAGGGTGACGATGCCCGGCGCAGTACGCGGATTCGGCGCCGAGCCGCTGAGGTAAATGATGTTCGAACCGAAGGCGCCCATCTGTGCCATGACCTGGCGCTTGCTGCCTTCGCCGACGGCGAGCATCACCACCACCGAGGCCACGCCGATGATGATCCCGAGCAGCGTCAGCGCGGTGCGGAAGCGATTGATCCACATCACCCGCCACGCCGCTTGCACCGCGTCAATCAATTCGCCTTTCCACGCGCCGGTGGCTTCGGCGCCTTCGCTCAGGCGCTTGCGCAGGTCCACGGCTTGCAGCGCGCCGGGGTTGGCTGAGGTCTGGGCCTGAGGGTTATCGCGGGCGCTGTCGCTGATGATCAGGCCGTCGCGGATTTCGATGATGCGTTTGGCCCGGGCCGCGACTTCGCGGTCGTGGGTGATCAGGATCACTACGTGGCCCTGGCTCGCCAGTTCATCGAGCAGGGTCATGACCTCGGCGCCGCTGTGGCTGTCGAGGGCGCCGGTGGGTTCGTCGGCGAGGATGATGTGGCCGCCGTTCATCAGGGCGCGGGCGATGGACACCCGTTGTTGCTGGCCGCCAGAGAGTTGATGCGGGCGATTGCCGGTGCGCGAGGCCAGACCGAGACGGTCGAGCAGCGCGGCGGCGCGGGCGTGACGTTCGGCCGCCGGCAAGCCTGCGTAGATGGCCGGCATCTCGACGTTTTCCTGGGCCGAGCCGGACGGAATCAGGTGATACCCTTGGAACACAAAGCCGAAGGCTTCACGGCGTAGCCAGGCCAGTTCATCACTGTCGAGGCCGGCGACGTTTTCCCCGGCGAAGCGGTATTCGCCCGATGTCGGGCGGTCGAGGCAGCCGAGAATGTTCATCAGCGTCGACTTCCCGGACCCGGAGGCGCCGACAATCGCCACGAACTCCCCGGCATGGATCGACAGGTCGATACCGCGCAACACATGCACTTCGGGAGCGTCACCGCCGCCGTAGGCTTTGCGAATGTCGTGCAGGTCGATCAGGGGCGTCTGCATTCAGCCGCCACTCCCGTCAGCCGGGCCGATCAGCAGGTGATCGCCTTCGCGCAGGCCATCGAGGATCTGCACCCGCAGGCGATCACTGATGCCGGTGCGCACTTCACGCGACTCGATGCTGCCGTTTTTGGCCACGACTTGTGCGGTTTGAGTGTCCGGTTCCGCGCCACCTTGCAACGCGGCAATGGGCGCGGTGAGGACGTTTTTTGCCTGGTCGGACACGAAAAACACCTGCGTCGTCATCTCTGCCATCAGCGCGTTGTCGGCGTTATCGACGTCGAGCAACACGGTGTACAGCACCACGCGGGCGCTGCCACTTTTGCTCGAACTGGCCGGGCTGCCGCCGCCCTGGCTGGTCTGGTCGAGTGGCTTGGGTGGTACGGGCAGGATCTGCCGCACCGTGCTGCTCCAACGACGATTGCCACCGCTGAGGGTGGTGAACCAGGCGTTCATGCCGGGTTTGACGTGGCCGATGTCGGCTTCCGAGACTTCGGCCCACACGGTCATCGGCGACAGTTTGGCGATGCGCAGAATCAGCGGCGTTTGCTGTTGCGCATTCAGCGTCTGGCCTTCACGAGCGTCGAGGGCGACCACCGTTCCGGACATGGGCGCATAGATTCGCGTGTAACCGAGCTCGGCCTGATCGCTGCGCAGGCTGGCTTCGGCCTGGCGGATCTGCGCCTGGAACATGTCGATACGCGCCTGGGTGGCGCGCAGTTCGGCCTGGGCGGTTTGCACGTCTTCTTCGCGGGTGGCGCCACCGGCCTTGAGGTTCTGCTGGCGCTGGTATTTCTGCCGTGCGAGTTCGTGCAGGGCCCGTTGCTCCTGGAGCTGGGCCTTGAGGTTTTCGATGGAGAAACGCCCGGCATCGAGCTTGGCCTGTTGCGTGGACGGATCGATTTCCACCAACAATTGACCTTCCTTGACCACGTCGCCGACCTCCACATGAATTTTGTGGATCTGCCCGGAAGCCTGGGCGCCGACGTCGACATAACGTCGGGGTTGCAGGGTGCCCAACGCGGTGACGCTGCTTTCGATGTCGCCCCGGCTGACGGTCACGGTGGCGAACCTGTCGCGGCCGGGCGGAATGATTTGCCAGGCGGCGACGGCGATAACGGGGATCAGGCTAAGTGCTACAAGCAGGGCGCGTCGGGTGTGTCGGGGACGTTTCATGCAGGGTTCCGGCCAATGGGTATCGGCCCGTCGTTCAACCTGCGCGCAGCTAACAGCGACAGCCGAGAGAGACGGGGAGCTGTCCTGTAAACGAGGAATGGTGCGGGGAATTTAGGTGCGGACACATAGGGTTACACCTGTAGCTCATGACTATTTGTGCGACAAGGACAAGCAGCACTTTAAATCTATATGAGAATTACTATAAATTACGCACCTCGAACTGCCACTATCGTGCCACTGCCTATTTCGGCGGTCGACGAGGGGGCTCAAGGACAGAAACCGCACCCGTGCGGCCGGGAGTCATGTTGGAAAACTACTATCGCGAGCTGGTGTGTTTCCTGAACGCCAAGCTAGGCAACCGTCAGGTGGCCGAAGATGTGGTGCATGACGCGTATGTGCGGGTCCTGGAGCGTTCCAGCGACACGCCCATCGAGCAGCCCCGGGCGTTTCTGTATCGCACCGCGCTCAATCTGGTGATCGACGACCATCGGCGCAATGCCCTGCGTCAGGTCGAGTCGCTGGACGTGCTCGACACCGAAGAACGCTACTTCACGCCATCCCCGCACAACTGCCTCGATCACGGCCAGCGCCTGCAGATGCTCCAGCGTGCCCTGGCGGAACTGCCACGGCTGTGTCGTGAGAGTTTTCTGTTGCGCAAGATCGAAGGCATGTCCCACCCGGAGATCGCCGAACAACTGGGCATTTCGCGGGCCCTGGTGGAAAAGCACATCGTCAATGCAATGAAGCATTGCCGGGTGCGGATGCGTCAGTGGGATGCCCATTGATCCCCGCCGATTAAATTTTATTTCACTGTCCTCGTTCCTACTCAACAGACGACCTGCTGTCCTGCCCAAGGCCGGTCAGGTCACTTAGGCTTACTCCCCATCTGTTGAGGGGTTCATCCAGAGGACACTGGAAATGACACAGGCAATTGCATCGCCCATCGTTCACGACCTGATCGGCGTCGGTTTCGGCCCTTCGAACCTGGCGCTGGCCATCGCTTTGCAAGAGCGCGGGCCAATCCAGGGCGAGCTGGATGTTCTGTTTCTCGACAAGCAGGCGGACTACCGCTGGCACGGCAACACCCTGGTGACCCAGAGCGAACTGCAGATCTCGTTCCTCAAGGACCTGGTGACGCTGCGCAATCCGACCAGCCCGTATTCCTTCGTCAACTACCTCAAGCATCACGGTCGCCTGGTGGACTTCATCAACCTCGGCACCTTCTATCCGTGCCGCATGGAGTACAACGACTACCTGCGCTGGGTCGCTGCGCAATTCGAATCGCAGAGCCGTTATGGCGAAGAAGTGCTGACCATCGAGCCGGTGCTGCACAGCCAGCAGGTCGAAGCGCTGCGGGTGATCTCGCGCGATGCCCAAGGGCAGCAACACGTGCGAACCACCCGTTCAGTGGTGGTCAGCGCGGGCGGTACGCCGCGCATTCCGGAGGCGTTCAAGGCGTTGAAGGATGACGCACGCGTGTTCCACCACTCGCAGTACCTGGCGCAAATGGCCAAGCAACCGTGCGTGAACAATCAACCGATGAGCATTGCGATCATCGGTGGTGGGCAGAGCGCGGCGGAAGCGTTCATCGATCTGAACGACAGCTTCCCCTCGGTGCAGGTCGACATGATCCTGCGCGGCTCGGCGCTGAAACCGGCGGATGACAGCCCGTTCGTCAACGAAGTGTTCTCGCCGGAGTTCACCGACCTGGTGTTCCAGCAAGCCCACAGCGAGCGCGAACGCCTGGTCAATGAGTACCACAACACCAATTATTCGGTGGTGGACATCGACCTGATCGAACGCATCTACGGCATCTTCTATCGCCAGAAAGTCTCGGGTATTGCACGCCACGCGTTCCGCACCCTGACCACGATCGAAAAAGCCACGGCCACTGAACACGGCATCGAGTTGGCGGTGCGCAACAACGCCACCGGCGAAGTCACGGTTCGTCTATACGACGCCGTGGTATTGGCCACCGGTTACGAGCGGCAGATGCACCGCAAACTGCTGGCGCCGCTGGAGCAGTACCTGGGTGATTTCGAGGTGGATCGCAACTACAAACTGATCACTGATGAGCGCTGCAAGGCCGGCATTTATATGCAGGGCTTCTGCCAGGCGAGCCATGGGTTGAGCGACACGCTGTTGTCGATCCTGCCGATTCGGGCGGATGAGATTGCCGGCTCGTTGTATGAGCATGGCAAGAACCGTGGGCACAGCCGTTCGGTGGTGGACTTGTTGTTAGCGACTGCCAGCTAATTTTCGTCGCCTTATCGGCCGCCTTCGTCGGAACGCCGCCCGGAGCAGGCTCGCTCCCACATGGGTCCAGTGAACACAGGTCCATAGTGGGAGCGAGCCTGCTCGCGAAGGGGCCCTTGAGAACACCACAAAATGTTAAAGCTGAACCCTTCCTGAAGAACCCCGCGATTCCCCCACCGCACGCCGTTCCTTCGTTTACTCTGCATAAATCGCGGCGTAAGCTTCGCGCGTTTTCATCAATAGCGGAGACCCACAGTGGGTACTTGTTCGAGTGACAGTAGTCGGCCGGTTTCAGTAACCGGCACCTTCTCGGCAAGATAACGCGCAGCTTTTTTGTGCCGTTGTCTCGCCGTACAGCGAGCAGCGGCCTCCCGGTCGAGCCAGCCCTGGTCCGATTCCCGATGTCCTCTCATCGACACACTTTCGTGTGATGGCGCCTGCCTGGTCGTCATCGCAGCGACTCGACACGCCTGCTCGAAGGTTTCCCGGCTGACCCTGGGGGGCAACGCCATGAACCTGACCCTGCTCAAGGAATTCTTCGCCGGATTCCTGCGCACTCGCCACATCGCCCGGCACTTCCGCCGCCTGGCGCTGCTGGAAACCTTCACCGACACCACGGTCAGCCGTGAAGTACCGCCGACGCTGGCGCAAACCCTGGTGAGCGCCGCCAACAGCGACACCGGCCAATTGCTGGACAAGCTCGGCACGCACACCGATGGCCTGAGCGAAGAGGAAGCCGACACCCTGCGTGAGCGTTTCGGCCTCAACGAGGTCGAGCATGAACAGCCACTGCCGTGGTGGATCCACCTGTGGCACTGCTACAAGAACCCGTTCAACCTGTTGCTGACGTTGCTCGCGGTCATCTCCTGGCTGACCGAGGACATGAAAGCCGCCATCGTGATTTTTTCCATGGTGGTGCTCTCGACGTTGCTGCGGTTCTGGCAGGAAACCAAGTCCAACCAGGCCGCCGACGCGTTGAAGGCGATGGTGAGCAACACCGCGACAGTCCTGCGCCGTGACGCACTGCGCATCGAGTTACCGATCAAACAGTTGGTGCCGGGCGACCTGATCGTGCTCTCGGCCGGCGACATGATTCCCGCCGATTGCCGGGTGCTCAGCGCCAAGGACCTGTTCGTCAGTCAGGCGGCGATGACCGGCGAATCGATGCCGGTGGAAAAATTTCCGCGCCAGCAAGACAACGACACCAGCAATCCACTGGACCTCGACAACATCCTGTTCATGGGCACCAACGTGGTGTCCGGCACGGCGATGGCGGTGATCCTCACCACCGGCAACGACACGTATTTCGGTGCCCTGGCGCAACGCGTCGGTGCCACTGATCGTGCGCCGACGTCGTTCCAGACCGGGGTCAACAAAGTCAGCTGGCTGCTGATTCGCTTCATGTTCGTGATGGCGCCGCTGGTGCTGTTCATCAATGGTTTCACCAAGGGCGACTGGACCCAGGCGCTGCTGTTCGCGTTGTCGATTGCCGTGGGTCTGACCCCGGAAATGCTGCCCATGATCGTCACCTCGACGTTGGCCAAAGGCGCGGTATTCCTGTCGCGTAAAAAAGTTATCGTCAAACGCCTGGATGCGATCCAGAACTTCGGCGCCATGGACGTGCTGTGCACCGACAAGACCGGCACCCTGACTCAGGACAAAATCTTCCTGGCCCGTAACGTCGACGTGTGGGGCAACGACTCCGACGACGTGCTGGAAATGGCCTACCTCAACAGTTACTACCAGACCGGCCTGAAAAACCTGCTGGACGTGGCCGTGCTGGAACACGTGGAAATCCACCGTGAACTCAAGGTCGGCACCGCGTTTCGCAAGATCGACGAGATCCCGTTCGATTTCACCCGCCGGCGCATGTCGGTGGTGGTCGCCGAGCGCGAGCATGCTCATCTGCTGATCTGCAAAGGCGCAGTGGAGGAAGTGCTGGCGGTGTGCACGCGAGTGCGTCACGGCGTGGTTGATGAAGCGTTGAGCGATGAACTGCTGGCGCGGATTCGCCAGGTGACCGCCACGTTCAACGCCGAAGGCCTGCGAGTCGTCGCGGTGGCTGCGCGGCCAATGATCGAAGGCCGCGACACGTACAGCCTGGCCGATGAGCAGGAGCTGACGCTGATCGGTTACGTGGCGTTCCTCGATCCCCCCAAGGAAAGCACCGCGCCGGCCCTCAAAGCGCTGGCGGCTCACGGTGTGGCGGTGAAAGTGCTGACCGGTGACAACGAACTGGTCACCGCGAAAATCTGCCGCGAAGTCGGTCTGGAGCAGCAGGGCCTGCTGATGGGCAACGACATCGAACGCATGAGCGACGCCCAGTTGGCCGTGGCGGTGGAGACCACCAACGTCTTCGCCAAACTCACGCCGTCGCACAAGGAGCGCATCGTGCGCTTGCTCAAGGGCAACGGCCACGTGGTCGGGTTCATGGGCGACGGCATCAACGACGCTCCGGCCCTGCGCACCGCCGACATCGGTATTTCGGTGGACAGCGCCGTCGACATCGCCAAGGAGGCGGCCGACATCATCTTGCTGGAAAAAAGCCTGATGGTGCTGGAGGAGGGCGTGCTGGAAGGGCGCCGCACATTCGCCAACATGCTCAAGTACATCAAGATGACCGCCAGTTCGAATTTCGGCAACGTGTTCTCGGTGCTGGTGGCCAGCGCGTTCATCCCGTTCCTGCCGATGCTGCCGATGCACCTGCTGGTGCAAAACCTGCTCTACGACATTTCGCAGATCGCCATCCCGTTCGATAACGTCGATGAAGAAATGCTCAAGCAACCACAGCGCTGGCAACCGGCGGATGTCGGGCGCTTCATGCTGTTCTTCGGGCCGATCAGCTCGATCTTCGACATCACCACGTTTGCCCTGATGTGGTACGTGTTCGACGCCAATACCCCGGACCACCAGACCTTGTTCCAGTCCGGCTGGTTCGTGGTCGGGCTGCTGACCCAGACACTGATCGTGCACATGATCCGCACCCCGAAAATCCCGTTCCTGCAAAGCCGCGCGGCGATGCCGTTGATGGTGATGACCGGGATCATCATGGCGGTCGGTATTTTCCTGCCGATGGGGCCTCTGGCGCACTACTTCAAACTGCAGGCCCTGCCATCGATGTACTTCGTGTTTCTGCCGGTGATTCTGCTGGCGTACATGGCGCTGACGCAGGCGGTGAAAGGGTTCTACATCCGCCGGTTTGGCTGGCAGTGAAGCGTCCGGTTGCGACGTCATCCAAATGAGGCGAGGGGGCACGGATCCAGCCGTGAACCCTCATCACTATCAGAAAGGGTGAATCAGCATTTAGGAAAAGTCCTACATAAACCGGTACCAAGCTTCCGTAGCCTTGCGCCACACTTTGGTCACCCTGCGGGCCCCGGAATGACGAGCAAAGCATTACGAATCCTGATTGCCGACGAGCAGCACTTCCACCGGATGAAGGTCGAGCGCCTGTTTAACCAGTTGGGTTACTACCGGGTGGCACCGGTTCAACACCTCGAAGAGTTGTTGAACCTGGTCGAGTACGGTGGCGAGGCGATTGACGTGGTGGTCATCAATGCCGCTCTGGCTGCTGGATCTTTGGACCTGCGCGGGTTTTTCCTCGATAACCCCCAGGTTCGTCACAGCCTGATTTTCAACGACGATCACACGCCGATGTCAGTCGGCGAGGCACCCATGATTCAGGTGAGCCCAGCGCTACTTCCCGACCTGGCGTGCATCCAGCGCTTGATGTCGACTGTCGATCCGTTGGTGCGTAAGGGGCATGATCTGGCCGGGCGCTATCAGCAAAAAACGGGTTGAGCCGAAGCAGCCGTCCGTCGGAACTGTCATTTCTGACAGGTAGTTTTCACCCCCTCACCATGTAAGAGTTTTCGCGCAGTTGCTGCGTGGACTCCAGCCTTTTCGGGCGGCATTCGTGGCGTCATCGTCGATTTTTTGCACAGGGAGTTTTCATGAAGTCAGTGCTGATTGTGGACGATCATCCGGTGGTTCGCGCCGCAGTCAAACTGGTCCTTGAGCGGGAGCGTTTCAGACGGATCCATGAAGCATCCAATGTGGGTGAAGCGTCGGCGATTCTCCGCGAACACGCTATTGAACTGGTGATTCTGGATCTGGTGATGCCTGGCGGTAACGGGCTGGATGTGCTGGAACGCATCAGAACCAGCCACTTGTCGTGTGTGGTGCTGGTGTTCACATCCCTTGACCCGTTGTTTTTTCAGGAGCGTTGCATGCGTTCCGGCGCCTTGGCGTACGTCTCCAAGACCAACGATCTGGGTCAATTGCACAAGGCCATACACGCGCTGATGGCCGGCTACACCTATTTCGCACGACTGCCCAGCTTATCCCTGGACGCGCTGCAGCAAAGCGAAAAACAAATGATCGACAAACTTTCCAACCGCGAACTGACCATCCTCCAATACCTGGCCCGAGGTACCGCAAACAAGGCCATCGCCGAGGCGATGCACTTGAGCCACAAGACAGTCAGCACCTACAAGACCCGTTTGATCTTGAAACTGGGCGTGCAGTCGGCCGTGCACCTGCGCGACTTCGCCATCCGCAACCACTTGATTTGAAGGCGCCTGAACGTGCGTATCCTGTTGTGCGCAATGTTGTTGTGTCTGGCGCCGCCGGCGCTGTCGAGCCTGTCTGGGGAGGCGAAGTCCTTGGACCTGCTGGGGCGTTCCACGGTGGAGGGTTACGAGGTCCATCTGAATGAAAAGGACTGGCAATGGCTACGCAACAAGGAAGTCTTGCGCCTCGGGGTGAGTGGCGCGGACTATCCGCCCTTCGAAGTGACGCGCAGCGAGGCGGAGCTGGAAGGCATCACCGCCGATTACGCTCATCTGATCGCGCAATTATTGAAAGTCCGGGTTGAAGTGCAGCGGTATGACACACGGGACGCGGCCATGGAGGCTCTGAAAGACGGCGCGCTTGATCTTTTGGGGACCTCGAACAGTTTCGAAGCGGCCGACCCTGAGTTGGTTCTGTCCAGGCCCTACGCTGAAGATCAACCCATGCTGGTCACCCGCCTGGACGAGCGCATGCCCGAGGATCTGACGGGTAAACGCATCGCCATGGTCGATGACTATCTGCCGGCGCGGACAGTCGCAGCGTTTTATCCCGGGGCCAGCCTGCAGCGTTATCCCTCGGCACTCGATGCGCTGGGAGCGGTGGCATACGGGCAAGATGACGTGTACCTCGGGGACCTCATCAGCGCCAATTACCTGATCAACAACAACTACCTCAATAACGTTCAGTTGATGGGGCCGTCCGGTCTCGACGCTAACCCGTTCGGCTTTGCCCTGTCGCGGAGCAACGTGGCGCTCAAGGGCATCGTCGACAAGGCATTGGCGGCAATCCCCATGGAGCAGCGTGCAACCATCGACCTGCGCTGGAGCGCCGGCAGGGTCAACAGGCTGGGGCAGTCGCGCGTCAATCTGAGCGCCAGTGAACAAGAGTGGCTGGATCGTCATCCACAGGTGAAGGTCGGGGTGGTAGAGAACTTTGCGCCGTTGACCTTCTTCAATGCCGAAGGGCAATTCAGCGGCTTGACCGCACAATTGTTGACGCTGATCAGCCAGCGCAGCGGCTTGAACTTCAGCGTGATACGGGGCCGGACCCTGGACCAACAGATTGAGCGACTCAGGGCCGGGGAGATCGACGTCATCCCCGCCATCATCCCGGCGACCGAAGGTGTAGCCGATCTGCACTTTACCAGCCCCTACGTGACCAATCCGTACACACTGGTCAGTGCCAACACCCTCGATAGCCCAAAGACGCTGGACGAGCTGAGCGGGAAACGCCTGGCGATTTATCGCAGCCACCCGGTGCGTGCGTTCATTCTGGCGCGGGTGCCGGGCGTGCGGATGGTGGATGTCGATAACCCGGCCCAAGGCCTGGAATTGGTCATGAGCGGACAGGCCGATGCGGCCGTCAGCTCATTGTTCATGACCCGTTACCTGATTGCCCGGTATTACCCGGGACGTTTGCGGATTCGCAGTACCGTGGGCGATGAACCCGCTCGCATCGCCATGGCGTCTGGCAGTGGTGCGCTGGAGTTGCATTCAATTTTGAACAAAGCGTTGTTGAGCATTTCGCCCGAAGAAATGGACGGTCTGGTCGTGCGTTGGGGCAATGATGTGGTTGAGGATGACAATTATTGGCGGCGTTATCGTCCCACCATTCTTCGGGCGTTCGCCGCAGCTGCCGCATTGCTCACGCTGGCCCTGAGCTGGATCGCCTGGCAGCGCCGGCAGATCCGCCAGCGCCAGCAATGGTTACAGCAATTGCAGGACGCCAAAGACACTGCCGACGATGCCAATCGTGCGAAAACCACGTTCCTGGCGACCATGAGCCACGAAATCCGTACACCGATGAATGCCCTGATCGGCATGCTCGAATTGGCCGGAATGCGCGCGAAAGAGGGCGTCGCCGACCGCTCCGCGCTTGAGGTAGCGTCTACGGCTGCGCAGCAGTTGCTGGCACTGATCGGCGATATCCTCGATATCGCCCGCATCGAATCCGGACATTTATCCCTGACACCCGAACGGGTCAATTTGCATGCGCTGGTGGCCTCGGTGTGCCGGGTGTTCGAAGGCCTGGCGCGGGAAAAAGGCCTGGCATGGCGGGTCGACCTGGACGAGCGCAGTGACCGTGACGTGATGATTGATCCCACGCGTTTCAAGCAGGTGCTGTCCAATCTGTTGAGCAATGCAATCAAGTTTACCCAGGCCGGTGAAGTGACCCTGACACTGCGGGTGGTGCCGGGGATTTCAGGTCATCTGGCCGTGGCGGTGCACATCGAAGACAGCGGCATCGGCATCAGCGCCGTTGATCAACAGCGGTTGTTCAGCCCGTTCGTCCAGGCCGGCAACAATCAACAGTCGGGGCGCAAAGGCTCCGGACTGGGGCTGGTGATCAGCCGCACCCTGTGCGAAATGATGGGCGGACGGCTGGCGCTCGACAGCGTCCTGGGGCAGGGCACTCAAGCGGACATCAGTCTGTCCTTGGTGGCGTTGAAAGCTTTGCCAGCCGCTGACGCGATGGACAACGGATTGGCGCTATCCACCCGGTCCCTGACGATTTTGGTGGCCGATGATTATCCGCCCAATCGCTTGTTGCTGACACGCCAGCTGAGCTATCTGGGGCACCAGGTCGTGGAGGCCGAGGATGGTGAGCAAGGGTTTGAGTTGTGGCACGCCCATGAGTTCGACGTGGTCATCAGCGACTGCTACATGCCCCGGTTCAGTGGCTTTGAGTTGGCGGGCGCGATTCGTGATCAAGAGCGCGCCTATGGATTGCCGCCCACGCTGATTCTGGGGTTTACCGCCAACGCGCAACCTGAGGAAAGGATTCGGTGCCTGGAAGCGGGCATGGACGACTGCCTGTTCAAACCCATTCTGCTGGCGGATTTGAGTGCCTGGCTGGCCTTGCGATTTGGCAGTGAGCCGCCGGCACCGGTCGACACGCAAGCAAGCCTCGAGATGGACTTGACCGGCCTGGAGCCATACGTCGGCGACGACCGGACGCTGATCAATCAGTTGCTGCGCGAACTGGCCAAGGCCAACCACGAAGACCTCAATCATCTGCTGCAAGCCCACGCGGGCGACGATCACCCGCGTCTTCAGGAGCTGGCGCACCGTATCAAGGGCAGTGCGCGGATGGTCCGCGCGCAGCGTTTGATCGAATGCTGTGAGCAACTAGAGCGCGCTTGCTTGGAGGGGCGTGCGGCGACGATCGATAAAGCCGTCGATCAGTTGCAACAGGCCATGACCCGACTGGATCAAACCCTCTCACGGGGCTGACGCTTAATCCCACTGCGGCGCGATGCCTTTAGGGCTGGTCAACCGCTGGCCGCGATCAAGGTCGGCGATCAACGCCATGTCGGCGTCGCTCAAGGTCAGGTCGCAGGCTTTCAGGTTGCTTTGCAGGTTGGTGCGTTGGGTCGAGGAAGGGATCACCGCGTAACCCGACTGCATGGCCCACGCCAGCGTGACTTGCGCCGGGGTGGCCTGAAGGCGCTCGGCGATCTGCTGGATGATCGGGTCCTTGAGCACTTCGCCATAAGCCAGGGTCATGTAGGACGTGATCTGGATGCCCTGGGTCTGAGCGAATTCGACGACTTTGCGATTTTGCAGGTACGGGTGCAGTTCGATCTGGTTGGTGGCGATGTGCTCGGCACCGACGGCGGCGATGGCCTGTTTCATCAGGTCGACAGTGAAGTTGGAGACGCCGATCTGCCGGGTCAGGCCCAGCTGTTTGGCTTCAAGCAGGGCACCCATGAATTCCTCGACCGGCACCTGGTCCTCGGGGGAAGGCCAGTGAATCAGCGTCAGGTCGAGGTAGTCGGTTTGCAGTTTGCGCAGGCTCTCTTTGAGGCTGTCGATCAACCGGTCCCTGGCGAAGTTGGCGACCCAGATTTTGCTGGTAATGAACAACTCGTCACGGGGGATACCGCTGCTGGCGATGGCGTGGCCGACCTCGGCTTCGTTTTCGTAGATCTGCGCGGTGTCGATGACCCGGTAGCCCAGTTCCAGGCCAGTGCTCACCGAATCGATGACCACCTGGCCTTGCAGGCGAAACGTACCGAGACCGAAGGCGGGAATAGACATGTGTGACTCCAAAGATTGCAGTGGGAATGAGCGGGAGTATCCCCGCCGCGATCCTTGGGAAAAACCGCTGGATGGGCAAAGCACTGTTTACCGGAAGTCATGAATGCAAAGTGTGATGGTGTTTGTGCCGGCCCCTTCGCGAGCAGGCTCGCTCCCACATTGGATGTATGTACGGCACAACCCCCCTGTGGGAGCGAGCCTGCTCGCGAAGGCCGCGACTCGGTCTAGCCCCTTAACCGCGAGCCTCAAGAATCATGCAAGTCGTCGACCCCGTCGCATACAACCGTCCATCCACATCATAAATCCGCCCCTCGGCCAGCGCAGTCGACCGCCCCAAATGAACAATCTTGCCCTCGGCCCGCACCGGTCCGCTGGCGCCGGTCAGTGCACGCACATAGCTGATGCGCAGATCCAGCGTCGTATACCCCTGTCCCTTCTTCAGCTGTGTATGAATCGCACAGCCCATGCACGAATCCAGCAACGTCGCCGCATACCCGCCATGCACACTGCCCAACGGGTTGTAGTGCCGTGCGTCCGGGGTGCCTTGAAAGATAAACAGCCCGGCGGACCACTCGATGGGGATGAAATCCATCAGCGCGCCAATCGGTGGTGAAGGCAGTTCACCGTTGCCGATGCCTTCAAAGAACTCGGTGGGTGACAGCGCGATGACGTCGGCCATGGGCAGGCTGCCGGGGCCGGCGAGGCGGGCGCGCATGGCCTGTTCCTGGGCGATCCATTGAGCGAGCGTGGCTTCGCGGGTAGGGCTTTGCATGGTCATGTCCTCGGGCTGAGCGGATATTATGGTTGTAATCCAGACCGATATTATGTCCGAAATAAAAACTCCGCCAGCCCCGCGTGTCGCGGCACCTCAAGCGATGTCAGCGTGGTTGAACTCCTCGCCCAGGAAGTCGATCAACGTGCGCACCGATGGCAGCAGTCCACGACGCGATGGAAAGATGGCATGGATGACGCCGCTTTTCGGTGCCCAACCCGGCACCAGATCCACCAGCCGGCCGGCCGCAAGGTCATCGCGCACCACGACGCTCGGCAGGTGCGCGATGCCAATCCCCGCCACCACCGCGTGACGCAAGGCGAGCAGGTCATCGGTGACCATGCGTGGCGTATGCCGAATCAACGCGCTGGCGCCGTCGGCACCGAACAATTCCCACTGGTATTCACGCTGCGCGGCCCCCCAATGCAGGCTCGGCAAACCGCTCAGGTCGGCGGGGGAGGCGGGGGACGACAGGCGTTCGGCCCAAGCCGGGCTGCCCACCACGCACTGGGTGCTGTTGCCCAGCACCTTCATCACCATGTCGGTGTTTTCCAGTGGCGGAAAGCGCACGCGCAGGGCGATGTCGAACCCTTCGTGAATCAGGTCGACCCGGCGATTGGTGCTCTCGATAAATAACTCCACCAACGGGTATTTGAGCATGTAGCGCGTCAGCATCGGCCCGACCCACGAGTTGAGCAGCGCCGTCGGACAACTGATGCGCACCAGGCCTTGAGGCTCGGAGCGATTACGTTCGATCAGCTCGGCGGCGCTTTCAGCTTCCACGCGCATGGCCAGGCAACGCTGGTAATAGGCCTGGCCGATTTCCGTCAATGAACAATGCCGGCTGGTGCGATGCAGCAGGCGGACACCGAGGCGTTCTTCCAGCTCGGCGATGCGTCGGCTGAGCTTCGATTTAGGCATGTCCAGCGCCCGCCCAGCCGGGGCGAAACCGCCGTGTTCCACCACTTGGGTGAAGTAGTAAAGGGTATTGAGGTCTTCCATCATCGTTCCCCAAATAGAACGCAAAGGCTGATTTTTGCAGTCTAGCGCACCAAAGGTTCGAGTTTTAAGCTTTGTCCATGGCTTCACTCACCTCATCAGGAGACACCATGAAAAACATCATCGGTATCTACACCAGTCCACGCACCCATTGGGTCGGTGACGGTTTTCCGGTTCGCACGCTGTTTTCCTACGACACCTTGGGCAAGCACATCAGCCCGTTCCTGTTGCTGGATCATGCGGCTCCGGCCGAGTTCACCCCGACAACTGAACGACGTGGCGTTGGTCAGCATCCGCACCGTGGTTTCGAAACCGTGACTATCGTTTACAAGGGCGAACTGGAACACCGTGACTCCACTGGTAGCGGCGGCACGATCGGCCCTGGCGATGTGCAATGGATGACTGCCGGTTCGGGGATTCTGCATGAGGAGTTTCACTCCGAAGGTTTCGCCAAGTCCGGCGGCACTCTGGAAATGGTTCAGCTGTGGGTCAACCTGCCGGCCAAGGACAAAATGGCCGATGCCGGCTACCAGACGATTCTCGATGGCGACATCCCGAACATCCCGCTCAAGGACCAGGCCGGCAGTTTGCGCTTGATCGCCGGTGAGTTTGACGGCCACACCGGCCCGGCTCGTACCTTTACCCCGATTGACGTCTGGGACCTGCGTATCAAGGGCGGCAAATTGCTGACTCTGGATCTGCACGAAGGTCGCAACACGGCATTGGTGGTATTGCGTGGCACGGTTCAGGTCAATGGCCTGGAGTCGGTGCGCGAAGGGCAGTTGGCCCTGTTCGATCGCAAGGGCGATCAGTTGACCCTTGAAGCCAGCGAAGACGCAGTGGTGCTGTTGCTCAGCGGCGAGCCGATCGACGAGCCGATTGTCGGTCACGGCCCGTTCGTGATGAACACCGAGCAAGAGATTCACCAGGCCTTCGCCGACTTCCAGTCCGGTCGCTTCGGCCGGATGCACGGTTAACCCGAAGTCCGTCAACAACCCGCTCTACACAGGATGCGTAGGCCGGTTCCCAGGCCAGGGATGGCTATTGCCTGAAAGAAAGAGGAGACGCACATGAATACCGTCAACGCGGCCAACTTCAATGGCCTGAAACCGACCATCGATCCCAACGACAGCGCGATGCTGTTGATCGACCACCAGAGCGGGCTGTTCCAGATCGTCAAGGACATGGACGTGCCACAACTGCGCGCCAACGCGATTGCCCTGGCCAAAGCCGCGACCCTGCTGAAGATGCCGGTCATTACCACCGCTTCCGTCCCGCAAGGACCGAACGGGCCGTTGATTCCGGAGATTCACGAAGCCGCTCCGCATGCCCAATACGTGGCACGCAAGGGCGAAATCAATGCCTGGGACAACGCCGAGTTTCACGCGGCAGTCAAAGCCACCGGCAAGAAAACCCTGGTCATCGCCGGCACGCTGACCAGCGTTTGCCTGGCGTTTCCGTCCATCGCGGCGGTGCATGAGGGCTACAAAGTGTTTGCGGTGGTCGACGCTTCCGGCAACCACTCGAAACTGGCCACTGATCTGACCATTGCCCGTTTGGCACAGGCCGGGGTGGTGCCGATCGACATCATGGCTACGCTCTCTGAACTGCAAGGTTCGTGGAACCGTCCGGATGCCGAGCAGTGGGCCGCGGTCTACGCCCAGGCCATGCCGCATTATCAATTGTTGATCGAAAGCTACCTCAAGGCTCAGCAAGTGGCGAATGAACACGAAGTGCTGGACTCCCAGCGCTAAACGACTCCCCCACGCCGATATTCACTCGGCATCGACAACACGCGAGGACTTCTGCAATGAGCACTTCCTACAAACGTCTCGACAAGGACAACGCTGCGGTGTTGATGGTTGATCACCAGGCGGGTCTGCTGTCTCTGGTGCGCGACATCGAACCGGACCGTTTCAAGAACAATGTGCTGGCCCTGGCCGACCTGGCCAAGTACTTCAAGTTGCCGACCATCCTCACCACCAGTTTCGAAAGCGGCCCCAACGGCCCGCTGGTGCCTGAGCTCAAAGCGCTGTTTCCGGATGCGCCGTACATCGCCCGCCCTGGCCAGATCAACGCCTGGGACAACGAAGACTTCGTCAAGGCGATCAAGGCGACCGGCAAGAAACAGCTGATCATCGCTGGCGTCGTGACGGAAGTCTGCGTGGCGTTCCCGGCACTCTCGGCGCTGGCCGAAGGCTTTGAAGTGTTCGTGGTGACTGACGCTTCCGGCACCTTCAACGAGCTGACCCGACAATCGGCCTGGGACCGCATGTCGGCCTCCGGCGCGCAGTTGATGACCTGGTTCGGCCTGGCCTGTGAACTGCATCGCGACTGGCGTAACGACGTGGAAGGGTTGGGCACCTTGTTCTCCAACCACATCCCGGACTATCGCAACCTGTTTACCAGCTACAACGCGCTGACCAACAGCAAGTAACCCGATTGGGTGCCATACACCAATCAAATGTGGGAGCGGGCTTGCTCGCGAAAGCGGTGTAACAGTCAACATAGTTGTTGAATGTTAGTCAGCCTTCGCGAGCAAGCCCGCTCCCACATTTGTTTTGCATCAAACCCTCCTACACTGTGCCCAATGTGTGAGATCTTCGCGCCATTGGCCTTCGTTGGAGTCGCTCGATGCTGTCTTTTTTCACCAATCATCCGTTGGTCTGCGCGCTGGTCCTGATCGTAGTCGATCTTGGACTGTGGCGTTTGATCAGCGCCAGTGGCAGTAACTGGAAACTCCTCGTCAGGCTGGTGATTTTCTCGTTGTTCAGCGTTCTGCTGTTCAACGAAGGCTTGAACCCGCTCGAGATAGCCCCTTGGCCTGAGAATGTGCCATTGCACTTGGCGGCCACCGGCTTGCAGATCGGTTGGTGGTTGTTCGGCGCGCGGACCCTGACGGTGCTGATCGGCGCGGTGATGATGCAGCGGGTCGGGCACACCGGGCGTTTGCTCCAGGATTTGCTCGGCGCGGTGATCTTTCTGATCGCAGTCATCGCAGCACTGGCGTACGTGCTCGACCTGCCCGTCAAAGGCGTGCTGGCCACCTCCGGCGCCTTGGCGATCATCGTCGGCCTGGCCTTGCAAAGCACCCTCAGCGACGTGTTCTCCGGCATCGTCCTCAACACCACCAAACCCTATCAACTGGATGACTGGATCTCCATCGACGGCACCGAAGGCCGGGTCACCGACATCGACTGGCGTGCCACGCGCATGCAAACCGCCCAGGGCAGCATGGCGGTGATCCCCAACTCACTGGCGGCCAAGGCCAAGATCATCAACTTCAGTCGGCCGAGCGACATTTTTGGCGTGTCGATCAGCCTGCAACTGAGCCCCCACGCGCGCCCGCAAACGGTGATCGACGCGCTGGAGCGGGCCATGCAGGGCTGCCGCCATTTGTTGCAAAAACCGGCACCGTGCGTCGCCCTCAAAGGCTCCAGCGCCGCAGGCGTGGAATATGAAATCAGTGGTTTTGTGGTCTCGATGGATCAGAAGCGCATGGTGCGCAACCTGCTGTTCGATCTGTCTTACCGGCATTTGCAGGCGGCGGGTGTCAGCCTGTTGTCGTCCGTCGAATCGAATCTGCCTGCCAGTCTGTCACGGCCACGAGCCTTGCTGGAAAGCTCGGCGATTTTCTCGACCCTGCGTCAGGATGAGAAAGAGACCTTCAGCCAGCACATGACCCTGCAAACCTTCCGTGCCGGGGACATGATCCTGCCGGCGGGGGAGGTCAGCGATCATTTGTTCATCATTGAATCCGGCGTGGTCTCGGTGGAATTGAGCCGAGCCGGGGTCAAGTTCGAGTCGGGACGCATGGGGCCGGGCGAGGTGATCGGCGAGGGCGGGATCTTGCAGGATACCGCGATGCCGGCCGACTTCATCGCCAAGACCGCTTGCAGCCTGTACCGGATCGAGAAGGACTACCTCAAGCCGTGCCTGGATGCGCGGCATGACATTGGCGAGTCGATGAAGGCGCTGCTGGATTTCCGCTTGAACAAGGCGCAGACGTTGACCCAGGAAGTACCGAAGGTGGTGGCGCGGAAGGGGTTTTTGCAGTGGTTGCGTAATAGGGCTTAGCGGTTTGGGGTGAGTGGCCTCCTCGACTTCTGGAATATTGGCTATTTGTCCGAAGGGCCGGCGGGATTAACTTAGCTCCACCCCTACTTGCTACCGGAGCCAACCATGAAACCTCGTATCGATTTCTACACCGCTTCCCCTGACGCGCTCAAAGCCATGATCGCCCTGGAAACCGCGGTGTCGAAGCTGCCGCTGGAAAAGAACCTGATCGAACTGGTCAAGCTGCGCACCTCGCAAATCAACGGCTGCGCCTTCTGCCTCGACATGCACAGCGCCGATGCCCGCAAGGGCGGTGAAGACGAGCGCCGTCTGGCGACGCTGTCGGCCTGGCGCGAAACGCCGTTCTTCACCCCGCGTGAACGTGCGGCACTGGCCTGGACCGAATCCCTGACGCTGGTGAGCCAGACTCACGTGCCGGATGAAGACTACGAGCTGGCCACCTCCGAGTTCAGCGCGAAAGAAATGGTCGACCTGACCGTGGCCATTACCACCATCAACGCCTGGAACCGTCTGGCGATTGGTTTCCGTAAAATGCCTCAAGCCTGATCAGTGAGCGTCCGCTGACGGCGCGGCCGGTGGTTGCACCTTGCGCATCAAGGGCACCATCGCCGTGGCGATGATGAAGCAGACCATGATCATCAAGAACGCGTCGCCATAGGTTTGTGTCTGGGCTTCGCGGTAGGTCAACAGCCAGAGCTGATGCAGGCTGGCGGTGACGCCATTGTCACCGGCCTGGCCGAGGGCGGCGAAGTTGTTGCCGACCTGCGACAGCCACTGGTTCAGCGCCTCGTTGGTGCTGTTCAGGTGTTCCGCCAACCGGGTGAAATGCAGGTTGGTGCGGTCGTTGAGGATGGTCGCACAGGCGGCGATGCCGATGGCACCGCCCAGGTTGCGCATAAGGTTGAACAACCCCGACGCATGTTTGAGCCGTGCCGGCGCCAGACCACCTAAGGTCAGTGTCACGGCCGGTGGCACCGCCAGTTGCTGGGCAATCCCGCGCAACGCCTGCGGCAGCATCAGTTCCTTGGCCCCCCAGTCATGGGTGATCGGGCTGAAATCCCACATCGACAACGCGAACAGCCCCAGGCCGGTCATCATGATCCAGCGCAGATCTACGCGGTTGGCCAGAAAGGCATACAGCGGAATCGCCATGATCTGGAACACCCCGGTGGAGAAAACCGCCAAACCAATGTCCAGCGCGCCGTAGCCACGCACCCGGCCGAGAAACAGCGGCGTCAGGTAAATGGTGGCGAACAGGCCGATGCCGGTGACGAACGAGAAGAAGCAGCCGAGGGCGAAGTTGCGGTCTTTCAAGGCGCGCAAATCGACGATCGGGTTCGCCACATGCAAGGTCCGGCCGATGAAGGCCAGCCCGGCGAGGCCGCTGATCCATGCGGTGGTGAGGATGGTGCTGTCGCTGAACCAGTTCCAGCGCGGGCCTTCTTCGAGGGTGTATTCCAGGCAGCCGAGAAACAGCGCCATGAACACCATGCTCAGGTAGTCGGCGCCCTTGAGCAGCGACAATTCCGGCTGGTCGATTTTCACCAGCATCGGCACCGCCACGGCGACGAAAATCCCCGGCACCAGGTTGATGTAGAACAGCCAGTGCCAGGACGAAATGTCGGTAATCCAGCCACCAATCACCGGCCCCAGCGTCGGTGCCAGCGAAGCCACCGCGCCGATGGTAGCGGCGGCAATCACCCGTTGTTTGCCGGTGAAGAAAAAGAACGCCGTGGTGAACACCAGCGGGATCATCGAACCGCCGAGAAAGCCTTGCAGTGCGCGGAAGGCGATCATGCTCTGGATGTTCCAGGCCGCGCCGCACAACAGGCTGGCGAGGGTGAATCCCACCGCCGAAGCGCAGAACAACCAACGGGTCGAAAACACCCGCGACAGCCAGCCTGAAAGCGGAATCACGATGATTTCGGCAATCAGGTAGCTGGTCTGCACCCATGCCGTTTCGTCGGTGCCGGCCGAGAGCCCGCCGCCAATGTCACGCAACGAGGCCGAAACGATCTGGATATCCAGCAGCGCAATGAACATGCCGATACACATGCTGGCGAAGGCGAACACCTTGGTCGCCGTCGCCATGTTGGCGGGGTTGAACGGTTGCGCAGGGGCGGCGAGGGCGCGGCTCATGGTGCGCTGGCCACGGCAGGGGTGTCAGCTTCTTTGCGGGTATCGACTTCAGCCGTGACCGACAGGCCCGGACGCAAGTGACCGAGCACACCGTCGGCCGGATCGAGGATGACGCGTACCGGCACTCGCTGGACGATCTTGGTGAAGTTGCCCGTGGCGTTTTCCGGTGGCAACACGCTGAACTGCGAGCCGCTGGCCGGCGCGAGGCTGCCCAGATGTCCGTGGAATTCCTGCCCTGAAAGTACGTCCGCATGGATGACCACGCGTTGCCCCGGAATCATCCGCGCCAGCTGATCTTCCTTGAAGTTGGCATCCACCCACAAACCACTCGACGGCACCACCGACAGCAACTGCGAACCGGCCTGCGCATACGCGCCGACCCGCGCCCGGCGATTGCCGATCACGCCGTCCACCGGGGCCTTGAGTTCGGTGTAACCGACATTCAATTGCGCCAAATCCCGTTCGGCCCGAGCCTGCATCAGCGCGGCGCGGGCTTGCTGTTTCTGGGTGTCGATCACGTTCAACTGACGTTGTGCGGCCAGCAATTCGGCCTGGGCTCGGGAGCTGATCGCCTGAGCGGTCTTGAACGTCGCGTCAGCGCGCTGAGCGCTTTCCACCGAGACCGCGTTGGTGCTCACCAGTTTTTTGTAGCGGGCATTGTCGTCCCGCGAACGTGAAGTTTCCGCACCTGCGGCATCGATCCCGGCACGGGCCTGGCCGATCACTGCGTACTGCAATTGTTCGGTAGCGTCGAGGTTCGCCAGCAGCGCCTCTTCAGCCGCCACCGCACCTTCGGCCTTGGCCAGGTTGGCGCGGTAATCGCGGGAGTCGAGGCGAATCAGCACATCGCCGGCCTTGACGGCCTGGTTGTCGGTCACCAGCACCTCTTCGATGTACCCGGCGACTTTCGGGCCGATCACCGTGACGTCGCCGCCGATGTAGGCATCGTCGGTTTCTTCGATGAAACGACCGGCAGTCCACCAGTGGGAGGCATACAGCCCGCCCGCAACCAGGGCAGCGACAACCGCTGTCAGCAGGATCAACCGTTTGAGCAGGGGTGGCTTGGGTGTGCTCACCGGGACAGCTTGGTCGGTTTCAAGGCTGGGCATGCTGGTCATGGGGTTTACCTGTAGGAAGCGGGTTTTTATTACGTAGGTAATATGACGTATGTAATATTTGGTGGCAAATGATTTTTGCTGCCGGTCGTCAGGTGATGGTTCGGTTGTAAAGAGGGGGGAACCGCTTTGTGATCCGGCTTGGTCGACATCTGGTGGCGTGGATACGACCAGATGTTTTTTTCTATCACTCTCTTGTCGTCTTTCTATTTATGTTCTGACTCTGCGGCCGTTAACCTTTTAGGGCGCGCAATAGCCTGTCGGTGCGTCTCTAGGAAATTCCCTACAAGCTAGGGGGCTACTTCCTACGGCGAGTGTTCTACTTTTTAACCAGTATTCAGCGCTTCTCAAAGGTAGAAGAGCGATTGACCCAAAATGGATTACCCGAGGGTTTTGGTGCTGGATGACTACGCGTTTACGCGCAGTATTCACGTAATGATGCTCCGGCGATTGGGCGTAACAGATATTTTTCAAGCCTCGGATACCCGGCAGGCATTGCGAGAGTTACAGGCTTCAGGTGGCGTTGACATCGTATTGTGTGACCTGGTTGGCAGAGACCTTGATCATCTGGAGTTTCTTCAACAGGCGGCCAGGGCAGGATTGGTCCGGGCCGTCGCGCTGTGCAGTACCCTGGAGCCCGCGGTGAGTCGTGCACTGGAGAGAACCGCGCTGTTGGTTGGCTTGGAGTTGCTCGGGGTAATGAGTCAACCCATGCGGATGCGACCCTTGCATCGGATGATTCAGCAGTACCGGCAACGCCGGGGTGAATCCAAGGTACAGCCCGAAATATTGAAACAGGCAACGTGTGCCAACGATATCCGCAGGGGATTGGCGCAAGGTGAATTTCAGGCCTGGTTTCAGCCCAAACTCGCTTTGCGCGAGGGCACCTTGACCGGCGTCGAAGCACTGGTTCGTTGGGAGCACCCGACGCGGGGTTTATTGTTGCCTCGTGACTTTCTGACTGAGGTGCTGGCGAACAATCTGATTCACCAAATGTTCGAGCAGGTTCTGGTGCAGGGCCTGACCTTTTTAAGGGACATGCGCAGGCAAAACATCAATATCGAGATTGCCTTCAATTTGCATGCCTCTCAGATGGCTTCGGATGATTTCGCCGATTACATACAGGGCGCCCTGAAACGATATGAACTTCCAGGCTCGTTATTGATTTTCGAGGTGGCGGAAAGCGGTTTGCTTGATCTCGAGCCGAAGGTCCGGGACAACCTTTTGCGCTTGCGTATGCTGGGTTGTGGCCTGGCAATCGACGATTTTGGTTTGGGGTTTTCTTCGTTGCAACTGCTTTGTCGTCTCCCGTTCAGCCAGATAAAACTTGATAAGAAATTTGTAAATACACTCCATCATCCCATCAGTAAAACCATGGTGGTCAGCACGCTGGCGCTGGCTCAATCACTAAACATGAGCCTCGTTATCGAAGGCATCGGCAGCGAATGGGTTCGGGAATCGTTAGTGCAAATGGGGTGTAAAGAAGGGCAAGGTTTTTTTCTGGGACGTCCGATGTGTGCAAAAGAGCTTCAGCACTGGCTGCGCGAAAGGAACCCGTAGATGGCTTCCAGCAAAAACGTCATGGTCGCCATGCACTAATGCCGAGCCGACCGAGGAAATGTCGGTTTCTGTCTTGGGAGTAAAAAGGAACTCAAATGTTAAAAGCAATCGTTGTAGATGATCATCCATTCATACGTTCGTCGGTCAAAATGCTGTTGGCGAATGAAAATTTTGAAATCGTAGCGGAAACCGATAACGGTGCCGATGCCGTTCAACTGGTCATTGCCCATAGGCCTGACATGCTTGTACTGGATATCACTATTCCGAAGCTTGACGGTCTGGAAGCTATTCGGCGTATTCGGGCGTTGGATATCCCGACCAAGATCCTCGTGTTGACCTCTTTGTCTGCAAAATTTTATTCCATGAGATGCATGAGTGCAGGTGCGGCCGGGTATATCTCCAAAACCGATGGTCTGGATGAACTGGCCAGAGGCGTCAAGGTCATCATGTCGGGTTACAGCTATTTTCCAGACATCCAGGCTCAATCTGTTCGCCGCAGCGATGGAAGCGCAACGGATGACGAGCTGATTCGTTCGCTCTCGAATAGAGAACTGGCGATTCTCAAACAACTGGCGAACGGGCTCAGTAATAAAGAAATTGGTGACCTCATGCTCTTGAGTAACAAGACCGTTAGTACCTACAAGGCACGGTTGATTGAGAAGCTCAATGTGACGTCGGTTGTTTATCTCGCCGACTTCGCCAAACGCAACGATCTGCTTTAAATGATGAAGTATCTTCAGATCTGTCTGTCGCTGGTCGTGTTGGTTCTTGCTACTCACTTCAGTTCCCCGGTTGAGGCCGAGCCGAAAACGCTTGGTCTGTTGGGGCGATCGAACGTCAACGGTGGTTATCACGTAACGCTTGATGAGCGGGATTGGCGTTGGTTGCGCTCCAAGAGTGTTTTGCTATTGGGGGCCTCCACTCCCGATTACGCATCCTTCGATATGACGATCAACCATGATCAGATGGAAGGGGTGACGATTGACTATGCGCAGTTGATTGGCGAGCTTCTGGGACTCAAAGTTGAAATTCGCCGCTATGACAGTCGCGGTGAGGTTGTAGAAGCGGTCAGAAAAGGGGACGTGGATTTTGTCGGGACGGCCAATGAGTTCGAGTCGCAGTTTCCGAACCTGGTGCTCAGCCATCCCTATGCCAATGACAAGCCCACATTAATCACCCGCAAGGGTGACGGCGGTGATTTGCCGGTTGACCTGAACGGCAAGACTATTGCCATGCTTTACCACTACATTTCCCCTGATGCCGTACGCGCTTTTTACCCTAAAGCCACCCTGCAACTTTACCCCTCCATGCTGAGCGCCATTGGTGCCGTAGCGTTTGGGCAGGCGGATGTTTATCTTGGTGATTCTGTCAGCGCCAATTACCTGATTAATAACAACTTTATAAATAATGTCGAGTTGGCGGACTTCTCGCGCATGGAAGTTCGCGACTTCAGTTTCGTCATGAACAGCGACAACCAAACCCTGATTCGTGTCGTCAATGCGGCCATTGCAGCGATTCCAGTGAGTGCGCGCATGGAAATCATGAACCGCTGGGGGGCGGGCGGGGAGAACATACCCGGCAAGCGGCGCCTGAATTTCAGTAGCAGCGAACAACGCTGGCTGGATGAGCATCCGAGTGTCCGGGTCAATGTAGTGGGTGGCTATCCGCCTTTGTCTTTTGTTAACAAAAATGGCGAGTTCGTAGGCATTGCCAATGATGTGTTGAGCAAAGTTTCGCTTCGCACAGGGTTGAAGTTTGATGTTCAGATAGTGCCGTCGGTTTCTGCGATGGTAGAGGCTGTCGGCAACAGTGATTCTGACTTCCTGGCAACACTCACTCCGAGTCCGGTGCGTGAGCGTGTGCTGCATTTCACACGACCTTACCTGGCTTCGCCTTATGTGCTGATAGCCAAGGCAGAGGCCGATATTCCATTTGCACTCGAGCAACTGGCAGGTAAGCGGTTGGTGCTGACTCGCAACAATAATATGCACGAATGGCTGACGAGCAACTATCCAAACATCCGCTTGGTGGAAGCTGACGACTCAGAACACGCTATGAGTATGGTCCTCAGCGGGGAAGTTGACGCGATGGTCGGTACGCTTATCCTCAGCAGTCACATGATCAATCATCGCTTTGAGGGAAAGTTGCGCGTGGTCAGCACCGTCGGTAACGACTTCGCGCAGATGGCCTTCGCGACAAGTCGTGGGGCGTTGGAGCTCCATTCCATTCTCGACAAGGCACTGTTGAGTATTCCACCCGAGGAAATGGATGAAATCAGGAATCGCTGGCGTAACGACGTGATGGTCGAAGACAGCTATTGGGCGCGCAATAGAACGTTTATCGTCGAAGTGGTTTCCGGGTTTTTGGTGCTGTTGGCGCTGGCGCTGGTATGGATCGCCTACATGAAGGTGGCGTTGCGCAGGCGCGATGAGGCTGAGCGTGCACTCAATGAGCAACTGGAGTTTATGCGGGTCTTGATTGATGGCACCCCCCATCCGATTTACATCCGCGACCGCAATGGAATTTTGCTGATCTGCAACTCCAGTTACCTCAAGGTCTTTGGGGTAGACCGCGAGGAGGTGATTGGAAAGGGCAAAGTGAAGTTGCTCCACCCCGAGGACGCGAGCCGTTACGAGGAGGAGTTTCAGCGGATCACCAGTACCGGCATGCCTATGGTTGAAGACCGTGTAATCAGGTTGCTGGATGACCGTGAACTGCAGATTTATCACTGGATGCTGCCGTACCGAGACAGTAATGGCGAAGTGGGCGGCGTGATTGCCGGATGGATCGACATCAGCGAACGCCAGGCGCTTGTCGAGCAGTTGCGTGAAGCAAAGCTGGTCGCCGACGAGGCCAAGGAACATGCCGATGATGCCAACCGGGCCAAAAGTCTGTTCTTGGCCACCATGAGTCATGAAATCCGCACGCCCATGAATGCGGTCATCGGCATGCTCGAGATAGCGATGAAAAAGGCTGATCAAGGCGTCACGGATCGGTTTGCCATTGAGGTTGCGTCTGGCGCGGCTCATGGCCTGCTGGACCTGATCGGCGATATTCTGGACATTGCCCGAATCGAGTCCGGACGTTTGTCTCTGTCGCCAGAGAGGGCCAATTTGCGTGAGCTGCTTGAGTCGGTATTGCGGGTATTCGAAGGTGTTGCCCGACAAAAACGTCTGAGCCTGATACTGGATCTGGACTTCCAGATGCCAAGTGATGTGCTTGTTGACCCTTTACGCTTCAAACAGATTGTTTCCAACCTGTTGAGTAACGCGATCAAGTTCACCCAGGACGGCCAGGTGCGATTGAGCCTGCAAGCCCGCCCCGCGAAAAATTCGCAGTTCATGGCCGTCGCCCTTGTCATTGAGGACACCGGTATTGGCATTTCGGATGAAGATCAGCAGAACTTGTTCAGCCCGTTTACCCAGGCCAGCAATAACACCCAGTGCGCGCGCAGTGGTTCAGGGTTGGGGTTGGTGATCAGTCGCACGCTGTGCGAAATGATGGGCGGGCGTTTGCTCATGAGCAGCGTTTTCGGCAAGGGAACAAAGGTTGAAGTCCATCTGAATTTGCCGGCGCTGGAGCCCCTGGCTGAATTGCCCGGGATGATGCCGTTCGATGTTGCCCTGCAACATCATGTGCTGAATGTGCTGGTCATTGACGACTATCCCGCCAATCGTCTGTTGTTGTCTCAGCAGCTAAGCCACCTCGGACACCGGGTGAGCGATGCCGAGGACGGCGCGCGAGGGCTGCAAGCCTGGCGCAGTCAGTGGTTCGATGTGGTGATCACCGACTGCAACATGCCAATGATGAATGGCTACGAGTTGACTCAGGTCATCCGTGAAGAGGAGCGTACCCAAGGTCGCGCACCGTGTTTGGTCCTGGGGTATACAGCAAACGCCCAGCAGGAAGAGCGGGTCCGTTGCATCGAAGCAGGCATGGACGATTGTCTGTTCAAGCCCATCGGGCTTGAGGAATTGAAGGCGTGCCTGGAGGCTGTAGCGCCCATGGACCGAGGTGAGGAGCAGACCTCGGTGCACGGCAGCAATGAGATTGACCTGAGCAGCCTTGAGCAACTGACTCGGGGCGACAAAGCGTCGATCAACAGCCTGATTGGTGATCTGTCCACGGCGAATGAAGAAGACATGGCGCGGTTGATTCAGTTGTTCACCAAGCATGACTTGAATGCATTGTCGGGCCTGGCTCACCGGGTGAAGGGGGGCGCGCGCATCATCCGGGCCCATCGACTGATTCAGTGCTGTGAGCAGCTTGAAGTAGTCTGCACGGGCCGGGACACTTCCCGATTGGCCGAGGCGGTAGATGAGCTGCAGCGGGAGATGGAGCAATTGGCCGAAAAACTGGACCTCTACGTGGCTTAAACGTAGAGGCTGGCGGGGCAGTCTGTATGAAATCGCTGGCTGAGGATTTCATCCAGACTTCGACATCGCTCCTTAGACCGGAATCCATCGGGACACTGGAACCGAGCCTGGAATTTTAATTTCCAGGCTTCCCTTAAACTTGGTGTCAATGACTTCAAGCAAAGGGGCTGCTTGCATAATACCCAACTGAATAGGCGGAAGCTCCGAGCTGGCAATCATTAAAGACTTCAGCTCACTTAACGGACCTTTAACAGCCTTGGCGGCGGACAAGTCTTTCTCATGCAGTAAATCTGGAGATGCAAAGAACTCGGCCGTGTCGAGTCCCAAGGCGGGCAGTAGACCGGGGTCTTCCAAATCAAATTCTGCATAATGTGTCATTGAAGCCAGAAACCTCCGCTCAGAAACCTTTCCGTCAATGGCTAACAAAAAGAACGTAAATGCGGTATTGCCCAGACGGTTCCAGTCGTCTTCGTTTGTATTGCTTCCTTGAGTTCTATTAAGCGTTTTGACGCCTGTATTAACCAGCTCAAAGTTCGGATTGATGGTGTTATAAGGCGGCGGTCCATCGACTGATTTTGTGTAGTGTCGGAGGGCGAACTTCTTGTTTGATACTTTATCGATTTGTTTTTGACTGGCCTTCTTTTCGGAAAAACTCAGTGAGTCGTTTGTTACATCTTTCATGAGGGTGAAGGGCAACACTCTATCTGTTGCCGAATAACCGCTCTTGTAGTTGTCGAGGATCTCTTGAGCGCTAGCAGATTTCCCGGAGTCTGAAGAGGGTGGAGTCGACTGTTTGGTAGCGCAAGCACCGGTGTGATTAGTCCTGCACTCAGGGCAGATCTTAGGTACTTGAAAAGGCTTCGGTTTTGCCATTACCGGTGGCGGCGCCGGTTTCACCGAGCCGGTTGGCGGAATGAAGGGGGATGTGAGTGTAGAGTTTGCCCCTTGGCCGAGTATTGCGCCTTCTTTTGATTTTTGATTGCCCGGCGGATTGTTGGGATTCGCCGGGCGCAAAACACTAGGCATTGGACTGGAGGGCTTTGTCACAGTAGGCATACATTAGATCACTCTAGACTTTAGTGGTGGTGGGTCACGTCAGATCTTGTGGTTTTGGTTGTAGCAGAGAAGCCCTGCTTAACGTAATCCCTTTGCGTGGATGTGTGAATGCTTCACCAAATAGAGCGGTGAGAATGTAGGACTAAGCCCCTGCTTTTGTAGGAAATTTCCTACCGAAAGGGGCGTGGAGCGAAAGCGTGTCGAAATGTGTTTGTTAGGAAAGAGCGCTGGGAAATTTCCTACATTAAATACAAATCAACCTATCTAAAGTCGCCATTACGGCCTCGGGTAGTTCATCTGGGGGCACTCGACACGCTCAGCAGGAAACGCAATGAACAAGATATTCAAGTTGGTTTGGAGTGCGACACTTAGTACCTGGGTTGTTGCTTCCGAACTTGCAACTTCCAAAACCAAGTCTTCAACGTTGGACAGCGGCGTCAAGAAGATGAGTTCCGCAACTAAGCTCGCCACGGCGGCACTGTTGTTTGGCGCCGGTTCCATCAACGTTGCTTCTGCTGCGCCAGGTAATACCTGCCTGGTTAACGGGACGTGGGTGACTGCCCCCTCGGCGCCAGGGGATAAGGCGCTCGCATGCGGTGAGGGAGCCAGCGCAGCGCAGGCCAATGACCTGGCGATTGGCACTACTGCGAAAGCTGATGGCGCTGTCGATGCTGATGGGCACGTGGGCGGCGCGATTGCCATTGGTACGAACTCAAAGGCGCAATTGTTCAACGCCATCGCGCTCGGTACTGGCGCGGCGGCCTATGGATCGCAGACCATGGCGCTGGGTCAAGGCGCGGTGTCGGGGGTGAGTGGCAACACCAGTATTGTTAAGTCTCTGGCGCTGGGTTTCGGGGCTCAGGCCACTGAAGGCTACACAGTGGGCATTGGTTCAGGTACCAAAGCCACCGGCTACAGCTCAGTCAGTATCGGTAATGCTCCGATTGCTTCGGGTGCGAACGGCATTGCGGTAGGTACCTGGACCATCGCATCGGGCATTAACAGCACGGGTATCGGTAACTTGGCGGTGGCCAGCGGTTCGAGTGCCACGGCGTTAGGCGACAGAGCTAAAGCTTCTGCGCTTAGCGCCATTGCGTTGGGCACGTCTGCTCATGCCGAGGGCAGTTCCAGCATCGCCATCGGCGCCGATAACGTGGTGACCGGCAGTGGCTCCGGTTCCATCGGTACCGGACTTACTACCAATTTCAAAGGAGTATCCGGCAACAACAGCTACGCCCTGGGTAACGGTAACACTGTCGCGAATAACAACACGTTTGTGGTGGGCAATAACATCACTGCCACACAGGACAACAGTGTGGTGCTGGGCAACAACAGCACCGACAGAGCGGCATTGGGTACGCCTACAGGCATCATCGATGGCACGACCTACAACTACGCGGGCGGCTCGCCGTCAGGTGTGGTGAGCGTGGGTTCCGTCAACGGCGAGCGCCAGATCATCAACGTAGCGGCGGGTCAGGTCAATTCCACCAGCACCGACGCCATCAACGGCAGCCAGCTGAACGCGACCAATCAGGCTCTCTCGGCTATCGATTCCAATGCGGTCAAGTACGACGACAGCACCCACAACACCATCACCCTGGGGGGCGATACCTACGACAACAGCACCCACGTCGGTGGCACCAAAATCACCAACGTGGCCAATGGTGTCGCGGACAGCGATGCGGTGAACATGTCGCAGCTCAACCAGACCAACACGCAGGTGGCGACCAACACCACCAACATCAACAACCTGTCGAATGACGCGTTGCAGTGGGATTCCAGCCTGGGTGCTTTCAGTGCGAGCCATGGCGGTACCACCGTCAACAAGATTACCAACGTGGGGGCTGGTGAACTGAGCGCCAACTCCAAGGATGCGGTCAACGGTTCGCAGCTTTTTGCCTTGGGCCAGCAGGTTACCGGTATCGATAATCGGGTGACCAATATCGAAGGCAATATCAACAGCATCACCAACGGTGGGGGCATCAAGTATTTCCATGCCAACTCGGCGGGCGCTGACTCCGTGGCCAGTGGGGCCGAGTCGGTTGCCATCGGACCGAATGCCGTAGCGTCGGGCGCGGGCTCGGTGGCTTCGGGTAACGGTGCAAATGCTTCGGGCGGTAATGCGGTTGCGGTGGGTAACGGAGCCAAGGCGTCTGCCGATGGCAGCGTTGCATTGGGCAGCGGGTCCAGCGATGGCGGTCGTGGTGCGCAAACCTATACCGGCAAGTACTCTGGCGCCGATAACTCGACATCAGGAACCGTTTCTGTTGGCAACGCGGCAACGGGCGAAACCCGCACCGTCAGCAATGTCGCGGACGGTAAGGACGCCACCGATGCGGTGAACCTGCGGCAACTGGATGGCGCTGTGGCCGAGTCGAAGAAGTACACCGACGACTCGCTCAGCACGATCAACAACTCCGTCGTGAATCAGGACAAGCGGATTACCAGCGTCGACAACCGTGTGACCCAGGCAGTGACGAATGTCACTAATCTGCAGAACGGCACCGATGGCATGTTCCAGGTCAACAACACCAGCAACCTGCCAAAACCGTCAGCGACGGGCGAGGACTCGATGGCAGGCGGTGCGGGTGCCAAGGCCTCTGGCAAGAACAGCTCGGCCGTCGGCACCAGCGCCATCGCCGCGGGTAACAACTCGACGGCAACGGGCAACGGCGCCAACGCAAAGGCGGATAACTCGGTAGCGTTGGGTGCCAACTCGGTTGCCGATCGTGCCAACAGTGTGTCGGTAGGCGCAGCAGGCAGCGAGCGCCAGATCACCAACGTGGCGGCCGGTACGGCGCCGACAGACGCGGTCAACCTGAGCCAGTTGAACAAGGGTGTGACGGACGCGACCAACAATGCCAATGCCTACACCAACTCGGTCTACAGCGCGTTGAACAAAGACATCAAGCAGTTGGATGACGACTTGAGTGCCGGTGTCGCCGGTGCAATGGCCATGGCGGCGCTGCCTCAGCCGTACGCCGCGGGTGCAAGCATGACTTCCGGTTCCATGGGCACCTATCGCGGTGAATCGGCGATGGCCTTGGGCGTGTCGCGGATCTCTGATAACGGCCGCTGGGTCACCAAGCTGCAAGCCACAACCAATACCCAGCGCGAATTTGGCGCATCGGTCGGTGTGGGTTATCAGTGGTAAGCCTTTCACGTTGATCCAGAGCCCGGCGTGAGCCGGGCTTTTTCTCCCTTTTTTATCCTGTCGAGAATTTTATGCAAAAGCTCAATAAATTAATGGTGCGTCTGCTGCTGGGCGGCTACGTGGCCGCGACGCTGGCAGCTTGTGGTACCAACCCAAGTCATGTCGATGCGAATGGCAAGTCCAGCGACCTGGCGTTCCCTGCGCTCAAGGATGCCAGCCGTACCGAAGGCAGTTATGTGAACGTGGAGAATTTGCGCAAGGTCGTGCCTGGCCTGACCAAGCCGCAACTTTATGAACTGATTGGTTTGCCGCACTTCTCCGAAGCCATGTTCAACGTCCGCGAGTGGGACTACATCTTCAAGTTCCCACAGCCCGGTACCCACGAGCCGCGGGTCTGCCAGTACAAGGTGATGTTCGACGACAATAAAGTCGCGCAGTCGTATGCGTTCTTGCCACAGACCTGTGCTCATGTGCTCATGTGCTCGACAGCAACTTGTAGTAGTGAGCTACCCAAACGCTGAAACGCTGATGCAAAAAAGAAGGCCCCTGTGGGGCCTTCGTCGTTTCAAGCATTGGAAGTGTCTACAAACCCGCGGGGCAATTCAGTCAGCCCAAAGGCACAGGCGTCAGCCACGACAACAAATCGGCGCCGCTCATGGGGCGGGCATAGAAATAGCCTTGTCCTCTCGAGCAACCCAGCTCAAGCAGTTTGTCCCGTTGCTCCAGCGTTTCGATCCCCTCAACAACCACTGACATGCCCAACGAGTCACCCAGTGCGAGGATGCTGCTGATCACCGTCTGGCAGCGTTGTTCCTGCAAGGACCGCACGAACTCGGTGTCCAGTTTGATTTCATTGAACGGCAGCTGACATAAACGCTGGATCGAAGAAAACCCCGCGCCAAAGTCATCGATGGACAATTGGCAACCCATCATGCGCAGGCGTACCAGTGTTTCGAGGCTGGCCGCTGTTGCTTCCAGCAACCCGCTCTCGGTCAACTCAAACGTCAGGCCAGTGCCTGGGAGGTCGAAGTGATCCAGCATCGATTTGATCCGCTGCGTGAGTTGACCACCGGCCAACTGAGACGTTTGCAGGTTGAATGCAAAATTAAGGTCGATGTTCTTTTCGCTCAATTGCTTTTGCAGCGCCAAGGCCTGGTTCATCTGATCGAACATAAGCTCGTCCATCAGCCCGTCATGCTCAAGTGTCGGGATGAAGAACGCCGGTGACAAAATTCCCAGGATGGGGTGTAGCCACCGGGCGAGCACCTCGACGCCATAGATCTCGCCTGTGTGCAGATTGATTTTTGGTTGGTAATACGCCTTGATCTGCTGGTCATGCAAGGCATGGGCGACTTCCTGGCTGCCCGGCAGCTCAAGGTCCAGATCCGGGGCACGACTCGAGGGTTTGAACGTGCTTGCGGAGTACTTCGCCAGTAGCGGCGTCAATGCTTCCGGACGCAAGGGTTTGCCGGCATCGCCCAATAACTGCATGCCCAGTAAAGAAACGATTTTCTGTACCGAGCACCGCAGATCCGAAGACATCGAGCTGCAGATGATGATCGCGCCCACCAAATTGGAGTGGCTCGCCTGCTGCAGGAACTCCAGGCCATCCATACCATTCATGCGCAGATCGCACAGCGTGAAATCCACGGCGCCAACCTGCTGTAACAACGCCAGCGCCTGCTCTCCGTCTTCGGCTTCGAAGATCTCGGTGCACCCCAAATGTTGCAGCACCTTCACTGCAAACGCTCGCTGAAATGGATGGTCCTCTAGAACCAGTGCACGGAGCGGAAAGCTATTCATCGCAAATGATCTTCTATCCAAAATATCGTAAAAGAACCATTGGCTTTTAATAGCCCAGTGGCCTGAAAAAGTTGAATAGTGCCGCACTAACGCCCCATGGTTTGTAGGCATGAAGCCACTGAAATGTAGGAAAAATCCCAGTGATAGCCGGCTTCGAATTCGCGTGACCTAAGCGGCGTGTCATAACGGCCCACAATCAGGTAATCAAACGCCATGGTTCGCTGAACTCCACAAATAAGAGATCACGACACAAAACCCTGTGGGAGCCGAGCTTGCTCTGGGAGTTAATCTAGGGTGCGAGGAAGAGGCGGGATTGATGGATTGCGACCAGTTGTCGAAGGAAATCATCAAGCGGCTGCGATGCCCGGCGTTGCACCGGGCATCACGTTGATATTTAAACGCGTTCGAAAATCGCTGCGATCCCTTGGCCGCCGCCGATGCACATGGTCACCAGCGCATAACGGCCGTTGGTGCGGTGCAGTTCGTGGATGGCTTTGGTGGCGATGATCGCGCCGGTTGCGCCGACCGGGTGACCCAGGGAAATACCCGAGCCGTTCGGGTTGACCTTGGCCGGGTCGAGGTCCAGTTCCTGGCTGACGGCGCAGGCCTGGGCGGCGAAGGCGATGTTGGCTTCGATCACGTCCATGTCGGCGACGGTCAGGCCGGCACGCTTGAGCGCCAGGCGGGTGGCCGGCACCGGGCCGAGGCCCATCAGTTCCGGTTCAACACCAGCGTGGGCGTAGCTGACCAGACGAGCCAGCGGGCGCAGGTTGTTGCTCTGCACGGCGGCGCCGGTGGCCATGACCAGCGCAGCGGCGCCGTCGTTCAGGCCGGAAGCGTTGCCGGCCGTCACCGAGCCGTCTTTCTTGAACGCTGGCTTCATGCCCGCCAGTTGTTCCAGCGTGGTAGCGCGAGGGTGCTCGTCGACGCTGAACAGCTTGGTCTCTTTGCGATCACGGATTTCCACGCCAACGATTTGCTCGCTGAAGTAGCCATTGGCGATGGCGAAGGCCGCGCGCTTCTGGTCTTCCAGCGCCAGGGCGTCTTGCATTTCACGGGTGATGCCGTTGCGTTCGGCGACGTTCTCGGCGGTGATGCCCATGTGAATGCCATGGAACGGGTCATGCAGGATGCCCAGCATGTAGTCGATGGCCTGAATGTTGCCCATGCGCGCACCCCAACGGGCGGCCGGCATGATGTAAGGGCCGCGGCTCATGGATTCGGCACCGGCACCGACGACGATGTCGGCATCGCCCAGCATCAGGGTTTGCGCGGCATTGATGATCGCTTGCAGGCCGGAACCGCACAGGCGGTTGACGTTGTAGGCCGGGGTTTCTTTCGGGATGCCGGCGTTCATCGCGGCAACGCGGGAGATGTAGGCGTCGCGGGTTTCGGTCGGGATCACGCTGCCCATCACCAGATGGCCAACTTGCGCCGGGTCTACGCCGGAACGTTGCAGGGCGGCCTTGACGGCTGTGGTCGCGAGGTCGGCCAGCGGAACGTCTTTGAGCGAACCGCCAAAGGTGCCGATGGCGGTACGTGCGGCGCTGACAACAAAAATATCCGGGGTGTTCATTACGGCTTTCCTCTTGGTGAATGCTTTTCTGTACTGCGATTGAGTAGGGCGGTCAACGCTGTTTGCGCTTCAGGTGTCTTGAGGCGCTCGATGAACAACAGGTTTTCCTGACGAATAGTGGCTTGCAGCTCCGGCAATGACGCCTGTTTGAGCAGTTGCCGGGTTTGGCGCAGTGAGTCCTGCGGCAAGGCGAGCAGGCGTCGGGCCAGGTTTTGCGCGGCGTCCAGGCATTGTTGGCCGTCGTCGAACAGCTCGTTGGCCAGGCCGCAGGCGACTGCCGCCGCGCCGTCGAGGCTGTCGCCCCACAGCAGCAGACGGGCGGCGCGGGCGTGGCCGATCAGGCGCGGCAACAACAGGCTGGCGCCGAACTCCGGGCACAGGCCCAGGTTGACGAACGGCACGCGCAGCTTGGCGTTTCGCGTCACCAACACCTGGTCGCAATGCAGCAGCAAGGTGGTGCCAATGCCGATGGCTGCCCCGCTGACGGCGGCGATCAACGGTGTTTGCAGGTGAATGACGACGTTCATCAGGCGAAACGCCGGGCTGTCCAAATGAGTCGGCGGGTGCTCGAGAAAATCCGCCAGATCGTTGCCACTGGTGAAGCAGGTGGTGCCACCGGTGATCACGATCACGCCGACGTCTGGGTCTTCGTCCGCCGCCAGCAACTGGTCGGCCAACTGCGTGTACAGGCTGTTGTTCAACGCGTTGAGCTTGTTGGGGCGGTCGAGCGTGAGCGTCAAAACGCCTTCGTTTCGTTGTTGTTTGATCAGCTCAGTCATGGAATGCCCCGCCTGTTTTGTCCGGCAGCCACTCTAAGCGCCCGACGGGCGCGGGAGCTATGACAAAACGAGTCAACGAAACTGCTGCTTTTTGCCATGTTTTCGCCGCAGAGTTGGTCGGCAAAACGGCTCACACACCCATTCGGGGTATGGCGCCGTTGGCCCGATCGCTCAATAGTGGGATCAACCGGTCGTCCAGAACCGACTTCGCTTGATAAGGTGAATTTGCTATGCGCAAGGCCCTCATGGTGATTTCCAGTCTGTTGCTAGTTCCGCTGACACTCAATGTGCACGCCGCCACTGACGTGAACGAAAACAATACGCTGCGGTTGTATAACTGGGCGGACTACATCGGCGAAAAGACCATCGCCGACTTTGAGAAAGCCTCCGGGATCAAGGTGATCTACGACACCTTTGATGCCTACGAAACCGTCCAGGCGAAGTTGCTGACCGGGCATTCCGGTTACGATCTGGTGGTGTTGAACGCCTCCCTTGCGCCGCCCTTGATCAAGGCCAAAGTGTTCCAGCCGCTGGACAAGAAGTTGCTGCCGGGCTGGACCAACCTTGACCCGAAAGTCTTGCAAGACTTGCAGGGATTTGATGCCGGCACCGTGTATTCCGCGCCGTACACCTGGGGCAGCAACGGCATCACCTACAACGTCGACAAGATCAAGGAACGCATGCCGGACGCGCCGATTGGTTCGCTGGCGATGATCTTCGATCCGAAAATCGTCTCGCGCTTCGCCGACTGCGGCGTCACCTTGGTTGATGCACCTACCGAAGTGATTCCGCTGGCCTTGAAGTACCTGGGGCGAGACCCGCGAAGTGCTTCGCCGGAAGACTTGAAAGCCGCGCAGGACTTATTGCTGTCCGTGCGGCCGTACATCAAGAAGTTCGACTCGGTGAACTACCTGACCAGCCTGCCCAACGGCGACGTGTGCATGGCCATGACCTGGTCCGGCGACTACGCCACCGCCATGGCCCGCGCCGAAGAAGCCAAGTTGAAGATCAAACTGGCCTACTTCATTCCCAAGGAAGGTTCGCTGATCTGGTTCGACAACATGTACATCCCGGCCGATGCGCCACACGTGGCCAATGCGCACAAGTTCCTTGAGTACTTGATGCAGCCACAAGTGATGGCGGACGTCACCGACTACATCCACTACGCCAACAGCAACGCGGCCGCCACGCCGTTGCTCAATGCCGATGTGCGCAGCAATCCGGCGATCTACCCCGATGAAGAAACCCGCCAGCGCCTGTTTCCGCAAAAAACACAGGACGCGAAAGAGATGCGCGCCATCACCCGCGTCTGGAGCACGGTGAAGAGCGGGATCTGAACACTAAACCTGTGGGAGCGAGCCTGCTCGCGAAAGCGGTGTATCAGGCAACAACGATGTCGAATGACACTCCGTCTTCGCGAGCAGGCTCGCTCCCACAGGAGTTGTGTAGTGATCTTTCATTTCGTTTACCCCTTCGGTTTGAGGTTTTTGTATGGCTACTCCAACGTTGAAAGCACTGCCGGCCGTTGATGACGCCCAGTTGATCAAGGCTGACAAAGCCCACTACATGCACGGCTACCATGTGTTCGACGAGCACGCCGAACAGGGCGCACTGAACATTGTGGCCGGTGACGGAGCCTATATTTACGACGCTCACGGCAACCGTTTTCTCGATGCGGTCGGCGGCATGTGGTGCACCAACATCGGCTTGGGCCGCGAGGAAATGGCCCTGGCGATTGCCGATCAGGTGCGGCAACTGGCGTATTCGAACCCGTTTTCCGACATGTCCAACAACGTCGCCATCCAGTTGTGCGAAAAACTCGCCAGCCTGGCGCCGGGCGATCTCGATCATGTGTTCCTGACCACTGGTGGCTCCACCGCCGTGGACACCGCGTACCGGCTGATTCAGTACTACCAGAACTGCCGTGGCAAACCGGAGAAGAAGCACGTCATCGCAAGGTTTAACGCGTACCACGGCTCGACCACTCTGACGATGTCGATCGGCAACAAGGCCGCCGACCGCGTGCCGGAATTCGATTACGCCAATGACAAAATCCATCACGTGTCCAACCCCAACCCGTACCGGGCGCCGGATGGCATGGACGAGGCGCAGTTCCTCGAGTTTCTGATCCAAGAGTTCGAAGACAAGATCCTCGCCATCGGCGCGGACAAGGTCGCGGGCTTCTTTGCCGAGCCGATCATGGGCTCGGGCGGGGTGATCATTCCGCCCAAGGGCTACTTGAAGCGCATGTGGGAAGTCTGCCAGCGCTACGACATTTTGTTTGTCGCCGATGAAGTCGTGACCTCGTTCGGGCGTCTGGGTAAATTCTTCGCCTCTTATGATCTGTTCGATGTGCAGCCGGACATCATCACCACCGCCAAAGGCCTGACTTCAGCGTATCTGCCGTTGGGTGCGTGCATCTTTTCCGACCGTATCTGGAAAGTCATCGCCGAGCCCGGCAAGGGCCGCTGCTTTACCCACGGCTTCACCTACAGCGGCCACCCGGTTTGCTGCACGGCGGCGTTGAAAAACATCGAGATCATCGAACGGGAAAACCTGCTGCAGCATGTCGAGGTGGTCGGCACCTATCTCGAAGAACGGCTGGCAACCCTCAGCGACTTGCCGCTGGTGGGCGATGTGCGCTGCCAGAAGTTCATGGCCTGCGTGGAGTTCGTGGCCGACAAACGCACCAAGGCGTTGTTCGGCGATGAGGTCAACATTGGCGAGATGATTCACTCCCGAGCCCAGGCGCGAGGGTTGCTGGTGCGGCCGATCATGCACCTCAACGTGATGTCGCCGCCGCTGATCCTGACCTGCGCCCAGGTCGATGAAATCGTCGAGATCCTGCGGGTGTGCATTCTTGAAGTGGCGGCCGAGCTTGAGAAAAGCGGCCAGTACGTCGGGCAATGAGTTCGATCAATCGGCGGTTACCCGGCGTCGGTTCTCCCGCTAGACTGCGGGGCATGAGCAAACCCAACGACGATACGCTGATAGCATTGCCCTTCGGGGCCTTGCACAAATGGCACGCCGACATGCGCGAGGCATTCGCCAATGTCGACGCGCCTGATGCGCTGCATTACCTGGCGTCGGCGTTCGGGCATCTGGTGTCCATCGAATCGGTGATGATCAGCCTCGAACACAAGGACCGCGCGCCGCAGTTGCTGTACCAGCGCGGTATCCCGGAGCAGTATCGGGACTCGATCATCGACCGCTATTTTTTCGGTGGCTACTTGCTCGACCCGTTTTGCCTGGCGGTGGAGCAGGGCCTGGCCGAAGGATTTTATCACCTGGAGGAAATCGCTCCTGACAACTTCTTCGACAGCGAGTACTACAAGACTTATTACTTGAAGACCGGGTGTTCGGAGGACAGTTTTTACCTGATCGATACGGGGCATGACAGTCAGGTGTCGGTCAGCCTGTTTCAGGGGTTTGGCGGGGAAAGCCTGCGGGCGGAACAACTGAATCTGTTGCGCGCGGTTGAGCCTTTGGTTCGGGAATTCATCAGCGAGTTTGGCCGTCGTGGGCTGGTGCAAAGCGCAGTCACTGAAAGTGACGACCTGAAGCAACGCGTGCAATCCGCCTTCGAAAACTTTGGCTGCGACTTGCTGACCGAGCGCGAGCGGGAAGTGGCGCACATGGTGCTCAGGGGGCATTCCGTGAAGTCCACGGCCAGCCAGATGAGCATCTCGCCGGAGACGGTGCGCATGCACCGCAAGAATCTGTATCTGAAACTGGAAGTCGGGTCGCAGTCGGAGTTGTTTGCGCTGTTTATCGAGTGGTTGCGCCAGCACTAACCCAAATCTACAACCCACCGCCCCCCCTGTGGGAGCGTGCCTGCTCGCGAAAGCGGTGTGTCAGGCAACATTTAAGTCGACTGACACTCCCTCTTCGCGAGCAGGCTCGCTCCCACAGTGGTGGTGGGGTGACCACAAGAATTGTGGTCAGTCCTCGCGTTTAACGACCAGGGTCAAAATGTCGTAACTGGCGACCAACTCACCCAGTTGGTTCGTGACTTCCACATCCCACGCCACCACCCCTTGCGGGATGCCTTGCGGGCTCTTCTTGCCCTGATCGATCTTGCGCTTGCAGGTCAACCGCGCCTGAATCGTGTCGCCAATTCCCACCGGATTGATAAAGCGCAACGTATCCAGGCCATAGTTGGCCAACACCGGCCCCGGCGCCGGGGAGACAAACAACCCGGCCGCGGCCGACAGCACGAAGTAACCGTGGGCAATACGCTTGCCGAACTGCGATTCCTTGGCGGCGATGTCGTCGAAGTGCATGTAGAAGTGGTCGCCGGACAGGCAACCGAAGTTCACCAGATCAGCCTCGGTCACAGTGCGACGGTGGGTCAGCAACGACTCGCCAATCTGCAAATCCTGGAAGAAGCGGCGGAACGGATGCACTTCAGTTTCGATGACCTTGGCGCCGCGCACGTATTCACCGGTAACGGCCGCCAACATGGTTGGCGAACCTTGTACGGCTGCGCGTTGCAGGTAATGTTTCACCGCACGCAGACCGCCGAGTTCTTCACCACCCCCGGCACGACCCGGGCCGCCGTGCTTGAGTTGCGGCAATGGTGAACCGTGACCGGTGGATTCGGCGGCGGACTCGCGATCCAGCACCAGCAAACGACCGTGCCAGGCCGCTGCCACCGGGATCGCTTTGGCGGCGATCTGTGGATCCTTGGTGATCAAACTCGCCACCAGGCTGCCTTTGCCGCGAGCGGCCAGCGCCAGGGCTTCGTCCAGATCGTCGTAGGCCATCAAAGTGCTGACCGGGCCGAACGCTTCGATATCGTGCGCACCACCTTCGGCGTGCGGGTCGCGGGCTTGCAGCAGGGTCGGGGCGAAGAACGCGCCCTGGCTGACGTTCTCGCCGCGCGGTTCGAAACCGTCACGGGCGCCGAACAGCAGGTCGCTGCTCTGCAACAGGCTTTCCAGGCGTTCGGCGACGTCCTTTTGCTGATCGTGGGAAGCCAGCGCGCCCATGCGTACGCCTTCCACCGACGGGTCGCCGACCACGACTTTCTTCAGGCGATCGCGCAAGCGCGTCGCGACCGCGTCGATGTGTTTGGCCGGCACGATGGCGCGGCGGATGGCGGTGCATTTCTGCCCGGCCTTGGTGGTCATCTCGCGGGCGACTTCCTTGATGAACAGCTCGAACTCTTCGTCGTCCGGGGTCACGTCCGGGGCGAGGATCGCGCAGTTCAGCGAGTCGGCTTCGGCGTTGAACGGTACCGAGTTGCGGATCAGGTTCGGGTTGACGCGCAGCTTGGCGGCGGTGTCGGCGGAACCGGTGAAGGTCACCACGTCCTGGCCTTGCAGGCGGTCGAGCAGGTCACCGGTGCCGCCGATGATCAACTGCAAGCTGCCCGCTGGCAGTAAGCCGGATTCGTCCATCAGGCGCACCACGGCTTCGGTCAGGTAGCTGGTGGCGCTGGCCGGTTTGACGATGCACGGCATGCCGGCGAGAAAGCTCGGTGCAAACTTTTCCAACATGCCCCAGATCGGGAAGTTGAAGGCGTTGATGTGCACGGCCAGGCCGCCACGTGGCACCAGAATATGGGTGCCGGCGAAAGTGCCGAGTTTGCTCAGCTGCATCGCCGGGCCTTCGTGGACGATGTTGCCCGACGGCAATTCCCGCGAACCGAGGCTGGCGTAGGTGAAGAGGGTGCTGTTGCCGCCTTCGATGTCGATCCAGCTGTCGGCACGGGTCGCGCCGCTGTGGTGGGAGATCGCGTAGAGCTGTTCCTTGCGCTCGCTCAGGTACAAGGCCAGGGCCTTGAGGCGTTGGGCGCGTTGCTGGAAGTCCAGCGCCATCAAGCCACTGATGCCTTGGCGACGACCGTGTTCGACGGCTTCGGCGAAGTCCGGACGTTCTTCGTGAGTGCGGGCGATTTCATGGCCGTCGATGGCGCTGCGCAGCACCTGGGCACCGTGTTGACCGATCCAGCGACCGGCGATGAAACTTTGCAGGGTAGGGGCTTGGGACATGGCATTGACTCTCAAAAGTGTTGAAAACGCCGCACATCCACTGTGGGAGCGAGCTTGCTCGCGATGAGTGTATGACAGTCGATATTTATGCTGACTGACCCAACGCTATCGCGAGCAAGCTCGCTCCCACAGGGTTTGCGGTGTTCTTGTAAATGGGGTGTTCAGAGCTGATCGAAATCCAGCACCACTTTGTCGCTGATCGGGAACGCCTGGCACGACAGCACATAACCGGCGGCCACTTCGTAGTCTTCCAGGGCGTGGTTGCTGTCCATTTCCACTTCGCCTTCGATGACCTTGCACTTGCAGGTCGAGCACACGCCGGCCTTGCACGAGTAGGGCAGTTCGGCGCCTTGGGCGTTGCCGGCATCGAGGATGCTCTGGCTGTTGCGCGGCAAGTCGAACGCCAGGGCGCGGCCGTCGCTGATCACGGTGATCTGGCTGACCGCCGCATCCACTTGCCGGGCCGCCTCGCGGGCTTCGCGTTTTTGCTGGCTGCCGGCGGCGGCAAACAGTTCGAAATGAATGCGCTCCGGCGCCATGCCCTTGGCCTTGAGGCTGTCGCGCACGGTCTCGGTCATTTCCTGCGGGCCGCAGATGAAGGCTGCATCGAGGGCTTTGACGTCGAGCCAGCGGCTGAACAGTTGCTCGCATTTCTCGGCGTTGATCCGGCCGTTGTACAGGTCGACGTCCTGCTGTTCGCGGCTGAACACGAAGATCAGGTTCAGGCGCTGCAAATAACGGTTTTTCAGGTCTTCTAGCTGTTCGCGAAACAGCGCGCCGGAGCTCGAACGGTTGCCATACAACAACGTGACGCGGCTGTGCGGTTCGGTTTCCAGGGTGGTCTTGATGATCGACAGGATCGGCGTGATGCCGCTGCCAGCCGCGACCGCCAGGTAGTGGCCGTGGCGCGCCGGATCAAGTTCGACACAGAAATGCCCGGCGGGCGGCATGACGTCCAGGCTATGCCCGGCTTTCAATTGCTCGTTGGCGAACGCGGAAAAACGTCCACCGGCCACCCGCTTGACCGCGATGCGCAGTTCGCCGTCGTTGACCCCGGTGCAGATCGAGTACGAGCGACGGACTTCTTCGCCATCCAGCTGAGTGCGCATCACCAGGTGCTGGCCCTGGGTGAAATGAAAACTGTCTTGCAGGTGCTGCGGAATCTCGAAGGCGATGGACACCGCGTCACGGGTCTCGGTGCGTACGTCCTTGATGGTCAGGCTGTGAAATTTACTCATTATTGTTCTCCAGCTGGGACGGCCGATTGCCGCTCAGATGCACTTGAAATAGTCGAACGGCTCGCGGCAATCGACGCAGCGGTACAACGCCTTGCATGCCGTGGAACCAAACTCGCTGAGCACTTCGGTGTGCGCGCTGCCGCACTGCGGGCAGACAATCACCGGGCTTTCGCCGAGCAGGCTGCGCTTGCTGGTGCTGCCCTCCGGCGGGGCGATGCCGTAGGCGCGCAGGCGTTCGCGGCCGCTGGCGCTGATCCAGTCGGTGGTCCACGCCGGGGTCAATTTGCGTTCCAGTTGCGGTGCCTTGAACCCGGCGAGTTCCAGGGCGTCGCGGATATCGCTTTCGATCACTTCGGTAGCGGGGCAGCCGGAGTAGGTCGGCGTGACCACCACGTGCAAGTGCCCGGCCTGCCAGTCCAGGTCGCGGACGATGCCGAGGTCGACCACGCTGACCACCGGCACTTCCGGGTCCATGACCTGCGCCAGGGTCGCCCACGCGGCGGCCAGGTCGGTCGGTTGTGCCGGCCGGGCGCCGAGGTCGCTGGCGATCAACTCACCAGGTCGCATCGGGGTACGCTCGTGGCAGGAACTGCATTTCCGCCAGCAGAATGCCGAGGTGTTCGGTGTGCAGGCCCTTGCGCGCATTCAGGTAGAAATAGTTGGCCGCGTCCGGTACGGGCAGGGTGGCGCTGGCGAAAATCTCACTGACCTTGGCTTGCCAGACAGTGGCGACTTGCGCGGTGTCCGGGGTAATGCCGGCGTCGCACAGGCGTTGCTCGCTGTCGTCGGCGCTGGTCAGTTCGACGGTGAAGCGCCAGACCTCAGGAATCGCGGCCAGCATGCGGCGATGGCTTTCTTCCGTGCCGTCACCGAGGCGCTCGACCCACTCGCCGGAGCGGCGCAGGTGATAGGTGACTTCCTTGACGGCTTTGGCGGCGATCCCGGCGATGCGTTCGTCGCTGGACTGGCTCAAGCCGCTGAGCACTGGCAGGTGCCAGGCGTCATACAAGAACTGCTTGAGGATGGTCACCGCGTAATCGCCGTTCGGTTGTTCCACCAGCAACAGGTTGCGGTAGGCGCGCTCGTCACGACGGAACGCCAGGTCATCGGCGCTGCGGCCATCGTTCAGCAGTTCGGCGGCGTATTCCAGCCAGTTGCGCGCCTGACCCACGAGGTCGAGGCCGACGTTCATCAGTGCCAGTTCTTCTTCCAGCGCCGGGGCCTTGCCGCACCATTGGCACAGGCGCTGGCCCTGGATCAGGGCGCTGTCGCCGAGACGCAGCAGGTATTCGATCAGATCAGTCTGGTTGTTCATGGTCGACCTCACATGTGCCCGACTTCGGCCGGCAGCTCGTAGAAGCTGGCGTGGCGGTAGACCTTGTCGTCCGACGGATCGAACAGCGGGTCTTTTTCATCCGGCGACGAGGCGGTGATCAGCGCCGATGGCACGACCCACAGGCTCACGCCTTCACTGCGCCGGGTGTACAACTCGCGCGCATTCTCGATGGCCATGGTGGTGTCGGCGGCATGCACGCTGCCGACGTGCTTGTGGTTGAGGCCGTGCTTGCTGCGCACGAAGACTTCAAAAAGGGTCCATTCAGACATTTCAATGACTCCACATCAGGTGGCCGATCAGGCGGCGTTCTTGTTCTGTTTTTTGCGGGCGTGGGCGACGGCGGCTTCGCGAACCCAGGCGCCGTCTTCGATCGCCTTGCGGCGGGTGGCGACGCGTTCCTGGTTGCACGGGCCGTTGCCCTTGAGCACTTCGTAGAATTCGCTCCACTGGATCTCGCCGAAGTCGTAGTGGCCGGTGTCGGCGTTCCACTTCAGGTCCGGGTCAGGGCAGGTGCAGCCCAGCAGTTCCAGCTGCGGGATGGTCTGGTCGATGAAGCGCTGGCGCAGTTCGTCGTTGCTCTGGCGCTTGATTTTCCAGGCCATGGATTGCGCGCTGTTTGGCGAGTGTTCGTCGCTTGGGCCAAACATCATCAGCGACGGCCACCACAGGCGGTTGATCGCGTCCTGGACCATGTCTTTTTGCGCCTGATTACCGTGGCGCATCATGGTCAGGAGGATTTCGTAGCCTTGGCGCTGGTGGAAACTTTCTTCCTTGCAGATGCGCACCATGGCCCGGGAGTAGGGGCCGTACGAGGTGCGCTGCAATACCACCTGGTTGACGATGGCGGCACCGTCGACCAGCCAGCCCACTGCGCCCATGTCGGCCCAGTTCAGCGTCGGGTAATTGAAGATGCTCGAGTATTTGGCTTTGCCGCTGTGCAGCTTGGCGATTTCTTCATCGCGGTCGGCGCCGAGGGTTTCCATGGCGCTGTAGAGGTAGAGGCCGTGGCCGGCTTCGTCCTGGATCTTGGCCATCAATTGCAGTTTGCGTTTGAGCGATGGGGCGCGGGTGACCCAGTTGCCTTCGGGCAGCATGCCGACGATTTCGGAGTGGGCGTGTTGGGAGATCTGCCGGATCAGGGTCTGGCGATAGGCATCTGGCATCCAGTTCTTGGCTTCGATCTTGATTTCTGAATCGATTTTTTCCTGGAAGGCGCGTTCCTGGTCGGACATTTCCGACAGGTCTTTGATGCGCTTTACGCCGGTTTCTACGAGCTGTGCGTACATTTTGGGTCTCCCGCCGTGAATCTGTTTGATGGCATGGAGAACTTTATAAGCGATACAGAAATTAATATCAAACGGAAAATGGTGTGTCGTATGTGTTTTTGTATCGCTTTGGGATGGGTGGTTGTTTTTGGTCGGGGGCATATCCGTTTTTTGGGTGATGGCTTCTATTGGTTCCGCTCTTACAGCGGGTCACTTTGGAAAAGCCCCAAAGTAACCAAAGGGCTTTTGCCCCTTTCGTTCGGTGCCTCGCTGTGGCTCGGCATGCCCTCGCTCCGGTCCTGCTCCGTGGGCCCGCCGCCATCGGCCATCCATGGCCGGGGGCGGCTAACCCGGCATCCTTGCCGGGTTGCCCACTGCGCAGAACCTGCTCTCGGCCTCTCGAGGGGGCGGTGCGTCAAGATCAAAAGCTGCAGCGAGCTAACGCTCGGCCTTGAGTGGTGAGGAGCGAAAGCCTTGCGCCGATTTTTTGTGGGAGCGAGCTTGCTCGCGATGCTTTTGATCGTTTCCATACTCCGCGACACCGGTGCCTTCGATTTCTGGACAGCCTGATGGCTACTTAGTAGCATCCGCCGCATACGGATTTTCTCCTGCGCGTCGACTGACGCGGGTCTATCAAGGAATCGAAATGCACACGTTCACCCATGGCGATAAATCGGTTGTTTTCACTGTCTTGAGCGGTGAAGTGGTGGGCAGCGAAAAGCTCAGCGAAACCCGCGTGACGTCCACTGGCGGCGTCCATGTGAACGGCAAGGACAGTGAAGTGACGCCGGTGCGCGTCAGTTCGGTGTCGATCATTAATCATGAGTTCTGGGTCAAAACCCCGGACGGCGTCGAGCACGATGTGAAGCTGCGCGGCGTGGATATTCCGTTGCGCACCGGCCAGGACATCTCGTTGATCAGTGCCTTGAAAAAGGACGGTTCGCCGCTGCACACCATTCTGCAGAACCACACGGCGGCCAAGCGTTGGGTGCTGCGTGACGCCAACGCGCTGCATACGGAGCTGGAGCTGGCGCCCTTCAACTGGAAGACCGTGATGATCGTGTCCGGGTTGTGCGTTGCCGGCCTCGCTACAGGCGGGCTGGGCATCCTGGCGGGGGCGGGGTATTTTTGCTACGCGTGGTACCAGGGCTCCCAGCGCAAGAAACTGCTGGTCAGCGATTTGAATGCCTACATCGACAAACTGGAAGCTGCAGTCGGTAATCGCGGCCGTGCGCCAAGTCCTGCTCAAGTAGTGCAACCTGCCCAGGTAGAACTCTTTGTCGAAGCAGACATCGTGATTGAAGAAGAAAGCCCGGTTCAGGAAGAGAAAGCGGTCGAGGCCAGCGTTGATGCTCCGGCACAAAGCCAACCGCTGAACAGCGACAGCGTACGTCGGGCGTTGTCGCGCAAGCTCTGAAGACGGAACGCGGAGCGTCCCCGGCGGCATTCCCACGCAGAGCAGTGGAACGATCAAAAGCATCGCGAGCAGGCTCACTCCTACAAAAGATAGGCGTACGGCTTTTGCTCCCCACCACTCAACAGGCCGAGCGTTAGCTCGCCTGCAGCTTTTGATCTTGAGGCACCGCCCCCTCGAGAGGCCGAGTGGAGGTTCTGCGCAGTGGGCAACCCGGCATGGATGCCGGGTTAGCCGCCCCCGGCCATGGATGGCCGATGGCGGCGGGCCCACGGAGCAGGACCGGAGCGAGGGCATGCCGAGCCTAGGCGAGGCACCGAACGAAAGGGGCATGAGCCCTTTGGTTACTTTGGGGCTTTTCCAAAGTGACTCGCTGTAAGAGCGAAACCAATAGAAGCCCTGACCGCAGAAACGGATATGTACAGCTGATAGAAAATGGTCGCCTGCCAGAAAGCTTTCGCGAGCAGGCTCGCTCCCACAGGGGGAAGTTGTGGTCCGGCCAAAAAAAGCCCCGCAAAAGCGGGGCCATAAAGGGTGCAGCAGTCATGCTTTAGGGCGCTTATCCATCACGTGACAAGCCTTACCCTCAGAACGCTTGATCGAATGCATCGGCTGCAAAACGATCCGCGAACTGATCCCGATATACGTCTTGATATGCCGGCTCAACTCGCCACAAACAGCCTTCTGCTGCTCATCGCTCAAATGCTGATGCTCAGCCTTGAGCTCCACATGCACATCAACACTGTCCAGATTCCCATTGCGATACAGATGAATCTCATAAGACTCTGAAAGCTGTTTGATCTTCAGCACCTGCTCCTCGATCTGCGTCGGAAACACGTTAACCCCGCGAATAATCAACATGTCATCACTGCGCCCGGTGATCTTGTCGATCCGTCGCATCGGCCGCGCCGTCCCCGGCAGCAGACGCGTCAAATCGCGGGTGCGATAGCGAATCATCGGCAACGCCTCTTTACTCAGCGAGGTAAACACCAGCTCACCCATCTGCCCGTCCGGCAGCACTTCGCCGGTGACCGGGTCAATGATTTCGGGGTAGAAATGGTCTTCCCAAATCGTCGGCCCATCCTTGGTTTCGGCGCATTCCATGGCGACACCCGGCCCCATGATTTCCGACAGGCCATAAATATCCAGCGCAGTAATGCCCAAACGGTTCTCGATGGCACTGCGCAGTTCGCCAGTCCACGGCTCGGCACCGAAGATGCCCAAACGCAGGGCCAGCTTGTGCGGGTCGATGCCCTGGCGCTCGATCTCATCGGCAATGTTGAGCATGTAGGACGGCGTGACCATGATGATGTCCGGCTGGAAATCCTTGATCAGCTGCACCTGTTTCTCGGTCTGGCCGCCGGACATCGGAATCACCGTGCAGCCCAGGCGCTCGGCGCCGTAGTGCGCGCCGAGGCCGCCGGTGAACAGGCCGTAGCCATAGGAAATATGCACCTTGTCGCCGCGACGACCACCCGCCGCACGGATCGAACGGGCGACCACGTTGGCCCAGGTGTCGATGTCGTTCTGGGTGTAGCCGACGACAGTCGGTTTGCCGGTCGTGCCGCTGGAGGCGTGCAGGCGCACCACCTCGTTCATCGGAACCGCAAACATGCCGTAGGGATAGTTATCGCGCAGGTCGGTCTTGGTGGTGAACGGAAACTTCGCCAGGTCTTCCAGGGATTTGATGTCGTCCGGGTGCACGCCCAGCGCATCGAAGCGCTGACGGTACAGCGGCACATTGTTGTAGGCGTGGTTCAGGCTCCAGCGCAGGCGATCCAGCTGGTGTTGACGCAGTTCGTCGATGCTGGCGGTTTCCAGCGGGTCCAGCACAGGATCAAGCACGGCTTTGGCAATTGGCATGTTCATGAATTCACTCGAATTGTTTTTGTGTTTCAGCCCGGCTGCCGCTGGGCTTTGAGTGCATGCCCCAAGGATACCTCTGGGCTCCTTGGGAATCGCAGTTCTTTAGTCGGATAGTCGCTCGATGATCAGCGCGATGCCCTGGCCGACGCCGATGCACATGGTGCACAAGGCGTAGCGGCCCTTGCGTTCCTCAAGCTCATGCAGGGCGGTGGTCACCAGGCGCGCGCCACTCATGCCCAGCGGATGACCGAGGGCAATCGCGCCGCCGTTCGGGTTCACACGCGGGTCGGTATCGCTCAGGCCCAGTTCACGCAACACCGCCAGACCTTGTGCGGCGAAGGCTTCGTTGAGTTCGATCACGTCCATGTCGGCCAGGCTCAGGTTGGCCAGTTCCAGCACTTTGCGCGTCGCTGGCACCGGGCCGATGCCCATGATGCGCGGCTCGACACCGGCGGTGGCCATGGCGACCACCCGACCACGGGCCTTCAGGCCATGGCGTTTGGCGACTTCCGGGCTGGCGAGCAGCAGCGCGCAGGCGCCGTCGTTGACCCCGGACGCGTTGCCGGCGGTGATGCTGCCGCCTTCGCGAAATGGAGTGCCGAGTTTCTGCAATTGCTCCAGCGTGGTGTCGCCGCGCGGGTGCTCATCGTGTTCGACGACTTTGGCCGGACCTTTGCGCTGGGGAATTTCCACCGCGACGATTTCCTTGGCCAGACGCCCGCTGGCCTGGGCGGCGCCGGCGCGTTGCTGGCTGCGCAGGGCGAAGGCGTCCTGGTCGGCGCGGGAGATATTGAACTGTTCGGCGACGTTCTCGGCCGTCTCCGGCATCGAGTCGATGCCGTAGGTTTTCTTCATCAGCGGATTGACGAAACGCCAGCCGATGGTGGTGTCGTATATCTGCGCGTCACGGGAAAACGCCTGCTCGGCTTTGCCCATCACCAGCGGCGCACGGGACATCGATTCAACGCCGCCGACCAGCATCAGCCCGGCCTCGCCACAACGAATCGCCCGCGCCGCCGTGCCAATCGCGTCCAGCCCGGAACCGCACAAACGGTTGAGCGTGGTGCCAGGCACGCTGACCGGCAACCCGGCCAGCAGCGCAGACATGCGCGCAACGTTGCGGTTGTCTTCGCCGGCCTGGTTGGCACAGCCGTAGATCACATCATCCACGGCATTCCAGTCGACCTGCGGGTGACGGCGCAGCAGTTCACGCAGCGGCACCGCGCCGAGGTCGTCGGCGCGCACGCTGCTCAAGGCACCGGCGTAGCGACCGATCGGGGTCCGTACCGCGTCGATGATCAAGGCGTCATTCATTCGGGTTCTCCTGCGGCAATACCGCGCCGCGCACTTTGTAGGATTTGCCATGGAACAGCGCGATCAGCTGGCCCAGTTGGTTTTCGATGCGTACGTCGTAATTGCCGGTGCGCCCGGAACGGCTTTGCTCGGTGCAATCGGCATTCAAGGTGTCACCCAGGCGGGCCGGGGCGATGTAGTCGATGCTGCAACCGATGGCGACCGTGGCTTCGTTGTAGCTGTTGCAGGCCAGGGCAAACGCCGAGTCGGCGAGGGCAAACAGGTAACCGCCGTGGCAGGTGCCGTGGCCCTGGATCATGTCGGCGCGCACGTTCATGCCGATGCGCGCGCAGCCGGGGCCGGCCGACAGCAGGCGCATGCCCATTGCCTGGCTGGCGTTGTCGCGGCTGAACAGGGCTTTGGCGCAGTCGCTGGCCAGGTTCATCGCTTCGTGGTTAGTCATGAAAAGGCCTCCCTTCGGCGACGCGGCGGCGCAACAGCAGCGACGGCCGATAACGTTCTTCGCCGTAACCGGCTTGCAGGTTTTCCAGCACGTTGAGGATGTGCGCGAGGCCGATGGCATCTGCCCAGGCCAGCGGGCCTTGCGGGTAATTGACCCCGGCGCGCATCGCCAGATCGATGTCGGCGGCCGATGCCACGCCTTGCAGTACTGCGTCGGCCGCTTCGTTGGCGAGCATGGCGACGGTGCGCAACACGGCGAGGGCCGGGCTGTCGCTGAGCAGGCTGACGCTGAAGCCGGCCCGTTGCAGCAGCGCGACGGCCTGTTCGAGCGCGGACGGCTCGATGCCGGCCGCGTAGCTGATCGCGAGGCGGCTGGCCTTGCTGTAATCGAATGCGAGGTCGAGCAGGATCAGGTTGCGCAGCCCGTCTTCCCTGGCACGCTGAGAGGCCATACGCCCGTCGCTCAATGCCAGGACCGCATCACCCACTCGCAGCACGCCTTGGCCGTCGCGCTGAATGACCTCGACACCGTGTTCGCGCAGGCGCGCAATCAGCGCGTTGGCAATACCGAGGTCACCTTCGACAACACAGGTTTCAACGGTTTGTTCGCTGCTGATAGTGGCCGGCTGCGGCCGTACGGCACCTTCGGCGTAGCTGTAAAAGCCATGGCCGCTTTTGCGCCCCAGGCGTCCGGCGTCCACCAGTTCCTTCTGAATCAAGGACGGCAAGAAACGCGTGTCGCCGTAATAGGCGTCGAACACCGAACAGGTCACGGCATAGTTGACGTCGTGGCCGATCAAGTCGGTCAGTTCGAAAGCGCCCATCGCGAAGCCACCGGCGTCACGCATCAGCGCATCCAGGGTCGGGCAATCGGCGGCGCCTTCCTGCAGCAGGCGCAGGCTTTCGGCGTAAAACGGCCGGGCCACGCGGTTGACGATGAAACCCGGGGTTGAGCGGGTGTGCACCGGTTTTTTGCCCCAGGCCTTGGCGGTGTCGTACAGGCAGGCGGCCAAGGCCGGATCGCTGGCCAGGCCCGAGACGATTTCCACCAGCGCCATGACCGGTGCCGGGTTGAAGAAGTGCAGGCCGAGCAAGCGCTGTGGATGATTCAGCTGCGCGGCGATGCTGGTGATCGACAGCGACGACGTGTTGCTGGCCAGAATGCAGCGCTCACCGCAGATCTCTTCCAGTTGGCGGAAGAGGGCGCGTTTGACCTCAAGGTTCTCGACGATGGCTTCGATCACCAGCTCGCAATCGGCCAGCGCTTCGATGGCTTCCACCGCCAGCAAGCGGGCGAGGGTGGCTGAGCGAGAGTCGGCGGAGAGTTTGCCGTTGTCGACGCGTTTGCCCAATTGCCGGGCAATGCCGTCGATCGCTTGCGCTGCTGCGCCGGGGCGATTGTCCAGCAGCAGCACGGTGTGACCGGCCTGCGCCGCGACTTGCGCGATCCCGGCACCCATGGCACCGGCGCCGATCACCGCGATGCGCGCATCAATGTTCAGTGCAGTCATGACTCAGCGCCCCTTGAAGCTAGGGCTGCGTTTTTCCATGAAGGCGCTGACGCCTTCGCGGTAATCCTCGCTACGCCCGGCCAGGCGTTGCAGGTCTTTTTCCAGCTCGAGCTGTTCGTCAAAGGTGTTGCTAAGGCTGGCGTTCAGGCTGCGCTTGATCAGTGCCAGGCCGTAGGTCGGTTGGGTGGCCAGGTGGCGGGCGAGTTTCAGCGCTTCATCGCGCAGTTCGGCGTCTTCCACGCAGCGGTAGATCAAGCCCCATTGCTCGGCCTGTTCGGCGGTCAAGCGGTTACCGAGCAAAGCCAAAGCCTTGGCGCGGGCCATGCCGACCAGGCGCGGCAAGGTCCAGGTGCCGCCGGAATCGGGGACCAGGCCAAGTTTGCAGAACGCTTGAATGAAGCTTGCCGAGCGTGCTGCCAACACCAGGTCGCAGGCCAGCGGGATGTTGGCACCCGCGCCGGCGGCCACGCCATTGACCGCGCAGATCACCGGCAGCGGCAGGTCGCGCAATTGGCGGATCAGCGGGTTGTAGAACTTCTCGATGGACTCGCCCAGATCGGGCACGTCGCTGCCCGGTGCGACGTTGCGGTCGCTGAGGTCCTGCCCGGCGCAGAAGCCGCGACCTTCACCGGTCAGCAGCAACACACGCACATCCGGGTTCTGCCGGACCTGTTTCAGCGCCTCCTTCACTTCACCGTGCATCTGCGCGTTGAAGCTATTGAGCTGATCCGGACGATTGAGGCTGAGCAGGGCGACGCCGGCCTCGATGGAAAACAGGATGTGTTCGAAGTTCATGGTCATGGCGCTCTCTGGGAGGTCGTTCGCTTTTTTTGAAATGGATTACTGGCCGGTGAAGGTCGGCGTGCGCTTTTCCTGAAAGGCTTGAATGCCTTCATCGCGGTCGCGGGTGCCGGCCAGCACGGTGAAGGCATGGCGCTCGAAACGCAGGCCGCTGGCCAGGTCAGTGTCCATGGCCTTGAGCAGGGCTTCCTTGGCCAGGCGCACCGCCAGCGGTGCTTTGCCGGCGATGCTGCGGGCGATCTGCACGGCGCGGTCAACGGTGAATTCCGGTTGCGTCACTTCACTGACCAGCCCGGCACGCTGGGCCTGGCGGGCGTCGATCGGTTCACCGGTCAGGACCATTTGCATGGCCATCGATTTACCGACGGCGCGCAGCAAACGTTGAGTGCCACCGGCGCCCGGCATGATCCCGAGGTTGATTTCCGGCTGACCGAAACGGGCGTCTTCACCGGCAATGATGATGTCGGCGTGCATCGCCAGTTCGCAGCCACCGCCGAGGGCGAAGCCGTTGACGGCAGCGATCAGCGGTTTGTTGAAGCGGGTGATGGTTTGCCACGAGGCCTGGCGCGGGTCGTCGAGGATGCCGACCAGATTGCGCTCGGCCATTTCCTTGATGTCGGCGCCGGCCGCGAACGCTTTGCGGCTGCCAGTCAGGACCACGGCGCGGGTGTCGGGATCGGCCTGCGCGATGTTCAGTTCATCGGCCAGTTCACCGAGCAATTCGGTGGTCAGGGCATTCAACGCTTGCGGGCGTTGCAGGGTAATCAGGCGAACGCCTGGCTCGATGATCTCGACAGCAAGGGTTAGAGGCATGGCGGATGCCCTCGTGGTGCATGCACGGCTGCAATGCCGGCTCATTATTGGATCGGCGCAGTGGGCCGGTTTTGCCTGAGTATACCTACAACGTGATACGCAAATACAATAGTAAAACGTATTTAATGTGTCTTATTGACGGATGGCAGATCTGGGTAGAGAGATGTCTATACCCGTCAGATGACTGATTAATCGCCGGTTTTGTTGGGTTTTGTGGTGGATTTACAGGCGTTGAGCGACCTCCCGTCAGGGGCGCTACTAAGTGATACGGATTTTTGTCTTTGTACTGGCAAAAGCGATGTGATACAAAATGACTCTGTATCGGCATCGCTTTACCAATGCGTTCAAAGGACCGTCCCATGACTTGCTACAGCCTCGATGGCTTGACCCCGGTAATTGATCCCACGGCTTACGTTCATCCGTCCGCGGTGCTGATCGGTGACGTGATCGTCGGCCCTCATTGCTATGTCGGGCCGCTGGCGAGCCTGCGCGGGGACTTCGGCCGTATCGTGCTGGAGGAGGGCGCCAATCTGCAGGACACCTGCGTGATGCACGGTTTCCCGGACAGCGACACCGTGGTCGAACGCAATGGGCACATCGGCCATGGCGCGGTGTTGCACGGGTGCCGGATCGGCGCCGATGCGCTGGTGGGCATGAACGCCGTGGTGATGGACAACGCCCGCATCGGCCCGCGCTCGTTCGTCTCGGCGGCGGCTTTCGTCAAGGCCGGTTTCGACTGCCCGGAGCAGTCTCTGGTGATGGGCGCGCCGGCCAGCATCAAGCGCGGTCTCAGCGATGAAGAGGTGTCCTGGAAACAGGCGGGCACCCGCGAGTATCAGCGACTGGCCAAGCGTTGCCTTGAGCAGATGCAGGTCTGCGAACCGTTGACCGAAGTGGAGGCGGATCGCCCGCGCATCAGCGACAGCGGCTTGCGCCCAAAAGGCAGCACCCTGTGAACACTGATCTCCTTATAGAAGTGGGCTTTTGTGGCGAGGGGGCTAGTCGGAACGCCGCATCGCCCCGTTTGAGTGCGCAGCGCTCACAATATTTTGGGGCTGCTGCGCAACCCAGCGGGGGCAAGCCCCCTCACCACAAAGTCTCGCTCCCACAGGGAGTGCGATTAACTGGCGGACATTCGGTATATTCCTTTTCTTTTTTCAGCCCGGTACGCCCATGTCGTCCCTGACACCCTTGAACCAACTGATTACTCGCTTCCAGGAGCAGACGCCGATCCGCGCCAGTTCCTTGATCATTACGCTGTACGGCGATGCCATCGAACCCCACGGCGGGACAGTCTGGCTGGGCAGCCTGATTCAATTGCTCGAGCCCATCGGCATCAACGAGCGACTGATCCGCACCTCGATTTTCCGCCTGACCAAAGAAGGCTGGCTTACCGCCGAAAAAGTCGGGCGTCGCAGCTATTACAGCCTGACTGGCACCGGTCGCCGGCGTTTCGACAAGGCGTTCAAGCGCGTCTACAGCTCCACCGTGCCGGCGTGGGACGGTTCCTGGTGCCTCGTGATGCTCACGCAGTTGACCCAGGACAAGCGCAAACAAGTGCGCGAAGAACTGGAGTGGCAAGGTTTTGGTGCGATTTCGTCCGCCGTGCTGGCGTGTCCGCGCAGCGACCGCACCGACCTCAACGCGACCTTGCTCGACCTCGGCGTCCAGGAAGAAACCATCGTCTTCGAAACCACGGCGCAGGACGTCCTGGCGTCCAAGGCCCTGCGTTTGCAGGTGAAGGAAAGCTGGAACATCGAAGAACTGGCAACTCATTACAGCGAGTTCATCCAGCTGTTCCGACCGCTCTGGCAAGCGCTTCGCGAGCAAGAGAACCTGCAACCGGGCGACTGCTTCCTGGCACGCGTCCTGCTTATTCATGAATACCGCAAACTGCTGTTGCGCGACCCGCAACTGCCGGACGAACTACTGCCCGGTGATTGGGAAGGTCGGGCAGCGCGCCAGTTGTGCCGCAACATTTACCGGCTGATCTACGCCAAAGCCGAGGAATGGTTGAACAGTGCACTGGAAACCGCCGACGGTCCGTTGCCGGACGTGGGTGAAAGTTTCTATCGACGGTTTGGCGGGCTGAAGTAGTCCGTCATTGTTGTGGGAGCGGGGTGGTTAGGGAGAACCGGAGGATTGGCGTAGATAATAAAAATAAGCCTGCGTGAGGCCTGACATGATTTCTGCAAATGCACAGCGCCGTGATGGATTCGACCAGTGGATCCATCAGATCAACCAGATCTGTGGCGCCTTCAATGCGCAAACCCTGGGCGAAGAGTTTTCCGGGCAGATCCGCGAACACCAGAGCGGTGCGCTGAAACTCAGTTTTGTCGATGCTTGCCAGGCGCGGCTGTACCGCACCCCGGCGCAAATCGCGGCGGGCGAGGGCGGCAAATACTTTGCGGTGTTCCAGCTCGATGGCACGGCGGGCATGGCCCAGGGTGACAGCAAGGTGTTGCTGTCGGCCGGCGACATCACCCTGATCGACGCCTCGCGCCCCAGCGACTTCACCTACAGTGAAAACTCCCGGCAGTTGTCGCTGATTCTGCCTTCGTCGCTGATCGAGCAATCCTTGCGCTTCAACCCGGTCAAGTGCGGTCACCGCATCGTCGCGTCATCGCCGATGGCGATGCTCTCGCATCGACTGATTCTCGATGCTGCGCAGCAAAACACCCTGAGCCTGGCGGAAAGCGAGGCGACGCTGGAGGCCATTGTCAGCCTGCTGCGCCCGGCCATCAGCCAAGCTGAAGACAGCAACGATCTGCATGAGCGGATCTTTCGCAAAACGCTGGAATGCATCGACGAGCACATTCGCTCCGAAGACCTGTGCCCGGAATGGCTGGCGCGGGAAGTCGGGATGTCGGTGCGCGGGCTGTACCGGATCTTTGCCAAGAAAGGCTTGGTGGTGGCGAAGTACATCAAGAATCGTCGGCTGGATTTGTGCGCCGAGTCCCTGCGCCAATCGCGTACCGAACAGAAACTGTCGGTGCTGGGTTACTCCTGGGGGTTCTCCGATTCGAGCTACTTCTCCACCGCGTTCAAATCGCGGTTTGGCATTTCCCCCGGCGAGTACCGAAAAAACCGCGCCTGAGATCCGCCTGAATCACTCCTACAGGGTTTTGTACTACGGTTTGAGCATCTGGCTGAACGCCTCCAGCTCGCTTTTCTCCAGATCGGACACCAGCACAAACCGCATGTGATTCGCTTGCCAGGACACCACGTTAAAACCACGAATGGCCTGACTTTGTTGCGGCGTGTCCGCCTCCGGTGTGGGCAGGATAAACACGTTGATAACGTGCTTGGCCCGCCCATAACTCAGGGCCGCCGTGGTCTGGTGTTGCAGGTAATCCAGCCGCCCGCCCAACAGCACAAACCCTTGTGCCGAGTAATCGACGACCGGCGGCGAGAAGTCGAGTTTGCCGGTGAACCAAGGCTTCACAGTGTGGCGGTCGGAAGACACCACATCATTCAAATGCTCACCCATCAACGAGCGGACATGACTGGATACGGCCTCGTCCATCAACGGTTGCTCGCTGGCCGGCGTTGCCACATAAAGCACCACCGCCAGGCCCAGCGCTGCCGCAGAAAAGGCCGGTGCGAACCAGGTCCGCCAGCGCTGGACAATGTTTGGTGGCGGGGCGGCGGCGGCGAACACGCTGGCCGTCAACGACGCCGGAGCCGTGTAATACGGCGCCTGGCGTTTCACGCCGAGCATCAGCAGCCGCGCCTGATCATGTAACTGCGCGCACTCGGCGCACTCGGCCAGATGCCCGGCCACCGTGGCCGTCGTCGGCGGATCAAGTTCCTTGTCCAGGTAGCCATGCATCAACGTCTGGCAAACCGTGCAGTCGAGTTCATTCATGATCGTGCAACTTCAGTAGTTCGAGCTTGAGCATGGCACGCGCCCGGGCCAGTCTCGACATGACGGTGCCGATGGGAATATCGACCACCAGGGCGATGTCCTTGTAGGGCAGGTCCTCGAGTTCTTTCAGAACAATCACCTCGCGAAACGCCGGCGGCAGGGCGCACAGGGCTTGCTGGATCAGCGCCGCATTTTCGGTGTGAATGGCCAGCAGTTCCGGGGTCTGGCCATGACTCAGCGCGGCGTCCTCTTCGGACAGTTCATCGCCGATCGCCACCCAATGATGCCCGGCCGAGGCCTTGAGCCAGGTGTAGCTTTCGTTGCGCACGATGGTCAGGAACCAGGCCCTGGCGTTGCCGTCGGCGAAGCGATGTAAAAAGCGGAAGGCGCGCAGGGCACTTTCCTGCACGACATCGCGCGCGGCGCTGTCATTGCCGGTGAGCCAGCGCGCGAGGTTGTAGGCCGCGTCCAGGTGGGGCGCAAACAGTTCCTCAAATCGCTTCATAGTGGTTCCCGCACTGTCCCACCCCTATAACTGTGTTGCGCGGCCTTTTATTCCCTGGAAAAATTATTTTTTCGACCCGGAATAAAGCCCCGTCCCGCCGGGTTGTACCTCGTGTCAGCACCATCACTGTAGTTCGCCAGCGAGGGAAAACCGATGGACATTCAATCAAGACACCCGCTCCGCACCGACGGCCCGCTCAACCCCGACCGCCGGACACTGCTCAAATGCTCGGCGTGGGCCGGGGCGGGGGTCATCTGGGCCCTGAGCGGCGGCATTCCCCGGGCCTTCGCCCTGGATGCAGCGGGCAACGTTTCCGACCCCAAGGCACTGGCCAGCACCTTCCACTTCGTGCAGATCAGCGACTCGCACATCGGCTTCAACAAAGAGGCTAATCCGGAACCGGTGAAGACCTTGCAAGTGGCGATCGACAAGGTCATCGCGCTACCAAAACCGCCGTCGCTGATCCTGCATACCGGCGACATCACCCACCTGTCCAAACCCGAGGAATTCGACACGGCCGCGCAACTGCTCAAGGGCCTGCCGTCCACCGTGCACTACGTTCCGGGGGAGCACGACACCCTCGACGAGGGCGGCGGCAAGCTCTATCTGGAGCGTTACGGCAAGGGCACCAAAGGCAATGGCTGGTACAGCTTCGATGACCACGGCGTGCATTTTATCGCGCTGGTGAATGTCTTCAATTTCCAGGCCGGACGTGAAGCGACCCTGGGCGCCGATCAACTGGCCTGGCTCGCCGACGATTTGCGCGCCGTGACCAGCAGCACGCCCATCGTGGTGTTTACCCATATTCCGTTGTGGACGGTTTATCAGCCGTGGGGCTGGGGCACCGAGGATGGTGATCAGGCGATTGCCATGCTGCGCAAGTACGGTTCGGTGACGGTGTTGAACGGGCATATCCACCAGGTCATCCAGAAAGTCGAAGGCAATATCACCTTCCACACCGCCCGTGGCACCGCTTATCCACAACCCGCGCCAGGTGCGGCACCGACCCCCGGGCCGATGACGGTGGCGGCGGATCAATTGCGCAATTACCTGGGGATCACCGATGTGCGAGCGACGCAGGGCGATCATCCGCTGGCACTGATTGATTCGACACTGGTTTAGGGGGAGGGCGTTCAGATGAAAAAGCGAGTGTTGGCCGTGGCCTGCCTGATGCTGTCGATGCCGGTTTGGGCTCAGGAGGTGAAAATCGATATCAAGGAGTTCATGTTCGGGCCCAAGGATTTGAACGTGGCCGTGGGCACCAAAGTGACGTGGGTGAACGACGACCAGATTCCGCACACGGTGGCGGAAACCCACAAAGTGTTTCGCTCAGGGGCACTGGATACCAATGACAGCTTTTCCTGGGTATTCAACACGCCGGGGGAGTACGAATATTTTTGTGCGCTGCATCCGCAGATGATCGGGAAGATTGTGGTGAGCCAGTAAAACTGCAAGCACCTGCGACCAATCCACCTGAAGAAACCCGGACCCTTGTGGGAGCGAGCCTGCTCGCGAAAGCGGAGTATCAGACAACATTAATTTGTCTGACACTGCGCTTTCGCGAGCAGGCTCGCTCCCACAGGTTTTGTGCGTGTAGTTACTGCGGGACGCTGAGGTTCAACGTCGGCGTCTCATCAAAGAAATTCCACGGCTTCAACAGCACATGCACCCATTCGGTCGGCATGATCGGCCATTCTTCGGCCCGCGCGATGTGCGTGGTGCCGGTGGTCAGCCAGACCACGTCGTCGGTGTTTTCAATCGACTGGTTATCCGCAGTGAACTGCCCCAGCCCCGAGTCTTTGTCCGAACGGTTCGGGTATTTGCCTTCCGGGTACTTCTCCTGCGGGTCGTAGCGCGTCACCCACAGTTGCTTGTCCATGAAACTGAGGCGGTGATACAGCCATTCATCCTTGCCGAAGTTCGCGCCCTTGGCCACCGGGTGGGTGCCGCCGGCATACGGAATCAGCTGATAGGAAACCGGGTTGCCGACTTTGTTTTCCTTGCTGAAGTTGGTCATCAGGCGAACGGTCGACGGGTCGAACTTCTGTGCCGCCTGCTGCTCGGTGCTGACTACGTTGTGCTCGGTCTGCATCGTGCTGGTGCGCGGGCCGCCACGGTCGTTTGGCAACACCACCGGGTTCACTTCGACCAGCGAGTTGCTTTCGCCATCCACGTCCATGTCCAGGCGGAAGTTGTAGATGTGCTGGTGCGTGGTGCCGACGATGTTGTGGTCCAGCAAGGTGCCGTAGCGCGTGTCTTCCTTGGCGGTGGTGTCGTGCATGGTCTTGGACGCGACGCCCTTGACCGCTTCGATACCGGTGGCGCCAGCGTCAATGCCGATGGTGCCGTTTTGCTGGAAGACCCAATCGAAGATGTAGTCGTAGTTGCCGACGGTGCTGATCCAGCGCACCACCAGCTCACGGCGCTCGGTGCTGAGGTTGGGCTGGCCCATTTCCTGGTGTTTGTATTCCGGGCCGGCGTAGCGTTCGAACACCGCCATGGCGTGCGGAATCGCGGTCGGCGCGCCGGTGTAGTCGGCAATCGTGGCGTCAAGCAGCACGGCGTTTTCCGGGGCGTCTTTGCCGCGGGCAATCGGCGAGGTCAAGGTGCCCATGCCGTAATCGCCGGAATCCAGGTAGGCCTTGAAGTACCAGCCGACGTCGGGGTCGCCGTACGGCACGATCATCCCGCCCAGGGAGCCTTCGTACATGATTTTGCGTTTCTTGCCCTTGTCGTCATACGTGACGGTGGACAGGATCGGGCCGACCCGCGAATCGAGGCGAACGTGGAAATCCCAGTTCTGCCAGTGAATGCTATTGCCGGTGATGGTGTAGTTTTTCCCTTCGGGCTCGATGATCTCCAGCGGCTTGACTTCGGCACCCTTGCGGCCCCGGCCGTCATACGGCGTCGGTTTCATCGGCACCGGGATCAGCGCTTCGTCTTCGATCTTGATCAGCTTCTTTTGCTCAAGGTCGACAATCGCCACCAGGCCTTCGATCGGGTGCGCCCAGTAGTTGCCGTCACCGGTGTTGAGGTAGCTGACGATTTTCAGCAGGCGCTTGTCCTGCGCGAGGCCGTCCTTGCCGTCGAAGTAACCGACGGTCAGCGGCGTGGCCACGACTTTTTTCACATCGGTGATGCCGCGCTTGGCCAGCGCCTGCGCGTACTCGGGGCTGGTTTCCACGGCCGATTGCACGGTGGCGAAATCATCCAGCAGGACCATGCCGTGGGCACCTTCGATCGGTTTCCAGGACTTCAGCGCCTTGGCGTCGAGGTCGACCAGGGCTTCGATCACATGCTTGCCATCGAGCACCACGATGTTGGCCTGGCGCGGCTGGGTGACGTTCTGGCCGGTGAAGACGAAGTTCCAGACCTGATCCTTCGGCGGCTCGTTGACCGAGACTTCGGTGAAACGGAAACCGGGTTGGTAATGCTCGGACTGCTTGACGATGTCCACCGCAGCCTTGATTTCGTCCGCAGTCAACGGATTGAGCGGGTTAGGGCGGGTTTCGACGACAAAGGTCTTGTCCAGGCCGGACTGGAACACCTGATTGATGAAGTCCTTCGGCATGTAGGCGGTGTTGTGTTTGAACACCACCGGGACGGCCAGCTTCATCGGCTTGCCATTGAGCATGGCGACTTTGCTGTCCGGTTTGACCTTGAGGTAGACCCCGTCCTTGGCAATCACGAACAGGTTGGCGTAGTTGTCCCATTTGACCGTGGCCCCGAATTCTTCAAGGGTCGACTGCAAAGGCACCATTTCGGCGGCCCCACCATGGGCCTGTGCAGTGGACATCCAGCCCGGCAAACCGACAGTGCCCAGGGTGATGGCCAGCGCGAGTCGGGCAAGCGGTTTTCTTTTCAGCGAGGCAATGGACGTGAACATTTCTGAGTTCCTTGGGAATCCGGTGACAGCACAGCACACTTTGCTACAGCCAATGGACGGCTTCTTGTGAAATCCTGCCAGATTCTTTTGGCTGCGTGCCTAAATGGTTCGTTGTCCAAGGTTAATCCACAATCAACAACCTGGCGTTGGCCGTCTTCCAGCGGGCCTGATCTGTCGCATAATGAGTCCGCTGGTTTTGATTTCTGTAGTTAACGTAAACGAGTGAGTCGGACATTGATCGAACGACGGCAATTCAGCGGCGGCATGAAGGGTAAAAACCTCCGCTACTTAAACGAACCTGCGGACAAGCCTGTGCCGATGACGCGCACAGGCTTTTTGCTGCTCGAACACTTCTCGCTGCCGGCGTTCACTCAGGCGCTGGACACGATTGTCACCGCGAATCTGCTGCGGCCCGGCCTGTTCGCCTCGCGAACGTTTGGTTTGCATGACGGCGAGGTGGTCAGTGACCTGGGCCTGGTGATCCGGCCTGACGCGCGTTTCGATGCTGCAGCGATTCAGCAACTGGACCTGCTGGTGGTGTGTGGCGGCTACCGCACGGAGCTGAAGGTCGCCGACGACTTCGTCCACTTGCTCAGAGCCGCAGCAGAGCGTGGCGTCACCCTCGCCGGGCTGTGGAATGGCGCCTGGTTCCTCGGCAGCGCCGGCCTGCTGGACGGTTATCGCTGCGCCATTCACCCCGAACATCGGCCAGCACTGGCGGAGGTGTCCAAAGCGGCGCAGGTCACCAGCGAACCCTATGTGATTGACCGCGACCGACTCACGGCGTCGAGCCCTGCGGGGGCTTTCCACATGGCGCTGGACTGGATCAAGGGGCTGCACGACAAAGCCCTGGTCGAGGGCATCGAGGACATTCTGGCGTTTGAAGAGTCGCGCTACCGGCGCATCAAACCGGCGGAAAACATCTGCGTCAGCGCGCCGTTGCGCGAGGTGGTCAAGCTGATGGACGCCAACCTCGAAGAGCCGTTGGAACTGGAACAGCTGGCGGTGTACGCCGGCCGATCACGTCGACAACTGGAGCGCCTGTTCAAGGAACAACTGGGCACCACGCCGCAGCGCTATTACATGGAACTGCGCATCACCGAGGCGCGTCGGCTTTTGCAGCACACCGAGTTGTCCCAGGTGGACGTGCTGGTGGCATGTGGGTTTGTCTCGCCGAGCCATTTCAGCAAGTGCTACAGCTCGTATTTCGGCTACCGGCCGTCCAAGGAAACCCGACTGGTCAAATAAAACAGCCGCGCCCTCTCCCCGGCAGGAGAGGGCGGCTGCTCATCTCAGGTGTGATGGAGCTCGCGGTCCTTGGTTTCCGGCAGGAAGAACGTGCCCAGAATCGCCGTCATCACCGCGATCACGATCGGATACCACAACCCGTAATAGATATCCCCGGTGGCCGCGACCATGGCGAAGGCCACCGTCGGCAGGAACCCGCCGAACCAGCCGTTGCCGATGTGGTACGGCAGCGACATCGAGGTGTAGCGAATGCGCGCCGGGAACAGTTCCACCAGCCACGCGGCGATAGGCCCGTAGACCATGGTCACGTAGATCACGAGGATGGTCAGCAGCAACAACACCATCGGGTAATTGGTCTTCGCCGGGTCAGCCTTCTCGGGGTAACCGGCCTCCTTCAGGGCAGTGGCGAGGGTGGCGGTGAAGGCGTCGTTGCGGGTCTTGAAGTCGCCGGCCGGCAGGCTGGTGCCCTCGAAACTCTGGACCACTTTGTCGCCGATGCGCACCTGCGCGACGGTGCCCGGTTCCGCCTTCTCGTTTTTGTAGGGGATGGCACGCTTCGCCAGCAGGCTCTTGGCGAGGTCGCAGGAACTGGTGAATTTGGCCTTGCCCACCGGGTCGAACTGGAACGAGCACTGGCTCTGATCGGCGATCACCGTGACCGGGTTTTTCTCCTGCGCAACGAACACGTCGGGGTTACCGTACTGAGTCAACGCGTGGAAGATCGGGAAGTAGGTCAGCGCCGCCAGGATGCAGCCGGCCATGATGATGCCCTTGCGACCGATGCGGTCGGACAGGCTGCCGAATATCACGAAAAACGGCGTGCCGATCAGCAGCGAACCGGCAATCAACAGGTTGGCGGTTTGCGGGTCGATCTTCAGGGTTTGCAGCAGGAAAAACAGCGCATAGAACTGCCCGGTGTACCAGACCACGGCCTGGCCGGCAGTCCCGCCGAGCAACGCCATGATGACGATTTTCAGGTTGCCCCAACGGGCGAAGGATTCGGTCAGCGGCGCCTTCGACGCCTTGCCTTCTTCCTTCATTTTCTTGAACACCGGCGATTCGCTCAGTTGCAGGCGGATGTACACCGAGACAATCAGCAGCAGGATCGACAGCAGGAACGGAATCCGCCAGCCCCAGGCCTCGAACGCCTCGGTGCCAAGCAGGGTGCGGCAGGCGAGAATCACCAGCAGCGACAGAAACAGGCCGAGGGTCGCCGTGGTCTGGATCCACGAGGTGAAGTAACCGCGCCTGCCGGGCGGTGCATGTTCGGCCACGTACGTCGCCGCGCCGCCGTATTCGCCGCCCAGTGCCAGGCCTTGCAACAGGCGCAAGGTGATCAGGATGACCGGTGCCGCCACGCCGATGGTGGCATAGCCGGGCAGGAAGCCGACGATGGCGGTGGAGATGCCCATGATGACAATGGTGATGAGGAAGGTGTGCTTGCGCCCGATCATGTCGCCCAACCGGCCGAACACGATGGCGCCGAACGGCCTCACGGCGAAGCCCGCAGCGAAGGCGAGCAGGGCGAAGATGAACGCCGTGGTCTCGTTGACGCCGGCGAAGAAGTGCTTGGCGATGATCGCGGCGAGAGAGCCGTAAAGGTAGAAGTCATACCATTCGAATACGGTACCCAGGGACGACGCGAAAATGACTTTGCGTTCCTCCTTGGTGATGCCGTGTCCGGGCGCGCGGCCCGTGGTGGTAGTGTCGATTACGGCCATGAGTGTTCTCCGTCTTGCTCTTGTTTTAGGCCGGAGTACCTCTCAACAATTGCCGCACCCAGGCCCCGGGGCTGATGTCGTCGGATTGCAAATTGCACGAAGCAGGGCGCCGGCATTGCTGCCGGGTTACTTGAAGCATAATCAGCTTCGTGCAGATATCCACTCGCCATCACACGGCTTACAAATCAGTGCCCCCTCTAATTCTGGTCAACGCCGACTTGTGGCGAGGGAGCTTGCTCCCTCGCCACAGATTGCGGTAGTTACAGCAGCGAGATCGTGTAGTTGACGATAAAGCGGTTTTGATCGACGTTGCGCCCGGCATCGGTGTTGGACTTGGCGTTGCGCACGGTAAAACCGAGCCCCTTGAGCGTGCCCGATTGCAGCACGTAGTCCAGGGTCATGTCGCGCTCCCACTCGGACTGATCGCTGGCGTTGCGGGCCTTGATGTCCGTGCCTTTGAGGTACGCCACAGTCGCTTTCAAACCCGGCACGCCCAAGGGCGCGAAGTCATAGGTGTATTGGCCGAAGTTGGTCTGTTCACCGGCGCGGGCAAAGTTCTGGATCATCTTGTCCGTGGGCAGGTAAACGCTGCCGCCACCGGCACCTTTGTCCACCAGGCTGCCCTGGTTGGGCTGGACGAAGTTGCTGCCATCGCTCACCTGTTGATGCCCCAGCGACACCGAATGGCCACCGTTCACGTAGGTGATCATCGCCGCCCAGGTGTTGTTGTCGATCTCGCCGTTGTTGTCCTCGGTGTAGCCCGACATGCCGTAGCCTCGGGCCCGGCCGGCGGCGCTGCTGTTGGCGCCGGTCGACGTGGTGTTGAAGTAACGCAGGTCAGTGGTAAGGGAGCTTTTGCCGTCAATCGGCAGGACGTGGACCAGCCCCAGGAAGTTCTGGTTGTAGAACTCTTCCAGCTGCGCGAAATAGTACTGCGCCTTTAGATCCTTCGTGATGCTGTAGTCACCGCCGGCGTAGTAGAACTTGTTGCTGTCCTGCGTTGCACCGGGCACCGACAGGCCAGTACGGTCCGTCGAAGCGCGGCCGACCGCGTGCTCAAGCACGCCGCTGGTCAGGGTCAGGTTTTCGATGTCGTTCGAAGTGATCTGGGCGCCAGTGAATGATTGCGGCAACAGGCGCGCATCGTTGGCGATGAGGATCGGCAACTTGGGCAACAAGGTGCCATAGCGAAACTCTGTCTTGGAGATGCGCATCTTCGCCGTCGGGCCGAAGCTGCTCCAGGCACCCACTGCACCGTCGCCGTCGGTGGGGATCATGCCGCTGCCGACGTGGCGGCCGTCGCCGCTGTCCAGCGTGATACCAAGCAGCGCCTGCGCATCCAGGCCGAACCCTACCGGACCTTGGGTGAACCCCGACTCATAGCGCAGCACAAAACCCTGGGCGGTCTCCTCGGTTTTCGAAGGCGCCGCGGTGCCGTCGCGGTTGTCGCTGTTGAAATACAAGGTGCGCATCGACAGGGTGGCTTTGCTGTCTTCCAGAAAACCGTGCGCGGCGGTGTCTGCGGCCTGCGCGCACAAGGAACTGGCGGCCAGCAAGAGGGCGGTGGGGACGGCTCGTGTGTACATACGGTGCTCCTGGTGATTTCTTATGATTTTCTGGAGAGTCGCCGCCACCCCGAAACCGGCGCGCAGAAGGGCGCGCCCGATGAGCGACCAGAGCAGCAGGCCGTCGGGGTGACGTGTTTTTTGAGTCGAATGGCGCGCGGTTAAATCAGATAGGAAAGGCCAACGGTCAGGCCGAAAGCGACCACGGAAATGATGGTTTCCAACACGGTCCAGGTCTTGAAGGTCTGGGCCACGGTCATGTTGAAGTATTCCTT
>NZ_JBSKHV010000015.1:0-155794 GCF_057128725.1 Pseudomonas oplopanacis | reverse complement strand
CCGATGGCCAAAGCGGCCAAGGAACAACTTTCGCAAGATGAACTGACGGTCACCGCGGATGCGGGCTACTCCAATGGCAAGCAGTTCCAGGCCTGTGAGGATGAGAACATCACGGCTTATGTACCTGTGGCGCGATCAATCAACTCCAGCGGCAAGGAACAGGTGTTTTTCGACCGAACAGCATTTGCCTACGATGCGTCGCAAGATCGATATCAATGCCCAGCCGGAAAATGGCTGATCTTTAAACAGATCAGCAAGAAAGGCCGCATCTACCAAGCGGCAGTCAGCGACTGCGCAAGCTGCCCGTTAAAAGCGCAATGCACCGACGCCCAACGCCGATACATCTCACGCCACCTGCACGAAAAGGCTTTCGAGCGAATGGGACAGCGAATGCAGGCGCATCCCGAAATGATGGTCAGCCGAAGATCCATCGTCGAACATCCCTTCGGCAACCTTAAACAGTGGTTATTTGGCAACGCTCGCTTCTTGCTGCGACAGCTTGAGGGCACGAGGGCTGAAATGGCCATGGCGGTGAACGCCTATAACCTGAAAAGAGCGATTAACGTGCTTGGCGCACGTCAGTTGATGGCGTTGATGGGCTGAAAAGCCTTTTTTCGTCTGCTGTGAGCACAAAAGCAAACGCCCCGAACAAGTCGGGGCGTTTGCTGGAACCACCATCAGTGTGTTTTCACACAGCCTGTTTCGGCGGTTTTTTATGTAACTCAAACGCTGAAACGTCTTAGTTAACCTTAGCGTTCAACTCACCCTTCAAATAACGCTGATACATCCCTTCCAACGAGATCGGCTTGATCTTCGAAGCATTACCGGCAGTACCAAACTGGTTGTAACGGTCGATACACACATCACGCATCGCAGTCACTGTCGCGCCGAAGAACTTACGCGGGTCGAACTCGCTCGGGTTGGTGGCCATCAGGCGACGCATCGCACCGGTGGATGCCAGGCGCAGGTCGGTGTCGATGTTGACCTTGCGCACGCCGTGCTTGATGCCTTCAACGATTTCTTCAACCGGCACGCCGTAGGTTTCTTTGATGTCGCCGCCGTACTGGTTGATGATCGCCAGCCACTCTTGCGGAACCGAAGACGAACCGTGCATCACCAGGTGGGTGTTCGGGATGCGTTTGTGGATTTCTTTAATGCGGTCGATGGCCAGTACGTCGCCGGTAGGCGGCTTGGTGAACTTGTACGCGCCGTGGCTGGTACCGATGGCGATGGCCAGGGCGTCGACTTGGGTGCGTTTGACGAAGTCAGCGGCTTCTTCCGGATCGGTCAGCATTTGGCTGTGATCCAGAACGCCTTCGGCGCCGATGCCGTCTTCTTCACCGGCCATGCCGGTTTCCAGCGAACCCAGGCAGCCCAACTCGCCTTCTACCGAAACGCCGCAGGCGTGAGCCATGGCTACGGTTTGTTGGGTAACACGGACGTTGTAGTCGTAGTCGGTCGGGGTCTTGCCGTCTTCGCCCAGGGAACCGTCCATCATTACCGAGCTGAAGCCCAGCTGGATGGAGCGCTGGCAGACGTCAGGGCTGGTGCCGTGGTCCTGGTGCATGCACACCGGGATGTGCGGGAATTCTTCGATTGCCGCCAGGATCAGGTGGCGCAGGAACGGGGCGCCGGCGTATTTGCGAGCACCGGCCGAAGCCTGGACGATCACCGGAGAGTCAGTCTTGTCAGCGGCTTCCATGATGGCGCGCATCTGCTCAAGGTTGTTGACGTTGAAGGCTGGAACGCCGTAGCCGAACTCGGCTGCGTGGTCCAGCATCTGGCGCATGCTGATAAGTGCCATTGTGTGTGTCTCTCCCGGTTTGGGTCGTTAATCGTGCCAGCCTGCCGTAGCGGCGGCGGCTATTCAAGTTATTGCAGATCGGGGGTTGGTCCGGGCTGCGAATTCGGTGCTGCTCAAATCTCAAGAACCTGCACAGATCCACTGTGGGAGCGAGCCTGCTCGCGAATGCGGTTTCACATTCAATGCTGATGCAAGCTGATCCACCGCTTTCGCGAGCAGGCTCGCTCCCACATTTGGATCTGTTTCCACATTAGGCATGTGGCGTGTCAATTACTGCGTTTTACAACCGCGGCCAATCAAATCATTGGTGGCGACCCAGTAAACCAGGCCTTCCTCACCTTTTATGTGAAACGCCAGCATGTCATTGCTGTACAGCGAACCTTCGGCGCCCGGCTCCTGTTTCAAGCGGTACACCTGATCGGCCCCGCCGAGGCGCACGTCGACTTCCTTGCGGCTGTCGTCGGTGTAGCGCCACAGCACTTTGGCCTGGCTGTCACAGGTCCAGGTGGTCCAGTTATCCACAGGGGCGGACGACTGGAACAGGTTCAACTGAGCGCAACCGGCCAGCAACGCCAACGCCGTAACGGCGATAAAACCTTTCATCCATGTTCCTCGACTGACGGCGCACGCCGCCAGCCCTGAGTAATGAGTCAGACCCGTCAAGGACAACCATGTTCCTTGGCGGGTGTCTGTGTCTCGTATTTATCCAGGCCATCGGGACCGGAACGCTTGTTGAGCACAGGATTGGTTTCCGCTTGCCAGTCGGCCTGGTAGCAGCCTTTTTCCTGCGATTGCGGCGCGGGCTCCGGCGTGGCTTTCGGGTTACTCCCGCAAGCCGCCAGCATGCCCGCCGCGATCAACAGCGTTAACGTCTTGACCATGTAAACACTCCTTTGCCTGGTCAAATGGGCGGCCTCAGGCCTTGGCCCGGCTTTCCAGGACTTCAACGGCTGGCAACACTTTGCCTTCGACGAATTCGAGGAACGCGCCACCGCCGGTAGAAATGTAGGAGATCTGATCGGCAACGCCATATTTATCGATGGCCGCCAGGGTGTCGCCGCCGCCAGCGATGGAGAACGCCGAGCTTTGCGCAATGGCCTGGGCCAACACTTTGGTGCCGTTGCCAAACTGGTCGAATTCAAACACACCGACCGGGCCGTTCCACAGAATGGTCTTGGACGACTTCAGCAGCTCGGCGAAATTCGCCGCGGTCTGCGGGCCGATGTCCAGGATCATGTCGTCGGCAGCCACGTCAGCGATCAGCTTGACGGTCGCAGTGGCGCTTTCAGCGAATTCCTTGGCAACCACAACGTCCACCGGCAGCGGCACGCTGACTTTGGCAGCGATTTCGCGAGCCGTGTCCAGCAGGTCCGGTTCGTACAGGGACTTGCCGACCGGGTGACCGGCAGCCGCCAGGAAGGTGTTGGCAATGCCGCCGCCGACGATCAGCTGGTTGCAGATCTGGCTCAGGCTGTTCAACACGTCGAGCTTGGTCGAGACCTTGGAGCCGGCAACGATGGCAGCCATTGGCTGGGCCGGGGCGCCGAGGGCTTTGCCCAGTGCGTCCAGCTCGGCAGCCAGCAATGGGCCTGCGGCGGCGACTTTGGCGAACTTGGCCACGCCGTGGGTCGAACCCTCGGCACGGTGAGCGGTGCCGAAGGCGTCCATCACGAACACGTCGCACAGGGCGGCGTATTGCTGGGCCAGTTCGTCAGCGTTCTTTTTCTCGCCTTTGTTGAAGCGTACGTTTTCGAACAGCACGATGTCGCCGGCTTTGACGTCGACGCCGCCCAGATAATCAGCAACCAGCGGCACTTCGCGGCCCAGAGCCTTGCTCAGGTAGTCAGCCACTGGCTTGAGGCTGTTCTCGGCCGAGAATTCGCCTTCGGTCGGACGGCCAAGGTGCGAGCAGACCATCACGGCCGCGCCTTTCTCCAGGGCCAGCTTGATGGTCGGCAGCGAGGCCAGGATTCGCGCATCGCTGGTGACAACACCGTCCTTGACTGGGACGTTGAGGTCTTCGCGAATCAGTACGCGCTTACCTTGCAGATCGAGGTCGGACATCTTCAACACGGTCATGGGTCGCAATTCCTGAGTTACTGTTTTGGAGAAGCTGTTGGAGTAGCTGTTTGCAGATAGTGTTCTGCAACGTCCAGCATTCGGTTGGCAAACCCCCATTCGTTGTCGAACCAGGCCAGGATGTTCACCAGCCGCGGGCCGGAAACTCGGGTCTGACTGGCATCGACGATGGCCGAATGTGGGTCATGGTTAAAATCACAACTGGCGTGAGGCAACTCGGTGTAAGCCAGAAGGCCTTTGAGCGGGCCACTGGTGGCGGCCTCGCGCAGAATCCGGTTGACCTCGGTGGCGTCGGTGTCGCTGACGGTCTGCATCGTAATGTCGAGGCAAGACACGTTAACCGTCGGCACCCGTACGGCTTTGGCCTGAATTCGCCCGGCAAGTTCCGGCAGCAGGCGTTCGATGCCGCGTGCCAGACCGGTGGACACCGGGATCACCGACTGGAACGCCGAGCGGGTACGGCGCAGGTCTTCGTGGTGATAGGCGTCAATCACCGGCTGATCGTTCATCGCCGAGTGAATGGTGGTGATCGACACGTATTCCAGACCGATGGCCTGATCCAGCAGACGCAACAGCGGCACGCCGCAGTTGGTGGTGCAGGACGCGTTGGATACCAACAGCTCGTCGCCGGTCAAGCAATCCTGGTTCACGCCGTAGACGATGGTGGCGTCGACATCCGCCTCGCTGGCCATCGGCTGGGAAAACAGCACACGCGGCGCGCCGGCATCGAGGAAACGCTGGCCATCGGCACGGGTGTGGTAAGCGCCGGAGCACTCCAGCACCAGATCGACGCCCAACGACGCCCAGTCGATGCCTTCGGGGGTGGCACTGCGCAGGACCTTCACGCAGTCGCCATTAATATGCAGACAATCGCCCTCAACCCGCACTTCGCCGGGAAAACGCCCGTGAGTGGAGTCGAAACGTGTCAGGTATTCGATGCTGGCCATGTCAGCCAGATCGTTGATCGCGACAATTTCAAACCCGGCCTTTTCGCCTCGCTCAAACAACGCACGCAAGACGCAACGACCAATCCGGCCGTAGCCGTTGAGTGCAACTTTGTAAGGACGCGGTTGAGGCATGGGGTTCTCGATAGACGCAGTCAGACGAAATCTCGTTAACAACACACCCCCTGTAGGAGCTGGCTTGCCAGCGATTGAGCCATCAGATGCAACATTGCTGTCGACTGAAAAGACGCTTTCGCTGGCAAGCCAGCTCCTACAAGGGATTGCGGTGGTCATGAAACCACCGCGTTGGGCTTAGTCTTCCAGCAGCTCTTCAGCCTGACCCAGGATGTTTTCCAGGGTGAAGCCGAACTCTTCGAACAAGGCAGGCGCAGGCGCCGACTCGCCGTAGGTGGTCATGCCGATTACGCGACCTTCCAGGCCCACGTACTTGTACCAGTAGTCCGCGTGAGCGGCTTCGATGGCGATACGGGCGCTGACCTGCAACGGCAGAACCGCTTGCTTGTAGTCGGCGTCCTGAGCATCGAACACGCTGGTGCAAGGCATCGAGACGACGCGCACTTTGCGACCCTGTTCGGTCAGCTTGTCGTATGCCTGAACGGTCAGGCCGACTTCAGAACCGGTGGAGATCAGGATCAGCTCAGGCTCGCCGTCGCAGTCCTTCAACACGTAACCGCCACGGGCGATGTCGGCGATTTGCAGGGCGTTGCGATCCTGGTGCTGCAGGTTCTGACGCGAGAAGATCAGCGCCGAAGGGCCGTCCTTGCGTTCCAGAGCCAGCTTCCAGCACACGGCCGATTCAACGGCATCGGCCGGGCGCCAGGTGTCGAGGTTCGGCGTGCTGCGCAGGCTGGTCAGTTGCTCGATTGGCTGGTGAGTCGGGCCGTCTTCGCCCAGACCGATGGAGTCATGGGTGTAGACGAACACCACGCGCTTCTTCATCAGCGAAGCCATGCGTACCGCGTTGCGTGCGTATTCCATGAACATCAGGAAGGTCGCGCCGTAAGGCACCAGACCGCCGTGCAGAGCCACGCCGTTCATGATCGCGCTCATGCCGAATTCGCGAACGCCGTAGTACATGTAGTTGCCGCTGGCGTCTTCAGCCGTAACACCTTTGCAGCCTTTCCACAGGGTCAGGTTGGAACCGGCGAGGTCAGCGGAGCCGCCCAGCAGTTCAGGCAACAGCGGGCCGTAGGCGTTCAGTGCGTTCTGGCTGGCTTTACGGCTGGCGATGGTTTCGCCCTTGGCCGCGACTTCAGCGATATAAGCAGAAGCTTTTTCCGCGAAGTCAGCCGGCAGCTCGCCGCTCAGGCGACGCACCAGTTCGTTGGCCAGCTCAGGGAATGCAGCGGAGTAAGCAGCGAAACGCTGATCCCACTCGGCTTCTGCCGCTTTACCGGCTTCCTTGGCGTCCCACTCGGCGTAGATGTCAGCCGGGATTTCGAACGGACCGTGGTTCCATTTCAGAGCCGCGCGGGTCAGGGCGATTTCCGCGTCACCCAACGGGGCGCCGTGGCAGTCTTCTTTGCCTTGCTTGTTCGGCGAACCGAAACCGATGGTGGTCTTGCAGCAAATCAGGGTTGGCTGATCGCTTTTGCGCGCGGTTTCGATTGCGGTCTTGATCTCTTCCGGGTCATGACCGTCGACGTTGCGGATCACCTGCCAGTTGTAGGCTTCGAAACGCTTAGGGGTGTCGTCGGTGAACCAGCCTTCGACTTCGCCGTCGATGGAGATGCCGTTGTCATCATAGAACGCGATCAGCTTGCCCAGGCCCAAAGTACCGGCCAGGGAGCCGACTTCGTGGGAAATGCCTTCCATCATGCAGCCATCACCCAGGAACACGTAGGTGTGATGGTCGACAACATTGTGGCCAGGACGGTTGAACTGCGCCGCCAGGACTTTTTCAGCCAAGGCAAAACCTACGGCGTTCGCCAGGCCTTGGCCCAGTGGACCGGTGGTGGTTTCAACGCCCGGGGTGTAGCCGAATTCCGGGTGACCCGGGGTGCGGCTGTGCAGCTGGCGGAAGTTTTTCAGGTCATCGATCGACAGGTCGTAGCCGGTCAGGTGCAGCAGCGAGTAGATCAACATCGAGCCGTGGCCGTTGGACAGCACGAAGCGGTCACGGTCAGCGAACGATGGATTGCTCGGGTTGTGCTTCAGGTAGTCACGCCAAAGTACTTCGGCGATATCCGCCATACCCATAGGGGCACCGGGATGGCCGCTGTTGGCTTTTTGCACGGCATCCATGCTGAGGGCACGAATGGCGTTGGCACGCTCACGACGGCTGGGCATCGCTGTTCTCCTGCGGATATTGAATCGAGAGTGAATAAAACGAATCGGAAAAAAGGCGAGCATTTTCCCTCACCGGGCCGCCTCGGGGCAATGACAGATAGTCATCTGGAGGCGTTTTTCCATGTGATAACGGCGGTTTCGACGGGTGAAACCTTTCCGCTGTCCGTTTGTTGACAGAACCTAACGTCGAGAAGTGCCATCTATCGAGCAATATCAAAACTTTTTGATATTGCTCTTGCAGTGATTTCGACCCGTCACTAGACTGCTGGCCTTATGAATTTACGCGTGCCTTCCATTCAACATGACGATTGCGACGAGCTGGCGGCCCTCTGCAAGGCCGGCGGCGACCCTCTGCGTCTGAATGTATTGCGCGCACTGGCCAACGATTCGTTCGGTGTGCTGGAACTGGCGCAGATCTTTGGCATCGGCCAGTCCGGCATGAGTCACCACCTCAAGGTATTGGCCCAGGCCGACCTGGTGGCGACCCGCCGTGAAGGCAACGCAATTTTCTACCGTCGCGCCCTGCCCCACACCGACCTGCTGGGCGGCAAGCTGCACGCTGCGTTGCTGGAAGAAGTGGACAACCTGACCCTGCCTGCCGATGTGCAGTCGCGGATAGGTCAGGTGCACGGGCAACGAGCGGCGGCCAGCCAGGACTTTTTCTCACGGGTTGCGGAGAAATTTCGCGCCCAGCAAGACTTGATCGCCGGCCTGCCGCAGTACCGCGAAAGCGTGGTGGCCTTGCTCGACAAGCTGGGTTTCGGCAAAGGTGCCACGGCCATTGAAGTCGGGCCCGGTGACGGCGAGTTTCTGCCGGAACTGGCGCGCCGCTTTACTGAAGTCACCGCGCTGGACAACAGCCCGGCGATGCTCGAACTGGCACGCCAGGTCTGCGAACGTGAAAAGCTGGCTAACGTCAGCCTGCAATTGGCCGATGCATTGAACGGTGTCAGTCTTCAGGCCGACTGCGTTGTACTGAACATGGTATTGCACCATTTCGCCGCGCCGGCCGAAGCGCTCAAGCACATGGCCGACTTGCTGCAACCGGGCGGTAGCCTGCTCGTGACAGAGTTATGTAGCCACAACCAGAGTTGGGCCAGGGAGGCCTGCGGTGATCTCTGGTTGGGGTTTGAACAGGACGATTTGGCCCGTTGGGCCACCGCTGCGGGACTCGTTCCCGGGGAAAGCCTCTATGTAGGCTTACGTAATGGTTTCCAGATCCAGGTCCGCCATTTTCAGCGACCGGCTGGCGACACTCACCATCGGTAAATTCAGGAAAACATCGAGATGAGCGAATACTCCCTCTTCACCTCCGAGTCCGTGTCTGAAGGACATCCGGACAAAATCGCCGACCAGATTTCCGATGCGGTGCTGGACGCCATCATTGCTGAAGACAAGTTCGCCCGTGTGGCGTGCGAGACTCTGGTAAAGACCGGCGTTGCAATCATCGCCGGTGAAGTGACCACGTCGGCCTGGGTCGATCTGGAAGAAATCGTGCGTAACGTGATTCTGGACATCGGCTACAACAGCTCCGATGTCGGCTTCGACGGCGCCACTTGCGGTGTGATGAACATCATCGGCAAGCAGTCCCCAGACATCAACCAGGGTGTTGACCGTGCCAAGCCTGAAGATCAGGGTGCCGGCGACCAAGGCCTGATGTTCGGCTACGCGAGCAACGAAACCGACGTGCTGATGCCAGCACCGATCACCTTCTCGCACCAGCTGGTTCAGCGCCAAGCCGAAGCCCGTAAATCCGGCCTGCTGCCTTGGCTGCGCCCGGACGCCAAGTCGCAAGTGACTTGCCGTTACGAAGGCGGCAAGGTTGTTGGTATCGACGCCGTTGTTCTGTCGACCCAGCACAACCCTGAAGTGTCGTACAAAGACCTGCGCGAAGGCGTGATGGAGCTGATCGTCAAGCACGTACTGCCTGCCGAACTGCTGACCAAAGACACCCAGTTCCACATCAACCCGACTGGCCAGTTCATCATCGGTGGCCCGGTTGGCGACTGCGGCCTGACCGGTCGCAAGATCATCGTCGACAGCTACGGCGGCATGGCTCGCCATGGTGGCGGCGCGTTCTCCGGTAAAGATCCATCGAAGGTTGACCGTTCGGCTGCCTACGCCGGTCGTTACGTGGCCAAGAACATCGTGGCGGCCGGCCTGGCCGAGCGCTGCGAGATTCAGGTTTCCTACGCGATTGGTGTTGCCCAGCCTACGTCGATCTCGTTGAACACCTTCGGCACCGGCAAAATCAGCGACGACAAAATCGTCAAACTGGTTCGCGAAGTGTTCGACCTGCGTCCATACGCAATCACCACCATGCTCGACCTGCTGCACCCGATGTACCAGGAAACCGCAGCGTACGGCCACTTCGGTCGCACCCCGGCGACCAAGACCGTGGGCGAAGACACCTTCACCACGTTCACCTGGGAAAAAACCGACCGCGCCGACGACCTGCGTCTGGCTGCCGGTTTGTAAGACTTCCCCGGCGGTACCAAAAGCCCTGCACGGTTCGCCGTGCGGGGTTTTTTATTGGGTTTCACTTTGGACCGTGGCGCGCCCTTCGCGAGCAGGCTCGCTCCCACAGGGTTTTGTGCACGCCACAGATCTAATGTGGGAGCGAGCCTGCTCGCGAAGAGGCCCGTCCAGTCACACCTGAAACACCAGGCAAAACACCCACCCTTCCCGCCCGAAAATTTTGACTAGCCTTCAAGCACCCCACCTGAGCAAGGACGCTCACGATGCTTCTGCGCCTGTTTTCCGCTGTCTTCCTGACCTGGTTTTGCCTGAACTCAAAAGCAGCCGAGTGCCCCGACTGGTCACCCTCCCGCGCCCTCGACGAAATCACCGCCCTGCAACATCAAATCGACGTGTGGGACGACGACTACCACCGGGGTGGACGCTCATTGGTCGCCGACGAAATCTACGATCAGTCCCGCGCACAATTAATCGAATGGCGCGAATGCTTTGGCTTGGCTCTCACGCCCGAACCCTTGCGCACGGCCGCTGGCAAGATCACCCACCCCATTGCCCACACCGGCCTCGACAAACTCCCCGATGGCCAGGCGGTGGAAAGCTGGCTGAGTGATCGCAAGGACATCTGGATACAACCCAAGGTCGATGGGGTGGCCGTGACACTGGCCTATCGCAACGGCCTCCTGCATCAGGCAATCAGCCGTGGCGATGGCATTAATGGCCAGGACTGGACGGCCTCGGCGCGCCTGATTCCTGGCATCCCCCGACAACTCGCGCAACCTGTGGACATGCTGGTGCAAGGCGAACTCTATCGGCAGCTGATCGACCACGTACAAGCCATGGCCGGAAGCCAAAATGCCCGTTCCACCGTGGCCGGTCTGATGACGCGCAAGGTGCTCGCTCCTGAACAAGCCGCCGGTATCGGATTGTTTGTCTGGGACTGGCCCCAAGGCCCGACGAATTTGCCCGAGCGAATAGCGGCTCTGGATAAGTTGGGGTTCCCTAGCACTTTGCCCTACAGCCAACCGGTCAGGACAATGGCCGATGCGCAACGCTGGCGTGATCACTGGTATCGCTCGCCGCTCCCATTTGCCACTGACGGTGTTGTCCTGCGCCAAAGCCAGCGACCTTCGGCGCAACGTTGGCGAGCGAAATCACCCCACTGGGCCATCGCCTGGAAATACCCTTTCGCACAGGTACTGGCCGAGGTGCGAACAGTCGACTTCAAGGTCGGGCGCACCGGACGAATTACACCGGTACTGAACCTGAAACCGGTGACACTCGATGACCGGCAGATCAAACGCGTGAGCGTCAGCTCCCTGCAGCGCTGGGAGAAACTGGACATCCGCCCCGGCGATCAGGTGTCCATCAGCCTGGCCGGACTGACCATTCCCAGACTCGACAGCGTTGTGCATCGCAGCACCGAACGCCCCGAGCTGAAGATTCCGCTGACGGCCGATTACCATCATTTGAGTTGCTGGCAGCCGACGCCGGGATGTGAAAGCCAATTCCTCGCACGACTGGCGTGGCTCAGCGGCAAGCAGGGGCTGGCCTTGCCTCATGTTGGCCCCGGCACCTGGGAGAAACTTTTAGAAACAGGCCGTCTGAACAGCCTTCTGGATTGGTTGACCTTCGACGCTCAAGAGCTTGCTACCATTAACGGCTTCGGCGAACGCAGCAGTGCTCGTCTTTTAAACAGTTTCAACAGTGCTCGACAGCGCCCCTTCAGTCGTTGGCTGAAAGCCTTGGGTTTACCACCGACGGGGCAGGCGCAGCTTGCCGACTCATGGCAGGCACTGGCGAACCGAAACACCGAACAATGGCAGGCTGAAGCCGGTATCGGCCCGGGACGCGCGGCGCAATTGAGCGCGTTTTTTCGCGACCCGCAGGTCCTGGCCTTGAGTGAAACATTACGGGTTGCCGGGATTGACGGTTTCTAGAGACCGGCAATCCACTGCAGCCGGGAACCCCCAGAGGCAGATGCGCTCAAACGCCCATCGCCACACTGACCTGCTTGCCTTTGTACATGGAGCTTTTATGAAATTTCTTTCACCGCTCGCCCTGTTGACCCTTTGCAGCGTGCTGGCCGCTCCACTGATGGCGGCTGAAGAAGCCCCGGAACTGACCGGCTGCGCTGCCAAGAAGCAGGGCATCATCAACCAGATCGAACTGGCCAAGTCACACGGCAACGCCGATCAGCAAGCTGGCCTGGAAACCGCCTTGAGCGAAGTCACGGCGCATTGCACCGACGCCTCGCTGAAGAAAGAACGGGAAAACAAAGTCCTCGACGCCAAGCATGAAGTCAGCAAACGCCAGGCCGACCTCGACAGCGCCATGAAAAAAGGCGACCCCGACAAGATCAACAAACGCAAAGACAAACTCGCCGAGTCCCGCAAGGAATTGCAGGACGCGCTCGACGAGCTGGATAAGTAAAAGTCAGTTCAGGACTCAATGATCCCGAAACTGTTTATGGCAAGCACTGCAGGCATCTTCGACTTTCTGCACCGCCGGCCCCAGGTTGCTGGCCTTGTAAGGTTGAACCTGGCTGGCGATCACCAATTCACCGGTGGCGGCTTCAAGGTTGCGGGACAGTTCCTGAAAACGTGCCTGCTGTTGCCAGACAGTGTCCTTGGCGCTGGTGTGATCTTCTTCGCGCACCTGCGGAAAATGTTTCCACGGCTCATGGGACAGCGCATCGAGTTTTACGGCGCCGTCGGCGAATTTCTGACCATCGAACGGAATGCGGCCACGCAGCATGCCGCCCAGGTCTTCGCCGGTCTTGAGCATCTGTTTGAAGATCGCCTTGCGTTGACCCAGCGGCGAATTCGGGTCGACGCCGCCGCAAGCGGACAACGTCAGGCAGGCCAGCAATACAACAGAAAGTCTTTTAAGAGTCATGGTGGCTTCAGGTCACGGGAACGGCGGCCAGTATCCTCGCGTCATCGACAAAGACCAATAGCCCTATTATCAATACGGGTTGTTTGAGCGCATGGAGCACTCAGGCGACCGGCAAAGGAATTACTCCATGAACAGCCGTTTCAAGGCATGGCGTCACCACCTCGCGTGGACTCTTCCAATGGTGGCCGTTCTCGCCGGCTGCACCGGCGGCGATAACAACAAACCAAAAACCCACGCACTGGCCACCTATTCCAGCGCCACTTGGGAAGCACTGCCGGCGGTGTCCGACAGCGATCTGGTCGCCGGCTTCGGTTCGTGGCGCAGCGCGTGCAATCGACTCAAGGCCGACCCGGTCTGGGGCGCGACCTGCACCGCCTCCGCCAACGTGCCGCAAACCGCCACGGATATTCGCGCCTTCCTGAAACAGAACCTGGACGTCTACGGCCTCCGTGCCGCCAATGACAACCCCAACGGCTTGATCACCGGCTATTACGAACCGGTCTACCCCGGCAGCCTGACGCAAACCACAGCGGCGAACATCCCGGTGTACGGCGTGCCCGAAGACATGATCATCGTCTCGCTGGACAGCCTCTACCCGGAACTCAAGGGCAAACGCCTGCGCGGTCGACTGGAAGGGCGAGTGCTCAAGCCCTATGACGATGCGGCAACCATTGAGACCAAAGGGGTCAAGGCCCCGGTGGTGGCCTGGCTGACTGACCCGATGAACCTGCAATTCCTGCAAATCCAGGGCTCAGGGCGGATTCAGCTCGATAGCGGTCAGCAGCTGCGCATCGCTTACGCCGACCAGAACGGCCACCCGTACCGGCCTATCGGCCGCTGGCTGGTGGAGCAAGGCGAGCTGAAGAAAGAAGACGTGACCATGGGCGCGATCAGCAATTGGGCCAAGGCCAACCCGACGCGGATTCCCGAGCTGCTCGGCAGCAACCCCAGCTATGTGTTTTTCACCCGTAACCCGGATAGCAACGAAGGGCCGCGCGGCTCGTTGAACGTGCCGCTCACTGCCGGCTATAGCGCAGCGGTTGACCGCAAAGTGATTCCGCTCGGCAGTCTGTTGTGGTTATCGACCACCAAACCGGATGGCACTGCACTGGTTCGTCCAGTGGCCGCTCAAGATACCGGCGGCGCGATTGCTGGCGAAGTGCGTGCGGATCTGTTCTGGGGCACAGGCGAGGCGGCCGGGCAATTGGCCGGGGATATGAAGCAGCAGGGGCAGATCTGGATGTTGTGGCCTAAAGGTGCGGCGTTGCCGCAGGTGCCTCAGGTGGCTGATGCGGCGAACACTGCCCCCTGACTTCTACAGTGGCTAATAGATAGCTTTCGCGAGCAGGCTCGCTCCCACAGCGGATCTTCGGTGAATACAAAATGTGTGACCGAACACAGTCCAGTGTGGGAGCGAGCCTGCTCGCGAAGGGGTCGGCAAAACTACCAAAGCTCTATCAGACCGAAACCACAAAGAAACTCACAATCAACCCCATCCCCACAAACCACACCAACGACCGCAATACCGCCCAATCCGCCAGGTAGCAAATGATGTACAGCAACCGGCTGGTGATGAACAACACCGACAGCACATTGATCGTTACCAACTCGGCATTGCCGGCCAGGTGCGCCACGATCACCGCTGCCGCGAACGCCGGGGTCACTTCAAAACTGTTCAGTTGCGCAGCATGCGCGCGTCGACCCAAACCATTAAGTGACTCGAGAAAATCCCGGGGATCATGGTTGTCCTTCAGCCCATACCCGCCACTGGCCTTGGCAATCGCCGTGCAGACATAGGGCAGGAAAATCGCGATCAAAATGCACCACAGCGCAACTGTCATAAAGCAGTCCTTTCTTCAGTTTGGAAATTCGGGTTTCGGTTAAAACTTCATCACCAGGATGCCGATCAGCACCAGCCCACAGGCTAAGAGCCGTGGCCGCCCGAAAGGTTCTTTCAGGTAGCGCATGCCGAACAACACCACCAAGATCACGCTGATCTCACGCAACGCCGCCGCTTCGGCGATCGAGCCCAGCTGCATGGCCCACAGCACCAAAGCGTAGCTGAACAACACGCAAAACCCGACCGCCAACCCCAGCCGCCATTGCTCCCGCCAAAACAGCTTGAATGCCGGCCGCTTGCGCACCAGCGCCAGCAACGGAAATGGCCAGGCACTGAGCAACGTGACCCAGACCAGATAATCGAGCGGGTGTGACCAGCGCCGCAACGCCTGGCCGTCGATGAAGGTGTAGCAGCCAATGCACAGACCGATCAGCGCCACCACCGGCAGCATCGACCACGGCAAACGTGCGCCGCCACCGCCCTGCCACAGCAGGCACAGCATGCCGAACGGGATCAGCAGGATTCCGAAGATCTGCTGATTCGTCAGCACTTCCCCGGCAAAGATCAGGGTCAGGGCCAGCACCACCAACGGCGACAACCCGCGCATCAACGGATAGACCAGCCCCAGGTCACCGACCCGATAGGCCTGAATCAGCAGATAGCGATACAGCAATTCGAACACCGCCGAGGCCAGGATCCACGGCCAGATTTCAATGGGCGGCACGTTCACAAACGGCAACATCACGGCGACAAACAACATCGCCACGCTGTCCATGCAGGCCACCACCAACAAGCGCTCCGCACTGAATTTGATCAGGGTATTCCACGCCGCATGCAACAGCGCCGCGACTAACACCAGTGCTGTTGCAAGCACGGCACACTCCTTTATTTTTTTGTTCCCGGCGCAAAAAGCGCCCAGATATTTGATTCGTGATATGTCGGCAGCTGTTTATACTGCAAGCGACCACGCCGCACTCAGTTGCGCACAGACTAATTCCAATAATTTCTGTCCATGCCCGCTCTCCCCGAGAACGGTCGTCGGCATGCGTATGCCTGATCACAGCGTCAAGACTACCGACAGAGACCTTGCGCATGCCACTCGCCTTGCTTGCCCTCGCTGTTGCCGCGTTCGGCATCGGCACCACTGAATTCGTCATCATGGGCCTGCTGCCCGACGTCGCTCGCGACCTCGCCGTCAGCATTCCACACGCTGGCCTGCTGATCACCGGCTACGCCCTGGGCGTGGTGTTCGGCGCGCCGATTCTTGCGATTGGCACCGCCAACATGCCGCGCAAGGCGACGTTACTGGGGATGACGCTGATGTTCATCCTCGGCAATGTCCTGTGTGCCTTGGCGCCGAACTACGCCACCCTGATGGCGGCTCGCGTGGTCACTGCGTTGTGCCACGGTGCGTTTTTCGGCATCGGTTCGGTGGTCGCGGCCGGGCTGGTCGCGCCGAACAAACGGGCGCAAGCCATTGCGATGATGTTCACCGGCCTGACGCTGGCCAATGTGCTGGGCGTGCCATTGGGCACCGCGCTCGGACAGTACGCCGGCTGGCGCTCGACCTTCTGGGCGGTCTCGGTGATTGGCGTGATTGCCGCCATCGCGCAATGGCTCTGGCTGCCGAACCACATCGCCATGGACAAGGCCAATCTGGCCAGCGAGTTCAAGGTGCTGGGCAAGGTCAATGTGTTGCTGGCGCTGGGCATGAGCGTGCTGGCGTCGACCAGTCTGTTCAGCGTGTTCACTTACATTGCGCCAATCCTGCAGGACATCACCGGCGTCAGTCCGCATGGCGTGACGATTATGCTGTTGTTGTTTGGCGTGGGTTTGACTGCAGGAAGCATGCTCGGCGGTCGACTGGCAGACAGTCGTTTACTGCCTTCGCTGGTGGGCATGGCGCTGGCTGTAGTGGTGGTGCTGGCGGCGTTCTCGCAGACCAGCCATTCGGTGATTCCGGCGGCGATCACGCTGGTGCTGTGGGGGATCTTCGCGTTCGCCCTGTGCCCGATCCTGCAACTGCTGATCATCGATCAGGCACACGAAGCGCCCAACCTCGGCTCGACGCTGAATCAGAGCGCGTTCAACCTGGGCAACGCCGCGGGCGCGTGGATTGGTGGGCTGGTGGTTGCCAGTGGCGCCGACCTGGCGGACTTGCCGTGGACGGGTGCGCTGGTCAGTGGTTTGACGGTGCTGACGGCGTTGTTCTTTATTTATCTGCAGCGTCGTGGTGCGGCTGCGGTGAATGTGTCCGGCTGATTGAGTGCTTTGCTGCTGAAATAGCTTTCGCGAGCAGGCTCACTCCCACATGAACCGAGTCCTTCCCTGTGGGAGCGAGCCTGCTCGCGAAGAAGCTGACGCGGTGTACCTGCCGTTACTTCTCTTCGCGCTCGCGTGAATCCGCTACCTGATCCGCACTCTTCTTCGGCGGCCCGCTCTCGCTGCGAATCTGCGCATGACTGATCAAGGCAAAGATGCAGCTGCCGCCGATGATATTCCCCGCCAACGTCGGGCCGGCGAACACCAGCCAGAAATCCTTCCACGGCAACTCGCCGGCAAACACCAGGTACGACACTTCGGCCGAGCCGACCACGATGTGGGTGAAATCACCCAGCGCCATGAGGTAGGTGATGAGGATGATGATCCACATCTTCGCGCTCTCCATGGACGGAATCATCCAGACCATGGTGGCAATCATCCAGCCCGAGACGATGCCCTTGGCGAACATCTGGCTGGCGTGGTTTTCCATGACTTTGCGGCCGATTTCGAGGAAGGCCACGTCGGTCTTCGTATCGAAAATCGGCAGGTTCAGCATCACGTAGGCCACGAGCAACGTGCCGCACAGGTTGCCCCCCAGCACCACGGTCCACAGCCGCAGTAATCGACCGAAGTTGTTCAGTGTGGGTTTGGTCATGACCGGCAACACGGCGGTCAGGGTGTTTTCGGTGAACAACTGCTGGCGGGCGAGGATCACTGCAAGAAAACCGGCGCAGTAGCCAAAACTGGCGATCACCTTGAAGTGCTCACCGTCCGGCAGCCGTGAGTTGAGCAACCCCATGGCCATCAGCGACAAGCCCATGGTCAGGCCTGCGGCCAGAGCCGACCACCACAACGCAGCGATGCTGCGCTCGAGCTCCTGGTCGCCCTGGGTGCGGATGATTTCGTGCAGTACCGCCGCACGAGGCGGCTGGTTTTTGTCGACGTCGTGCTGTTCTTCAGCCGAGAGGTTCGGGGTCTTGCCGTCTTTTGGGGTGTCCATAGCGTTCCTGAACCGGTGGTGTGTCATGTAGGTACGACACGCGTGGTTCGGCGCTGTTCAGTAGTCAGTCAAATCATCATTGACGGCGGTGCCGCCTTCGCGAGCAGGCTCGCTCCCACACTGGATCCCTGTCGATCACAAATGCTGTGTTCACTGAATATCTATGTGGGAGCGAGCCTGCTCGCGAAGGCCGCACCACCGATGTCACTCGCTGGCGACATCATCCTGAAACTGGTCTTTGACGTACTTGATCTCGGTACGCCCGTGCGGCGCCGGCAAGCCGTCTTCGCCCAGGTTGACGAACACCATTTTCTCGACCGTCAGGATGCTTTTGCGGGTGATCTTGTTGCGCACTTCGCAGGTCAGGCTGATTGACGTGCGACCAAACTCGGTGGCGGTAATGCCCAGCTCGATGATGTCGCCCTGGCGCGAGGCGCTGACGAAGTTGATTTCGGAAATGTACTTGGTGACAACGCGCTGGTTGCCCAGCTGAACGATGGCATAGATTGCCGCTTCTTCGTCGATCCAGCGCAACAGGCTGCCGCCGAACAGCGTGCCGTTGGGGTTGAGGTCTTCAGGTTTTACCCATTTGCGGGTGTGGAAATTCATATTCACTCCTGAGCGTCTTGCGAAATGATGGGGGGCATCATGGCAGAGCCCGGCCGAGAGCTCTATTACGCATAGACTATGGTCTCGATTACCGTTCAGACATTGCCCCACATAAACGCTTTGGAAGTATCGCTCACACGGCTATAATCGCCACCGTTTCAAAACGGTAACGTTCCATTGATACCGTTTTCCCGCCACCTGTCCGAGGGGCGCTGCAGCAGGTTCGACCTGTCAGGCTCGGATGGGGCGTTGCTTGGTCGTTATCGACCAGACACTAAACGCACAACGGCGCCCATTCGCATACATTACGAATGGAGGCTCATCATGAGCGCTGTTATCACGCCTGCAGATTTTAACGATTACAAAGTGGCCGACATGTCCCTGGCTGCCTGGGGCCGTCGCGAAACCATCATCGCCGAATCCGAAATGCCTGCCCTGATGGGTCTGCGCCGTAAATACGTTGGTGAGCAGCCGCTCAAAGGCGCGAAAATCCTCGGCTGCATCCACATGACCATTCAGACTGCCGTGCTGATCGAAACCCTGGTTGCCCTGGGTGCCGAAGTACGTTGGTCGTCCTGCAACATTTTCTCGACTCAAGACCAGGCCGCTGCCGCTATCGCTGCTGCCGGCATCCCGGTTTTCGCCTGGAAAGGCGAGACTGAAGAAGAGTACGAGTGGTGCCTGGAGCAAACCATCCTCAAAGATGGCGCGCCTTGGGATGCCAACATGATCCTCGACGACGGCGGCGACCTGACTCAGCTGCTGCACGACAAGTACCCACAGGTTCTGGACCGCGTCCACGGCGTGACCGAAGAAACCACCACCGGCGTTCACCGCCTGCTGGACATGCTGGCCAAGGGCGAGCTGAAAATCCCGGCCATCAACGTCAACGACTCGGTAACCAAGTCCAAGAACGACAACAAGTACGGCTGCCGTCACAGCCTGAACGACGCGATCAAGCGCGGTACCGACCACCTGCTGTCCGGCAAGCAAGCGCTGGTCATCGGTTACGGTGACGTGGGCAAGGGCTCCGCTCAGTCCCTGCGTCAGGAAGGCATGATCGTTAAAGTCTCCGAAGTTGACCCGATCTGCGCCATGCAAGCCTGCATGGACGGCTACGAGCTGGTTTCGCCGTTCATCGACGGCATCAACGACGGCACCGAAGCAAGCATCGACAAAGCGCTGCTGGGCAAGATCGACCTGATCGTGACCACCACCGGTAACGTCAATGTTTGCGACTCGAACATGCTCAAAGCCCTGAAGAAGCGCGCTGTTGTCTGCAACATCGGTCACTTCGACAACGAAATCGACACCGCTTTCATGCGCAAAAACTGGGCGTGGGAAGAAGTGAAGCCACAGGTTCACAAAATCCACCGCACCGGCCCGGGCGCTTTCGACGCTCAGAACGATGACTACCTGATCCTGCTGGCCGAAGGCCGTCTGGTTAACCTGGGTAACGCTACCGGTCACCCAAGCCGCATCATGGACGGTTCGTTCGCCAACCAGGTTCTGGCGCAGATCTTCCTGTTCGGCCAGAAGTACGCCGACCTGTCGCCAGCCCAGAAAGCCGAGCGCCTGACGGTTGAAGTACTGCCGAAGAAACTCGACGAAGAAGTGGCCCTGGAAATGGTCCGCGGTTTCGGCGGCGTTGTGACTCAACTGACCAAGACCCAGGCCGACTACATCGGCGTGACCGTTGAAGGTCCGTTCAAGCCGCACGCTTACCGCTACTGATTCGCTGACGGCAATAGCGGTGTTCTGATACACCGCGTTGCCTGCATCGCCAGCAAGCCGGCTCCTACAGGGGAGCGGTCGTACGCGGGTAACGTGTACGAAACAAACCCTGTAGGAGCCGGCTTGCTGGCGATTGCGGACAAACCAGCCCCACAGGCTTACGCGTTTTAAAGGATATGACCATGTCCCAAGACCGTCGCTACAGCTTCGAGTTCTTCCCTACGAAGACCGACGCTGGGCATGAAAAGCTGCTCGCCACTGCCCGTCAGCTGGCCACGTATAACCCCGATTTCTTCTCCTGCACCTATGGCGCTGGCGGTTCGACCCGTGATCGCACCCTCAACACCGTGTTGCAGCTCGAAAGCGAAGTCAAAGTCCCTGCCGCCCCGCACTTGTCTTGCGTAGGCGACAGCAAGGACGACTTGCGCGGCCTGTTGGCCCAGTACAAGGCTGCCGGCATCAAGCGTATCGTTGCCTTGCGCGGTGACCTGCCTTCGGGCATGGGCATGGCCAGCGGCGAAATGCGCCACGCCAATGACCTGGTCGAATTCATTCGTGAAGAGACCGGCGATCATTTCCACATCGAAGTCGCCGCTTACCCGGAAATGCACCCGCAAGCTCGCAACTTCGAAGACGATATCGCCAACTTTGTGCGCAAGGCCAACGCTGGCGCCGACAGCGCGATCACCCAGTACTTCTTCAACGCCGACAGCTACTTCTACTTCGTCGAGCGTGTACGGGCCGCGGGTGTGAACATCCCGATCGTGCCGGGGATCATGCCGATCACCAACTACAGCAAACTGGCGCGTTTCTCTGACGCCTGCGGCGCAGAAATCCCGCGCTGGATCCGTAAACAGCTGGAAGCCTACGGCGACGACACCCAAAGCATTCAAGGCTTTGGTGAGCAAGTCATCACCGAAATGTGCGAACGCCTGCTGCAAGGTGGCGCACCCGGCCTGCACTTCTACACACTGAATCAGGCTGAAGCGAGCCTGGCGGTGTGGAACAACCTGAAGTTGCCGCGCTGAAACAGTGCAAAACCCTGAAAAGGCTCTGGCGAAATCCAGGGCCTTTTTTATGGAATATGCCTTGTGCCAGAGCTTCTGGATCCAGTTTCTGGCTCTTTATGATTTCTCGTCGTAATCTCAAGCCATGACCCTGATTTCGCAATGTCTGACCGTGCTGCTTTTTACTTGCCTGAGCTTCGCCGCCCGGGGCGAGAAGCTACGCATTGTCACCGAACCGTGGGCGCCTTACGTCTATGAGGAAAACGGTAAGGCCTTGGGACTGGATTACGAAACCACGGCCATTGTCTTCAAACGCCTGGGGATCGAAGTGGACTGGCAGTTCCTGCCGTGGAAACGCTGTCTGTCGATGCTCGAAACCGGGCAGGCGGACGGCGCGCTGGACATTTTCCACAGCGATGAGCGTGACGCGACCCTGCTCTACCCCGTGGAGCCGCTCTCGGAAGTCGAATTCGTGATGTTCTACGCCAATGACAAACCTCATCCGTTTCGCACCCTCGACGACCTGAAAGGCCTGACCATCGGCACCTCGCCGGGCTACCTCTACAGCAAGGATTTCAGCGACTCCACCCTGTTCACCCGTGAACCGGCGCCGACCCATGAAGCCAACTTCGGCAAGCTGGTACGCGGACGGATCGACCTGCTGATCACGGATCGCCGGGTCGGCCAGCACTTGCTCGATGAATTGGGTATCCGCGGCAGCATCACTGAAAACCCGACCGTTATCAGCCACCAGAGCCAGTTTCTGGCGGTACGCAAAAATGCCGGCATGGACCTGCTGGTGCAGCGTTTCGGTGCCGAACTCAAGCGTTTCAAGCGCGAGCCCGCCTACGCGGAGTTGAGCGCCCGTTACGGCGCCGATCCGGGCGCCGATGTGAAAGCCGCTACCGCTACCTCGGCCACCGTAAAAACCGTTGAGCAGCAGGAAAGCGGCGCGCAGTGATTGCTCTGTTATACTCCGGCCTTCCCGCCAGGCTCACGCCCGGACGCTCGGACTTGTTCAAGGCATCTCGACCCCGCTACAGCGCAGCTCTTCAGCCCGCGCGAGCGCTCCAGACGAGCTTTCAAGGCCCAGCAGGACCGGACGGGATTGCGTTCCTCATAAACGCCATTCGCGCCAGGCAAGACTCCCATTGGGCCAAGCCCTAACTAAAACAGGATTACTCATGTCCTTTGCTTCCCTCGGTCTCTCCGAGGCTTTAGTCCGCGCCATCGAGGCAGCGGGCTATACCGAGCCTACTCCGGTGCAACAGCGGGCCATTCCCGCCGTGTTGCAAGGTCGCGACCTGATGGTCGCGGCTCAGACAGGTACTGGTAAAACCGGTGGCTTCGCCCTTCCGATCCTGGAGCGGTTGTTCCCTAACGGTCACCCGGACAAATCCCAGCGTCACGGCCCGCGCCAACCGCGCGTCCTGGTCCTGACCCCTACTCGCGAACTCGCAGCCCAGGTCCACGAGAGCTTCAAGGTCTATGCCCGTGACCTGAAGTTCGTCAGCGCCTGCATCTTCGGCGGCGTCGGCATGAACCCGCAGGTTCAGGCCATGTCCCGCGGTGTTGACGTGCTGGTGGCCTGCCCTGGCCGCCTGCTCGACCTCGCCGGCCAAGGCAGCGTCGATTTGTCCCACGTGGAAATCCTCGTGCTGGACGAAGCCGACCGCATGCTCGACATGGGGTTCGTCCATGACGTGAAGAAGGTCCTGGCCCGCCTGCCGGCCAAACGGCAGAACCTGCTGTTCTCGGCGACGTTCTCCAAGGACATCACCGACCTCGCCGGCAAGTTGCTGCACAACCCGGAACGCATCGAAGTCACGCCGCCGAACACCACGGTCGAGCGTATCGAACAGCGCGTATTCCGCCTGCCAGCCAACCACAAGCGTTCGCTGCTGGCGCACTTGATCACCGCAGGCGCCTGGGAACAGGTGCTGGTGTTCACCCGCACCAAGCACGGCGCCAACCGCCTGGCCGAGTACCTGGACAAACACGGCCTCAGCGCCGTCGCGATCCACGGCAACAAGAGCCAGAACGCCCGCACCAAAGCCCTAGCCGACTTCAAGGCCGGTGAAGTGCGCATTCTGGTTGCTACCGACATCGCCGCTCGCGGCCTGGACATCGACCAGTTGCCACACGTGGTCAACTTCGAACTGCCAAACGTCGACGAAGACTATGTGCACCGTATCGGCCGTACTGGCCGTGCCGGTCGTTCGGGCGAGGCGATCTCGCTGGTCGCGCCGGACGAAGAGAAGCTGCTGAAAAGCATTGAGCGCATGACCAAGCAGAAGATTGCCGACGGCAACCTGATGGGCTTCGACTCCAGCGCTGTAGAAGCCGAGAAGCCTGAAGTTCGCGAGCGTCCGGATGTGCGTAACCCGCGCAACCCACGTGGCCCACGCGGCGACGGTCCGAACGGCACCGGTGGTGGCGGCGGTCGCAAGGACAAAGGCAAAGACAAGGGCGGCAAAGAAAAACCTGCTGCTACTGGTCGTGGCGATCGTCCGGCCCGTGAACACAAGCCACGCGAAGGCACCCCGGCGCGCGAGCAACCGCGTCCGGCGCCACGCGCTGCCGCGGCTGACCGTGCTCCAGACGAGTTCCTGGACGACGATATCGATAACTTCGGTAACCGCGTTGATTACGTCCCTCAAGCCAAACCGGCTCAGGGCCGTGGTCGCCGTCCGGGTGCTCCGGCACAAGGCACGACGGCTGGCGCAGGAGCTCCGCGCACCGGCGGCAAGCCTCAGGGTCGCCAAAGCGGTCCACGCAGCAGCGACGGCGCCACCACCGGCACCCCGCCGGCCAAGCGCAGCGGTCCACGCAGCGGTGCGCCACGTGACGGTCAGGCCCGTCGCGAAGAAGGCCGCAACCGTCGTCCGGCCCGTGACGATCAGCCACGTTCGGAACCAGCCGTGCAGAACCCGCGCGGTCCAGCGCCGAAGATCATTCACAAGGAGTCGAAAACCGATCGTTTCCCGACTCCCGAGCAACTTGATCAACTGCCAGGCCGTCCACGCGGCGAAAAACCAGCGTTGCTGACCCGCAATCGCTAAGTTTTTCCCACCATGAAAAATGCCCCTGATCTCACGATCCGGGGCATTTTTTTGGCCTGACAAAAAACGCCCCCGACCGCAAGGTCGGGGGCGTTCTTGTGTCTGCGGCGAAAATTACTTCGCTTTTACACCTTCAAAGGTGACGTACAGATCAACTGCATCGGACTGTGGACCCAGGTCCATCATCTTGCCGAAATCAGAACGCTTGATGCTGAAATTGCCTTCAAAGCCGGCACGGTAGCCGCCCCATGGATCCTTGCCTTCACCCAGGAAAGTGGCCTTGACCACGATTGGCTTGGTGACACCCGCAATGGTCAGGTCGCCAGTCACGTCGGCAGTGACTTTACCGTCGGCGTTTTTGCCGGTGGTTTTAACGCTGGTGGACTTGAACGTGGCCTTAGGGAAATCAGCCACTTTCAGGAAGTCTTTGCTGGAGATGTGCTTGTCACGCTCAGCGTTGTTGGTGAAAACGCTCGCCGTGTTCACGTTGAACTCGATCTTGCTGTCTTCTGGCTTGGCAGCATCAAAGCTGAACGTGCCGTCGATGTCCTTGAAAGTACCGGTGATGTAGCTGTAACCCAGGTGGCTGATCTTGAAGTCGACGAAGGCGTGTTGGCCAGTTTTGTCGACGGTGTAGTCAGCAGCCATTACGTTGGCGGACAACAGGGCGGAGCCGATTGCCAGAGCGGCGAGAGTCTTTTTCAACATGTCTTGTATTCCTTGAGGGGCTAAGTTGAACGTCAGGCTTTGCGACCCAGCATTCGTTTCAGGGTCACATCACGGTCGATAAAGTGGTGTTTCAATGCTGCCAACGCATGGAGACCGGAAAAAATTACCAATGCCCATGCCAGGTAGAGATGAATCGCACCTGCGTTATCTGCCTGGTCCGGTAGCCCGGAAACCAGTGCAGGCACTTCAAACCAGTCAAACACCGGAATCCCGACACCCTCTGCGGTGGAAATCAGGTAACCGGCAATCATCACAGCGAACAAACAGAGATACAAAAACGCATGCCCGAACTTGGCGCCAAGGCGCGTCATCCGGCTGTAGCTGGTCAGCGTTGGCGGCGGTGGGCTGATAAAGCGCCACAACACGCGCAACACCATGACAGCCAGCAGGATCAGACCGATGCTCTTGTGCAGGTCAGGTCCTGCCTTGCGCCAAGGGTCGTAGTAGCCGAGACCGACCATCCACAGACCCAGACCGAACAAACCGAACACTGCCAGCGCTACGCCCCAGTGCATGAAGATGCTGACCCAGCCGTAGCGAGAGGTAGAGTTTCGTAGTTGCATTGCCGAGTCCCTGTAAGTGCTGGCCCAAGACTATCGAGTTATCTATCGAATTAAAGCGGAAAATTTCGCTTTGAAATATCGAGAAATACGATCAAGAGCTTGAAATAGGCGTGTTAAGGAAAGATTAAAGACCACTGTATGAAAAAAGATGAAGCCCAACTAAAGAACACCTGCGCCCCAGGGTTTATTCAATGCTTAGAACCGGATTTTCTTCAGGCATAAAAAAACGCGGCATCTCTGCCGCGTTTTTTTAGTCCAGAAGCTTACTGCGCCTTGGTTTCCGTTGCCGGGGTTGCAGCCGGTTTAGCGGCTGGTTTTTTTGCCGGTTCGGTTTTCTTCACCGGGGCCTTTTTGGCTGCCGGTTTTTTCGCCGGGGTTTTGGCCGGTGCCTTTTTCGCAGGCTCGGCTTTCACTGGCGTTGCAGGCTTCGGTGCTTCCACCGGTGCCACTACCGGAGCAGGTGCTGGGTCCGGCGCAGGTGGTGTGTAAGGCGCAGGTGCCTTGACCGGCTCTGCCTTCTTGTCGTCATCCGAACCACCGAACAGGTTGCTGAAGAAGTTACCTTTCTTCGCCGCCACTGCGCCGGCCGCTGCTGCCGGCACCACTTTCGCCGGTTCAAACGATTTGCCCGCCGCCAGGTCTTCTACCTGACTGGCCGCACGCTGGCCGGTGCGCAATGCGCCTTCCAGGGTGCCAGGGTACAAGGTGTCAGTGTGTTCGCCGGCAAAGGCTACACGCTGGATCGGACGCTCCCACAGGCGCCAGTACTTGCTGATCTGGCCCGGGCCGAAGGCCAGGTAAGCGCCGCCCATCGACGGGTCGGTGCTGTAGCGGCGGATTTCATAACCGGTGAACGAACCGCGCGCTTGTGGATAAAAGGCGTGCAGGCGAATCAGCACCTGATCGACCATCTGCTTGTCGCCGAACGCCTGCATCACCCGAGCGTTGTCGCCGGACAGGTTGATCACCACGTTGGCGCCACCCTTCAACGCCGGCTCGACCCACAACATGCCGAGGCCGGTGTTGCTGAAAATCTCGCCGGACATGCGCGCCTTCGGTTCCCATACCGGCGTCTTGAACTTCAGCATGATCTGGTCGCGCCAACCGTAGTTGGTACCTTTGATGGCGCCCATGTGCTGGGCATCCAGCGACGGAGTCATCTGGATCTTGTTCAGTGCTCGCAACGGCACTGCCAACACTACGTAGTCAGCCTGATAACCGACCGAACCGACTTTGACGGTCACGCCGTCCTTGTCCTGGGTAATCGAGGAGACCGGGGAGCTGGTCTTGATGGTTTTCAGCTGTTTGACGAACGCCTGGGCCAGCACCGTGCTGCCGCCCACCAGTCGCGAAGCACGCAGGTCACGATCGGACGTGCCACGGTAAACACGGCTTTGCTGCGCGTAGTACAGCAGCGACAGGCGCGAAGGCTCGTCGTAGCGGGAACGAATCTGCTGATTGATCAGCTGACGCGCAGTGGCTGGCAGGTTCTGCTTGTCGAGCCAGTTGGAGACGTTGATCTGATCCAGCGTTTGCAAGGTGCTGGTGGCGAGCGGGTTCTGCGGATCGTCAATCGAGCGCGCCAGATCATCCAGGGTTTTTTCGTAGCGCTTGAGCGCGTCGGCGGTGGCCGGTTGCTTGGTCGCCAGATCAGCCGCGGAGAAATATTCGCCGTCGATCAGATAACTTGGGGTACGCACGAATTCCGGGGCTGGCGTGGTGCTCAGCTTGAAGGTCGACACGTATTTGTTCAGCACCGGTTGAGTCTTGTCGTTGCCGATCCACTCGCTGGTGGCCATGCCGGAGCGACCGCCCAGGCTCGGTTTGGCTTCCAGCAGGGTGACCTGCCAGCCTTTGTTCTGCAGCTCGTAAGCCGCGGTCAGGCCAGACAGCCCGCCGCCGATCACGATCGCGGTTTTATCCTTGGCCAGCGCAGACACGCTGAACAGCCCCAACATCACCAGCGCACAGGCGCGCAGCCAACCGACAGACATTCAGCGAACTCCGGAAATACATGAGGAAATAGCAGTTTTATGAGTCAGGCGACTCCAGGAACCGCGAAGGATACGTCAGGCTTCAGACGCCCGCCAGCAACGTCTATCGCCCCATACAAAGTAGCTCAATCGTCACAATGGGTTGTCCCGGCGCGACGCATTGCATAGGCTTGCGCGATTGTTTACCCGCCTACGTCACGGGTAGCCTCGAGGAGACAGAAAATGGGCCTGAATAAACAGTGGATGGAACGCGATCTCAAGGTGTTGTGGCATCCCTGCACCCAGATGAAAGATCACGAACAACTGCCGCTGATCCCGATCAAGCGCGGTGAAGGCGTTTGGCTGGAAGACTTCGAAGGCAAGCGCTACCTCGACGCTGTCAGCTCCTGGTGGGTCAACGTGTTTGGCCACGCCAACCCGCGCATCAACCAGCGCATCAAGGATCAGGTCGATCAGCTGGAGCACGTGATCCTCGCCGGTTTCAGCCACCAGCCGGTGATCGAGTTGTCCGAGCGCCTGGTGAAGATGACCCCGGAAGGCCTGACCCGGTGCTTCTACGCCGATAACGGTTCGTCCTGCATCGAAGTCGCGTTGAAAATGAGCTTTCACTACTGGCTCAACCGCGGCCAGCCGAACAAGAAGCGCTTTGTCACCCTGACCAACAGCTACCACGGCGAAACCATGGCGGCGATGTCGGTCGGCGACGTGCCGCTGTTCACCGAAACCTACAAGGCCCTGCTACTGGACACCATCAAGGTGCCGAGCCCGGATTGCTACCTGCGCCCGGATGGCATGAGCTGGGAAGAACATTCGCGCAACATGTTTGCAGCCATGGAACAGACCCTGGCGGAAAATCATGACACTGTCGCGGCGGTGATCGTCGAGCCGCTGATCCAGGGCGCTGGCGGCATGCGCATGTACCACCCGGTGTACCTCAAACTGCTGCGCGAAGCCTGCGACCGCTATGGCGTGCACCTGATCCACGACGAAATCGCCGTCGGTTTCGGCCGCACCGGCACGATGTTCGCCTGTGAACAGGCCGGCATCCGCCCGGACTTCCTCTGCCTGTCCAAGGCCCTGACCGGCGGTTACCTGCCGCTGGCGGCCTGCGTGACGACCGAAGACGTCTACAGCGCCTTCTACGACGATTACCCGACCCTGCGCGCCTTCCTGCATTCGCACAGCTACACCGGCAATCCGCTGGCCTGCGCGGCGGCACTGGCGACGCTGGATATCTTCGAAGAAGACAACGTCATCGAGAACAACAAGGCCCTGGCCCAGCGCATGGCTTCCTCTACTGCGCACCTGGCTGATCATCCGAACGTTTCGGAAGTGCGCCAGACCGGCATGGTGCTGGCCATCGAGATGGTCAAGGACAAGGCTACAAAAGAAGCCTATCCGTGGCAGGAACGTCGCGGCTTGAAGGTGTTCCAGCACGCACTGGAACGCGGTGCTTTACTTCGTCCGTTGGGCAGCGTGGTGTATTTCCTGCCGCCGTACGTGATCACGCCGGAGCAGATCGACTTTCTGGCCGAAGTGGCCAGCGAAGGGATCGACATCGCGACGCGCAACAGCGTCAGCGTGGCGGTGCCGAAGGACTTCCACCCCGGCTTCCGCGATCCGGGCTGATTTATTTTTTTGAGCTTTTGTGGTGTCAGGGCCGACGCCTTCGCGAGCAGGCTCGCTCCCACAGTTAACCGAGTTCCCTGTGGGAGCGAGCCTGCTCGCGAAGGCGTCGCCATGAACTACACCTGAATTACAGAGACCCCAAGATGAGACTGTCCCGCTTCTTTATCGACGCCCCCCTGAGCACCGGCGAGCACGAGTTGCCCGAGGCCCAGGCCCATTACATCAGCCGCGTGCTGCGCATGGCCGAGGGCGATGCGTTGCAGCTGTTCGACGGTTCGGGCCACGAGTTTCGCGCCACGCTGGTGGAGGTCGGCAAGAAGCGCGTTGTGGTGCAGATCGATGAGTCCTTCGCCGGGCAAGTCGAGTCGCCGTTGGCAATCCATCTCGGCCAGGGCCTGTCCCGTGGCGAGCGCATGGACTGGGCGATTCAGAAAGCCACCGAACTGGGCGTTACCGAAATCACCCCGATCTTCAGCGACCGCTGCGAAGTCCGCCTCAAGGACGAACGCGCCGACAAACGCCTGATGCACTGGCGCCAGGTGGCGATCAGCGCCTGCGAGCAGTGCGGGCGTTCACGGGTGCCGGTGATTCATCCGCCGCTGCTGCTGGCGGATTGGTTGAAGCAGACTGAAGCCGAGTTGAAGCTGGTGCTGCACCCGGTGGCTGAGCCGTTGGTCAGTCACGCCAAACCTGCGACGCTGGCGTTTCTGATTGGCCCGGAAGGCGGGTTGTCCGATGCTGAAGTCGAGCAGGCCAAAGCCAGCGGCTTCCACGCCGCCCGCCTTGGGCCTCGGGTGTTGCGCACAGAAACTGCGCCGGTGGTGGCTTTGGCGGTTGCCCAGCAATTATGGGGTGACTTCTAGGGCCCTTTCGCGAGCAGGCTCGCTCCCACAGGGGAATGCATTTCAATGTGGGAGCGAGCCTGCTCGCGAATGGCCGCGACCCAATCTAGCGGCCGATCCGGCTGCTACTGAACCGGATCGCTCACCGGGTGGGCGATGATTGCCTTGAGTTCGCTGGTCATCGGGAACTCAAGGTTCAACCCCTTCGGCGGGATCGGCTGTTCAAACCAGCGCTGGTAGATGCCGTTGATCTCGCCCGAGCTGTACAAATCAGCCAACGCACCATTCACCAGGGCAAGGAATTGCGGATCATCCTTGCGCACCATGCAGCTGTAGATTTCCCGCGATTGCTCCTCCCCGACCACCACCCATTTATGCGGATCATGCGCCTTCGCGCGTTCGCCGTAGAGCAGTGCGTCGTCCATGTAGAACGCCGCCGCCCGACCGGACTGCAGCATCTGGAACGCTTCGCCGTGGTCCTTGGCGCTGATCACGAACATATCGATCTTGTTGTCGACGTTGTAGCTCTTCAGAAAGCGTTCGTTGGTGGTGCCGGCGGTGGTCACCACATTCTTGCCGCGCAGGTCGGCGAAACTCTTGATCCCGCTGTCCCTGGCCGTCAGCAACTGACCTTTGACGTAGATGAAGCCGTAGGAAAACGCTACTTGCTTCTGTCGTTCGGCGGTCACGCCCGTGGAGCCGCATTCGAGGTCGACGGTGCCGTTCTGCACCAGTGGAATCCGCGTCTGCGAGGTCACCAGGGTGTATTTCACTTTCAGCTCAGGCAGCTTCAATTGCTGGCGGATACGCTCGACAATCTTGCTCGCCAGATCCACTGAATAACCCATCGGCTGACCCGTGTGATCGCCCACATAGGAGAACGGCACCGACGCATCGCGGTAACCCAGCGTGATGCTCTTGGCAGTGGCAACCTTGTCCAGCGTGCCGGTCAGCGGCGCTTCATTGGCTTGAACCTGACTGCCCAGTAACAGCCCGAGGGTGCAGCCGAGCAACGTGATTTTTTGCATTGTTATTCTCCGTTGTGGGTGTTGGGTGCTGATGGATTCAGATGCGGGCGGCCGGGTGGCTGAAACCCAGCAGGTCGATGGACGTCTGGCGCTGACTGATCAGCTCGCTGAGCAACTGGCCGCTGCCACAGGCCAGGGTAAATCCCAGCGCGCCATGACCGAGGTTCAGCCACAGATTGCGGTAAGCCGTGGCGCCCAAAAGTGGCACGCCGCTGGGGGTCGCCGGGCGCATGCCGGCCCACTCCACCGCGGCATCGTAATCGCCGGCATTCGGCAACGTGTCGCGGGCCTGGCGCTTGATCAGGCTCAAGCGTTCAGGATCGACAGCCGAGTCGAAGCCGACAATGTCGACCATCGCTGCCACGCGCAATTGGTCACCGATGCGCGCATACACGATCTTGCGGTCGTAGTCGGTGATGCTCAGGTCGGGCGCCCGGTGTTCGGCACCAATCGGCAGCGTCAGGCTGTAGCCCTTCAGGGGATAGAGCGGCAGTCGCAGGCCGGGCAGTGCCAGCAACGGACTGCGATGGCCGGCGGCGATCACCAGTTGCTCGACCGGCAACACCTTGGCGCCCAACTCAATGGCGCTGACCGCACCATTGCTGTGTTGAATCCCGGTCACCGCGTGCCCGAGGTGAAATTCGCAACGGCCGGACGCCTTCAGTCGCGCCACCAGTTGCTGGCAAAAGCCATGGCAATCGCCGACCTCTTCGTCCGGCGTATAGATCGCGCCGACAAAAGGTGCATCGGCCAGCGCCGGCTCCAGCTGCGCGCACTCGGCGGCAGATAACACCTGCTGTTGCTGCGGATCGGCCAGGCCTTGGCGCGCTTTGCCGAAGCTGACGGGGTTGCGGAAGGTCACCAGTTTGCCGTTGCGCCGCCATTGGAAATCGCTCAGCCCATCGTCTTCGCGCCAGGTTTTCAGCGTGCCCTGGCTGAACAGCGCCAGGCGCAGCAAATGCGCGGCGTTCTCACGGTTGACCGAGCGGCGGCACGCGGCGAGGAACGATGCCATCCAGCGCCATTGCACCGGATCGAACCGTGGGCGCAGTTTCAACGGCGAGTCGCCGCGCAACATCCAGCCAATCGCCTGCAACGGCACGCCGGCGTCCGCCAGTGGCGCCACGTAGCGATAGGACAACTGGCCGCCGTTGGCGAAGCTGGTTTCGCTGCCCAGCGAATCCCGGGCCTCGACCACCGTCACCTCGAAGCCGTCGCGCACCAGCGCATACGCCGTTGCCAGGCCAATCACGCCACCGCCGATGATGCACACACGCTGAACCATGTCCGTCCCTAAAACCGTTGTGAAGGCGAGGCCGAGGTTAGAGCCAGGTGACAGGCGGCGAACAATGAATAAAGATGCCGAACCCATAAACAAAGGTTATGGACTTGCCATGCGTCTTCGTCATATCGAGATATTCCAGGCCATTCGCCAGACCGGTTCGATCAGTGCCGCCGCGCAATTGCTGCACGTCTCGCAGCCGGCGGTGACCAAGGTGTTGCAGCACGCCGAGCAGCAACTGGGTTTTCCGTTGTTCCTGCGGGTGCGCGGCAAATTGCAGGTAACGCCGGAAGCGCTGGAGTTGGAGCGTGAAGTCGATAAGGTCACCGAAAGCCTGCAAGGCGTGCGGCGCCTGGCCCAGAGCTTGCGCCGCGAGCCCGGCCATAGCCTGCGCATTGGCGCCACTCCGGCGCTGGCCCTGTCATTGCTGCCGCCGGCCATCCACGAGTGGACCGAGCGCTACCCGGACATCGCCTGCGAACTGTCCAGCGCCCATAGCCGCGAACTGATGCAGAACCTGCTGATGCGTGAAGTGGACGTCGCTCTGACCCTGCAACGACCGGATCATCCGGGGCTCAAGGCCCAGGCGCTGGCGTCCGGCGTGCTGGTGGCGCTGGCGCCCGCGGGATATTGGTCGGCGGCAGAGGCCGGCACACCGTTGCCGTTGATGGCGCTGGCGGATGCCCCGCTGATTGGTTTGTCCAGCGCCGACCCGTTGGCGGCCCGGCTCGACAGTTACCTCGAAGCGGTGGAGCCGCCGCCCCGGGTGCGCATCGCGGTGCAGACCTATTCACTGGCCCGGGCGATGGTGGAGTCTGGCGCAGGGTTGGCGGTGATCGACCCGTTCACCGCACTCGGCGCCTCCCCCACCGCGACGGCGATTCGCCCGTTGACGCCGCCGCTGCCCATTACTCTGTACGCGGTAACCCGCGCCACTGAACCGCCGCCCCACACGTTGAATGACTTGTTGCAGGTATTCAGCCGCCGCGCCCAGGAACAACTGGATCGCTTGATCTCTACGCAGGACTAATGTGGAAGCTCACTCCTACAGGGGGGATTGCGGGGGGTTAGAGGACGTAGAAGAAAATCGCCACAAAGTGCAGCAGGCTCCCGGCAATCACGAACAAATGCCAGATCCCGTGGGCATGGCGCAGTCGATGATCGAGGGCAAAAAAGATAATCCCCACGGTGTACAAAATCCCGCCCGCCGCCAGCCACGCAAACCCCGCCGCGCCCAACGCCGCCAGCAACGGCTTGACCGCCACCAGCACGATCCAGCCCATTACCGCGTAAATCACGATCGACAGAATCCGTGCTTCCGAGCGCGGCTTGATCTCTTGCAGGATGCCGATCAGCGCCAGCCCCCAGACAATCCCGAACAGCGTCCAGCCCCACGGTCCGCGCAGGGTCACCAGGCAGAACGGCGTGTAACTGCCGGCAATCAGCAAATAGATCGAAAAGTGATCCACCTTCTGCATGATCGCTTTCTTGCGCCCGCGCACGCTGTGGTAAACGGTCGAGGCGCTGTACAACACCAACAAGGTGAAACCGTAAATCGCCACGCTGACGATCTTCCACGGGCTGCCGTCCATGCTGGCGATCACCAGCATCCACACCACCCCGACCGTTGCCGCCACTGCCCCGACCAAATGCGTCCAGGCGTTCAATCGTTCCCCGTGATACATGCGTCGCTCACCTCAACATTCGTTGCAACATCGCGCAAGACTACCTCAGTGACCTTTTGATCTCGAAAAAAACGCAGCCTCGTTTCACTCGACAGCTGCTACAAAAGGACGCATGCGTGCACAATCGAGCCATTCGAATAAGAGTCCGGGCCATGCTGATCGATGAAGAATTGACCCTGAAAAAACTCGAGGTGTTCCTGGCCTTCATGCGCACCGGCAACCTGGCCCGTGCCGCCGCCGAGTTGCAGACCAGCAATGTCAGCGTGCATCGCGCCATCCACTCGCTGGAAAGTGCCCTGCGCTGCCCGTTGTTCAAACATGAAGGCCGCAACCTGACACCGCTGGAGAGCGCTTACGTACTCGAAGAACGCGCGCAGAAGCTGATTCAGGACGTGGTCGAAACCGTGCGCCTGACCCGCGAAGCCGCCGGTTTTTCTGCGGAACGCTTCAAACTTGGCTCGCTTTATTCACTGACGGTGAAGACCGTGCCGCAGCTGATCATGGGCCTGAAGATCCGCCGTAGCGAACTCAACATCGACCTGATCCTCGGTTCCAATTTCGACCTGTTGTACAAGCTCAAGAACATGGAAGTCGACGCGATCCTGGTGTCGCTGGACGAGAGCGTCAACGACCCGGACTGCGAGCAGATCCCGCTGTTTTCCGACGACATCTTTCTCGCAACGCCAGCGGATTCGAAGTTTGCCCAACGCGCCGAGGTCGACCTGGCCGAAGTGCGCGACGAGACGTTCATTACCCTGACCCAGGGCTTCGCCACGCACCAGGACGGTAATCGGGTGTTCAAGCAGGCGGGGTTCGAACCGAAAGTGGCGATGCAGGTCAACGACATCTTCACCCTGCTGAGCATGGTCAGTTCAGGGGTGGGTTATGCGTTGCTGCCGGGGCGGATTGCGGCGGTGTATGAGAACCGGGTGAAGCTGATTCCGTTGCAGGAAAAGTATCGGTTGCAGCAGCACATTGGCGTGGTGTTCTTGAAGGCCAAGGAGCGCGATCCGAACTTGCTGGCGCTGTTGGCGGAGTGCCGGATGTATGCCAATCGCCAAGTCTGAAACCGTGTCGCGCCCTTCGCGAGCAGGCTCGCTCCCACATTGGAATGCATTTCCCTGTGGGAGCGAGCCTGCTCGCGAAGGCGTCGGTACATTCAGAAGCGATGCTTCAATTTAGCCGACAATCCCGCGAACAATGAAGTACAGCAGCGAAGGCCCCAGCAAGCACCCAAGCCCGGTGTGGAACGTCGCCGTCAACGCGCCATAAGGCACCAGCCGCCGATCCGTCGCCGCCAGTCCGGCTGTCACGCCGCTGACCGTCCCGGCCAACCCGCCAAACACCATCGCTGACCGCGGGTTATCCAGGCCCATCCAGCGCGCCGCCATCGGCGTGCCGACCATCACCAGAATCGCCTTGATCAACCCGGTGGCTATCGACAGCGCCACCACATCGGAACTCGCACCAATCGCCGCCCCGGTCACCGGTCCGACGATGTACGTCACCGCGCCCGCACCAATCGTGGTCATGCTGATCGCATCGCGATAACCAAACGCCCAGGCCATGCTCGCGCCAACAATGAACGGCAGGATCGTGCCCAGCAACAACGCGATCACACCAATCAGCCCGGCCTTTTTCGCTTCCGTGGCTTGCACTTCGAATGCCGTGGCAACGATGGCAAAGTCGCGCAGCATCGCGCCGCCCATCAGACCAATGCCCGAGAACAACGTCAGGTCCGCCAGGCCTTTTTGCCCGCCGGTCATGGTGCCGCCGACCCAAGCCAGTACCAGGCCGATGACGATGGCAATCGCCGAGCCGTGAATCCGCCCGTAGGTGAGGCGTTTGGACAACACCACCGACACCCACATGATCACGCCAACAAACGCGAACGCGGTGACCAGGCCATTAGCGGTCAAGCCTTTATCAATGAGTTCCCACATATCAGCGACCTCCTACGGGTGTGCCGACCGGGGTGACTTCCACCGGTTCATCGGGCAAGGGTTCGCCTTTGTGGGTCCGGCTGATCAAGGCAATCGTGCAGCCGCAGATCACTACTGAACCAATCGCCGCGAGCACTGCCACCGGGCCGCCGTGCAGCGCGGTGACGACGTTCTGTTGCGCGGCCATCGCGACCACTACCGGAATGTACATGGCGCCCCAGAAGCCGACGCCCATCTCGCAATCCTTGGTCATGCCCCCGCGCTTCTGCATCCACAACCGCGCGCAAATCAGCAGGATCATCGCGATCCCGACCCCGCCGACGTTGGATTTGACGCCCAGCAACACGCCCAGCGCGTCACCCATGATCACCCCTGCCAGCGTACAGATCGCCAACAGCGCCACACCGTAAATAATCATTGTTGTAGTCCTCAAAGTGCATCGTCGAATGTTGTTTTTGTTGTTCGAAGGCCTGAGTTCGGGTCTAGAGTTGGCGGCTTCCCTCCTCACGCAACAGCGCCTGCAAGGTGTCGAGCCGCGCACCGTCGAAAGCGATCACGGTGCCCTGCTCGAATACCCGGCGCGCCAGCCCGGTCAACACCGCACCGGGCGGCAGTTCAATCTGAAGTCTTACGCCGCGCTCATAAGCGCTTTGCACCGTGCCGCGCCAGTCAACGACACGGCACATGTTGAACGCGAGGTCATCGCGCAAGGCGTCGGCGTTGATTATGGGCCGGGCGCGACTGCCGCTCAGGTAACCCAAGGTCGGCGTTTTCAGTGACACCTTGGCGAAAGCTTCGGCCAGAATTTTTGCCGGTGCATCCAGTAGCGGGCAATGCGAAGGCACGCTCACCGCCAGTCGTTTGGCCAGTCCTGCGCCGTGACCTTTCGCCAACGTCGCCACCGCTTTCATGGCATCGTCGCTGCCGGCAATCACCACCTGGTTATCGGCGTTGATGTTGGCCAGGTAAACCGGCGTGTCGACGCTGTGAACCTGCGCCAGCAAACTTTCGACTGTGGATAATTCCAGACCGATGATCGCAGTCATGCCGTAGCCCTGTGGATAAGCCTGCTGCATCAACTCACCGCGCAGGCTGACCAGATGCAGCGCATCGCCAAAGCTCAAGGCACCGGCCACCACTGCTGCCGGGTAAGCGCCGATGGACAATCCGGCCACATAATCCGGCGCCATGGCCAATTGACGAGAAGCTGCGACTCCGGCGATCAACAGGCAAAGCTGCACTGCCCGTGTCGACTTCAGCGCCTGCGCAAAATCGAGCAGCAAAACGTCTTCACCCAACACGTCACTCGCCTCGTTCAGCGTTTCGCGAGGCAAACGCTGGAGCATGCCCGGCTGCTGCGCGCCTTGGCCCGGGAACACCAGCAAACTGCTCACGCGGCTTGCTCCTGTGGGTTCCATGGATCAAGCACCAGACAGGCTTCGCTGGCATTTTTCAGCAACACCCGACGAGCCGAACCGGCCCATTCGCGCAGGGCCACAGCGCCGAATGGTGTCTGCAATTGCATGTCCACCAAACACTCGGCAGCCTCCAGAATCTTCACCAGATCCTGCGCTTGAGAACGGCCCAGCGCTTGTGGCGTGCGCAGGATCAAGTCGAGATCGCTGCCCTCGTGCAACGCCGCAAACCCGCTGGCCAATTCAAACCCGGCACTGCCGCTGACACCCCACACCCAACCACAGTCATCGAGTATCGGCCGCAGATGATTGAGGGCGCGCACGGCCGGAAAATCCCGATCAATCGAGACCTGGCAAAGGTCTTCCGGTTTGACCCGACGTTGAATGGCATCGACCGGCATCAGCGTCGCAAAACGTTGTTCACGCAAGCGCCCACGCACGCCGACCGCGACCAGACCCGCCGCGCTCAGCGCACGCCGAACCACCACGGGCTGGCCCGCGCTCAGGGACTCGGTCACCCACGCAGGCGCATCCGCAGGCAACTGCTCCGGGGTCATGCCCCAGAGCAGATCGTGGGCCAGAGGCGTGTTCACCACTGCGCTCTCAGCAGTTGGCGAACCTTGCTCGAAGCGGCACGGTTGCTTGCGCCCAAACGGCTGCTCAGATCGCGACCGCTGGCAGCCACATCGCCAATCGCCTGGTTCAGGCATTCCGTCACCCGCGCCAGATCGGCGGCCGTCGGCTGTTCAATCCGTTCCACCGACAGGGTTTCCCACAGCAAACCGAGGCTGGCGTAGCTGTCGATGTCATAGGCCATCGGCGGCACGCTGGCGGCCAGCGCTTCAAGTTCTTCGACGCTGCGCAAGGTCACTCGCGCCGCCGAAGCCTTGCCCATCGCATGCACCATCACCCCAGGATCACGCAGGGCGATCAGCCGATTAGCCTGATACCCATGGGCCAGAAACGCGCCGGACATCGCCTTGCCCACCAGCAAACCAATCACTGCGTGGCCTGCCAAACGAGCACGGGCATAACTGTCTGCCGCACCGGCCAATGCCTGATGAATGCCGAGGGCTTCTTCGCGTCGGCCATAGGCCTGGCTCGGCACATCGACGATGGCGATCACGGCGCGCTTGTGCGGTTTATCCACATCAGCGGCGATCACTTCATCCAACGCTTTCGCCAAGCCCCACCCTTCCAGCAAACCGACTTCACCGTTACGCGCACGGACAAAACGGTTGTCCGGATCCGACACCACCGCGATAAACCGGACAGGCTGATCACCCAGCACGCCATCGGCCACTTTCAATGAAGCCGGTAAACCTTCGACCGCTTTCGCCCCGGTGCTCAAGGCGTTGAACCAGTTCAAACCTCTCAGCGAATAGGTGCTCATGAGCGCGCTCCTTGATACAGATCGCGAACCGTCGCCGGTTCGATTTGCGGCGCGGCGTCCAGGCGGGCCAGCCGTTGCAGGTACAGATCGGCCTGACGACTGCGTTGTTGCGCCGGCAACCCCTGCTGCAGCAATTCACTGACGTGTTGCTGAATCTGCGCCACATCGTCGGCGGCATAGCGATCCACCAGACCGCTGGCGAAACGCTGTTCACCCCCGGTCAGGCTCCAGATGAACGGCCGGTCGCGGGAGTCGTATTCCTCAAGCCCGGCTTCCTGTTCGATGACTTGCGGACCGTTCAGACCCAGACGCGCTTCCTGGGTCACCAGCAAATAGCTGCACAACCCGGCGGCAATCGACATACCGCCAAAGCAGCCGACGCTACCGGCCACCACACCAATCACCGGTTGGTATTGGCGCAGGTCGACAATCGCCGCATGAATATCGGCAATCGCCGCCAACCCGAGGTTGGCTTCCTGCAAGCGCACGCCGCCGGTTTCCAGCAGCAGTACGGCGCGGGTCGGAATGCCGTTACGGTTGTCTTCGGCGGCCAGTTCCAGCGCGCCCGCCATCTTCGCCCCGCCGACTTCACCAAGACTGCCGCCCTGGAAGGCGCCTTCGATGGCGGCGATCACCACCGGCAAACCACCGATGCTGCCCTTGGCGATCACCACGCCGTCATCGGCTTGCGGCACCACGCCCTGGCGCTCCAGCCACGGCGACATGACGCGTTGAAACGGGTCGAGCAACTCGCGGAAGGTGCCGGGGTCGAGCAAGGCCTTTGCCCGTTGCCGGGCACCGAGTTCGATGAAGCTGCGTCTTTGCAGGGATGACTGCAGGAGATCAGTCATGACCGATCTCCTCAAAACCTTGTTCCAGACGCAAGCGCACCACGCCCGGTGTCGCACCGAAGTCATGGATGGCGATGTCCATCGCCGGCGGCGTCTGACCGTCGAACATCCGCGCGAACAGATGCTGCCAGCGCTGCTGCGCGCCGTTGACCGAAGTCTGCACGTTGATGGTCAGCTTGCCGGCCTGACCCGGCTCGATCAGCACTTCCAGATCGCCCGAGCCGACACAGCCCACCAGCGTGCGACCGCGTGGCGGTTGGCCCGCAGGGAATTCAAAGGATAAGGTTTCCATCAGAAAGCTCCGGACTCGAGGCGGTCGATAAACAGGCAGGCGGCGAGCAGGTCGGCAGCACCACCGGGCGAGGCATTCAACGCGATTAATTGTTCATCCAGCTCATGCAAACGGCGGCGGCCGGCAAGGCTGGCGCTGCCGCCCGCATCGAGCACAGCCTGGGCGCCGAGTTGCATGGTGTGCAGGCCTTGTTCACCGGCGCGGTAGAGCACGCAGGTGTCAGCCAGTCGGGTCATGATCGCCAGCAAGGCATCGAGCCGGGCGTTCTGTTCACCGTGACCGGCGGTGCGGCTGTGCTTGAGTTGCGGCAATGCCCGTTGCACCACCGAAGGAAAACCGAGCTGCGCTTCTTCACGGGCACCGCGGGCGCCGTAACGCTGGGCGACTTGTGCGCCGTGGCTTAAAGGACGTGGTGCGTAGCGATCATCGAGTAAAGCCAGGCGTGCGGCGCGCAAAGTGACGGCACCGGGCTGGGTGTCCGAGCTGTCCAGCGCGGCAGCAGTGACCAACAGGCCCACGGCCCAGATCGCCCCGCGATGGGTATTCACCCCACCCGTGGTGGCGAGCATCGCGTGCTCCCCTTCCCGGCCAATCCGTCCCACCGCTTCGCGCAGCGGCAAACCGATTTCGCCACATTCGATAGCGGCTTCGGCCATCTCCTTGAACGCAGACCAGAGTGACAACGCCGAGGCGTGCATCAACCCCAGGTGCAAATCGGTGTGCGCGCCGTTGCCACGACGGTCGACCAGCGCCGGTTTCGGCGACAGGTCTGCTTCGTCGATCAGCGCATCCACCGCCAAATCGGCGAGCCGTTCCGCCAGGGTCAGAGTTTTAGGTTGCAGGTTGAGTGCGTGCATTACCAGCTCCTGAACTTGGCGGGCGGGTTGTAGAGGCCACCGGACCACTCGACCAGATCCGCCACGCTTTTCGCGGCGAGCAGTTCGCGGGTGGCGTCGGTGCGGCGGATGCCGAGGTCTTCGGGCAAGGCAATCAAGCCTTCGCGGCGCATGCGTGCGGTGTCTTTGGGGTTGTGGCGCAGGCCGATGGCGGTCACCCCGGCGACGGCGGCGATCATCGCCTGGCGTTCTTCCAGCGAGCGCGCCTTGTATAGATACGCGATGCCTTCTTCGGTCAGCAGGTGGGTGACGTCATCGCCGTAAATCATGATCGGCGCCAGCGGCATGCCGCTTTTCTTCGCCACGTCGATGGCGTCGAGGGTTTCGACGAAGGTCGGTTTGCCGCCCTCCTGGAAGGTCTCGACCATTTGCACCACTAGTTTTTTACCGCGTTCGAGCAGCGGTTCTGGCCCGTCGGTGTGACGCATGTCGAGCCAGGCCGGCGTGCCGTGCCGACGACCGCGCGGGTCGTGGCCCATGTTTGGCGCACCGCCAAAACCGGCGAGGCGTCCGCGGGTCACGGTGGAGGAATGACCGTCGCCGTCGACTTGCAGCGTGGCGCCGATGAACAGGTCCACCGCGTATTGCCCGGCCAGTTGGCTGAACATCCGATTGGAACGCAGCGAGCCGTCACGCCCGGTGAAGAACACATCCGGCCGCGCGGCGATGTAGTTTTCCATGCCGAGTTCGGTGCCGAAGCAATGCACACTTTCGACCCAGCCGCTTTCAATCGCCGGGATCAGGGTCGGGTGCGGATTGAGCGTCCAGTTGCGGCAGATCTTGCCTTTGAGGCCGAGGGATTCGCCGTAGGTCGGCAGGATCAACTCGATGGCGGCGGTGTTGAAACCGATGCCGTGGTTCAGCGACTGAACGTTGTGTTTTTCGTAGATGCCGCGGATCGCCATCATCGCCATCAAGATGTGTACAGGCTTGATGTGCCGTGGGTCGCGGGTGAACAGTGGTTCGATGTAGAACGGTTTGTCGGCCACCACTACGAAGTCGACCCACGAGGCGGGGATGTCGACACGCGGCAAGTCGCTGACATCGTCGACCAACTGGTTGACCTGAACGATGACGATGCCGTCGCTGAATGCGGCGGGTTCGATCAGTGCCGGAGTGTCTTCGGTGCTGGCGCCGGTGTAGATGTTGCCGGCGCGGTCGGCCATGAAACCGGCCGAGAGCACGACGTTGGGAATCAGGTCGACCACCAGCCGCGCATAGAGCTCGATGTAAGTGTGGATCGCGCCGATTTCCAGCAAGCCATCTTCCAGCAACTGGCTGATGCGCAGGCTTTGCGTACCGGCGAAGGAAAAGTCGAGCTTGCGGGCGATGCCGCGTTCGAACAGGTCCAGATGCTCGGCACGGCCGACGCTGGGCATGATCATATGCAAGTCATGGAGCTTGGCGGGATCAGCCTTGACCAGGGAGCGGGAGAGGAAATCCGCCTGCTTCTGGTTGTTGCCCTCCAGCACCACGCGGTCGCCGGGCAGGATCAAGGCTTCCAGCGCCGCGACGATGTTGTCGGTGGGCAGCACCACACCGTCGGCAAGATCCTTGACCAACGCCAGACGCCGCTGCTTTTCGCTGCGCCGCCGCGTCCATCGCGAGTCGGGGGATATTGTTGTTGTCATGACCACTCCACGGGTTCGCTGTCGTGGAGTCACCTTAGGAGTGTTGGGTGGGGGCATCAATCAAGCGCAGCGTCGGATCGTTACGCTCACCGTAACGAACACTCCCCTGTGGCGAGGGAGCTTGCTCCCGCTCGGCTGCGTAGCAGTCGTAAAACCATTACGCAGGGTGCACCTGATACACCTCGATTGCAGGATTTGGGGCCGCTTCGCGACCCAGCGGGAGCAAGCTCCCTCGCCACAGATTTGTGCAGTCATGTCTGCGGTGTATTGAAGGCCGCCTTCGCGAGCAGGCTCGCTCCCACATTGGATCTGCAGCGTACACAAAACCCCTGTGGGAGCGAGCCTGCTCGCGAAGGGGCCCGTCAAACCAATCCGGCACTCACCAGTAACTCTTCAAGCGCCAGCAAGTCCGGCACCTTCGCCACTTGCTCGCCCACCTGCACCGCTGCCTGCTCCAGCGAACACAGCGGCACGTCGACATAACTCAATTGGCTGTCGAGCTTGTACGACCGAGGAATCCCCTGCACCAGCAACGCAATGAACTTCAACGTCGGCCGTCCGCCGAGCGCGTTGAGAATCACGATCCGCGCCCGCTCGCCAATAACAATTTTCTGGCCGCACGCCGATTCAAAACTCAGCAACGGAATCTGCCGGTCCCGCCACTTCACCAGCCCCAGGTACCACGGTGGCGTATCGAGGTCGAACGCCCCCGGTTGATAGTCGATCAGCTCCGCCACCGCGACGTTGGGCACGATCAGGTTGCGGTCGGCCAAGGGCAGCAACAGGCCGGTGAGGTTGCTGGTGCGATGTTCAAGCATGGGATTTGCTCCACAGGGCGATGCTTTCCAGCAGCACCGATTCCTGGTACGGCTTGCCAAGGTAGTCGTTGACGCCGATGGCCATCGCGCGGTCGCGGTGTTTCTGGCCGGTGCGTGAGGTGATCATGATGATCGGCAGGTGTTGCAAGCGCTCGTCGGCGCGCACCTGGGCCGCGACTTCGAAGCCGTCCATGCGCGGCATTTCGATGTCCAGCAGCATCACGTCCGGCATGTGTTCTTCGAGCAGCAACATGGCGTCGACCCCGTCCTTGGCGGTCAGCACGTTCATGCCGTGGCGTTCGAGCAAGCGACTGGTGACCTTGCGCACGGTCACCGAATCATCGACCACCAGCACCAGCAAGGGCTTGTGCGGCTCGACCTCGGTGTCCTGGGTCTGCGCCCGTTGCGGCGACGGCGCCTGCATGGCGCGGATCGGCGCCAGCAAATCAAGAATCAGCACCACCCGGCCATCGCCCAGAATCGTCGCCCCGGACAAGCCCTGCACCGCGGCGAATTGCGGGCCGAGGCTTTTCACCACGATCTCGCGGGTGCCGGCCATGGAGTCGACCTGCACCGCAATGTGCCGCTCGTTGCACTGCACCAGCAACACCGGCAACGGCAGGCTTTGGCCCAGCAGTTTCGGGCGGGTGCTGGTTTTCAGCAGCTCGCCGAGGTAGCACAACTCATAGTCCTGCCCGGCGTATTTGTACCGCGGAGGATCGAGTCGGTAATGCCCTTCTAGTTCGTTGGGCAGCACGCGGACGATGCCGTCGATGGTGTTCAGCGGGATCGCGTATTGGTCCTCAAAACACTGCACCATCAACGCACGGTTGACCGACACAGTGAACGGCAGACGTATGCGGAAATGCACGCCCTGCCCCGGCACCGAGTCGATGACCATGGTGCCGCCGAGCTGGCGGACTTCTTCATGGACCACGTCCATGCCGACGCCACGCCCGGAAATCTGGGTGATCTTCTCGGCCGTGGAAAACCCCGGTTGCAGGATGAACTGCAACACATCGCGGTCGCTGATATCCGCATCTTCGGCGAGCAAACCACGCTTGATCGCCTTGCGCCGCACAGCGTCCAGCGGCACGCCGGCACCGTCGTCGCGGATATCGAAAATCATGTCGCCGCCCTCGCGGGACAAGTCGAGGGTGATCCGTCCCTTGGCTGGTTTGCCGGCGGCGATGCGCACCTCGGCCGATTCCAGCCCATGGTCCACGGCGTTGCGCAGCATGTGCTCCAGCGGCGGCGCCATGCGTTCGAGGACGTTGCGGTCCATCTCGCCTTCAGCGTTGCCGACGATGAATTCCACGTCTTTGCCCAGCTCGCTGGAGACCTGCCGAACGATGCGCTTCAAACGCGGCAGCATCCGTTCGAACGGCACCATGCGCGTGCGCATCAGGCCTTCTTGCAACTCGGTATTGATGCGGCCCTGCTGTTGCAGCAGGTTCTCCGCGTCCTGATTGCGTCGGTCGAGGGTTTCCTTCAGGTCCAGCAAGTCAGAGGCCGATTCGAACAGCGCACGCGACAGTTGCTGCAATTGCGAGTGGCGGTCCATTTCCAGCGGGTCGAATTCTTCGTAGCCCAGGCGTTCGGCATCGACTTGCTGACGGCTGAGAATCCGCCCCTGGGTTTCGGTATCGAGCCGGCGCAGTTGGTCGCGCATCCGTTCGATGGTGGTTTCCATCTCGCTCAAGGTGACGCGCGCATCGTTGACCTGCTGTTCGATACGGCCGCGGAAGATCGAGGTTTCACCGGCCAGGTTGACCAGGTCGTCGAGCAGCTCCGCCGAGACCTTGACCATGTCGGCGCCCGCGTCGGCTTGCAGCGCGGGCGCCTCGGGCTTGGCGGCGACAGGCGCGACAACAACGGGTTGCAGCACGGCCGGATGGCTGAAGTTCTTGATCGCGTCGATCAGCCGGTCAGCCGGCGGCAAGGGCTGTTCGGCGCGGGTCGCATCGAGCATCTGCGCCAGGCGGTCGTGACTGCTTTGCAGCAGGGTGAACAACGCTGCACTCGGTTGCAGGGTGCCCGCCGACAGGCTTTCGTAGAGAAATTCCAGCTCGTGGGCCAAGTCGCCAATCGGGCCGATTTCGACCATGCGTGCACCGCCCTTGAGCGTGTGCAGGTCACGCAGCAGGGTTTCGATTTCCTGCCGGCTCGACGGTTCGGCTTGCCAGCGCACGAGGGCGGCGCCGGAGTTTTCGATGATGTCGAAACCTTCCTCGAGGAAGATTTCCAGCAACTCGGGATCATGCCCCGGCGAATCCTTGACCGGCGCGGGCTCCGTCACTTCGGCGGCGTTGACGTTGCCTTGGCGAAACTGGCGAATCGCCTCGATCAACTCGCTCGGCGTCCCCAGCGATTGTTGATTCTGTAGCTGCTCCAGCAGCACCGCGAGCCGGTCATGGCTCTGTTGCAGCAACTGCGCCAGGGTTTCGCTGTGGGTGTAACGGCGGTCCACCAAGCCTTCGTAAAGGCTTTCCAATTCATGCGCGAGGTCGCCGACCGGCTCGACTTCAGCCATCCGCGCCCCGCCCTTGAGCGTGTGCAAATCGCGCTGCAAGGACGACAGCGGTGCGGCGTTATCCGGGTCACTCAGCCAGCGCTGCAGAGCCTGGCCGGCGCTTTCGAGGATATCCACGGCTTCTTCGAGGAAGATCGAAACGATTTCATCGTCCAGATCAACCTGGGTCGCGGCCTGCTCCAGCTCGGCGGTGGCGCTGCCCAGTTCGCGAATGCTCAGGGTCCGGCTGCCGTCACTGCGGATCAGGCCCATGGACGACGGATCCAGACTTTCATCGAGCAAACCGCGCAAAGCCCGGATGCGTTCCGGTTGCGGGCTGACTTCCTGGCCGGCAGCCAGTTCGTCGAGCATGTTGATCAGCGCTTCGTGAGCACTTTGTGCCTCATGGAAAAACCGTTCGCTGACCGCCAGGCTGCTCTCTTCCACCGCGCCATACAGGTCGAGCAAGGCTTCACAGAGGGCGTCCACAGGGTGCAGGTCGGCGAGGTGCGCGCCTTCGCCGAGGGTGGTCAGCTCATCGAGCAGCGCGGTCAGCTCCTGACGTTCGCCGGGATGCTGCTGCCAGCGCTGCAACAGGCTTTCGGCGTCCAGCAGGATGTCCATGCCCTGGGCCAGGAAGTTGTTGATCAGCTGCGGATCACGTTTGGTTCGCAGCGCGGTATTGGGTGTGCTCAACAGCGATTGCAGACGTTCGGCGAGCAACGCCTGGGTGCGCTCGATCAATGAGCGGGCACCGCGAATCTCGGCCAGCGGATCAGTCTTGAGCTGGCGCAAGCCGAGCCGGAACAGCCCTTCGGCTTCCAGCAACAACTCGACTTCGTCCAGGTCCAGCGCGATCAGGTGCGCCTTGTATTCGCGGGCCAGTTGGTCCAGCGGCGTCGCAAGCTCGGCAATCGGCAAGACCCCGGCCATCGAGGCGCTGCCCTTGAGCGTGTGCAAGGCGCGCTGCAACTCGTCGCTGGCCTGCAGCGGTACATGCTCGGCGGCCTGATCGAGAAAGCGGTTGAGGCTGGCCAGGTGGGTTTCGGCTTCTTTGCGGAAGATCTCCAGCAACAACGGGTCGAGGGCCGCGACGTCCTGTGTGTCTTCATCGCTGGCCGGCGCATCGCCCTTGGCGAGGGCGTGCGCACGCGCCGCCAACTGGTCGACATCGTTGCGTTGCCTCTGGGCATTGCCGGCGAACTCGGCTACCAGTTCCGGCAGTAAATCCAGCGCGTCGGTGAGCAGTTGCTGCACGGCGGCGCCCGGCGGAACGCTGTCTTCCAGCACGCGGTTGAGCAGGTTTTCCACCGCCCATGCCAGCTCGCCCAATACCAGTGCCCGGACCATCCGGCCACTGCCTTTCAACGTGTGGAAGGCGCGGCGCAATTCGCTCAGGGCGGGTTTGTCGTCGGGGTTGGCGGCCCAACGCGGCAAGTATTCATGGAGAATATCGAGGACTTCATCGGTCTCCTCGAGAAAGACTTCACGCAGCTCATCGTCCACCGGTTCTTCGTCGGCGGGCGGCGGTAACAGGCTGCCCGGCGTGGTCAGGGCCGGTGGATTGACTGAGGACACGGGACTGGCCAGCACATCGGCCAGCGACTGCACGATCTCGGGGTCATCGAGTTCCTGCTGGTCCTGCATCACCTGGGCTTCACTTGGGCTGAGCACATCGTCGAGCATCGGCACGTGCAGTTCGCTGGGGAAAAACCCGAGCGCTGCCAGGCTTTTTTCGGCGACATCGAGCAGTTTTTCGCCCGGTGCCTCGGGGTCGTCGCTCAGGCGTTCGAGGTAATACTCGATGCTGGAAATCACGTCTGCGAGGCTGTCCAGTTCCTGCCAACCGGGTTGATCCGGCTCCAGCAGCAAATGCTCGCGGATGAAGTGATTGCAGGTTTCGATCAGGCTCGCCGCCCGGCTCAACGGAATCATCGCCAACGCGCCGCGCACCTGGGTCAGCAACGCAGGCAATGCCTGAAGGTGCTGACGATCCCAGTCGGCGTCGATGTAGTCGACGATCATGTCCTTGGCTTCTTGCAGGCAGATGCGCGCTTCGCGGATGACGATCTGGTGGATCTGCGTCAGGTCGGTGGTCGGCAGGCGGCTTTCTTCCCGGCTCTCGGGTTCCACGGTGCCGACCATGCCGGCCAGGGTGGCTTCGACATAGAGCAAGGCGCCCGCGACGTCCATGAGGATCGCGTCGTTCGGTTCGCGCTGGCCCTGAACCAGGCTCAGCACTACCGCCAGTTGATCGATGATGACTTTGCGCGGTTGACCAAACCCCAGCACCGCCAGGGTGTCGGCGATCTGCCGCAGTGGCGCCAGCAGGCTGTCGAGGTCCGAAGTGTGCTGGCGGTCGCTGCGCACGAACAGGTCGAGGCGTTCCTTGACCCGCACCAGTTCTTCACAGAGCGCAGCCAGTACCGAACGCATGGCATCACGGTCGGGGCCGGCCAGTCGCGCACGTTCTTCATCGACCATCGCGCTGTCGGGCAACGCATCGTCCAGTGAGTAGCGATCTTTCATGGTCAGCATCTGCCCGGTGGGATGGTCGGCCTTGGCAATGTAGAACAGCAAACTCTTGAGCAGCTCCGGCGGTGCCGGTTGATTAATGCCGTGGAAGCCTTGCTCAAGCAGACGCTTGAGCTCATGGTCGGCCTCCTTGAACAGGCTGCGCAACGCCGGACTGTTGGCGATCACGCCGGCGCGCATGCCTTCGACCAGCGCCGAGGCGACTTGCCACAACGGGCTCAGGGGCGCCCCTGCGCACAGCCCTTCGAGGCGTGAAAAAACCCTCCCCAGGTAATCGAGGTGGGTCTGGTCATCTTGCTCGCGCAGCAACCCGACCAGCGCCACCTGCAGCATCTGGCGTAATTTGCGCAGCACATTGTCGAAGTCCGCAGGCTCCAGCCGGATCAGTGAAGCTTCGTCCAACGGCGGCAGATCCGCCAGTTGCGGACTGAACAGGCTGGTTTCCGAGAGCAGGGTTTCACCCCGGGCACTGCGCAAATCGTTGAGCAGCGGCAACACCACCAAAGGCAAGTCCCGGCGCGCACTTTGCACCCGGTCGAGGTAAATCGGCAGTTGCCCAAGGGCTTGCAGCAACAGGTGCAGTGCCTCGTCACGATGGCTGACGCGGTCGTGCTGCAAGGCGCTGGTCAACTGTTCCATCTCTTCGGCGAGCAACGCCGCGCCGTAGAATTCAACCATCTGCAAACTGCCGTGAACCTGATGGATGTACGCCAGGCAATCGCTCAAGGCGTACAACGCCTGCGGGTCATCAAGCAGGGTTTCGATGGCTTGATGAGCCAGCTTCAGCGTTTCGGCAATCTCGCCTTTGACCCACTCAAGGGCCACATAGTCGTGCCGATCACCCATAACCACTCCAGTCCCTACGCCAATCAAAAATCATACGCCTGTGGACGGTTCACACTTTGTCTGCCGCCTGCGCCTTGGCGGCCGGCAAGGTGAAGCCGGACACCGAACGCCGCAGCTGACTGGCCATTTTCGCCAGGTTGCCGATGCTCTCGGCGGTGGCAGTGGAGCCGGACGAGGTCTGCGAGGTGATTTGTTGAATCACGTTCATCGTCAGGGAAATCTGCCCGGCCGAAGAGGTTTGTTGCTGCGCCGCGTTGGAAATACTCTGGATCAACGCGGCGAGGGTCTTCGATACGCCTTCGATTTCTTCCAGAGCCACACCGGCATCCTGCGCCAGCCGTGCGCCACGCACCACTTCGGTGGTGGTCTGCTCCATGGAAATAACCGCTTCATTCGTATCAGTCTGGATCGCCCGCACCAGGGTTTCAATTTGTCGGGTGGCGGCGGACGAGCGCTCGGCCAGGCGCTGCACCTCGTCGGCGACCACCGCAAAACCACGCCCGGCGTCACCGGCCATCGACGCCTGAATCGCTGCGTTGAGCGCGAGGATGTTGGTCTGGTCGGCAATGTCATCGATCAGGCTGACGATGTCGCCAATTTCCTGGGAAGACTCACCCAGACGCTTGATGCGTTTCGCGGTGTCCTGAATCTGCTCGCGAATGTTGTCCATGCCGTGGATGGTGTTGTGCACCACCTCGTTGCCCTTGTTGGCAATTTCCACCGAGCGCTCGGCCACCGCCGACGATTCGGCAGCGTTGGCCGAGACCTGATCGATGGACTGGGCCATGTCGTTAATGGCCGTGGAGGCTTCGGAAATCTGCTGTGCCTGATGCTCCGAGGCCTGCGCCAGGTGCATGGCGGTGGCCTGGGTTTCCTGCACGGCGGCGGCCACTTGGCCGGCGGTGAGGTTGATGGTCGCCACCAGGTCGCGCAATTGGTCGACGGAATAGTTGATCGAGTCGGCGATGGTCCCGGTGAAGTCTTCGGTCACCGAGGCGGTGACGGTCAAATCGCCGTCCGCCAGGTCTTCGATTTCGTCCAGCAGGCGCATGATCGCGTTCTGGTTACGTTCGTTCTTTTCGGCGGTTTCCTGAAGCTGGCGGTTGGTTTCGCGCACCATCACCAGACCGATCAGGATGATCGACATCAGCGCCAGCAAACCCAATACGTAGCCGCCGATGGTGTCGGTGTTGCGCCCGCCGGCGAGGTTTTCGAAACCGGTGGCCAGGTGCGAGGCTTCGTCGAGCAGGGTCTGCGACAGGGTAAAAATGTTGGTGGCCGACTCACGGACCTTGAATAGTTCGGGCGAGGTTTCGAGGATTTCATCCACCGAGCCCGAGACGAATTCGAACAGTTCGGAAATCTCGGTCAATCGGGCGCGTGCGTCGCGGTCTTCGACCTGACTGATGCGCAGTGCGACGTTGCCCTGAAGCATGCCGTTGAGCACCTGACCAAAACGCGCGGCGTCGCGGCCGAAGGCATCGGCGGCCTGCTGCGAGTTTTCGTCGCCGGACAGCACGGTGTTCACTGCGCCCAAAATGCGCTCGGCCAGCAGCGATTGACGCTGGGCCATCGCCACCTGAGCCGCCGGGGCGCCCCGTTGCAGGAGGATCTCGACGACTTTTTCGTACTCGACCTGCAACTGCGGGACGGTTTCGGCGAGTGTCGCGGCAACCTGATGCAGCGACAGCACGGTCTGTTCGCTGGAGAGAATGGCGTCGGTGTTTTTCAGCAGGCGTTCCCAATCGAGCTGCACGGCGCGCATTTCCGGGCGCACGGTGGACGGCGCGGGCGGCAGGCCGGTGGCCGGGTCGCCCTTCTTCAGGTAACCCCAACGCAAGGCAAAGTCGTTGCGCGCATCGCTGAGCAGCTTGAACGCAGCCGCTTTGCCGGCGGCGGCTTCGGTGGCGTTTTTGGCGATGCGCTGGGAGAGCACGCGCAGCTCGCCGGCGTGGCCGATGTACTGTTTGTCGTACGTCGCCTGGGTATTGAGGTAAGCGAAGTTGGCGAACAGCAGCATGATGAACACGATCAGCGCGATAAACAGCACGATGATCTGCGAGCGGCTGCGCGATCCTTCTGGCTTGCCTGTTTTTGCTTTTATCATCGGTCCTCGCCTGTTAACCAACCTTTAGAACCCGCCGAAGAACCTGTGGCGAGGGAGCTTGCTCCCACTGGATCAAACCGCCACGTGCATAAAGCCTTGCGACTGCGCCAGCGCAAACGGGCTGAACACTTGCCAGGCCTGCTCGCGCTGGAACCGGCCTTTGACGAACGCCGACATCGGCCCGCTCGCCTGATCTGCCGGTTCCAGGGTGTCTTGGGCAAAGTGCTGCAAGCCGAAGACTTCGTCGACCAGCAACCCGGCAAACACCTCGTTATGTTCCACCACCAACACCCGCCGCTGCTTGCGCGGCGCCGAGACTTCGTGGCCAAAGAAACCGCACAGATCCATGATCGGCAGCAGTCGCCCACGCAGGTTGGCGACCCCTTTGACCCAGGATTTGACGCCCGGCAACTGAGTGAAACGCGGTTCATGCAGGACTTCGCTGACCTCGCCCATGGGCGCGACGTACCACTCTTCGCCCATGCGAAAACCGATGCCGCTCCAGCTGTCCTGGCGGGTCGGTTGCGACGGCAGGTCCGCCGCCAGCAGACGACAGCGCTGGTCGATCTGCAGCAGCAGTTCGAAAGCCGTCAGCGACTCGGTCATGGCCCGACGATCAACCGGCCAGGACGTTGTTGAGGGTTTTGATCAGGGTCTCTTCATCGACCGGTTTGGTCAGGTAGTCCTTGGCGCCCTGGCGCGTCCCCCAGACCTTGTCGGTTTCCTGATCCTTGGTGGTGATGATGATCACCGGGATGTGCCCGGTGTCCGGGTCTTTGGTCAACTGGCGGGTTGCCTGAAAACCGTTGAGGCCAGGCATGACGATGTCCATCAGCACGGCGTCAGGTTTTTCCTGACGGGCCAGGGCCACGCCGTCGGCGCCGTTCTCGGCTTTCAACACTTCGTGACCGTGCTTTTCCAGCATGCCGGTCAGTTTGTACATTTCGGTCGGCGAATCATCGACGATCAGAATACGTGCCATGGTCTTCCCCATTCTTGTCGACGCCGGGCCCGTTGGCCGAGCGTCACTGTGCGTGTCCTACTGCGGCAAAACGGCGGCGAAGCCCGGAACATGGGCCTGGATCGCGTTCAGCAGTTCTTCCTTGCTGAAAGGCTTGGTCAAAAACTGGTCGGAGCCGACGATGCGCCCCTTGGCCTTGTCGAACAGCCCGTCCTTGGACGACAGCATAATCACTGGCGTGGACTTGAACGCACTGTTGTTCTTGATTAAAGCGCAGGTCTGATAGCCATCCAGACGCGGCATCATGATGTCGACAAAGATGATGCCGGGATGGTTATCGGCAATCTTGGCCAGCGCATCGAAACCGTCGATGGCCGTAATGACTTCACAACCCACATTCTTCAACAGCGTTTCGGCGGTACGACGAATCGTCTTCGAATCGTCGATCACCATGACCTTCAAGGCGCTGGAATGCTGATCCATAAATGCTCTACCGTCGCCTTTGCGAAACAAATTGTCCGTTTGGTGGCTGGAACCCTTGATGCTCAAGGGCCAGCACGGCATGGCAGCCTTTTTAGCACAGTCTCCAAATGCAATCTATCGGCCGGTCTTTGCGGTGGTTTTTCCTTGACCGGGAACACACTCAGCGCCACTCTGACGCCACTTTTTCATGTCCGTTCGGACCATTCATTTTCGAGGAAAAACCCATGAGCGTTCGCGTCGGGATTGTCATGGATCCTATTGCCAGCATCTCCTATAAAAAGGATAGCTCGCTGGCCATGCTGCTAGCCGCGCAGAAGCGCGGCTGGGAACTGTTCTATATGGAACAGCGCGATTTGTACCAGGGCGAAGGTGAAGCACGGGCGCGGATGCGACCGCTGAAAGTCTTCGCCAACCCGGAAAAATGGTTCGAACTCGAAGCCGAGACCGACGCGCTGCTGAGCGATCTGGACGTGATCCTGATGCGCAAGGATCCGCCGTTCGACATGGAGTTCGTGTACTCCACCTACCTGCTGGAGCAGGCCGAGCGCGCCGGCGTGCTGGTGGTCAACAAACCGCAGAGCCTGCGTGACTGCAACGAAAAGCTGTTCGCCACGCTGTTCCCTCAATGCACGCCGCCGACCGTGGTCAGCCGTCGCGCCGATGTGCTGCGTGAATTCGCCGCCAAGCACGGCGACGTGATCCTCAAGCCGCTGGACGGCATGGGCGGCACTTCGATTTTCCGTCACCGTGCTGGCGACCCGAACCTGTCGGTGATTCTGGAAACCCTGACCGCGCTGGGCACCCAGCAGATCATGGGCCAGGCGTACCTGCCGGCCATCAAGGACGGCGACAAGCGTATCCTCATGATCGACGGCGAGCCGGTGGATTATTGCCTGGCGCGCATTCCTGCCGCTGGCGAAACCCGAGGCAACCTGGCGGCCGGCGGTCGTGGTGAAGCTCGCCCGTTGACCGACAAGGATCGCTGGATCGCCGCCCAAGTCGGCCCGACCCTGCGCGAGAAAGGCCTGCTGTTCGTGGGTCTGGACGTAATCGGCGAGCACCTGACCGAGATCAACGTCACCAGCCCGACGTGCATTCGCGAGATTGATAATGCGTTCGGCACCGACATCGGTGGCCTGCTGATGGATGCCATCGATCAGAAGCTCAAGGCTCGTTGATATAGAACAGCCAAGACACGATCAACATTGCGTTATCATGCGCGGCCTGTGAAAAACGCGATGTTGGTCTTCTTGTCATGACGCTCCCGTCCGATCTGCCCGCTGAACTCGCCCATCGTGGCGTGCGCCCGGCCGATCGCCTCGGTTTTACCCTGTTTCTCGCGGCGTTGATTCACCTGGCCTTGCTGTTGGGCGTCGGCTTTACGATGGTCGAACCCAAAACCATCAGCAAAACCCTGGAAATCACCCTCGCCACCTTCAAAAGCGAAAAGAAGCCCGAAAAAGCCGATTTCCTCGCCCAGGAAAATCAGCAAGGCAGCGGCACCCTGGATAAAAAGGCTATTCCCAAGACCACCGAGGTCGCGCCGTTCCAGGACAACAAGGTGCAAAAAGTCACGCCACCGCCCGCCGCCAAGCCTGAAGTACAGGAAGCGCCGCCCAAGGCTGCCGTGACGACCATCGCACCGAAGCCGAAAAAAGCCCCGGCCAAGAACGAAGAGGTCAAGCCGACAACCAAAGCGGAAGTGGCCGCGCCGACGTTTGACAGTTCCCAGCTGTCCAGCGACATCGCCAGCCTCGAAGCGGAACTGGCCAACGAACAACAGCTGTACGCCAAACGCCCGCGTATCCACCGCTTGAGCGCGGCCTCGACCATGAAAGACAAAGGCGCCTGGTATAAGGACGAATGGCGCAAGAAGGTCGAGCGCATCGGCAACCTCAACTACCCCGATGAAGCCCGCCGCCAACAGATTTACGGCAATTTGCGCTTGATGGTCTCGATCAACCGCGATGGCTCGCTGTATGAAGTGCTGGTGCTGGAGTCGTCCGGGCAACCGTTGCTGGATCAGGCGGCGCAGCGGATCGTCAGGCTTGCGGCGCCGTTTGCGCCGTTTACCGGGGACCTTTCGGACATCGACCGCCTGGAAATCATCCGCACGTGGAAGTTTGCGCGTGGGGACAGGCTCTCCAGTAACTGATCCACACAAAGCCCGCTCCCACATTTGATCTGTGTCGACTGCCAAAATGCGGCATCCCCAGCTTGTCAGTTTGCCCCTCCAACGCCACACTAGCGCTCATGAAGAACGTCAGCCCCAGCTACCTCAAGCATCACTTCCTGATCGCCATGCCTCACATGGCCGACCCGAACTTTGCGCACACCTTGACTTACATCGTCGAGCACACCGCCAATGGTGCCATGGGGCTGGTGATCAACCGCCCGCAAGACCTAAATCTGGCCGAGATCCTCGAGCAGCTGCGCCCGGACATCGAGCCGCCAGCGCTGTGCCGGCATGTACCGATTTTCATCGGCGGCCCGGTGCAGACCGATCGTGGTTTTGTCCTGCATCCCAAGGGCGAGAGCTATCAGGCGACCGTTGATCTGGCAGACGAACTGTCTCTTTCCACTTCCCAGGACGTGCTGTTCGCCATCGCCGACGGCGTAGGCCCGGCGAAAAGCCTGATCGCCCTCGGTTACGCCGGCTGGGAAGCCGGCCAGCTGGATGCCGAACTGGCGCAGAACGCCTGGCTGACCTGCCCGTACGACGCCGACATCCTGTTCAACACCAGCAGCGAACTGCGCCTCGAAGCGGCGGCCAAACATTTGGGCGTCAATCTCAGCCTGCTGACCAGCCAGGCGGGGCACGCCTGATGGCCCTGCGCCTGATTTTGGGTTTTGACTACGGCACCAAACAGATCGGCGTTGCGGTCGGCCAGGTGATTACCGGCCAGGCTCGCGAGCTGTGCACCTTGAAGGCGCAGAACGGCGTTCCCGACTGGAATCAGGTCGAAGCCCTGATCAAGGAGTGGAAGCCCGACGCCGTGGTGGTCGGCCTGCCCCTGAACATGGATGGCACCCCGAGCGACATGTGCCTGCGCGCGGAAAAATTCGCCCGGCGCCTCAACGGTCGCTACAACTTGCCCTTCTATACCCACGACGAACGCCTGACCACGTTTGAAGCCAAAGGCGAGCGACGTGATCGCGGCGGGCAAAAAGGCAGTTACCGCGACAACCCGGTCGACGCCATCGCCGCCGCCCTGCTGCTGCAAGGCTGGCTCGACGAAAACAGCGCACTGTTCGAGTCCTGAAGCAACGAATCCTCAAGAGCCGCCGCAAGCGACTCTCTATAGCGACAACCCGAGCCACCCTTCAAGCAGCATCCGGCTCGGGCCCAAGAAGGAGCAACCATGAGCCTGCCCAATCCCGCCGAACTGATCAGCCAGATGGCGATCCGTCTCAAGGCACACCTGGAACACCGTGGCATCAGCGAACCGCGTTACATCGGTATCCGTACCGGCGGTGTCTGGGTCGCCCAGGCGTTGCTCGAAGAACTGGGCAGCGACGCGCCGCTCGGCACCCTGGACGTGTCCTTCTACCGTGACGACTTCAGCCAGAACGGCCTGCACCCGCAGGTTCGCCCGTCGGCGCTGCCGTTCGAGATCGAAGGCCAGCACCTGGTGCTGATCGACGACGTGCTCATGAGCGGCCGGACCATCCGCGCCGCCATGAACGAACTGTTCGACTACGGCCGCCCGGCCAGCGTAACGCTGGTCTGCCTGCTGGACCTCGACGCCGGCGAGTTGCCGATCAGCCCGAATGTAGTTGGCGCGACGCTGCCGCTGGCCGCCCATGAGCGGGTCAAGCTGTCCGGCCCCGAGCTCAAGCTTGAACTGCAAGACCTCGCCCTTTAATCCGCCCTATTGAGAGTCCCCCTCGCGATGACGCCTCTAGATACCAAGCGCCCGCTGCAGCTCAATGATCAGGGCCAGCTGCGCCACTTCCTCTCGCTCGACGGTTTGCGCCGCGAGCTGCTGACGGAAATCCTCGACACCGCCGACTCGTTCCTCGAAGTTGGCGCCCGGGCGGTGAAGAAAGTCCCGTTGCTGCGCGGCAAGACCGTGTGCAACGTGTTCTTCGAAAACTCCACCCGCACCCGCACCACCTTCGAACTGGCGGCCCAGCGGCTGTCGGCAGACGTGATTACCCTGAACGTGTCGACCTCGTCGGCCAGCAAGGGCGAAACCCTGCTCGACACCCTGCGCAACCTGGAAGCCATGGCCGCCGACATGTTTGTCGTGCGTCACGGTGACTCCGGTGCCGCACACTTCATCGCCGAACATGTCTGTCCGCAAGTGGCGATCATCAACGGCGGCGACGGCCGGCACGCGCACCCGACGCAGGGCATGCTCGACATGCTGACGATCCGTCGCCACAAGGGCGGCTTCGAAAACCTCTCGGTGGCCATCGTCGGCGACATCCTGCACTCGCGGGTCGCGCGCTCGAACATGCTGGCGCTGAAAACCCTCGGCTGCCCGGACATCCGCGTGATCGCCCCGAAAACCCTGCTGCCGATCGGCATCGAGCAGTACGGCGTGAAGGTCTACACCGACATGACCGAAGGCCTCAAAGACGTCGATGTGGTGATCATGTTGCGCCTGCAACGCGAGCGCATGGCCGGTGGCCTGCTGCCGAGCGAGGGCGAGTTCTACCGCCTGTTCGGCCTGACCACCGCGCGCCTGGCCGGGGCCAAGCCGGATTGCATCGTCATGCACCCGGGGCCGATCAACCGCGGGGTGGAGATTGAATCGGCGGTGGCCGACGGTCCGCACTCGGTGATCCTCAACCAGGTCACCTACGGTATTGCGATTCGTATGGCCGTGCTGTCCATGGCCATGAGCGGGCAGACTGCGCAACGTCAATTCGAGCAGGAGAACGCCCAGTGAAGCTCAGCATTCTCGGCGCACGCGTAATTGATCCAGCCTCTGGCCTGGATAAAGTGACTGACATCCACATTGAAGCCTGCAAGATCGTCGCCCTCGGCGCCGCCCCAGCCGGTTTTGTCGCCGTCGACACCCTCGACGCCCAAGGCCTGGTGGCCGCTCCCGGGCTGGTTGACCTGAACGTCGCCCTGCGCGAGCCGGGCTACAGCCGCAAAGGCTCGATCATCAGCGAAACCCGCGCCGCGGCCGCCGGTGGCGTGACCAGCCTGTGCTGCCCGCCGAAAACCAAACCGGTGCTGGACACCTCGGCCGTGGCCGAATTGATCCTCGACCGCGCCCGTGAAGCCGGCAACACCAAAGTCTTCCCGATCGGCGCCCTGAGCAAAGGCCTGGACGGCGAGCAACTGGCCGAGCTCGTGGCCTTGCGCGATGCCGGTTGCGTGGCCTTCGGCAACGGCCTGGACAGCTTCCGCAATACCCGCACCCTGTGCCGGGCGCTGGAATACGCGGCGACGTTCGACCTGACGGTGATTTTCAACTCGCAGGACCACGACCTGGCCGAAGGTGGCCTGGCCCATGAAGGCCCGACCGCGAGTTTTCTCGGTTTGCCGGGCATTCCGGAAACCGCTGAAACCGTGGCCCTGGCCCGAGACCTGTTGCTGGTCGAGCAAAGCGGCGTACGCGCGCACTTCAGCCAGCTCACCAGCGCTCGCGGCGTGGCCCTGATCGCTCAGGCCCAGGCCCGTGGGCTGCCGGTGACCGCCGATGTCGCGCTGTATCAGCTGATCCTGACGGACGAAGCCTTGATCGACTTCAGCAGCCTCTACCACGTCCAGCCGCCGCTGCGCACCCGCGCCGACCGCGACGGCCTGCGTGCGGCGGTGAAATCGGGGGTGATCTCGGCCATTTCCAGCCATCACCAACCGCATGAGCGGGATGCCAAACTGGCGCCGTTCGGCGCGACAGAGCCGGGCATCAGCAGTGTTGAACTGCTGCTGCCGCTGGCAATGACGCTGGTGGAGGATGGTTTGCTGGACCTGCCGACGTTGCTGGCGCGCTTGAGTGCCGGGCCTGCCGAAGCATTGCGCTTGCCGGCCGGTAAGTTGGCGGTGGGTGGGCCGGCGGATATCGTGCTGTTCGACCCTGCGGCGTCGACCGTGGCGGGTGAAACCTGGCTGTCCAAGGGTGAGAACTGCCCGTTCATTGGGCATAGCCTGCCGGGCGTGGTGCGCTACACCTTGGTGGATGGGCGGATTAGCCACCAGGCGTAACCGAGTTGCCTTCAATCGCGAGCAGGCTCGCTCCCACACTGGATCTGTGTCGTTCACAAATCCCCTGTGGGAGCGAGCCTGCTCGCGAAGGCTTACTGGAAAGCGCCTCTGTTCTGGGCGTTGCGCAGGGATACCTGGTCATTCAGCGTCCAGAAGTCATACAGCACCCCGACAAAGAACAACCCGCCCGTCACCAGGTACAGCAACCCGCTGATCCACTTCCCCTGATACATCCGGTGTACGCCGAATACCCCGAGAAACGTCAGCAGAATCCACGCCACGTTGTATTCGATCGGCCCCGCGGTGAACCGAAGATCCGCTTCACGGTCCATTGCCGGAATCAGAAACAGGTCGATCAGCCAGCCAATTCCCAGCAAGCCAAAGGTGAAGAACCAGATCGTCCCGGTCACAGGCTTGCCGTAATAGAAGCGATGAGCGCCGGTAAAGCCGAAAATCCACAGCAGATATCCGATCACTTTGCTGTGCGTATCTTGATGCGCGGCGGACTGTTGATAGCTGTTCATGGAGCACCTCGATTCACACGATAGATAAATATTCTTTAAATCTTTGTGACTTTTTTACAGGTTGCCGACGTATGGCAGATGCTACCTTGATGTCCGTCAAAGCCTTATAGCACCTGACTTCTGTCCGACAATTGCGTCCATTTGCCGCTTGTTTGGTTCCATTGACCACCAGGTTGAATCGACCAACGGCCTCGGAAGGGCAAAAAAAGCTGTTATAAAGTTGCGCGTTCACCTATTCGAGCCCTGCCTAATGCGTCCATTTTTCAAGACATGGCTAACCATTTGCCTTTTGATGCCACTGGCCGCCCACGCCACCAATCGTGAGCAACGTCTTCCAAACGTTAATGGTTACACCCCAAAATCCCATGTTTCTGCTCCTTCGAGTAAAAACAAACAAAATGCAAAACACTCGGCCCAGCTGAGTGACAACAGCAAGCTTGTTCCGCCGATGGCGAGCAAGACCAGCAGCAACGTGCTGAGCCGCGCTGTAAACGTCCTCGGTACTCCATACCGTTGGGGCGGCAGCAGCCCAAGTAAAGGGTTCGACTGCAGCGGCCTGGTGAAATATGCGTTCAACGACGCCACGTTTGACCTGCCGCGCACCTCTAACGCCATGGCCAGCGGTCACGGCGAGAAAGTCGATCGCAGCGATTTGAAGCCGGGCGACCTGATTTTCTTCAACATCAAGAGCCGTCGGGTCAATCACGTTGCCATCTACCTGGGCAACGACCGCTTCATCCACGCACCCCGTCGTGGCAAGTCGGTGACCATCGACACGCTGAAGAAGCCGTACTGGGAAAGCCACTACGTGGTTGCCAAGCGGGTTCTGCCGAAAGAACCGAATCAGATGCGCGTCGTTCAGCGCTGATCCGAAAATCCCGGGCCTGCCCCGGGATTTTTTTGTGCATGATGGCCCTTTCGCGAGCAGGCTCGCTCCCACATGGACTGCATCAATCCTGTGGGAGCGAGCCTGCTCGCGAAGGGGCCCCGTGAGAACACCGCATCTCAAAAATTATCCGGCGACCGCGCCTTCTCCCGCGCATGCTCGCGGCTGATCAAGCCCTTGGTCACCAAGTCCTTCAAGCACATATCCAGCGTCTGCATCCCCAGGTTCCCGCCGGTCTGAATCGACGAGTACATCTGCGCGACCTTGTCTTCGCGGATCAGGTTACGGATCGCCGATGTGCCGAGCATGATCTCGTGAGCCGCAATCCGCCCGCCGCCGATCTTCTTCACCAGCGACTGTGACACCACCGCCAGCAACGACTCGGACAGCATCGAACGCACCATCGATTTTTCATCCCCCGGAAACACATCCACCACCCGGTCGATGGTTTTCGCCGCTGAGGTGGTGTGCAGCGTGCCGAACACCAGATGCCCGGTCTCGGCGGCGGTCAGCGCCAGGCGAATGGTTTCCAGGTCGCGCATCTCCCCTACCAGAATCACGTCCGGGTCTTCCCGCAACGCCGAGCGCAGGGCCGTGGCGAAACTGCGCGTATCGCGATGCACTTCGCGCTGGTTGATCAGGCATTTGCGCGATTCGTGGACGAACTCGATCGGGTCTTCGATGGTGAGGATATGGTGATGGCGATGGTTGTTCAGGTAATCGATCATCGCCGCCAGGGTGGTGGACTTGCCGGAGCCGGTCGGGCCCGTCACCAGCACCAGCCCGCGCGGCGCGTCGGTGATTTTTCGAAACACCTCACCCATGCCGAGGTCGTCCATGCTCAGGACCTTCGACGGAATGGTCCGGAACACGGCGCCTGCGCCACGGTTCTGGTTAAACGCGTTAACCCGGAAGCGCGCCACACCGGGCACCTCAAAGGAAAAATCGGTTTCCAGGTGTTTCTCGAAGTCCACCCGCTGGGTGTCGTTCATGATGTCGTAGATCAGTTCTTGCACCTGTTTGTGGTCCAGGGCCGGCAGGTTGATGCGTCGCACGTCGCCGTCGACACGGATCATCGGTGGCAGGCCGGCGGACAAGTGCAAGTCGGATGCGCCCTGTTTAGCGCTGAAAGCCAGCAGTTCAGTGATATCCATAGCGCCCCTCAATTCCAGTAGAATGCCGCGAACCTTCAGACCGCTGGCGCACATTGAATGTCCACGATAGCAGACAACATTGCTCAGGTTAGTTCACGCATCCGTGCCGCCGCCCTGGCCGCCCAGCGCGATGAGCACAGCGTTCAACTGCTGGCCGTGAGCAAGACCAAACCCGCCGAAGCCCTGCGCGAAGCGTACGACGCCGGCCTGCGCGACTTTGGCGAGAACTACCTGCAGGAGGCCCTGGGCAAACAGCTCGAACTGGCCGACCTGCCCTTGATCTGGCACTTCATCGGCCCCATTCAATCGAACAAGACTCGCGCTATCGCCGAGCACTTCGCCTGGGTGCATTCCGTGGATCGATTGAAAATCGCACAACGCCTGTCCGAACAACGTCCTGCCGATCTGCCGCCCCTGAACATCTGCATCCAGGTCAACGTCAGCGGTGAAGCCAGCAAATCCGGCTGCACCCCGGCCGACCTGCCGGCCCTGGCCAAGGCCATCAGCGAATTGCCACGCCTTAATCTGCGCGGGTTGATGGCGATTCCCGAGCCGACCGATGATCGTGCCGAACAGGATGCCGCTTTTGCGGCCGTACAAAGCCTGCAAGCCAGCCTGAACCTGCCGCTGGACACACTTTCCATGGGCATGAGCCATGACCTCGAGTCGGCCATCGCCCAAGGCGCCACATGGGTCCGTATCGGTACGGCCCTGTTCGGCGCCCGCGACTACAGCCAGCCTTGACCACTTTCTTTTCTAAGGACCTGACATGAGCAAAACTCGTATTGCCTTTATCGGTGCCGGCAACATGGCCGCCAGCCTGATCGGCGGCCTGCGCGCCAAGGGTCTGGACGCCTCGCAAATCCGCGCCAGCGATCCGGGCGCCGAAACCCGCGCCAAGGTGGCTGCCGAACACGGCATCGAAGTCTTCGCCGACAATGCCGAGGCCATCCAGGATGCCAACGTCGTCGTATTGGCGGTCAAACCCCAGGCGATGAAAGCCGTGTGTGAAGCGATTCGCCCGAGCCTGAAACCGAATCAATTGGTGGTGTCGATTGCCGCGGGCATCACCTGCGCCAGCATGAACAACTGGCTCGGCGCCCAGCCGATCGTGCGTTGCATGCCCAACACCCCGGCGCTGCTGCGTCAGGGCGTAAGCGGTTTGTATGCCACCGCCGAAGTGAACGTCGATCAACGCCAACAAGCTCAAGAACTGCTGTCGGCCGTCGGCATCGCCCTGTGGCTGAACGAAGAGCAGCAACTGGACGCGGTCACTGCGGTGTCCGGCTCGGGCCCGGCGTACTTCTTCCTGCTGATCGAAGCCATGACCGCCGCCGGCGTGAAACTCGGCCTGCCGGCAGACATCGCCTCGCAACTGACCCTGCAAACCGCGCTGGGCGCCGCACACATGGCGGTTGCCAGCGATGTTGACGCCGCCGAACTGCGTCGTCGTGTAACGTCGCCTGCGGGCACCACGGAAGCTGCGATCAAGTCATTCCAGGCCGGTGGCTTCGAAGCCCTGGTCGAAACAGCACTCGGCGCCGCTGCGCATCGCTCGGCCGAGATGGCTGAGCAACTCGGTCGCTAATCAGCTCTTACAAAGGAATCAACGATGCTCGGACTCAATGACGCTGCCATTTTCATCATTAAAACCCTTGGCAGCCTGTACCTGCTGATCGTACTGATGCGTTTCATCCTGCAACTGGTTCGGGCGAACTTCTACAACCCGCTCTGCCAGTTCATCGTCAAAGCCACTCAGCCGTTGCTCAAGCCGTTGCGTCGGGTGATCCCGAGCATGTTCGGGCTCGACATGTCGTCGCTGGTGCTGGCGCTGATCATCCAGATGCTGCTGATCGCGGTGATCCTGGCGCTCAAAGGCTTCATGGTCGACTGGCTGCTGTTGGTGCCGTGGGCCCTGATCGCGCTGTTCTCGCTGTTCTTGAACATTCTGTTCTACGCCATGATCATCAGCGTGATCCTGTCGTGGGTCGCCCCGGGCAGCCACAATCCGGGCGCCGAACTGGTTGCGCAGATTACTGAACCGGTCCTCGCGCCGTTCCGCCGGATCATCCCGAACCTGGGTGGTCTCGACATTTCGCCGATCTTCGCCTTCATCGTGATCCAGCTGCTGCAAAGCTGGCTGATCCCGCGCCTGGCGTACTTCGCCTTCATGCCGCAGGGGCTGCTCGGCTTGATCTGATGAGCTACTTTCGCTGGGAAGGTGACGACCTGATTCTGGAGTGTCACCTGCAACCGGCGGCCCGCAGCGATGATTTCTGCGGGCTGCACGGCGATCGCCTGAAAATCCGCCTGACTGCGCCGCCGGTTGAAGGCAAGGCCAATGCGTATCTGATGGCGTTTCTGGCCAAGGCGTTTGGGGTTTCCAAAAGCCAGGTCAGTTTGATCAGCGGCGAGTTGAACCGGCAGAAACGGGTGCGGATCTGTTCGCCGAAGAAGCTGCCGGAGTTGCCTGATCTGGCGCGTCCGGCAGGTTGACCACGGCATCGTTCTTCGCGAGCAGGCTCGCTCCCACAATGGAATGCGTTCCCCTGTGGGAGCGAGCCTGCTCGCGAATGGCGCACCTCGGTCTGACTGAATGAAATCAGGCCTGCCCTTTGCTTGCCGCTAACCCCACCGGTCTTTAGACTTACGCCTCATTTCAACGAGAGCAGGGTCGATGCCAACTGCCTTTCCCCCCGATTCTGTTGGTCTGGTGACGCCGCAAGTGGCGCACTTCAGCGAACCCCTGGCCCTGGCCTGCGGGCGTTCGCTTCCAGCCTATGACCTGATCTACGAAACCTACGGCACGCTGAACGCCACGGCGAGCAACGCCGTGCTGATTTGCCATGCGTTGTCCGGTCACCATCACGCTGCCGGCTTTCACAGCGCCGACGACCGTAAACCCGGTTGGTGGGACAGCTGCATCGGTCCCGGCAAGCCGATCGACACCAGCAAATTCTTCGTGGTCAGCCTGAACAACCTCGGCGGTTGCAACGGCTCCACTGGCCCGAGCAGCATCAACCCGGAGACCGGCAAGCCCTTCGGCGCCGATTTCCCGGTGCTGACCGTGGAAGACTGGGTGCACAGCCAGGCGCGACTGGCCGACCGTATCGGCATCAGCCAATGGGCGGCGGTGATTGGCGGCAGCCTCGGCGGCATGCAGGCGATGCAATGGAGCATCACCTACCCCGAGCGCATTCGTCACTGCCTGGCCATCGCCTCGGCACCTAAGCTGTCGGCACAGAACATCGCCTTCAACGAAGTGGCGCGCCAGGCCATCCTCACCGACCCCGAATTCCACGGCGGTTCGTTCCAGGAAGCCGGCGTGATCCCCAAGCGCGGGCTGATGCTGGCGCGGATGGTCGGGCACATCACCTACCTGTCCGACGATTCCATGGGCGAGAAATTCGGCCGCGGCCTCAAGAGCGAAAAGCTCAACTACGACTTCCACAGCGTCGAGTTCCAGGTCGAAAGCTACCTGCGTTATCAGGGCGAAGAGTTCTCCGGACGTTTCGACGCCAACACCTACCTGCTGATGACCAAGGCGCTGGACTACTTCGACCCTGCAGCGAACTTCGACGACGACCTGGCGAAAACCTTCGCCAATGCCCAGGCCAAGTTCTGCGTGATGTCGTTCACCACGGACTGGCGCTTCTCCCCTGCCCGCTCGCGGGAACTGGTGGACGCGCTGATGGCGGCCAAGAAAGACGTCTGCTACCTCGAGATCGATGCTCCGCAAGGCCACGACGCCTTCCTGATTCCGATCCCGCGTTACTTGCAGGCCTTCAGCAATTACATGAACCGCATTGCGTTGTGAGAAAGCCATGAGAGCTGATCTGGAAATCATCCAGGAATGGATCCCCGCCGGCAGCCGCGTGCTCGACCTCGGTTGCGGTGATGGCGAACTGCTGACCTGGCTGCGCGACAACAAGCAAGTGACTGGCTATGGCCTGGAAAACGACCCGGACAACATCGCCGAGTGCGTGGCCAAGGGCATCAACGTCATCGAGCAGGACCTGGACAAGGGCCTCGGCAACTTTGCCAGCAACAGCTTCGATATCGTGGTCATGACCCAGGCGCTGCAAGCCGTGCATTACCCGGACAAGATCCTCGACGAAATGCTGCGGGTCGGTCGCCAGTGCATCATCACCTTCCCCAACTTCGGTCACTGGCGCTGCCGCTGGTACCTGGCGAGCAAGGGCCGGATGCCGGTTTCCGAGTTTCTGCCGTACACCTGGTACAACACGCCGAACATCCACTTCTGTACTTTTGAAGACTTTGAGGCGTTGTGTCGCGAACGTGAAGCCAAGGTCATTGATCGGCTTGCCGTGGATCAACAGCATCGGCACGGGTGGGCCAGTAAGCTATGGCCTAATCTGTTAGGTGAGATCGGTATTTACCGCGTCAGCAGCCCCGGGCTGCAGGATCACAAGGTCGCGGTCTGAACCACGACATTCCAAGGAGAACGAACATGGGTCGTCTAGCGCTGTTTGTACTTACTGCCTGCCTGAGCGTCACCGCCATGGCCGCTGACGTCATCAAGGGCGAACGCCAGGAAACCTTCGGCGACACGACGGTGCACTACAACACCTTCAACTCCACGTACCTGACTCCGGACATCGCTAAAGCGGCCGGTCTGACCCGAAGCAAGAACCAGGGTGTGATCAATGTCTCCGTGATCAAGGACGGCAAGCCGCTGACCGCTGAAGTGAACGGTTCGGTCAAAGACCTGACCAGCCAGACCGTGCCGTTGAACTTCAAACAGATCACCGAACAGGGCGCGATTTACTACATCGCCCAATACCCGGTGGATCAGCAGGAAATCCGCACCTTCGAAATCAAGGTGCAGAACGGTGACAAAATCAACACCATCAATTTCAACCAAGAGCTTTTCCCCGGCGAATGATCAACTTCACGCAACTCGTACTGGCCAGCCATAACGCCGGCAAACTCAAGGAACTCCAGGCCATGCTCGGTGACTCGGTGCAACTGCGCTCAATCGGCGAGTTCAGCACTGTCGAGCCTGAAGAAACCGGCCTGTCGTTCGTCGAGAACGCCATTCTCAAGGCCCGCAACGCCGCGCGCATTTCCGGTTTACCGGCGCTGGCCGACGACTCCGGGCTGGCAGTGGATTTCCTCGGCGGTGCGCCGGGTATCTATTCGGCTCGTTATGCTGACGGCAAGGGCGATGCGGCGAACAACGCCAAACTGCTCGACGCGTTGAAAGACGTGCCGGAAGCCGAACGCGGCGCGCAGTTCGTCTGCGTCCTCGCGCTGGTTCGCCATGCCGATGATCCGTTGCCGATCCTCTGCGAAGGCCTGTGGCACGGGCGTATCCTGCGGGCCGCCAGTGGCGAGCACGGGTTTGGTTACGACCCGCTGTTCTGGGTCCCGGAGCGCGATTGCTCCAGCGCCGAGCTGAGCCCGAGCGACAAGAACCAGATCAGCCACCGCGCCCGTGCAATGGATCTGCTGCGCCAGCGTCTGGGCCTGAAATGACCCACGACTCATCCGCGTCTCCGCTGATCTACGGCGGCGACGCCCAATCGCCACGGGCGGCACTGCCAGTGCTGCCGCCCTTGGCGCTGTACATCCACATTCCGTGGTGTGTGCGTAAATGCCCATATTGCGACTTCAACTCCCACACCGCCAGCCCGGTGTTGCCGGAAGAAGAGTACGTCGACGCCTTGCTCGCCGACCTCGATCAGGACCTGCACGCGGTGTACGGCCGTGAACTGAGCTCGATCTTCTTTGGCGGCGGCACCCCGAGCCTGTTCAGCGCCGAGGCCTTGGGCCGTTTGCTCAAAGGCGTCGAGCAACGCATTCCGTTTGCCAGCGACATCGAAATCACCCTGGAAGCCAATCCGGGGACGTTCGAGCAAGACAAGTTCGTGGCGTACCGGAAACTGGGGATCAATCGCCTGTCGATTGGCATCCAGAGCTTTCAGGAAGAGAAACTCAAGGCGCTGGGGCGGATTCACAACGGTGACGAAGCAGTACGTGCCGCCGGCATGGCGCGTCAGGCCGGGTTTGATAACTTCAACCTGGACTTGATGCACGGCTTGCCCGATCAGTCGCTGGAAGATGCCCTGAACGACCTGCGTACAGCCATCGCCCTGAAACCGACGCACCTGTCCTGGTATCAGCTGACGCTGGAGCCGAACACGGTGTTCTGGAACCAGCCGCCGACGCTGCCGGAAGACGACACGTTGTGGGACATTCAGGAAGCGGGTCAGGCGCTGCTCGCCGATCACGGTTACGCACAATACGAAGTCTCGGCTTATGCGCAACCGGGTCGCCCGGCGCGGCATAACCTCAATTACTGGAGCTTCGGTGACTTCATCGGCATCGGCGCTGGCGCCCACGGCAAGCTCAGTCATCCGGACGGGCGCATCGTGCGCACCTGGAAGACCCGCCTGCCCAAGGACTATCTCAACCCGGCGAAAAGCTTCAAGGCCGGCGAGAAAGCACTGACCAACGATGAGATGCCGTTCGAGTTCCTGATGAACGCGCTGCGCCTGACCGAGGGCGTCGAATCGCGGCTGTATCCGGAACGCACCGGGATGACCCTGGAAAGCCTCGCCGAACACCGCCGCGAAGCCGAACAAAGTGGCTTGTTGCAGGTCGAACCGTCACGTCTGGCGGCCACCGAGCGCGGACAGCTGTTTCTCAATGACTTGCTGCAGACATTTCTGAGCTGATTTCAGCCTTAAGGGAAAACGAATGGATTTGATACTCGACCTGCTCGCCACCGTGTCCCGCTGGAGCCGCAGTAACCTGTCGGAAATCGCCCTGGCTTTGGTGGGCTGTCTGCTGGTGCTGTTCGGTTCGGATTTCAAGACCTGGGTCGAGCAACGCCTGGGCAGCATCGCCGGTGCCCTGCGCGTCCCGCTGATGGCCCTGTTGTGCATGGTCGGCAGCGGCGCCGCGTTGATCTACGCCACGCCGTGGGTTGTTCGCGGCCTGAGCCAGTTCAACAACTACAGCCTGGCGCCGGTGTTGTTGGTGGTGCTGGTGCTGATCGGCGTGGTCGCTGACCGCCGCTGATGCCAAACCCAACGCAAAACAAATGTGGGAGCGAGCCTGCTCGCGAAGAAGCCATAACATCCAACATCTCTGTTGACTGTCAGACCGCTTTCGCGAGCAGGCTCGCTCCCACAGTTTTTATTGCGATAAGGCTTAGGACTGCTTTTCGAACTTCAGGTCCCACACGCCGTGCCCAAGACGTTCGCCGCGGCGTTCGAACTTGGTGATCGGGCGTTCGGTCGGGCGCGGTACGCACTTGCCGTCTTCGGCGAGGTTGCGATAACCCGGCGCGACGTTCATCACTTCCAGCATGTACTCGGCGTACGGCTCCCAGTCGGTGGCCATGTGCAGCACACCGCCGACCTTCAACTTGCTGCGCACCAGTTCAGCGAACGATGCCTGAACGATACGGCGCTTGTGGTGACGGCTCTTGTGCCAAGGGTCCGGGAAAAACAGCATCAGGCGATCGAGGCTGTTATCGGCGATGCAGCGGTTGAGCACTTCGATCGCGTCGCAATCGTAGACCCGCAGGTTAGTCAGGCCCTGCGTCAGCACGCCATTGAGCAGCGCGCCGACACCCGGACGGTGAACTTCCACGCCAATGAAATCCTGTTCCGGCGAGGCTGCCGCCATTTCCAGCAGCGAATGGCCCATGCCGAAACCGATTTCCAGCGAGCGCGGTGCCGAACGACCGAACACCTGATCGAAGTCCACCGGCGCATCGGCCAGAGGCAACACGAACAGCGGCGTGCCCTGCTCCAGACCTTTTTGCTGGCCTTCGGTCATGCGCCCGGCGCGCATCACAAAGCTCTTGATGCGGCGGTGTTGGCGCTCTTCGCCTTCTTCCGGCTGGATAGGCGTTTTGTTTGATTCAGTCATCAATGGCTCTTACTTGATCAGACCATCCAGCGGCGAGGAGGCGCTGGCATAGAGTTTTTTCGGCATGCGGCCGGCGAGGTAGGCCAAACGACCTGCAACGATGGCGTGTTTCATGGCTTCAGCCATCATGATCGGCTGCTGGGCGTGGGCGATGGCCGAGTTCATCAGCACCGCTTCGCAACCCAGTTCCATGGCGATGGTGGCGTCGGAGGCGGTGCCGACACCGGCATCCACCAGCACAGGGATCTTGGCTTCTTCGAGGATGATCTGCAGGTTGTACGGGTTGCAGATCCCCAGGCCCGTGCCGATCAGACCGGCCAGCGGCATCACCGCGATAACGCCGATTTCCGCCAGTTGACGAGCGATGATCGGGTCATCGCTGGTGTAGACCATCACGTCGAAGCCTTCCTTGACCAGCACTTCGGCGGCCTTGAGGGTTTCGATCACGTTGGGGAACAGGGTTTTCTGGTCGGCCAGCACTTCCAGCTTCACCAGGTTGTGGCCGCCGAGCAGCTCACGGGCCAAGCGACAAGTGCGCACGGCCTCGGTAGCGTCGAAGCAACCGGCGGTGTTCGGCAGGAAGGTGTAGCGATCCGGCGACAGGACTTCGAGCAGGTTCGGTTCGCCCGGGGTCTGGCCGAGGTTGGTGCGGCGCACGGCGAAGGTGACGATCTCGGCGCCCGAGGCTTCGATGGCCAGGCGGGTTTCTTCCATGTCGCGGTACTTGCCGGTGCCTACCAGCAAACGCGACTGGTAAGTACGACCGGCCAGGACGAAGGGCTTGTCGCTACGAACGATGCTCATGGGAAATCCTCTGTAGGGGTGAGGTTCTTGCAGAATTCTGGGCCCTTGCGGGCCGGGAGGCTAGCCGCCGCCGATGGCGTGAACGACTTCGACACTGTCGCCGTCGTTCAGCGTGGTGTCGGCATGCTGACTGCGCGGGACGATATCCAGATTGAGCTCGACCGCCACCCGGCGTCCGGTCAGTTCCAGACGGGTCAGCAGGGCCGCAACGGTTTCACCGTCGGGCAGTTCAAGGGATTCGCCGTTCAACTGAATGCGCATGCCGAATGCCGCCATCATTTTTAGGGGCTGGCATTCTAGCCCGATCAGTCTTGGCGACCCAAGCCATTCGTCATGAAATGGACCACCCGGTCAGCTCAACCGCCAGGCGGCAAGCCCCAGGCACGCCCAGCCCACCAGGAATGCGAGCCCGCCGAAGGGCGTAATGATTCCGAGCTTGCTGATGCCGGTCAGGGTCAGCAGGTACAGACTGCCGGAAAACAGCAGGATGCCGATGGCAAACGAGGCTCCGGCCCAGGTGATCAAACGCCCGGATATCTGCGTGGCCAGCAGCGCTACGCCCAGCAACGCCAGGGTGTGCACCAGTTGGTAAGTGACGCTGGTGTGGAAAATGGCCAGATATTCGGGGGTCAGACGGTTTTTCAGGCCATGCGCGGCGAACGCGCCGAGGGCAACGCCCGTGAAGCCGAAGAAAGCGGCCAGCATCAAAAAGCCACGCAGCATGAAGAACTCCAGTCAGACTCGATCAACAGGGTCTGTATAATGGCCCGCTCAACGGGTTCGGCCAAGCCATCTCTATGCTGCGTATATTTTTACGACGATTCACCAAGGCCGTGCTCTGGTTCGCGGGCGGCAGCGTCTTGCTGGTGCTGATCTTTCGCGTGGTGCCGCCGCCGGGAACGGCGTTGATGGTCGAACGCAAGATCGAATCCTGGTTCGACGGCGAGCCGATCGACCTGCAACGGACCTGGAAGCCGTGGGATGAAATCTCCGACGACCTGAAAGTCGCGGTGATTGCCGGTGAGGATCAGAAATTCCCGGAGCACTGGGGTTTTGACTTCGGGGCGATTCAGGCGGCACTGGCTCATAACGAGCTGGGCGGCTCGATTCGTGGCGCCAGCACGCTGAGCCAACAGGTGTCGAAGAACCTGTTTTTATGGTCGGGACGCAGTTGGCTGCGCAAGGGCCTGGAAGCCTGGTTCACTGGATTGATCGAAGTGTTCTGGCCCAAGCAGCGGATTCTTGAGGTGTACCTCAACAGTGTTGAGTGGGATGACGGGGTTTTTGGGGCGGAAGCTGCGGCGCGGCATCACTTTGGCGTGAGCGCTAAAAGCCTGAGCCGTCAGCAATCGAGCTTGCTGGCTGCCGTGTTGCCCAACCCAAGAGTGTGGAGCGCGAGCCATCCGACCAACTACGTCGCTCGACGGGCCGGGTGGATTCGGCAGCAGATGAGTCAGTTGGGGGGTGACAGTTATCTGCTGGGCCTCAATGATTCGCGGCGGGCGCCTTGGGCCCAGTAGCCGAACACAATTCCCGAACACTGAAAATCCTCTGTGGTGTTGCAGAAAACCGGGCACAAACAAAAACGCCCCGATCAATGATCGGGGCGTTTTTTATTGCCGGTTCGCAGGTTATGCCGCGATCGACAGCTTGAGCTTGTTCATCGCGCTCTTCTCAAGCTGACGGATACGCTCGGCCGACACGTTGTACTTCTGCGCCAGGTCGTGCAGCGTGGCTTTCTCTTCAGCCAACCAGCGCTGATAAAGGATGTCACGGCTGCGGTCGTCCAGCACTTCCAGCGCTTCGTGCAGGTTGTGGTTGGAGTTGTCGCTCCAGTCTGCGTCTTCCAGCTGACGCGCCGGGTCGTACCGGTGGTCTTCCAGATAATTGGCTGGCGACTGGAAAGCACTGTCGTCGTCCGCTTCTGCGGCCGGGTCGAAAGCCATGTCATGGCCGGTCAGGCGACTTTCCATCTCGCGCACTTCCCGAGGCTCTACACCGAGGCTTTCCGCCACACGGTGGACTTCCTCGTTGTTCAGCCACGCCAGGCGTTTCTTCTGGCTGCGCAGGTTGAAGAACAGCTTGCGCTGGGCCTTGGTGGTCGCGACTTTCACAATGCGCCAGTTGCGCAGGATGAACTCGTGAATTTCCGCCTTGATCCAGTGCACAGCAAACGACACCAGACGCACACCCATTTCCGGGTTGAAGCGCTTCACGGCCTTCATCAGGCCGACGTTACCTTCCTGGATCAGGTCAGCCTGAGCCAGACCGTAGCCGGAATAGCTACGGGCGATATGTACAACAAAACGCAGGTGGGCGAGCACCATCTGCCGAGCCGCCCCCAAATCCTGCTCATAATAGAGACTCTCGGCCAGTTCACGCTCCTGCTCCGGCGTCAGCAATGGAATGCTGTTCACGGTGTGCACATAGGCCTCCAGGTTCGCACCCGGGACCAGAGCATATGCAGGTTGCAAAGAATTGGTCATACGACAAAACCTCCGACTTACAAACTCGTGCAGTTCAGCACTGCGAAAATTGACCGGAAACCGAAAGACAAGTTCCCATAAACGCTGAAAGGTCAATACGAGCAAAATGATACTACTTAGGCGCAAGCTCCCTCAGGTGGCGTGCGACTGCAATCCATGCACCGATATACCCCAACAGCACCGCGCCAAGCAAGAGAGACAGACCGTCGGCAACTGGCACTCCGGCCAGCGCGAAATCACTGCCGTACAAACCGGCCAGCCCAACCACCGCGTCGTTCAGCCAGTTCAGGCCGAACGCCAGTACGCCCCAAGACAGCATCCCCGCACCGAAGCCATACAGCGCGCCCATATATAGAAAGGGCCTGCGCACATAGCTGTCCGTGCCGCCGACGAGTTTAATCACTTCTATCTCTGTGCGGCGGTTTTCAATATGAAGACGAATGGTATTGCCTATCACCAAAAGTAATGCAGAAACCAGAAGCACGGTCAGACCGAAGACAAAACGGTCACCCAGCTTGAGGATGGCTGCCAGACGCTCGACCCAGACTAGATCAAGTTGCGCCTGTTGTACCTTCGGCAGCTCGGATAGTTTTTGTCTTAATGCTTCAAGCGCGGGCTTGTCGACTTCGTTCGGCGTCACCAGGACCACGCCAGGCAGCGGGTTTTCCGGCAACTCCTTCAGTGCCTCGCCCAGGCCGGACTGCTGCTGAAACTCTTCCAGCGCCTGGTCGCGTCCGACATATTCCGCATCAGCTACGCCTGGCATGCCTTTGATCTGCTCGCGCAGCGCCTCACCCTGTTCAGGACTGGCTTCCAGTTGCAGGTACAGGGAAATCTGCGCTGCACGCTGCCAAGACCCGCCCAGACGCTCGACGTTACTTAGCAAAAGTGACAGGCCCATCGGCAAACTCAGCGCAACGGCCATCACCATGCAGGTGAAAAAGCTGCCAATCGGCTGCTTGCCCAAGCGACGCAAGCTGTCCAGCAGACTGGCGCGGTGGCTTTCAACCCAGGCGCGAAACAACGTCGCGAAGTCCGGGCCGTCGTCATCGTCACGTTTTTTCTTCTGCGGTTGCGGATCGGCGGCCTTCGGGGCTACACGCTCGGCAACTTTGGGGCTGCGGGTCGCGCTCATTCGGCAGCCTCCCCGTCGCCGATCAATCGGCCACGTTGCAGGGTCAGCATGCGGTGACGCATACGGGCGATCAGCGCCAAATCGTGACTGGCGATCAGCACACTCGTGCCCAGGCGGTTGATGTCTTCGAACACACCCATGATTTCGGCGGCCAGGCGCGGGTCGAGGTTACCGGTCGGTTCGTCCGCCAGCAGCAAGGCCGGGCGGTGAACGATGGCGCGGGCGATGCCGACGCGCTGTTGTTGACCGGTGGACAGGTCGCCCGGGTACAAATCGGTTTTGTCCGAGAGCGCCACGCGTTCCAGGGCCGAATCCACGCGCTTGACGATCTCGGCCTTCGACAGACCCAGGATCTGCAAGGGCAGCGCGACGTTGTTGAACACCGTGCGATCGAACAGCAACTGGTGATTCTGGAACACCACGCCGATCTGCCGGCGCAGGTAAGGAATCTGCGCATTGCTGATGGTGGCGAGGTCCTGGCCGGCCAGCAGCAATTTGCCGGTGGTCGGACGCTCCATCGCCAGCAACAGGCGCAACAAGGTGCTTTTACCGGCGCCGGAGTGGCCGGTCACAAACAAGAATTCGCCCCGACGGACTCGAAAGCTCAGCTCATGCAAGCCGACGTGACCGTTCGGGTAGCGTTTACCGACCTGTTCGAAACGAATCATGAACGCTCCCGCTCGGCAAACAGTGCCTGGACAAAGGGTTCTGCTTCAAAAGTACGCAAATCGTCGATGCCTTCCCCGACGCCGATGTAGCGAATCGGCAGGCCAAACTGCTTGGCCAGGGCAAAAATCACCCCACCCTTGGCGGTGCCGTCGAGCTTGGTCAGCGCCAGGCCAGTCAGTTCGACGGTCTGGTTGAATTGTTTAGCCTGGCTGATAGCGTTCTGGCCGGTGCCGGCATCGAGCACCAACAGCACTTCGTGCGGCGCATCGGCGTCGAGCTTGCTGATTACCCGGCGAACTTTCTTCAGCTCTTCCATCAAGTTGTCTTTGGTGTGCAGACGACCGGCGGTGTCCGCGATCAGCACATCAATGCCACGGGCCTTGGCGGCCTGCACGGCATCGAAGATAACCGAAGCCGAGTCGGCGCCGGTGTGCTGGGCGATGACCGGGATCTTGTTGCGTTCGCCCCAGACCTGCAATTGCTCGACCGCTGCAGCACGGAAGGTGTCACCGGCCGCGAGCATGACTTTCTTGCCTTCAAGTTGCAGCTTCTTCGCCAGCTTGCCGATGGTGGTGGTCTTGCCGGCGCCATTGACGCCCACCACCAGAATCACGAACGGCTTGTTCTGCGAGGTGATTTTCAACGGCTGCTCGACCGGCTTGAGCATGGCAGCCAGCTCGGCTTGCAGGGATTTGTACAGGGCATCGGAATCGGCCAGTTCCTTGCGCGCGACCTTTTGGGTCAGGCGCTGGATGATCACCGACGTGGCTTCGACGCCAACGTCGGCGGTCAGCAGGCGGGTTTCGAGGTCTTCGAGCAGTTCGTCATCGATGGCCTTTCTGCCCAGGAACAAACTGGCCATGCCTTCGCCAATGCTGGCGCTGGTCTTGGACAGGCCTTGCTTGAGACGGGCGAAGAAGCCGGCTTTGGATTCTTCAGTACGCGGCGGCTCTACGGGCGTTTCTAAGGGCGCGACGACTGGTGCTGGTGCCTGGACAACCGGAGCAACCGGAGCAACGAAAGCAGGAACCAACGGTTCTGCAACAACCGGTTCAGGTTCGGTCACAACTACTGGCGCTATAACCGGTTCAACCACCGGAACCTGAACAGGCTCCGGCACAAACGCAATCGGAGCTGGAATCGGCGGCGTAATGTGCGGTGCCAACTCGTCTTCAACGAGGGCAACCGGCTCTTCGGCCACTGGCAGCGTCAGCCAGGGCTCGGCAATCGGGGTCAGGGTGGGTTGTGCAACGGCTTCGGCAACATGATCAGGCTCGACCACCGGTTGCAGCACCGGCTCGGCGATCGGCAAGACAATCGGCGCGAGCTCTTCTTCTATTACCGGCGCCGGCGCGGGCTCGGAAAGTGGCTGTGGCTGTTCGACGACGGTTTCCTGCGGCTTTTTGCGCAGCCATCCGAACAGGCTTTTCTTCTCGCCAGCCGCAGCTGGGGCTTTCTTGTCGTCGTTGGAACCAAACATGGAGGACGGCTATCTCACGGTAGCGACGCGCCAAAGAGCGCCTCGGCAAATAAATATTCGATGCAGAACAGACTGCGATTGATCCAGCTTGTTCACGCGCAACATTTTGTCGAGGTGCAACTCGCACCCCAAAGGTCGACTAATACGAAGGACTGGAACGGCATCGTCGGCGAAAACGCAGAGTTTAGCTGTCAAACTCATAGCTTGCGCCGCAAACCCAAACAACCTGCAGACCGATCAAAGGCCTGATAGGCGTGGCCGCCAGTAAAACGGACCGTTATCCTAGCACCCTCTCGCCCGCTGACGCTAAGACCAAGCGGGCAGCCCAACAGGTTTAAAAAACGAATGAATGCTCTAGCCCGCCGCGCTGCAGGCCTGCTGCTCAGCACAGTTTGTCTGCCACTGTCAGCCTTGGCTGCCGATCCACAACCCACCCACGAATTCACCCTCGATAACGGCTTGAAAGTTATCGTGCGCGAAGACCATCGTGCGCCGGTGGTGGTGTCCCAGGTCTGGTACAAGGTCGGCTCCAGCTATGAAACACCGGGTCAGACCGGTCTTTCCCACGCACTGGAACACATGATGTTCAAGGGCAGCGAGAAAGTCGGCCCCGGCGAAGCCTCGCTGATCCTGCGTGATCTCGGCGCCGAAGAGAACGCGTTCACCAGCGACGATTTCACCGCCTACTACCAGGTACTGGCCCGCGACCGTCTGGGCGTGGCCTTCGAACTGGAAGCCGACCGCATGGCCAGCCTGCGCCTGCCGGCTGACGAGTTCACCCGCGAGATCGAAGTCATTAAAGAAGAACGTCGCCTGCGCACCGACGACAAACCGATGTCCAAGGCCTACGAGCGCTTCAAGGCGATGGCTTACCCGGCCAGCGGCTACCACACGCCGACCATCGGCTGGATGGCGGACCTGGACCGCATGAAAGTCGAAGAACTGCGTCACTGGTACCAATCCTGGTACGTGCCGAATAACGCCACGCTGGTGGTGGTCGGTGACGTGACCCCGGACGAGGTCAAGGCCTTGGCCCAGCGTTATTTCGGCCCGATCGCCAAGCGCGACGTGCCCCCGGCGAAAATCCCGCTGGAACTGGCCGAGCCTGGCGAGCGCCTGATCACCCTGCACGTGCAAACCCAATTGCCGAGCCTGATGCTGGGCTTCAACGTGCCAAGCATTGCCACCGCCGAAGACAAACGCTCGGTGAATGCCTTGCGCCTGATCTCGGCCCTGCTCGACGGCGGCTACAGCGGTCGCATCCCGGCGCAACTGGAGCGCGGCGAAGAGCTGGTGTCTGGCGGTTCGTCGAGCTACGACGCCTACACCCGTGGCGACAGCCTGTTCACCTTGTCGGCCACGCCGAACACGCAGAAAAAGAAAACCATGGCCCAGGCCGAAGCCGGTCTGTGGAAGCTGCTTGAACAGCTGAAAACCACTGCGCCGTCCGCCGAAGAACTGGAGCGCGTTCGAGCTCAAGTGATTGCCGGTCTGGTCTATGAGCGTGATTCGATCACCAGCCAGGCCACGTCCATCGGCCAACTGGAAACCGTCGGCCTGTCGTGGAAACTGATGGACACCGAACTCAGCGATCTGGAAAGCGTGACCCCGCAAGACATCCAGAACGCCGCCAAGCTGTATTTCACCCGCGAACGTCTCAGCGTCGCCCATGTCCTGCCACTGGAGACGACTCATGAGTGAGCGCAAAAAACCACGCCTGGCCCTTATCGGCCTGATCGCTGTCGCCCTGATCGGCTCCGCCGTTTTCTACTTGTCCAGAACCGATGAGTCCAAGGCCAGCGAGGCCCTGGACAAAGCCAGGTCCAGCCAGAAGTTGCAATCGCTGACCGAACTCGACGGCAAGGCACCGAGCCACCGCACACTCGACGTGCAGACCTGGAACACCGCCGAAGGCGCCAAGGTGATGTTCGTCGAAGCTCGCGAGCTGCCGATGTTCGACATGCGCCTGATCTTCGCCGCCGGCAGCAGCCAGGACGGCACTGCGCCAGGCCTGGCGGTGCTGACCAACGCGATGCTCAACGAAGGTGTGGCCGGCAAAGATGTCGGCGCCATCGCTGAGGGTTTCGAAGGCCTGGGCGCTGACTTCGGCAACGGCGCATTCAAGGACATGGCGCTGGCTTCCTTGCGCAGCCTCAGCGCCAAGGACAAACGTGAACCGGCCCTGAAGCTGTTCTCCGAAGTGATCGGCAAACCGACCTTCCCCGCCGACTCTTTCGCGCGCATCAAGAACCAGATGCTCGCCGGATTCGAATACCAGAAACAGAACCCCGGCAAATTGGCGAGCCTGGAGCTGATGAACCGTTTGTACGGCGATCACCCTTACGCGCACTCCAGCGATGGCACGGCGAAAACCGTTCCTGCGATCACGCTAGCTCAGCTCAAAGCCTTCCACGAGAAAGCCTACGCCGCCGGCAACGTGGTGATTGCGCTGGTCGGCGACTTGTCCCGCGCCGAGGCCGAGGCGATTGCCGCGCAAGTCTCCAGCGCACTGCCGAAAGGCCCGGCACTGGCGAAAATCGCGCAGCCGCAAGAACCGAAAGCCAGCGTCGGCCACATCGAGTTTCCGTCCAAGCAAACCAACCTGATGCTCGCGCAACTGGGCATCGACCGTGACGATCCGGACTACGCCGCCCTGTCCATGGGCAACCAGATCCTCGGCGGCGGTGGTTTCGGCACCCGTCTGATGAGCGAAGTGCGTGAAAAACGCGGGCTGGCGTATGGCGTGTACTCGGGCTTCACCCCGATGCAGGCGCGCGGCCCGTTCATGATCAACCTGCAGACCCGCGCCGAGATGAGCGAAGGCACGCTGAAGCTGGTGCAGGACGTGCTGGCCGACTACCTTAAAACCGGCCCGACGCAAAAAGAACTCGATGACGCCAAGCGTGAACTGGCCGGCAGCTTCCCGCTGTCCACCGCCAGTAACGCCGATATCGTCGGCCAGTTGGGTGCCATGGGTTTCTACAACCTGCCGCTCAATTATCTGGATGACTTCATGCGTGAGTCCCAGAGCCTGACCGTCGACCAGGTCAAGACCGCACTGAACAAACACTTGAGCACGGACAAAATGGTCATCGTCAGCGCTGGCCCGACCGTGCCACAAAAGCCGTTACCGGCCCCATCTGATAAACCTGCCGAGCAGCCGCTCGGGGTTCCGGAGCATTAATGGCCACGCGCCCTAAAAAACCTGTTCACAACGTCCATAACGGCGTGAATCAACTGCGCATCATCGGCGGCGAATGGGGCAGCCGAAAGCTGAGCTTCCCCGATGCCCCGGGCCTGCGCCCGACGCCGGACCGGGTGCGTGAAACCCTGTTCAACTGGCTCGCGCCGTATGTCGCGGGCGCCAAGGTGCTGGACCCGTTCGCCGGCAGCGGTGCACTGTTCCTCGAAGCCCTGTCCCGTGGCGCGGCCATGGGCCAGGCGCTGGACGCCAGCAACATCGCGGTCGCCAGCATCAAGGAACACCTGGGTACACTGCGTTGCACCACTGGCCAGATTCAGACTGCCGACGCCCTGCGCTATCTGGAAACCCAGACCGCCACGGCGTACGACCTGGTGTTCCTCGACCCGCCGTTCAACCAGAACCTGCTGCCGGGCGTTTGCGCTCTGCTGGAAGAGCGTCAGTGGCTGGCCGACGAGGCCTGGATCTACACTGAAAGCGAAAACGCGCCGTCGTCCCTCGGCTTGCCAGGCAACTGGCGTCTGCACCGTGAGCAGAAATCCGGGCGGGTTTACTACGCGTTGTGGCAACGTATGGCAGAGATTGCCGGTTAATCGACCGGCCTGAAAAGGTGCGCACCCGTTGCGCACCGCTGCATCGAGAGCAATCGTGTCCCATCCGCCAGACCGCTTCACCCCCGCCTTGGGCCTTGGCAATCCGCACTTGCAAACCTTGTGGGGACCGCTTTGGCGCAAAACCACGCACATCGAACGCGAGCGCGAACGCTTGTGGCTCGAAGATGGCGACTTTCTCGACCTCGACTGGCACGGCCCACACAGCGCGACGGCACCGTTGGTGCTGGTGTTGCACGGGCTGACCGGCTCGTCGAATTCACCCTATGTGGCCGGCGTGCAAAAGTCCCTCGCCACCGAAGGCTGGGCCAGTGTCGCGTTGAACTGGCGTGGCTGTTCGGGCGAACCGAATCTGTTGGCGCGCAGCTACCATTCCGGCGCCAGTGAAGACCTCGCCGAAACCATCCGGCACCTGCGAGCCAAACGTCCGTTGGCGCCGCTGTACGTGGTGGGTTACTCGCTGGGCGGCAATGTCCTGCTCAAGCACCTGGGTGAGTCCGGCAGTGACAGCGGCGTGGCCGGTGCAGTCGCGGTGTCGGTGCCGTTTCGCCTCGACCAATGCGCGGATCGTATCGGCCAGGGATTTTCCAAGGTCTATCAGGCGCACTTCATGCGCGAGATGCTCGCGTACATCAAGAACAAACAGCGCCAGTTCCAGCATGACGGACGCGAAGAGGGACTCGCTGCGTTGGCGGCGCTGGGCTCGCTGGAGAACATGCGCACCTTCTGGGATTTCGATGGCCGGGTCACGGCGCCGTTGAATGGTTTTATCGATGCCGACGATTACTACCGTCGCGCGTCGAGCCGCTATTTTCTTGGGGAGATTCGCACACCGACCCTGATCATTCAGGCGGCCGACGACCCCTTCGTCTTCCCCCACAGCCTGCCGCACGCCGATGAATTGTCGCCCTGCACGCAACTGGAATTACAGGCCAAGGGCGGGCATGTCGGCTTCGTCGATGGCTCGTTCCGGCAACCGGGTTATTACCTGGAACGGCGCATCCCGCAGTGGCTGGCCGCCGTGGGTCGCGAGTAGCCGATGGACGTCGATCAGGGCGAGTCGATCCGCTTCTGGCAAACGGCGCCGCTGGCCGGGGTCGAGTTGCTGTCCGCGCGTTACATCGACCACCGCTTCGCGCCCCATGTGCACGATGGTTATGTGATCGGCATGATCATGGCCGGCGCCCAGCGCTATCGCTATCGCGGCGCCGAACACCTGGCCGGCAGCGGCACCTTGGTGTTGATCAATCCGGATGAACTGCACACCGGCCACAAAGGCACCGAGGATGGCTGGCTGTACCGGGCGTTTTATCCGGACAGCGGCCAGTTACTGTCGCTGTTGGCCGAACTGGAATTGCCGACCCGTCACTTGCCCATGTTTGGCGCCACGCTGTACCACGACCCCGACCTCGTGAAGGGTTTTTGCCAACTGCAACGCTTGCTGGAAAGCCCGACCACGGCGCTGCAACAGCAAACGGTGTGGCGGGAAATGATGTTGTCGTTGCTGCAACGACACGCGGCCGTGCCAATTGCCGGCCAGCCCGGCAAGGAGCACCGCGCGGTGACACGGGCCAAGGAATTGCTGCATGCACGATTGGCGGCGCCACCATCCCTGGAAGAACTGGCGGCGGCGGTGAATCTTTCGCCCTTTCACTTCGCCAGGGTGTTTCGCCGAGCGACCGGCATGCCACCGCACACCTGGCTGATGCAACAACGCATCGCCCAGGCTCGGGCGCTGTTGCAGAACGGGTGTTTGCCGCTGGAAGTGGCCACGCAATTGGGGTTTGCCGATCAGAGTCATCTGAGTCGGCAGTTCAAGCAGGTTTACGGGGTGGGGCCGGGCGCGTATCGAAGTGCCCGGCAATCGCTCAGGGATTGAGCGTGGCTCGCTCCCACATTTGGATCTGTGTTTATTCGCCGATGGCGATACCGTGTGCGGGATCGTTGATCCACTCGCTCCACGACCCGGCATACAACGCCCCCAACGGATAACCCGCCAGGCACAGCGCAAACAGGTTATGGCACGCCGTTACGCCAGACCCGCAGTACGCCACCAGATCGGCCGGCGAACGATCACCGAGTTTCGCGGCAAATCGCTGCTTGAGTTGATCGGCCGGCAAAAACCGCCCGTCACCGCCGAGGTTGTCGGTAAATGCCGCACATTGTGCCCCCGGAATGTGTCCGGCAATTGGATCAATCGGCTCCACTTCACCCTTGAAACGCGGCAAGGCACGGGCATCGAGCAAGGTCAACTCAGGTTGGCCAAGACGCTGCTCAAGCTGTTGCGCACTCAAGATCAGCGCGTTATCCGGTTTGCCGCTGAAGGTGCCACGCTTGGTGTCGCACGCATCCAGACTCAGCGGCAAACCCGCCGCATGCCAGGCCTTGAGCCCGCCATCCAGAATAAACACGCCGTCACGCTTGCCCAACCACGCCAGCAACCACCAGGCCCTCGCCGCAAAGGCACCGGGGCCGTCATCGTACAAAACCACTTCGCTGTCAGCGTTGATGCCCCACGCTTGCAGGCGCTCAATCAAGTCATCCGCTTCAGGCAGCGGATGACGCCCGGTCACGCCCTTGACCACAGTCCCGCTCAAATCACGCTCGAGATCGGCAAACTTCGAACCGGCGATGTGCCCTTCGGCATAGCTGCGCTGGCCGTAATCCGGGTCTTCGAGGGCAAAACGACAATCGAGAATCACCAACCCCGGCTGGTCCTTCTTCAGGTCCAGTGCTTGCGGGCTGATCAGTTGCGCAATGGGCATAGCGGGCTCCTGTGACTAAGTCGTTGTTCGATCCTACTGCACTTCTTCGAGGGCTTGGGCCAATGGCACGTAAAACTCTTCGTACAGCGCATCCACCGCATCGCGCGCCTGATCGGTGACGAAACCGGCCTCAAGCACCAGCACCTGATACACGCCCCGTTTAATGGCTTGCTCGCTCAGGTGATTGGAGTTTTCCCGCGTGGTGCAGAGGAATCGCACCCAAGACGTCAGGATGATCCACGCATTCAGCGTCAGGGATTCGATCTGGACCTTGTCCATCTGCAGGATGCCGGCTTCGACGAAGCCCGCGTAGATGTGCGTGCCATGGATCAGGCAGCGCTGGGAAAACCGTCGGTAACGGGCGGCGAGTTCCGCATCGCTGTCGAGCAAGTGCTCGAGATCGCGATGCAAAAACCGGTAGCGCCACATGGCCGCCAGCAGTTCCTGAAGGTAGAAGCGCTTGTCGTCCACCGTCGAGGCACGCCCCTGAGGCGGGCGCAGGAAGCTGTCCACCAGGCTTTCGTACTCACTGAACAACACGGCGATGATCGCCTGCTTGTTGGGGAAGTGGTAGTACAGGTTGCCCGGTGAAATTTCCATGTGGGCAGCAATGTGGTTGGTGCTGATGCTGCGCTCACCCTGCTGATTGAACAGCTCCAGGCTGTTCTGCACGATGCGCTCGCTGGTTTTGATCCGAGGGGCCATGGCTTGAGCTTTAATTCAGAGTGCGATGACAGGCATCTTACGACCTATCCGCGAGTGGATAAAACAATGCTGTTCCAGGATGTCATTTGACTTTCTAGAGCATAGACTCTAAAAAGTCACTCATTACAATAAATCCGGAGCCGACCATGACTGCCGACATCGCCTACCTTCAGAACCTGAATCAGCCTCTGGAAGAACTGCAAACCCTGTTCGACGCCCAACGCGCCGCCTACGCCGCCAACCCGATGCCGCCGGCCGCCCAGCGCCAGCAATGGCTCAAAGCCCTGCGCGACCTGTTGAGCAGCGAGCGCCAGGCACTGATCGAGGCGATCAGTCAGGATTTCAGTCACCGCAGCGCCGATGAAACCCTGCTCGCCGAACTGATGCCCAGCCTGCACGGCATTCATTACGCCAGCCAGCACCTCAAAGGCTGGATGAAAGCCTCGCGGCGCAAGGTCGGCATCGCATTTCAACCGGCGGCGGCCAAAGTCGTTTACCAACCGCTGGGCGTGGTCGGCGTGATCGTGCCGTGGAACTACCCGCTGTACCTGGCCATCGGCCCATTGGTGGGCGCGCTGTCGGCCGGTAATCGGGTGATGCTCAAATTCAGCGAATCAACCCCCGTCACCGGTTTGCTGCTCAAGGAATTGCTCGCCCGGGTCTTCCCTGAAGACCTGGTCTGCGTGGTGTTGGGCGAAGCCGATGTCGGTGTCGCGTTCTCCCGCCTGCGTTTCGATCACCTGCTGTTCACCGGCGCCACCAGCATCGGCAAACACGTGATGCGTGCGGCGGCCGAGAACCTCACCCCGGTGACCCTCGAACTCGGCGGCAAGTCCCCGGCCATTGTGTCGCATGACGTGCCATTGAAAGACGCCGCCGAACGCATCGCCTTCGGCAAAACCCTGAACGCCGGGCAAACCTGCGTGGCCCCGGACTACGTATTAGTGCCGGAAGACCGCGTCGAGGGTTTCGTCGAGGCTTATCGTCAGGTGGTTCGGGGGTTTTATCCGACACTGGCTGACAACCCGGACTACACCGCCATCATCAACGAGCGGCAATTGGCGCGTCTCAACGGCTACATCAGCGATGCCACCGGCAAAGGGGCACAGCTGATTCCGCTGTTCGACCAGGGTCAGGGCCGGCGCATGAGTCACAGCCTGCTGCTCAATGTCACCGACGACATGACCGTGATGCAGGACGAAATCTTCGGCCCGCTGCTGCCGATCGTGCCGTACAAGCATTTGGATGAGGCGTTTGCCTACATCAACCAACGCCCTCGCCCACTGGCGTTGTACTACTTCGGCTACGACAAGCGCGAACAGAACCGTGTGCTCCACGAAACCCACTCCGGTGGCGTCTGCCTCAACGACACGCTGCTGCACGTCGCTCAGGACGACATGCCGTTCGGTGGCATCGGTGCGTCGGGCATGGGCCATTACCACGGCCACGAAGGGTTCCTGACCTTCAGCAAGGCCAAAGGGGTGTTGATCAAGCAGCGCTTCAACGCCTCGAAGCTGATCTACCCACCGTACGGAAAATCCATCCAGAAACTGATCCAGAAGCTGTTCATCCGCTAACGATCACCACCACCGGGTAACAACAATAATGAGCCCAAGCCTGACCGATACACCCGCGCTGTCACGCCGCGGCCTGCTGAAATTCAGCCTCGGCGCCAGCGCCTTCCTGGCCACGGCCGGGTTGGGCGCAAGCCTCAGCGGCTGCTCGTCGAGCACTGCGGCGAACGGTTTCGTGATCCTGCGCAGCGGCGACCTGCTGTTTTTGCGCGCACTGATCCCGGTGATGCTCGAGGGCGCTATCGCTGCCGAGAAAATGCCGGCGTCGGTCGACCAGACCTTGCACTGCCTGGATAACAGCCTGAATCACCTGTCGCCGGAAATGCTCAAGCTGACTCAGCAACTGTTCGATGTGCTGGGGATGGCCGTAACGCGCGGACCGCTGACCGGGATCTGGGGCAGTTGGGAAAATGCCAGTGGTGATGAGATCCGGCGTTTTCTTGATCGCTGGGAAAACAGTTCGTTGAGCTTGTTGCGCATGGGGCATAGCTCGCTGCAGCAACTGGTGATGATGGCGTGGTACACCCGGGCGGAATCATGGGTGCATTGCGGGTATCCCGGTCCACCTGCGGTTTGAGACCGGGTCGATGCCATCGCCTCACCACCCAAAACAAAATAAAAAAGAGAACCTGAGAATGCCTGTACCCGACCCGTTCCGAGAAGGCCTGTCCCGTGGCTGGAAAACCTACAACGGCGCGCAACTGACCCAAGACCTGACCCTCGAAGCGGACGTCGCGATCATCGGCAGCGGTGCCGGCGGTGGCACCACGGCGGAAATCCTCAGCGCGGCCGGCTACAAAGTGCTGCTGATCGAAGAAGGCCCGCTCAAGACCAGCAGCGACTTCAAGATGCTCGAAGACCAGGCCTACACCAGCCTCTATCAGGAAGGCATCGGGCGCATGAGCAAGGATGGCGCGATCACCATCCTCCAGGGCCGCGCGGTGGGCGGTACCACGCTGATCAACTGGACATCGAGCTTTCGTACGCCCACGCCGACGCTTGAACACTGGGCCAGCGAGCACGACGTCAAAGGCCACTCTCCCGCCGAAATGGCGCCGTGGTTCGAGAAAATGGAACAACGCCTCGGCGTCGCGCCGTGGATGGTGCCGCCCAACGCCAACAACGACGTGATCCGCAAAGGCTGTGAAAAACTCGGCTACAGCTGGCACGTCATCCCGCGCAACGTGCGCGGCTGCTGGAACCTCGGCTATTGCGGCATGGGCTGCCCGACCAACGCCAAGCAGTCGATGCTGGTCACGACCATTCCGGCGACGCTGGAAAAAGGTGGCGAGCTGTTGTACCTGGCCCGCGCCGAAAAGCTGTCGATCAAGGATGGCAAGGTCACCGGCCTGCAATGCGTGGCGATGGACGACCGTTGCGTCGCGCCGACCGGGCGCACGATCACGGTCAAGGCGCGCCATTACGTCCTGGCCGGCGGCGGGATCAACAGCCCGGCGCTGCTCTTGCGCTCCGACGCGCCGGACCCGCACAAACGTCTGGGCAAACGCACATTCCTGCATTTGGTGAACATGTCCGCCGGGCTGTTCGACGAAGTGATCAACCCGTTCTACGGCGCACCGCAGTCGATCTATTCCGACCATTTCCAATGGCAGGACGGCACCACCGGGAAAATGGGCTACAAACTCGAAGTCCCGCCGCTGCACCCGGCGCTGGCGACCACCCTGCTCGGCGGTTTCGGCAAGGAAAACGCCCAGCACATGGAGCACCTGCCCCATACCCACGCGATGCTCGCGTTGTTGCGCGACGGTTTCCACCCGGACAGCCCCGGCGGCAGCGTCGAATTGCGCGGCGACAATACGCCGGTGCTCGACTATCAGGTCTCGCCCTATGCCTGGGACGGATTGCGCCGAGCCTTCCACACCATGGCCGAAATCCAGTTCGCCGGGGGCGCCAACGCGGTAATGCCGATGCACGCCGATGCACGCTACGTGAAAACCCTGGCGGAAGCGCGCACGCTGATCGATGGCTTGAGCCTTGAGTTGTACCGCACACGCCTGGGCAGCGCCCACGTAATGGGCGGTTGTGCGATGGGCGAAGACCCGAAAAACGCCGTGACCGACAGCCTCGGCCGTCATCACCAGCTGAGCAATTTGTCGATCCATGACGGCTCGCTGTTCCCCACCAGCATTGGCGCCAACCCGCAGTTGTCGGTGTACGGGCTGACGGCGCAACTGGCCACTTCGCTGGCCGAACGTTTGAAAAACCCATGAAAAGGGAGAATATTCGTATCGTCTATAGTGCTTTCTTACCCAACAGGCGACTTGGCCGACCGGGAAGGCTGCGATACCATCCGACTCCCCAACGGACTCCCGCCAGGACGACGCGATGAACCGAGTGTTGTACCCAGGTACCTTCGACCCGATTACCAAGGGCCATGGCGACTTGGTCGAACGCGCCGCGCGCCTGTTCGATCATGTGATCATTGCCGTCGCCGCCAGCCCCAAGAAAAACCCGTTGTTTCCTCTGGAACAGCGTGTGGAGCTGGCCCGCGAGGTCACTAAACATCTGCCGAACGTTGAAGTCGTCGGTTTCTCGACGCTGCTCGCGCACTTTGCCAAAGAGAAGAACGCCAACGTGTTCCTGCGTGGCTTGCGTGCGGTGTCGGACTTCGAATACGAATTCCAGCTGGCCAACATGAACCGTCAGCTGGCGCCGGATGTGGAGAGCCTGTTTCTTACGCCTTCCGAGCGTTATTCGTTCATTTCCTCGACGCTGGTCCGTGAAATCGCGGCGCTGGGCGGTGATATCACCAAGTTTGTCCACCCTGCGGTGGCGGATGCCCTCACGGAACGCTTCAAGAAATAAAGCCGGACGCCGACTGTAGGAGCTGGCGAAGCCTGCGATCCGCAAAACGTCGCGCCCGCGTGCACTGCGGGCGCCAATGCGGCACAATTGCGCGCATTGGTTTATTGCGCCCGGGCCTGCCGCCCTGGCTGGAGTTAGCATGTCCCTGATCATCACCGACGATTGCATCAACTGCGACGTCTGCGAACCCGAGTGCCCAAACGCCGCCATTTCCCAAGGCGAAGAGATCTATGTGATCGACCCGAACCTGTGCACACAGTGTGTCGGCCACTACGACGAACCTCAGTGCCAGCAAGTGTGCCCGGTGGATTGCATTCCGCTGGACGAAGCGCATCCGGAGACTGAAGACGAGTTGATGGAGAAGTACCGGAAGATTACCGGTAAGGCTTGAGATTTTTGCAGCCTGCCCTCTCGCTTTCGCGAGCAGGCTCGCTCCCACAGTTGATCGCGGTCTAATGTGGGAGCGAGCCTTCTCGCGAAGGCGTCATCAGCCACACCAAGATATACCTGCCTTCACTCCCGCTGCTCAAACCCCTCCCCGATACACCCCAGACACCGCACAAACGCCGCTTTCGCCGGGTCAACCACCAACGCCTGCCCCGCATCGCCAACGCCGCCACCGAGCGCGGTAAACGGCAACGACACCACAAACACCCCAGCACCAATCACCGTCGCCACGACCAGCAACGGTCGGGCAATCAGCAAATCACCGATCATGGCGTACGCCGGGGGATTCTGGATGGTGTAGAGCGGGTCGCCGCTGCCGTTGTTTGCCGCCAGCGCGCAGGCATTGGCGCCCAGCAGCCAGACAACGACAAGGGTTCGGAACAGGTTCATGGCACGGTCCTTATGCGAGGCAGTGAGAACACTGACTATAGACCGTGGGAGTTCTCAGCTCTGACAGCGCGGGCAAAAGACGCTGGCGCGCTGCCCGAGTTTCACATCCCGCAGCTCCGTGCCGCAGACCTTGCAGGGCTCATGGCCCCGGCCGTACACGAACAGTTCCTGCTGGAAGTAACCCGGTTGGCCGTCACCGCCGATAAAGTCGCGCAACGTGGTGCCGCCGCGCTCGATGGCGGCGGCGAGGATGCGTTTGATCTCGATCGCCAGTTTCAAATAACGCGCCCGGGAAATGCTCTTGGCTTCGCGGCGCGGATCAATGCCAGCGGCGAACAGCGCTTCGGTCGCGTAAATATTGCCGACACCGACCACCACGGCGTTATCCATGATGAACGGCTTGACCGCCATGGAACGCCCGCGAGATTGCTGGAACAGGCGCTCGCCATCGAACAGGTCGGTCAACGGCTCCGGCCCCAGGCGAATCAGCAATTCGTGGTTGAGCGGGTCAAGGCTCCAGAGCATCGCACCAAACCGTCGCGGGTCGGTATAACGCAGCGCCAGGCCGGATTCCAGCTCGATGTCCACGTGCTCATGCTTGGCCGCCGGCAGGCCAACTTCCACCAGGCGCAAATTCCCCGACATACCCAAATGGCTGATCAACGTGCCGACTTCGGCATTGATCAGCAGGTATTTGGCGCGCCGCTCCACTAGCACGATGCGCTGCCCGGATAACCGCACATCGAGGTCTTCGGGAATCGGCCAGCGCAGGCGCCGGTCACGCACGATCACCCGACTGACCCGCTGGCCTTCCAGGTGCGGCGCAATTCCGCGGCGGGTGGTTTCGACTTCCGGCAGTTCAGGCATGGTGCACTCGAATCAGGCTATCCGGGACTCAGTGGTGAGCGCCAAGGTCGCGAATGGATTGCTTGAGCGTCTCGAAGTCGTAATCCGAGAGGCCGACATAGTCGAGCACCAGATGCCCGATGCTGTTCCATTCGTGGTCTTCGTTCTGGTTGCCCAGCACTCGATAGGATGCACAAATGTGTTCGGCCATCTTGAGGATCGCCAGCAGGTTCTTGAGCTGGGCATTGCGCGACGACTCATCGCTGAAAATCGCCAACGCGTTGTGGTGATTGGCGATCGCGGCGGTCACATGGTCCGGCAGGCGCCAGGATTTGGCGGTGTAGTAACCGACCACGGCATGGTTGGTGTTGAACTCGCGGTTCTCGGTGTCCACCACTCGGCATTCGGCGCTGGCGTTGGCATAGGCCTCTTCCAGAACCGTCATGTAGTTGGGGAAACGCTGCAACATCAGCGGCACGCCGCAGTCGTGGAACAGGCCCAACGCGTACGCTTCGTCGCCGGCCTGGGCACCAATGCGCTTGGCCAGCGTCAGGCAGGTCATCGCCACATCCTGAGCCGTGTCCCAGAAGCGGTTCAACGTGACGATGGTGTCGTCATTCATCTCGCCCTTGATCGACTGGGCGTTGATCAGGTTGATGATTGAACGGCTACCCAACAGGTTCACCGCTCGCTGGATCGAGGCGATCTTGTTGCTCAAGCCGTAATACGGCGAGTTGACGATCTTCAGCAAGGCGCCAGAGAGGCCCGGGTCTTGGGAGATCAGTTTCGCGATCACTTCCAGGTCCGGGTCGGGCATGTACTGCTCCATCTGCAAATCCACCATGATTTGCGGCTGGGCGGGCACGCTGATGCCTTGCAGGGACTGTTGAATCTGTTCGGTAGTCAGCTCTTGGGACATAAGTACACACTCTGGGCCAGGCGCAGATTCTAGCTTCTAAAAGTTGGATCCGACACCTTGGAGGGTGCATCTGCTGAAGTTTCATCTTTGGCGCGCCCTTCACCGCATGTCCATCCGCCAAACCGTGGCCTTGCGCAACACGCTATACTCCCGCTCTTTTTTCCGGAGCGACGTCATGTCCCTGCCTAGCCTGCGCCTCAAAGCCAACGCCGACCGTCGCCTGCGAAACGGCCACTTGTGGGTCTACAGCAACGAAATCGATGTCGCCGCCACCCCATTGCACGGCTTCAAGGCCGGTGATCAGGCGATCCTCGAAGCCGCCGGCGGCAAGCCGCTGGGCATTGTTGCCATGAGCCCGAACAACCTGATCTGCGCCCGCCTGCTGTCGCGCGACATCAAGTTGCCGCTGGACAAGTCGTTGCTCGTTCACCGCATCAACGTCGCCCTGTCGCTGCGCGATCGCCTGTTCGACAAGCCGTTCTATCGCCTCGTCTACGGTGACTCCGACCTGCTGCCAGGCCTGGTGGTCGACCGTTTCGGCGACATCCTCGTGGTACAGATCGCCTCGGCGACCATGGAAGCTCATAAAGAAGACGTGATCGCCGCGTTGACCCAAGTGCTCAAGCCAAGCGGCATTCTGTTCAAGAATGACTCCGCCGCCCGTGATGCCGAAGGCCTCAACCGCTACGTCGAAACCGTGTTCGGCCTGGTGCCGGAGTGGGTCGCGCTGGAAGAAAACGGCGTGAAATTCGAAGCCCCGGTCATGCAAGGCCAGAAAACCGGCTGGTTCTACGACCACCGCATGAACCGCGCACGCCTGGCCCCGTATGCCAAAGGCAAACGCGTGCTCGACCTGTACAGCTACATCGGTGGTTGGGGCGTACAAGCAGCCGCCTTCGGCGCCAGTGAAGTGTTCTGCGTCGACGCGTCGGCCTTCGCCCTCGACGGCGTCGAGCGTAACGCCGCCCTGAATGGTTTCGCCGACAAAATGACCTGCATTGAAGGCGATGTGTTCGAAGCCCTCAAAGAGCTGAAAGCCAGCGAAGAACGCTTCGACGTGATCGTGGCCGACCCGCCGGCGTTCATCAAACGCAAGAAAGACATGAAGAACGGCGAAGGCGCCTACCGTCGCCTGAACGAGCAAGCCATGCGCCTGCTCAGCAAGGACGGCATCCTGGTGAGCGCTTCGTGCTCGATGCACCTGCCAGAAGACGACCTGCAAAACATCCTGCTGACCAGCGCCCGTCACCTGGACCGCAACATCCAGTTGCTGGAGCGTGGCGCTCAGGGCCCGGATCACCCGGTTCACCCGGCCATCGCTGAAACCCGCTACATCAAGAGCATCACTTGCCGCCTGCTGCCAAACAGCTGATTACGCCGGTTTGACGGGGAGCCCATCGGCTCCCCGTTCTATTATTCGAAATACATTCCTACAACTTCCTACACTTGCAATCCGGACGATATGCAGGACATTTCTCTGTATCTTTTATTTAAGAGAATACGCCTTACAAAATTGGCTCGTGCCCGCGACTGATCCGACAAAACTACTAGAATATTCCTACTCAATTTCTCCTTGATAAGGATTCATTACCAACTATGATTGAGTTGTCACATTGAAGTGACGCTCATTATCAATGACAAGGAGTTACAAACATGAAAGCAATTACTCTGGAAGCAAACGCCATCGCCAACCTGTCTTTCCTGGTTGCCCCGAAAGCCCGCTAAGTAGATGAAGCGCTGGGGAGTGCCGGCTACCCAGCGTTTTCCATGAAAAAACTCCAGAGCAAACCGCCTATCATGCAGATAAACCCTCATCTCTTCATACTTCCACGCACGCCCGGTCAAATAGTCTGGGATTACAAAAACCACAAACAATACGAACTGGATCTAGAGTATTCAACCCGACTTGCAGAACTTATCAGCAACCCCGACAAGTTCAGTAACAGCAACAGCATAGACATACAACTTCTTGATGCCGGAATACTCACCTCTTCAGCACCTGTCATTATTGAATGGGGCTGGGATGAACTGTCGAAAATATTCCATATCGGCACCAAGAACATCCCCTGCCAACATACACCACAAGATATTCACGAGTGGTCGAGAGAGTATCTGGACCATTGCAACGAAGTTCTGGCCACACCGGTTCCCGGCAACAGGCTTGCCGAACGCCTGGCAGGCGAACTGATTTCGCTGCCAAAACCTGCATGCCTGCCAGAAGGCACGTTGGCCAACACCCTGATCGACCGAAAAACCTGCCGCACCTTCACCGGGGACGCCCTCTCGCTTGAAGTGGTCAGCACGTTGCTCTACTTGTCGCTGGGCTACTTGCGAGAACGTGAAGACGCCATTGACGAAAACTGTGTCGAAGGATTTGGCGCCCGGCGTACCAGTCCCTCCGGCGGCGGGCTAAACGCCTGTGAAGGCTTCCTGCTTGTTCAAAATGTCAGCGGCCTGAAGCCCGGGCTCTATGCCTACCTTCCAACCGGGCATGCGCTGAGATTCGTCAACCCACTGCCCGGTTGGCCGTTGGGGCAACTTCTGTGCGGGCAGCACTTCATCAACAACCTGCCCGTGGGGCTGTTCATCACCAGCCGTTTCGACAAGCTGTGGTGGAAATATGAACACTCACGCGCGTACCGAATGGCCTACGTTGAAGCCGGGCATATCTCCCAGACCTTTCAGCTGGTGGCCACTTCGCTGGGCCTGAACACCTGGCTGACCGGAGCACTGACGGACGATCAGGTTGAAATGCTGCTGGGACTCAATGACAGTCCGGAGCAGCCCTTGTTTTTTGTCGGTTGCGGCAAGAGCAACGGGGACGTGCTGTGCAAGGAATTGAAGGCGCTGCTGAACCGTCAGGACTCGCCATCATGACCGACACGCGCCTTGAACAGGCAACGCCTCCCACTGGCTGGGCCGATCGCTTTACCCTCGGCGACTGGGATAACCGCGCCGCGGTGCGAACCAGCAAACACACCTATTTATTGCCGCCCGATATTGAACAGCAACTGGAAACCCGGCATTGGTTCCCGCCGGCCTTCCTGCCTTATTTGAATCACCTGGCCGTCAAAGACGCCGGCCCGGAGATCACTCATCGACTGTCAGCCAATCACCTGGTGTATTTCCTCGACTACACCACCTTGCTCGAACACCGCATCGTCAATCGATCGGTCGAAACCATCGTCCATGACGAGCTCGGTGTGAGCATTCCACAGCGGATGAAAAACGCTGCGCTGCAGCTCTACACCGACGAGGGCTATCACGCGCTCTTTTCCAACAGCCTCGCCGAGCAGATTGCCGAGTTCTACGGCATGTTTGATCGGCCCGTCATGCCGCAGCGAATCAGCCGGCTGCACGCCCTGCTCGAGCGCGCACCTGACCGGCACAAGCCATTGGCCTGGTTCCTCACCGGTTTTGTCTCCGAGACGATCATCGCCAAGGATCTGCTCGACATCTGTCGCGATGCGTTGGTGGACGGCGTTCAGGAAATGCTCAGGGACCACCTCGCCGACGAGGCGCGACACAGTCGCTATTTCTGCGAAGTGTTCCATTATCTGTGGCTGCACCTGACCAGCGCTCAACGCCTGTTCTGCGCCAGTCTGCTGCCGGAGCTCATCCGGGTTTTCTTTGAGGTCGATGAGCGCTGGCTGAGGACGAGCCTTCGCAGTGTCGGTCTCAGCGAGACAGCCTGCCTGGAAATCATCGAAGGACTGTCCGATGCGCAAGCCACTCTGCAACGGGCCCGTTCGGGCGCCAGCGCTACCCTGGATGCCTTGAAAAACGCCGGGTTCTTCGATCTGTCTTCTAACCGGAAACTGTTCACCCAGGCCGGGCTTCTTGATGAGTGAAGGAAACGATGCGGCCAGCGTCAAACGCCGGGCCACGGTCACGCTGTTGATGACCATGACGCTGCTGGGTGTCTTTCCCCTCGATGTCGTGCTCCCGTCCTTTCCCGATCTTGGCGATTACTTTCAGACCTCGTCGTCCGGGATTTCCCTGTCCGTCAGCGTGTTCGCCATCAGCCTGGCACTCTCCGTGATGCTGGTCGGGCCATTGTCGGATGCGTGGGGGCGCAAGAAGCTGCTGCTGGGAGGTATTGCCATCGCGGCAATTGGAGCGGTTGGCTGCGTGTTCGCCAGCGACTACCGCTGGTTTCTGGCGTTTCGCATGGTTCAGGCGATCGGCTGCGGATCATTTTCATTGTCGCAGGCACTGATCCAGGACCTGTTCGTCGGTCGTGAACGAGAGCGCATCAGAATCTGGATGGTGACGGCAGGCGGAGTATTCATTTCGATTTCGCCCCTGCTGGGAACCTGGCTGCAATCGTGCCTCGGCTGGCAAGGCAGTTTCTATGTATTCATGGCACTGGCATTTGTTGCATGGGTCGGCACCTACCGGCTGCTCAAGCAAATACCGCCAGTGCGCCGGGCTGCGCATACGGGGGTTTTTAGTGCTTATTGGCGCTTGTGTTCGGATGTTCGCTTCATGGGTTACTGGTTGATTTCAGCCCTGGCCTTCGCTTGCCATTTTTCGTTCATCGTTTCTTCGCCCATCATTTTCATGGAGCGTCTGGCGCTCTCGCCATATGAATTCGCCTGGGCGTTGCTGCTGTATGGCGTGGCTTATGTGTTCGGTGGGGTATTAGCCAGCGTGTTGCATCGATACCTGAAGGCCAACACCCAGATCATTATCGGCCTGGGCCTGATCGCCGTTTCAGGCGGGCTCATGCTGTGGCTGACTCGCCAGTTCGGTCTTTCTACGGCGACGGTGCTGATTTCGATGCTGGTTTGCACCATCGGCACCACTATCGCCAGGCCAATCGTCAACTCCAAGGCGATGAGCCTTCACCCGGAGAATGCCGGTGCCTCCACCTCGGTCGGGGCCATGCTGATTTTCATGTTCGGCGGTGTAATCAGTTCGGTGATCAATCTGACGCCCGACAACCTGACCACGACTCTGGCCCTGGGCTTCCTGATGCTGAGCGTTGCAGGACTTGGGGTGAACGCCGTGATCAACCACAAGACTGAACAGGCACTCAATACCGGGTGATACGTGCCAGTCGTCATCTCGCCCGCGCAGTCAGCACTGGATCAACGCTTGCCGGCATTCCCTCCTGACGCCAGCCGTGTAGAATCGCGACATTCATCGCCAGTCATCCCCCGGCGGGTTTATGAGCTCAAGCTGAAGCGCGCGGCGATCCCGCAAAGTTATCGGCAACTTCCGGACACACGGCCATTTCTGAGTGTTCCAGACGTCAATAGAAGCTCACTTCCCTTTTGATACCTGATTAGCCGCCCGGAGTGCTTCATGCCTGATTACCGCTCGAAAACATCCACCCACGGCCGCAACATGGCCGGCGCCCGCGCACTGTGGCGCGCCACGGGGATGAAAGATGACGACTTCAAAAAGCCGATCATCGCCATTGCCAACTCCTTCACCCAGTTCGTACCGGGCCACGTCCACCTCAAGGACCTGGGCCAACTGGTCGCCCGCGAAATCGAACGCGCCGGCGGTGTGGCAAAAGAATTCAACACCATTGCCGTGGATGACGGCATCGCCATGGGCCACGACGGCATGCTGTATTCGCTGCCGAGCCGCGAGATCATCGCCGACTCCGTCGAGTACATGGTCAACGCCCACTGCGCCGACGCCATCGTCTGCATCTCCAACTGCGACAAGATCACCCCAGGCATGCTGATGGCGTCCCTGCGCCTGAACATCCCGGTGATCTTCGTTTCCGGCGGCCCGATGGAAGCCGGCAAGACCAAACTGGCCAGCCACGGTCTCGACCTCGTCGACGCCATGGTGATCGCCGCCGACTCCAGCGCTTCTGACGAGAAAGTCGCTGAGTACGAGCGCAGCGCCTGTCCGACGTGCGGTTCGTGCTCCGGCATGTTCACCGCCAACTCGATGAACTGCCTGGTCGAAGCCCTGGGCCTGGCATTGCCGGGCAACGGTTCGACCTTGGCCACCCACAGCGACCGCGAGCAATTGTTCCTGCAAGCGGGCCGCACCATCGTCGAGCTGTGCAAGCGTTACTACACCGACAACGACGAGTCGGTATTGCCGCGCAACATCGCCAACTTCAAGGCGTTCGAAAACGCCATGACGCTGGACATCGCCATGGGCGGTTCCACCAACACCATCCTGCACCTGCTGGCCGCGGCCCAGGAAGCCGAGATCGATTTCGACCTGCGCGACATTGACCGCCTGTCCCGCCACGTGCCGCAACTGTGCAAAGTCGCGCCGAACATCCAGAAGTACCACATGGAAGACGTGCACCGTGCTGGCGGGATTTTCAGCATCCTCGGCTCGCTGGCCCGTGGCGGCCTGCTGCACACCGACCTGCCGACCGTGCACAGCAAGACCCTGGCCGAAGGCATCGCCAAGTGGGACATCACCCAGACTGACGACGAAGCCGTGCATCACTTCTTCAAGGCCGGCCCGGCAGGCATTCCGACGCAGACCGCGTTCAGCCAGTCGACCCGTTGGGAAACCCTCGACGACGACCGTGAGAACGGCTGCATCCGCAGTGTCGAGCACGCTTACTCAAAAGAAGGCGGCCTGGCCGTTCTCTACGGCAACATTGCACTGGACGGCTGTGTAGTGAAAACCGCAGGCGTCGACGAATCGATCCACGTCTTCGAAGGCAACGCGAAGATCTTCGAAAGCCAGGACAGCGCCGTACGCGGCATCCTCGCTGACGAAGTGAAGGCCGGCGACATCGTGATCATTCGTTATGAAGGCCCGAAAGGCGGCCCGGGCATGCAGGAAATGCTGTACCCGACGTCTTACCTGAAATCCAAAGGCCTGGGCAAAGCCTGCGCCCTGCTCACCGACGGTCGCTTCTCCGGCGGCACCTCAGGCCTGTCCATCGGCCACGCTTCGCCAGAAGCGGCAGCGGGCGGCGCGATTGGTCTGGTACAGGACGGCGATAAAGTGCTGATCGACATTCCGAACCGCTCGATCAACCTGCTGATCAGCGACGAAGAAATGGCCGGGCGTCGTGCCGAGCAGGATCAGAAAGGCTGGAAGCCTGTGGAAAAACGTCCACGCAAGGTGACCACCGCACTGAAAGCCTACGCCCTGCTGGCGACCAGCGCCGACAAGGGTGCCGTGCGTAACAAGGCGATGCTCGACGGGCTGTAAGCGTCAATCGCAGAAATAAAAATGCCCCGCCAAGTGCGGGGCATTTTTTTTGTCTGACCAAAACCTCCCAAACACTGTAGACCCCCTGTGGGAGCGAGCCTGCTCGCGAAAGCTGTATGTCAGAAACAGAGATGACAACTGACACACCGTCTTCGCGAGCAGGCTCGCTCCCACATTTGGATCTGTGTGGGCTTACTGGATTTCTTCCGGCTTCACGATCACCCAGTTCTTGTCCGCAGTAACCTCCAGCCCTTCCTTGGCCTGGGCCGCCGCGTTCTTGGCCATCATGCCGTTAATCTGAGTCATGTATTTGTCCTTGCGGTTAACCCACAAGTGAATGCCGCCCTTTGCCACGTCGACGCTGTGGAACAGCATGTAACCATCGCTGCTCGGGGTGTCGCCGCCGACCAGTACCGGTTTTTTCCACTCATCGATGTAGGTCAGGATTGCGGCTTGCTTGCCGGCCATCCAGGTCGCCGGGGTCCACAGGTACGGGGTCAGTTCGAGGCCGAGGTTGGCCTTCTCGTCGTACTTGCCTGCGGTGATCTGTTTACGCGCAGTGGTCAGCTCGCCGGACTTCGGATCCTTGAGCAGCAGGCTCACGCCGATGACGTTCTGCGGCTTGACGTTGTAGCCGTACTTCGGATCGGAAGCGACCATGCGCACCAGCTCTTCGGAGGCGGCGGTCATCACGTAGACCTCGATGCCGTTCTCCATCAGCTTGTTGTACAGCTCGGCCTGGCCGGTGAAGACTTTCGGCGGGTTGACGTCGAGTTTTTTGACCACGTCGCCTTCGTAATAAGTGGCCGGCACCGGTTTGCCGGACGCCATCAGCTCGTCGACATAGCCTTTGAGTTCTTTGAGGGTGAAGCCGGAGAACACTTGCGCGACCCATGGGTAACACACCATGTCGTCAATTTCGCAGAGGCGGTAGTAGTAGCTGAACAGGCTTTCCTTGTGGTCAGCGGTGTCCTTGAACGGAATCAGTTTCAGGGAAGGGTCGAGTTTGTCGCGGGTGATCAGGCCCTTGTTCTCCATGAATGGCAGCAACGACTCTTCCAGATCGTAGCGGTAACTGGTGTTGTCCATGTCGAACACCGCGTAGTTACCTTTGTTGGCGTTAGCGGCAATCATTGCGTCCAGCGCCTTGGCCTGATCGGCCGGCCAGTGTTTCAAGTCGGTGGCGAATGCCTGGCCCGCAAGGCCCAGGCAAATGGCTGCAGCCAGTATTTTTGGTATGAATTTCATCGACCTGCTTCTCCTTATTAAAAGTCCCTGAATTTGGAAGACATCCACGCTAACAAATAAGTGTGACAGTCCTCGTCTGTCAGCGACCGCTACCGTACCCATCGCGCCAGCTGCATTCCTGACAGCGACACCGGCTTATTCCAAAAACGACAGCTCACCTCTGATTTTGATATTAATTCATTAGATATCAAGCTGTTAGGCTTGCCGGTTCGCGGCTGCCCCGGAAGGTAGCTGGCACATGTCTGATCGGAGTTTTTATGAATCTGCCGCTGATCCTCAATCTGCTGGTGTTCCTTGCCCTGCTGTTCGGCCTGGCACAAACCCGCCACACCACTTGGAGCCTGGCGAAAAAAGTCCTGCTTGCGCTGGTGTTGGGCGTGGTGTTTGGTGTGGCGCTGCACACCGTTTATGGCGCCGGCAATCCGGTCTTGAAAGCCTCGATCGGCTGGTTCGATCTGGTGGGCAATGGTTACGTGCAGTTGCTGCAAATGATCGTGATCCCGTTGGTGTTCGCCTCGATCCTCAGCGCAGTGGCCCGTCTGCACAACGCGTCGTCATTGGGCAAGATCAGCTTCCTGACCATTGGCACGCTGCTGTTCACCACCGCCATCGCGGCGTTGATCGGCATCGGTTTGACCAATCTGTTTGGCCTGACCGCCGAAGGCCTGATCGCCGGCACGCAAGAAATGGCGCGCCTGCAAACCATCCAGACCGACTACGCCGGCAAGGTGGCGGACCTGAACGTGCCGCAGCTGTTGCTCTCGTTCATCCCGCAAAACCCGTTTGCCGATCTGGCGCGCGCCAAACCGACCTCGATCATCAGCGTGGTGATTTTTGCGGCGTTCCTCGGCGTCGCCGCCCTGCAATTGCTGAAGGATGACGTCGAGAAAGGGCAGAAAGTGATCAATGCCATCGACACCCTGCAAGCCTGGGTGATGCGTCTGGTGCGCCTGGTGATGAAGCTGACCCCGTACGGCGTGCTGGCGCTGATGACCAAAGTGGTCGCCGGTTCCAACCTGCAAGACATCATCAAGCTCGGCAGTTTTGTCGTGGTGTCCTACATCGGCCTGGGTCTGATGTTTGTGGTGCATGGCCTGCTGGTGTCGGCAGCCGGGATCAACCCGCTGCGGTTCTTCCGCAAAGTCTGGCCGGTGCTGACGTTTGCGTTCACCAGCCGCTCGAGCGCGGCAACGATTCCATTGAGTATCGAAGCGCAGACTCGCCGCTTGGGTATTCCCCAGTCCATCGCCAGCTTCGCCGCGTCGTTTGGCGCGACCATTGGCCAGAACGGCTGTGCCGGCCTGTACCCGGCGATGTTGGCGGTGATGGTCGCACCGACCGTGGGCATCAACCCGCTGGACCCGCTGTGGATCGCGACGTTGGTGGCGATTGTGACGCTGAGTTCGGCCGGTGTGGCGGGTGTGGGCGGTGGTGCGACGTTTGCCGCGCTGATCGTGTTGCCGGCGATGGGTTTGCCGGTGTCACTGGTGGCGTTGTTGATTTCGGTCGAGCCGCTGATTGATATGGGGCGCACAGCGCTGAACGTCAGTGGGTCGATGACGGCGGGGGCGATTACCAGCCAGATCATGCAGCAGACGGATAAAGAATTGCTGGATGCGGATGAGCATTCTGAGCTGGCTCACGCTTAGGTAGCGCCAGTTAGACCGCTTTCGCGAGCAGGCTCGCTCCCACAGGGTTCGGCGGCGTTCACACATGTGAGTCTCACCTCAAAACCACTGTGGGAGCGAGCCTGCTCGCGAAGCTCTTAGGCTTTTTCCCAGACTTCGAAGTTGTACGCAGGCTTGTCGCCTTCAGCTGGATTCGGGGTGTTGGACACCAGTTTCCACTGGCCCAGATCAAACTCCGGAAACCACGCATCCCCTTCCGGGCTCAGCGCCACGCGGGTCAGATACAACCGATCCGCCTGGGCCATCCCCTGCGCATACAACTGCGCGCCGCCAATCAGCATCAGCTCATCGACGCCCTGCTCCTTCGCCCATGCTTCGGCGCGAACCACCGCGGCTTCCAGCGACGGATAAACCTCGGCGCCTTCCAGCACCAGATCCGCCTGACGGCTGACCACGATGTTCAACCGGCCCGGCAGCGGCCGACCGAGGGAATCCCAGGTCTTGCGACCCATGATGATCGGCTTGCCCAAGGTGGTGGCCTTGAAGTATTTGAAGTCCCCCGGCAGGTGCCAGGGCATGCTGTTGTCGACGCCGATCACGCGGTTTTCACCGAGGGCTGCGATCAGGCTGAGGGGGAGTGATTTAGTCATGCCCGCGAGGATACCAGAGCCATCCGTACCCCGATAAGCGCCACAGCGGTTATGCTCACAGCTCAATGGAGCGATGGGATCGCGCGTGACTGAACTGACTGGACTGCAAACTCTCTGGCTGACCGAAACCGTGCGCCTGCGTGAAGAACATGCCGGCCCGCTGGAAGACATGGAAGCCAACCGACTGGCCCGCAGCGCTGGCGGTGACTTGCCGACACGGATTCAACGGCGGGCCGTGTGGCTGGCCGAACGCGATGGTTTGGCCAACGCCCTGCAACACTGGCTGCAAGGTGCGCGACTGGCGCTGATCGTGATGGCGGTGCTGGCCGTGATCAGCGGTGCAGGCCTGGCCTTCGCCGCGATGGGCGACGGGCAAACCCCGGTGAATGTGTTCTGGGCCTTGGGCAGTCTGCTCGGGCTGAACCTGATTCTGTTGATCAGCTGGGCGCTGGGCCTGGTCTTCGCCGGCGAACACGGCGCCACCCTCGGGCGCTTATGGTTGTGGCTCAGCGAAAAACTCGCGCGCGATGCCAAAGCTGCGCAACTGGCCCCGGCCCTGTTGCTGCTGTTGCAACGACACAAACTCAATCGCTGGGCGGTCGGCACGCTGGTCAACGGCTTGTGGCTGCTGGCGATGCTCAGCGCCCTGGTGATTCTGCTGACGCTGATGGCGACCCGGCGCTACGGTTTCGTTTGGGAAACCACCATTCTGAGCGCCGACACATTCGTCGCCATGACCCAGGCCCTCGGTGCGCTGCCGGCCCTGCTCGGCTTGAGCGTGCCCACCGTGGAAATGATCCGCGCCAGCGGCGATGCCGCGCTGAACATCGAAAGCGCTCGGCAGGCCTGGGCCGCGTGGCTGGTCGGTGTCCTGTTGATCTACGGGGTGTTGCCGCGCTTGCTGCTGATGCTGTTTTGCCGGTGGCGCTGGAAAACCGGCCAGGCAAAACTGCATCTGGACCTGAACCTGCCCGGCTATGCCCAATTGCGCGAGCGCTTGATGCCCACCAGCGAACGCCTGGGCATCAGTGATGCGGCACCGGCGCAACTGCATCGCGTCGAAAGCGGCGTCACCGACCAGCAAAGCGACGGCGCCCTGTTGGTCGCCATCGAACTCGATGACCAACGCCCGTGGCCACCGCAACTGCCGAAAACCGTGGGCAATGCCGGGATTCTCGACAGCCGTGAATCGCGCCACCGTCTCCTCGAACAATTGAGCCGCTTTCCGCCCGCACGCCTTCTAATCGCCTGCGACCCACGGCGCTCGCCGGACCGTGGCAGCCTGGCGCTGATCGCCGAACTGGCGCGCAATGCCGCCGCCACCCGCGTCTGGCTGCTGCAAGCGCCGCCCGGCGAAGCGCTGGACGCCGAACGCTTGGGCGACTGGCACATCGCATTGCAGCAACTGGAGTTGCCGTTCGCCGATTGCGCGCCGATGAACTGGCTGGAGACCGGTCATGAGTAACGCCTGGAAGGCCCCGTTGAAACTCGCTGTGGTCGGCCATACCAACGTCGGCAAAACCTCATTGCTGCGCACCCTGACCCGTGATGTCGGCTTCGGCGAAGTGTCCCATCGTCCCAGCACCACGCGCCATGTCGAAGGCGCGAGGTTGTCGGTGGACGGTGAGCCGTTGCTCGATCTCTACGACACCCCCGGTCTGGAAGACGCCATCGCCCTGCTCGACTACCTCGAACGCCTGGAACGTCCCGGCGAACGCCTCGACGGCCCGGCCCGCTTGGCGCGATTCCTTGAGGGCAGCGAAGCGCGGCAGCGCTTTGAGCAGGAAGCCAAAGTGTTGCGCCAACTGCTCACCTGCGATGCCGGCCTCTACGTGATCGACGCCCGCGAACCGGTGCTGGCCAAGTACCGTGACGAACTGGAAGTGTTGGCCAGTTGCGGAAAGCCGCTGTTGCCGGTGCTGAATTTCGTCAGCAGTGCCAACCACCGCGAGCCGGATTGGCGCGAAGCATTGGCGCGTCTGGGCTTGCACGCATTGGTGCGTTTCGACAGCGTCGCGCCGCCTGAGGATGGCGAACGTCGTCTGTATGAAAGCCTCGCGCTGCTCCTGGAAAATTCCCGTGAACAGCTTGAACGCTTGATCGCCGATCAACAGGCCCAGCGTCTCGCCCGTCAGCAAAGTGCGGTCCGGTTGATTGCCGAATTGCTGATTGATTGCGCGGCCTGCCGACGCAGTGTCGCCAGCGACGCGGAGCAGGAACGGCACGCCATCAGCGAACTGCACAAAGCCGTGCGTCAGCGCGAGCAACGCTGCGTTGAAGCGCTGCTCAAGCTTTACGCGTTTCGCCCACAGGATGCAGCGGCCAGTGACTTGCCGCTGCTCGATGGCCGTTGGGGCGATGATTTGTTTAACCCGGAAACCCTGAAGCAGCTCGGAGTACGGGTCGGCAGCGGGATCGCGGCCGGCGCGGCAGCCGGGGCCGGGGTCGATTTGCTGGTGGGCGGCCTGACCCTGGGTGCGGCAGCATTGGCCGGTGCGATTGCCGGTGGCGCACTGCAAACCGCGCGCAGTTATGGCAGCCGGTTAATCGGCAAGATCAAAGGCCAGCGAGAACTGACCATCGATGACAGCGTGCTGCGGTTGTTGGCGTTGCGTCAGCGTCAGTTGTTGCAGGCGCTGAACGCACGCGGGCATGCGGCAATGGACAGCATTCAGGTCGCTACGCCTCAGGACAAAACGTGGCGCGAAGGCAAGCTGCCCGAGGCACTGAACAAGGCTCGGGCGCATCCGCAGTGGTCGTCGCTGAATCCGCAGGCGAAGTTGAATCAGGCGGAAAGGCAGGAGCAGGTTGAGGTGTTGGCGCAGCAGCTTTAAGCCTTGATGCTTGTGGTGTTTGGACCGGCCCCTTCGCGAGCAGGCTCGCTCCCACATTGGAATGCGTTCCCCTGTGGGAGCGAGCCTGCTCGCGATGGAAGCGACTCGGTCTGAAGCGTTGATCACCACCACCCAACCCTCAAAAACTCGCGCACCAACGCACTGACCCGGTTTCGATCCGTGCGATCCGCCCGGCCATCATTGTCCACGTCAGTACTCAACACCACCTCGTACGCCCCGTCGTTATCCAGGTCGTGAACCGCCGCCTTATAGGCAATCTGCACCCCGTCATGAAAGTGCAGCCGCACCGTTTCCGGGGTGCCATCGGCGCTGGGGTTTTGCGAGAAGATTCGCAGGTGCCGCGTCTCATCGTCGCCGGCGTTGTACCAGGCACATTTCAAATAGGTGGTGCCCAGACGCTTCAGCTTATGCAGGTCCGCTTGCGTGGCTTCGCGCTGCAGCTGTTCATCTTCATAAAAGCGAAAGTACAGCGTATCGGGCTGGCCGTTAGCGCTTTGATCCTGTGCGATGACTTTTAGATAACGCATCCATGCGCTCCGGTCGAAAAGCTCAGCCTGGACCTGTTCGGTCCTACAGACCATGCGCCCGTTCTCTATCGCACGTGGGACAAGTCAACTCATTGCGCGGGATAACAGACCGGCAGCCTTGCCCTTCAAAATGTGGAGGTCGATCACCGGAACCCGCATCTCTTTCGCCAATTCGTCCCACTGGCGCATGCGCAAACTGACCTCGCACAGAGGGTCCTGCTCGAAGGCTTCAGCCTCGGCCGGTGTCATTACCCCACCCTGATATTCCAGGGTGCGGCGGCTGGCTTCGCTCAAGCGCTCGTAGTACCCAGGCTCTTTGAGCGTCAGATAACGCTTGGCCTGTACGTGGTATTCCACCAGTCGCGCCATGCGTTCGCCGAAACCGGCGCGGCGCAGGTAATCGGCACCCAGTCGTTCGTGGCTGACCACGCCGAAGCCGCCCATGTTCTCGGCGCTTTCGACACAGATGTGTCCGATGTCGTGAAAAAACGCAGCCAACACCACTTCATCATCGAAGCCTTCGGCCATCGCCAGTTGCGCGGCCTGGGACATGTGCTCGATCTGTGACACCGGTTCTCCGATGTAATCGCTGTCGCCAAAGCGTTCGTACAGACCGAACACTTCGGCAATCACCTGTTCGTGGTTACTCATCAATGTTCTCCCAACAAAGTCGCCACATTACGTTCAGCCATCGCTGGCCCGACGCTCATACCGACGCCGGTATGCATCAGCGCCACGCTCAATCCCGGTGCCGGTCGCAGGAACGAAAAGGGCCCCGGCCCCCGTGAACCATAGACACCCTGCCAGCGTTCGACCACTTGCACCTTGCAGCCCAGCGTCTGCTCGGCCAGTTCGATCATCCAGTCGTCCACTTGCTCGGCGTTGAACGGCGACGGATCGCTGCCGTAGTGGTGGGAGTCGCCGATGATCAATTCGCCGTAAGGCGTCGGGCTGATCAGCAGATGGATGCCGTTGTCATGCAGGTGCGGCTCGTCGCGCAGAATTTGCGCCTGCACCGCCGCGGCTTCCGGCAGATCGGCAAAGGCGCCGTAGTGCACGCAACTCAAACCGGTGAGCAACGCGTGTTGCAGGTTGAGGTTGATCTGCGGGCGGGCGCGAAGCATTTGCAGGCGACATATTTGCGGGTTAAGTGCGGCAATCGGCTCGGCCAGCAACGTCTGATAATCGTGGCCGGAACAGACGATGATCTGCTCGGCACTGAAGGTGCCGGCGGTGCTGTGCAAGCGGCCCGGTTCGATGTCGCGGACCAGGGTGGAAAAGTGAAAGGTCACCCCGAGTTCGCGGCGCAAGTAGTCGATCAGCGCCGGAATGGCTTCGCGGGAATACAGCTGCTGATCGTCCATCCCGTGCAACGCGGCGCGGTGATGGGTGAACTGGCCACGGTACAGATCACGCAACGCAGCGCCGCGCAGCAGTTCGACGCGGTAACCGTGTTCCACGGCGCGACCGGCGCAGAATGCTTCCAGCAGCTGTTCTTCGGCTTCGGTGCGGGCGAACAGGTAAGAACCGTTGCGCTTGAGTTGCAGGCCGGCGAGTTGTGCCCATTGGCCCCAGATCTCGCGGCTGGCCTTGGCCAGTTCGAGCATCGGGCCCGGTGGCTGGCCGGTGACGAGGGCCTGGCCGAAGTTGCGCACCGAGGCGCCCAAAGGCGTTTCGCTGCGTTCGAAAACGGTGACTTTCAGACCGCGTCGGGCGGCGGCATAGGCGTGGGACAGGCCGAGGATGCCGGCGCCGACGATCAGCAGGTCGTTGTGGTGTGTCATTGAGTTTTTGCTCTGAATTCGAGACCGCTTTCGCGAGCAGGCTCGCTCCCACATTTGATCGGGGATAACCCCAAACCTCCATCCACTGGAGATCTACTGTGGGAGCGAGCCTGCTCGCGAAGAGGCCCTGTCAGCCGATGAAGATCTTACTTGGCAACCACTTTCTCGGACTTGCCGTCATAGCGCTTGCGCCATTCGGTCAGGATTTCATCGCGATTTTTGGAAGCCCAGGCAAAGTCGTTCTTGATCAAACGCTGCTCATAGTCGGCAGGCAATTCGGTCTGCGGCTTGGCGATACCAGGCTGAGCCAGCACAGCGAAGTTCTCTTTGTAGAGCTCCATCGCCGCCGGGCTTGCCGAGAAGTCCGCCAGTTTCTTTGCCGCCTCTTCGTGCGGTGTGCCCTTGATCACGGCGGTCGCTTCGATCTCCCAGCCCAGGCCTTCTTTCGGCAGGATGATGTCCAGCGGCGCGCCCTGGCGCTTCAGCTGAACGGCTGGGTACTCAAAGGAAATACCGATCGGGAATTCGCCGGCAGCCGCCAGTTTGCAAGGCTTGGAGCCGGAGTGAACGTACTGGCCGATGTTCTGGTGCAGGTCGTCCATGTACTGCCAGCCCTGCTTCTCGCCGAAGGTTTGCAGCCAGGCGCTGACGTCAAGGAAACCGGTGCCGGACGACGCCGGGTTGGGCATCACGATTTTGCCTTTGTACTCAGGCTTGGTCAGGTCTTGCCAGCTCACAGGCTTGGTCAGGCCCTGCTTCTCGGCTTCGACGGTGTTGAAGCAAATGGTCGCGGCCCAGACGTCCATGCCGACCCAGGCTGGCGGGTTGGCGGCGTCGCGATAGTTACCGCCGATTTTGCCCAAATCTTTGGGCGCGTAGCTTTGCAGCATGCCTTGTTGATCGAGGATCGCCAGGCTCGAAGCGGCCAGGCCCCAGACAGCGTCAGCCTGCGGGCGGGCTTTTTCGGCCAGCAACTTGGCGGTGATGATGCCGGTGGAATCACGTACCCACTTGATCTCGACGTCCGGATTGGTCTTTTCGAAAGCGGCCTTGTAAGCGGTCAGCTGTTCGGCTTCGAGGGCGGTGTACACCGTCAACTCGGTTTTCGCCGCGAAGGCGTTCAGGCTGAAGGCGGAGAGAACAGCAGCGGCCAGGGCCAGGGGCTTGAACATGTCGTTTTACCTTTTGTTTACCGGCAGTTGAGTTGAGGGTGTGAATCAGTGGCCAGGCGCGGTCTGCCGCCAGGCTTGGGAGCGACGCAGCAAACCGCGCGAGGCCCAGGCCAGCAGCAGGGACACGCCCGCCGAGGTGAACAGAATCAGGGTCGACATCGCCGCCGCGCCGCCAACATTGCCGGCGTCGTCCATGTTCAGCACCGCCACCGCCGCGAGGATGGTGTCGGGGCTATAGAGGAAGATCGCCGCCGAGACGGTGGTCATGGCCGAGACGAACAGGTAGCGCACGATGTCCAGCAGCGCCGGCAGGCAGATCGGCACGGTGACGCGCAGGTAATGCCGATACAACGGTGCCTTGAGCGACAGCGCGGCGGCTTCGAACTCGGCGTCGAGCTGACGCAGCGCGGTGGTGGCGGTCATTTGCGCAGTGGTCAAATAGTGAGCAATGGTGCAGACCACCAGCAGGGTCATGGTCCCGTAGAGCACATGCAACGGGTTGCCGGTGAGGTTGAAGAAGAAGACGTAACCCAGGCCCAGCACCAGCCCCGGCACGGCCATCGGTACGAAACTGAGCATGCGCAAGGTCAGGTTCAATCCGCGCTGGCCCTTGGTTTTTTCCATCAGGTAAGCGCCGGTAAAAATCAGCACGCTGCCGATCAACGCCGTGCACAACGCCATCTTCACGCTGTTGCCATAGGCCAGCCAGCCGCCGCCCGCCGTGTCGTTGAACTGGTAGTGGTTGAGCGAGAGCGACAGGTTGTACGGCCAGAATTTGACCAGCGAAGAGAAGATCGCCATGCCGAACACCAGCAGCAACGCCGCGCTGATCAGCAACACGATGCCCAGGTAGCAGCCGTCGCGCAGTGTCGAGGGTGCAGGTTTGAAGACTTGCGCACGCCCGCTCATGGAGTCGCCGTGACGTCGACGCAACCACGCATCGACGCCGAAGCTGAACAGTGCCGGCAACAGCAGAACCATGCCGATCAACGCGCCGCGGCCGAATTGTTGCTGGCCGACTACGGCTTTGTAAGCTTCCAGCGCCAGAACCTGGTAGTCGCCACCGACCACCACGGGCACGCCGAAGTCGGTGATGGTCAACGTGAAGACCAGGCAGAACGCGGCGAACACGGCCTGACGCGTCGCCGGCCAAGTAATGCTGCGGAAGGCTTTCGCCGGGCTCGCGCCCATGCTGGAGGCGGCATCGAACAGTCGCGCATCCGCCAGGGACAGCGCCGACAGCAGAATCATCAAGGCGTGTGGAAAGGTGTAGATCACCTCGCCGAGCACAATGCCCCAGAAGCCGTAGATATTGTCCGAGAGCAGGCCGCGCAACATGCCCTGATTGCCGAACAGATACACCAGCGCTATCCCCGGCAGCATCGACGGCGCCATCAATGGCAGCAGCGAAATTGCGCGCCAGATGCCTTTGCCGGGAATCAATGTGCGTTGCAGGGCGTAGGCAAACAGATAGGCCAGCGGTACGACAATCGCCGCGACGCTGAGGGAAACCTTGAGACTGTTACCCAACAGCCAGTGGAAATTCTCGCTGGTGACCAACTCCCGTGCAGCCACCAGGCCACCGCCCTGCCCGGCTTCGGAGCTGAAGCCGCGCCAGAAGATCGCCAGCAACGGCATCAACACGGCGACGCCGAGCAATACCAGCAACAGGAGTTTGCCGCCGACCACGAACACCCGGTCGCCGATTTCGGCACGGGAGGTCTGCCGAACCTGCTTGTGCGGTATCGGCAGCGCGATGTTCGCGCTCATCAGGCAAACACCTGCAGGCTGCGCGGCGGCAAGGCGACCATGATCTGCTGGGCGCCAAGGCGCGGCATGGCTTCCGGCGCCAGTTCGGCCAGCAATGGGTGACCTGGCAGCTGATCGAGTTCGAAACTCATGCGGCAGCGGTTGCCGAGGAACGTAATCTCGCGAACCTTGGCCGGGAACAGGTTTTCTTCATGCACCAGCGGGTTGACGTTGATTGCCTCCGGGCGGCAGAACAAACGGCCCGATGCGGTTTTCGCGCTGCCATCGGCCAGGCGCATGTTCAGCCCGCCGACCTGGGCGTGGCTGTCGCTGCTGCGGCGGAACGGCAGCCAGTTGCCCTGGCCGACGAACTCCGCCACAAACGGCGTGGCCGGACGGTCGTAGATTTCCTGCGGCGTGGCGTACTGCTCGACCTTGCCGTTGTTCATCACGGCGATGCGGTCGGCCATCAGCATGGCCTCGTCCTGATTGTGCGTGACCATCAGGGTGGTGATGCCGAGGTTGCGCTGCAATTGGCGCAGTTCGGTGCACAGATGCTCGCGAACCCGGGCGTCGAGCGCCGACATCGGTTCGTCCAGCAACAATAATGAAGGCGCCGGCGCCAGAGCCCGAGCCAGGGCAACGCGCTGCTGTTGGCCGCCGGACAATTGGCCGGGGTACTTTTTCTCACTGCCGATCAGGCCAACCAGTTCCAGCATCTGACCGACACGCTTGCGCACTTCATCGCGACCACTGCCGGCGAGGCCGTAGGCAATGTTCGCTTCGACGGTGAGATTGGGGAACAGCGCGTAGGACTGGAACAGAATGCCGTAGTCCCGCGCCTGGGGTGCCAGGTGGGAAACGTCGCGATCACCGAGATACAACTCGCCGCTGTCCTGTTTTTCCAGGCCGGCGATGCAGCGCAACAGAGTGGTTTTGCCACACCCCGATGGGCCCAACAGACACACCAGTTCACCGGCCGCCACGTCGAGGGAAACGTTATCCAGCGCGGTGAAGGCGCCAAAGCGTTTCTGCACGCCGCGCACCTTCATCGGGGCGCCGGGGTTGGTCAGGGCAGTTGCGATCGAGTGGTTCATGGACAGGCCTCATCAAGCAGATGAAGGCCATCCTAGGGATGTAATGCGTCCGTCATATGGCAGTGAGGCAAAAATGGCTGATAGTGGTATTCAGGGATTTGGGTTGCCCGGTCTGGCCTCTTCGCGAGCAGGCTCGCTCCCACAGGGGAATGCGGCCAACTGTGGGAGCGAGCCTGCTCGCGAAGAGGCCGGCATAGACACCTGAGATTTCAGGCCGGGGCCATTTCCTGCGCCAACCCGAAAAACGCCGCCGGCAGTCGCGCGCCTTTGCGTTCCTTGAGGCAATACAGGTACTCGGGGATCTGCGGCGCATTTTCGATGGTCAGCACCCGCAGTTGCGGATCATGCGGCACTTCCTGTCGGGCAATGATGCTGATGCCGATGTTACGCAGCACCGCCTCCCGGATCGATTCACGGCTGCCAATCTCCAGCAACGGCCCGAAACTCACCCCGGCGCTGGCCAGCAACTCTTCAGTCAGACGCCGGGTGGTCGAACCCGATTCGCGCATCAACAATGTATGCCCGGCCAAAGCGCTCAGCGGCACATGGTCATGAACCGCCAGCGGATGATTGCGATGCACCGCCAACACCAGCGGATCGCTGCCGAGCACGCGCCGAATCAGCCGCGCATCGTCGAGCAATTGCGACGACGCCGCGACATCCACCCGGTAATCCTCCAGCGCTTCGAGTACTTGCTGGGAGTTGCCGATTTCCACCGACACCTCCACTTGCGGCAAACGCTCGCGAAAGGTCTTCACCAGATCGAGGATGTAATACGGCGCCGTAGCCGCGATGCGCAACGTGCCCTGGACCTGGCCGCTGTTGCGCAGGAAAAACTCGATGTCGGCTTCCTGCTGCAGCAATGCCTTGACCATCGGCAGCAGCCGCGCGCCTTCTTCGCTGACGCTGAGGCGGCGGCCGCCCCGGTAGAACAGTTCAACCGAGTACTGGCTTTCCAGGTTGCGGATCTGCGTCGTCACCGTGGGCTGGCTCAGGCCGAGCTTTTTCGCCGCCAGGGTAATGCTGCCCAACCGGGCCACCATGTAAAACGCCTTCAGCTCGGCACTCAGCACACCCGCTCCTCATCGCTTATTTGCGCAACAGGCGCAAACCATTGAACACCACCAACAGGCTCACGCCCATGTCGGCGAACACCGCCATCCACATGGTAGCGATCCCGGCGAAGGTTACCCCAAGAAAGATCGCCTTGATCACCAAAGCGAGGGCGATGTTCTGTTTCAGGATGCTGGAGGTCTGTCGTGAAAGCCGAATGAACGCTGGAATCTTGCGCAGGTCGTCGTCCATCAGGGCGACATCGGCGGTTTCGATGGCGGTGTCGGTGCCGGCCGCGGCCATGGCAAAACCGATCTCGGCCCTGGCCAGTGCCGGCGCGTCGTTGATGCCGTCGCCGACCATGCCGACGTTATGGCCCTGTGCATAAAGGGCTTCGATGGCTTGCAGCTTGTCGGTCGGCAACAGGTCGCCCTTGGCCTCGTCGATGCCGACTTGCGCGGCAATCGCCTGAGCCGTGTGGACGTTGTCGCCGGTGAGCATCAGGGTCTTGATGCCCAGGTCGTGCAATTGCTGGATCGCTTCGCGGCTGGACTCCTTCACCGTGTCCGCCACGGCGAACAACGCCAACGGGCCGGACGTGTCGAGCAGCAGCACCACAGACTTGCCCTGTTTCTCCAGCGCGAACAGCTTCTCTTCCAGCGCTGGAGAACACCGGTTCAGTTCTTCCACCAGACGATGGTTGCCCAAGTGGTAGGTCTGACCGTTGATATCGCCGCGAACACCGCGACCGGCCAGCGCTTCGAAGTTATCCACAATCAGCGGCGCGAATTGTTTATCCACAGCCGCGTTGGCGATGGCCAGCGACACCGGGTGATCCGAACGACCGGCCAGCGCTGCGGCAATCGCCGGGGCAGTTTCGTCGGCAGTCGAGTCGAGCGACAGGTAATCGGTCTGCACCGGTTTGCCGTGGGTGATCGTGCCGGTCTTGTCCAGCGCCAGGTAATCGAGCTTGTAACCGCCCTCCAGATAGACGCCGCCCTTGACCAGAATCCCTTTGCGCGCCGCCGCCGCGAGGCCGCTGACGATGGTCACCGGGGTAGAAATCACCAGTGCACACGGGCACGCGACCACCAGCAACACCAGCGCGCGATAGATCCAGTCGAACCAGACTGCGCCCATGAACAGCGGCGGAATCACCGCGACCGCCAGAGCAAGAATGAACACCGCCGGCGTGTAGATTTTGGAAAACTGGTCGACGAAACGCTGGGTCGGCGCCCGTGCACCCTGAGCCTGTTCGACCGCGTGGATGATGCGCGCCAAAGTCGAGTTGTTGGCCGCTGCGGTCACCGCATATTCCAGAGACCCCGCCTGATTGATGGTGCCGGCGAACACTTTGTCGCCGACGGTTTTCTCTACCGGCAGGCTTTCGCCCGTGATCGGCGCCTGATCGATGGTCGAACTGCCCGAGAGCACTTCACCGTCGAGGCCGACCCGCTCACCGGGACGTACCCGCACCCGCGCACCCAACTCGATGGTTTTGACGTCCTGCTCGACCCAACTGCCGTCGGCCAACTGCACCGTGGCCAGTTCCGGGGTCATTTGCATCAAGCCGCTGATGGCGTTGCGCGCACGGTCCAGGGATTTGGCTTCGATCAACTCGGCCACGGTGAACAGGAACATCACCATCGCCGCTTCCGGCCACTGCCCGATCAGGATCGCGCCGGTCACCGCAATGCTCATCAGCGCGTTGATGTTCAGGTTGAGGTTCTTCAGGGCGATCCAGCCCTTTTTGTAGGTGGTCAGCCCGCCGCTGAGGATCGAGACCAGCGCGATGATCGCCACCACCCAGTTGGGCGCGGCATTGGTGAAGTGGATCACTTCGGCGGCGAGCGCGCCGACACCGGACAGCGCCAATGGCCACCACGGTTTTTTCTCCGCAGCCGGCGCGGGCGCTTCGACGCCCTGCTCCAGCGGTTCGGCAACCATGCCCAGCGACTTGATCGCCTCGATGATCGGCGCGGTACCCGGCAGGTCATGGGTCACGCCCAACACCCGGTTGATCAGGTTGAATTCCAGCTGCTGCACACCCGCGAGCTTGCCGAGTTTGTTCTGGATCAGCGTCTGCTCGGTCGGGCAGTCCATCGCGTCGATGCGGAAACTGCTCAGCCGCGCACCGGCCGTTGGCGTTTCGCTCAACTTGATCAGTGAGGGTGCCGCCGCTTTGGCGGAACAGCAGGAATCGCCGTGGCCGCCATGCTCGTGCTTCGTCACAGGCTGCAGCTTGTGGCTGTGATCGTGCGCAGCCTCGTGTGTGTGGGTGTGTCGGGAATCGCTCATCGGGTCGCGTCCATGAAGGTGCCTGTTGCCAAGTAAAGACCCTGTAGCCACTATAGGGTCAAGCACCCATTTGGAGATTGCCGTCATGAAGATCGGAGAACTGGCCAAACTCACCGACTGCGCCGTGGAAACCATCCGCTACTACGAGCGCGAAAACCTCCTGCCTGAACCGGCCCGCAGCGACGGCAACTACCGCGTCTACACCCAGGCCCACGCCGAACGCCTGACCTTCATCCGCAACTGCCGCACCCTCGACATGACGCTCGAAGAGATCCGCAGCCTGCTGGCCTTGCGCGACAGCCCACAGGACCAGTGTGAAAGCGTGAATGCGCTGATCGATGAACACATCCACCACGTCAAGGCGCGGATCGATGGGTTATTGGCGTTGCAGACACAACTGCTCGACCTGCGCCAACGCTGTGGTGAAGGGCCGGAGATTGATCAGTGCGGGATTTTGCAGCGGCTGGAAGTGAGTGGCGGGGTTGTGGCGACGGAGGTGGAGCATTCCCATGTGGGCCGTAGTCACGGCCACTGAGCACACCCCATAACCACTGTGGGAGCTAGCCTGCTCGCGAATGCGGTCAGTCAATCAACGTTGATGTCGACTGACCCACCGCTTTCGCGAGCAGGCTCGCTCCCACATTAGGTTTGCGGTGGTTTTTTAGACCGCCATCGGCGCGGTCATTGGCGCGTGGTGTTGGTAGCCTTCCAGCGAGAAATCGCCCGGCTCGATCAACTCCAGCCATTCCGGCTGATACACGCCTGTCTTGGCAAACTCCGGCACACGATCACTGATCACCAGTTTCGGCATCGGGAACGGCTCGCGCTTGAGCTGTTCATTCAGCATGTCCAGGTGGTTTTCGTAGACGTGCGCATCACCGATGAAATAGGTGAACCAGCGCGGCGTATACCCGGTCAGGCGACCGATCAGGCTCAGCAGCGCGGCGCCCTCGGTGAGGTTGAACGGCGTGCCCAGGCCCAGGTCGTTGGAGCGGATGTAGAGGGTCAGGGAGATTTCCCTGGTCTCGACATTCGGGTGGAACTGGTACAGCAAATGGCACGGCGGCAGGGCCATTTCATCGAGCTGGGCAACGTTCCAGCCGTGGAACAGGATGCGGCGGCTGCCCGGGTCCTTGATGATGGTGTCGACGCACTGGCGGATCTGGTCGATCGCCTTGTACAGCACCACGTAGGCCTGGCCGTCTTCTTCGCCTTCAGCGATCTGGCGGTAGCCCTGGCTCAAGGTCTGCTCGATCGCGGCCTGGTTGCTGACCGGGATCTGCTTGTACGCCGGCCATTTGCGCCATTGCACGCCGTAGATCTCGCCGAGATCGTCTTCGCCCTGGCGGAACGGGTTGGCCAGCCACTGCGCGTTTTCGTTGGCGTTCTGGTCCCAGACCTTGCAGCCCAGCGCACGGAATTCGGCGGCGTTGTTCACGCCACGCAGGAAACCGCACATCTCGCCGATGGCCGATTTGAAGGCCATCTTGCGCGTGGTGATCGCCGGGAACCCTTCCTTCAGGTCGTAACGCAGCATCGCGCCCGGAAAACTGATGGTGTTCACGCCCGTGCGGTTGGCTTGCTTGGTGCCGTTCTTGATGACGTGGGCGACCAGTTCGAGATATTGCTTCATGAGTTACCTGTGTCCTTGAACCCGGAGGCCGTCGCCCCCGGGGTTCGAATTTATACGGCTGCCGCTGGAGTCGCCGGGGCGCGGTGATACGCCAGCCAGATCAGGAACAGACCGCCGACGATCATCGGCACGCAGAGCACCTGGCCCATGGTCAGCCAGTTCCAGGCCAGATAGCCCAGTTGCGCGTCCGGTACGCGGACGAATTCGACGATGAAACGGAAGATGCCGTAGAACAGCGCGAACATCCCCGATACCGCCATGGTCGGCCGCGGCTTGCGCGAGAACAGCCACAGAATCAGGAACAGCGCGACGCCTTCAAGCGCGAACTGATACAGCTGCGACGGGTGGCGCGGCAACTGCGACGGATCGCTGAACGGCGGGAAAATCATTGCCCATGGCACGTCGGTCGGCTTGCCCCACAACTCGGCGTTGATGAAGTTACCGATACGCCCGGCGCCCAGGCCAATCGGCACCATTGGCGCGACGAAGTCCATCAGCTGGAAGAACGACTTGTTGTTCTTCTTGCCAAACCACAGAGCCGCGAGCATCACGCCGATGAATCCGCCGTGGAACGACATGCCGCCCTTCCACACTTCGAAAATCAGCGCCGGGTTGGCCAGGTAGGCGTGCAGATCGTAAAACAGCACATAACCCAATCGGCCGCCGACAATGACGCCCATCGACATCCAGAAGACCATGTCGGAAAGTTTCTCCTTGGTCCAGGTCGGGTCGAACCGGTTCAACCGGCGAGACGCCAGCAGCCAGGCGCCGCCAATGCCGATCAGGTACATCAAGCCGTACCAGTGGATTTTCAGCGGACCGATGGCCAGGGCCACCGGGTCGATCTGCGGGTAAGGCAGCATTGCGACTCCTCGTTAGAGTTGAAACCAAAATTCCCGGGCGACGCTGCCACCTCAGGATTAAGCCAGGATTGCGACGCGTGTCAGAGCAGAAAGCTCAGGCCAACGCAGAACAGCAAAGCGGCAAACAGTCTTTTCAGCAACTTCGGCGACAGCCTGTGGGCCAGTCGCGCGCCGATACGGGCGAAAACCATGCTGGTCAGGGCAATCCCCAGCAGCGCCGGCAAATAAATAAAACCGAGACTATGGGCCGGCAGCAACGGATCGTGCCAGCCCAGAATCATGAAACTTAATGCACTGGCCAAGGCAATCGGCAGACCACAGGCCGACGACGTGGCCACGGCTTGCTGCATCGGCACACTGCGCCAGGTCAGGAATGGCACGGTCAAAGAGCCGCCACCAATCCCGAAAATCGCCGAGGCCCAGCCAATCACGCTGCCGGCCAGGGTCAGACCGACTTTGCCGGGCACCGTTCGGCTGGCCTTGGGTTTGACGTCCAGCGCCAGTTGCGCGGCAATGACCAGGGCGAACACGCCGATGATCTTCTGCAGGTTCGGGCCGGAGATCGCTTCGGCGGTCAGTGCGCCGAAACCGGCGCCCATCAGAATGCCGACGGTCATCCAGACGAAAATCGGCCAACGCACTGCGCCACGGCGATGGTGTTCGCGTACGGCGTTGACCGAGGTAAAGATAATCGTCGCCAGGGACGTGCCGACTGCCAAGTGGGTCAGGATCGATGCGTCAAAGCCTTGCAAGGTGAAACTGAAGACCAACACGGGGACGATGATGATCCCGCCGCCGACCCCGAACAGCCCGGCCAGCACGCCTGCACAGGCGCCGAGCGCCAGGTAAAGCAGAAATTCCATGGATGCATCCCCGAAGAAGTGGGGCATGGTAACGGATGGAGGGGTCAACGCTCCACTGCGCGAGGCGATGGAACGACGGGCGAGGACTGCGTAAAGTGAGCAAAAAACACACAAGGACCACCTTATGTGCCTGATTGTCTTCGCCTGGCGGCCCGACCACGCCCAGCCGCTGATCGTGGCGGCCAACCGCGACGAATTCTATGCCCGCCCGAGCCTGCCCCTGGCGCAATGGCCCGAAGCGCCCAACGTTTATGCCGGCCGAGACCTGGAAGCCGGCGGCACCTGGCTGGGTATCGGCAACAATGGGCGCTTTGCCGCGCTGACCAATATTCGTGATCCGCATCAGCCGCCATCGCGTAAGTCCCGCGGTGAACTGGTGGCGGGGTTTCTGTTGGGTGACCGCTCGATTGATGACTATTTGAGCGATGTTGTCCGACGCTCCATCGAATATGCCGGGTTTAATCTGCTGATCGGCAATACCAACGAGCTGTGGCACTTCAATGCACGGGAGTCCGAGGCGGTGATGCTGCCCCCGGGTGTTTACGGATTGTCGAACGCCGGGCTTGATACGCCATGGCCGAAATTGCTCAAGGCCCGGACGGCGCTGGAAGAAGTATTGGCGGACCCGCAACCGCAGGCGTTGCTGGCGTTATTGGGCGATGCGCAGACGGCGCCGTTTACCGAACTGCCGGATACCGGGGTCGGGTTGGCGACCGAGACGCTGTTGTCGAGTGTGTTTATCGCCAGCCAGAGTTATGGGACGCGGGCGAGTACGGCGTTGATTGTTCAGGCGGATGGGACGCGGCATATGGTCGAAAGGAGTTTCGGGCCGTATGGGGGGCATTTGGGGGAAGTTGAGATCAGGCTTTAGTTTTGTGTTGTGGGGGCTGGCCTCTTCGCGAGCAGGCTCGCTCCCACAGGGGATATGTGTCGATCACAAATCCAATGTGGGAGCGAGCCTGCTCGCGAAGGGTCCGCAACAGGTTTAGAGGGGCTTGACCGCAGCCGGATTGATCATCTTCGCCAACCCAAGGTTCTTCAGCGCCAGTTGCAGCGAGCTGTGGATAACTTGAGGGTTGTCGATGGTCATCAATTCCGCGAGCAACTCCTTGGCCTTGCTCAGGTTGATCTGACGCAGCATCCACTTTACTTTCGGCAAGTTGGTGGCGTTCATCGACAGGCTGTCGAAGCCCATCGCCATCAACAGCACCGCCGCAGCCGGGTCGCCGGCCATCTCACCGCAGATGCTCACAGGCTTGCCTTCGGCATGGGCATCACGCACCACATTCTGCAACGCCTGAAGCACCGCCGGGTGCAGGTAGTCGTAAAGGTCGGCCACCCGTGGGTTGTTGCGGTCCACGGCCAGCAGGTACTGGGTCAGGTCGTTGGAGCCGACCGACAGGAAGTCCACTTGCCGCGCCAGTTCCTTGGTCTGATACACCGCCGCCGGAATCTCGATCATCACGCCAATCGGCGGCATCGGCACATCGGTGCCTTCGTCGCGGACTTCGCCCCAGGCCCGGTGAATCAGGTGCAGGGCTTCTTCGAGTTCGTGGGTGCCGGAGATCATCGGCAGCAGGATCCGCAGGTTGTTCAAGCCTTCGCTGGCCTTGAGCATGGCGCGGGTCTGCACCAGGAAGATTTCCGGGTGATCGAGGGTGACGCGAATCCCGCGCCAGCCGAGGAACGGGTTGTCTTCCTTGATCGGGAAGTACGACAACGCCTTGTCGCCGCCGATGTCCAGGCTGCGCATGGTGACCGGTTGCGGATGGAACGCGGCGAGCTGCTCGCGGTAGATCGCCAGCTGCTCCTTTTCGCTCGGAAACCTCTGGTTGATCATGAACGGCACTTCGGTGCGGTACAGACCCACGCCTTCCGCGCCACGCTTCTGCGCCCGCGCCACGTCCGCCAGCAGGCCGGTGTTGACCCACAGCGGCATGCGGTGGCCATCGAGGGTCACGCACGGCAAGTCGCGCAGGGTGTCGAGACCGAGCGCCAGTTGTTTCTCTTCTTCCACCACCTCGGCGAATTGCTTGCGCAACACTTCGCTCGGGTTGGTATAGACCTCGCCGCGGGTGCCATCGACGATCAATTCGATGCCGTCGACCTTGGCGTACGGCAGGTCGACCAGCCCCATTACCGTCGGGATGCCCATCGCCCGGGCGAGGATCGCGACGTGGGAGTTACCCGAGCCGAGGACCGAGACCAGACCGACCAGCGTGCCTTCCGGCACCTCGCCGAGCATCGCCGGCGTCAGTTCTTCGCTGACCAGAATGGTTTTTTCCGGGTAAACCAGATTCTGCTGACGCTCTTCCTGCAGATACGCCAGCAACCGCCGACCAAGGTCCTTGACGTCCGAGGCGCGCTCACGAAGGTAGGCGTCGTCCATCAATTCGAAACGGTTGACGTGCTCAGTGACCACTTGGCGCAACGCACCCTGGGCCCACTGGCCAGTCTTGATCACGGTGGTGACTTCGTTGCCCAGCGCAGCATCGTCGAGCATCATCAAATAGACGTCGAACAAGGCCCGCTCTTCTGGACGCAGCTGCGAGGCCAATTTGGCCGACAGCGCGCGCATGTCGGCGCGCACGCCCTCGATGGCAGTTTTGAACAACGCCAGTTCGGCGTCGATATCGACGATGTTTTTGTCCGGCACCACGTCCAGATCGGCCGGTGGCAGCATGACCACCGCCGTACCGACCGCCGCCCCCGGCGAACCCGGCACGCCGACGAACTTGGCTTCCTGGATGCCCTTGCCCTGACGGCCCAAACCACGGATCGAACCGGTGGCCTCGGCGTGAGCGATTACGCCGGCAAGCTGCGCGCTCATGGTCACGAGGAAGGCTTCTTCACCTTCATCGAACTGGCGGCGTTCTTTTTGCTGGATGACCAACACGCCGACGACGCGGCGGTGGTGAATGATCGGCGCCCCGAGGAAGGAGGCGTAGCGCTCTTCACCGGTCTCGGCGAAGTAGCGGTAGCGCGGGTGATCCGCGGCGTTTTCGAGGTTCAGCGGTTCTTCACGCGTGCCGACCAGGCCGACCAGACCTTCGTTGGGCGCCATGCTGACTTTGCCGATCGAGCGCTTGTTCAAGCCCTCGGTGGCCATCAGCACGAAGCGGTTGGTCTCGGGGTCAAGCAGGTAGACCGAGCAGACCTGGCTGCCCATGGCCTCTTTGACGCGCAATACAATAATGCCCAACGCCGCCTTGAGATCCTTGGCGGAGTTAACTTCCTGGACGATCTTGCGCAGCGTATTGAGCATGGCTCGGGGTCGAACTCCGTCGTCAGTCGCGCGTTAAAAGGCGCGGGGCAAGCTCTTTGAGAGCGCGTCGATACACCTCGCGCTTGAATGTCACCACCTGGCCCAACGGATACCAATAGCTGACCCAGCGCCAGCCATCGAATTCCGGTTTACCGGTCAAATCCATCCGCACCCGCTGCTCGTTGGAGATCAGGCGCAGGAGAAACCATTTCTGTTTCTGGCCGATGCACAGCGGTTGGCTGTGGGTACGAACCAGACGTTGCGGCAAACGATAGCGCAACCAGCCCCGGGTGCAGGCGAGAATTTCAACATCTTCGCGCTCTAGACCCACTTCTTCGTTCAACTCGCGGTACAAGGCGTCTTCCGGCGTCTCCTGGGGGTTGATACCGCCCTGAGGAAACTGCCAGGCATCTTGATTGATACGGCGAGCCCATAGCACCTGTCCGGCATCATTCGTGAGAATGATCCCGACATTGGGGCGGAAACCATCGGGGTCGATCACGGCAACAACCTCGCAAACGCATGTCGCCGCATTGTTCCACAAAGGTTGTGAAAGCAGCAACGCGCCGACCGACCTTATGTGCACTCTTGTGAAAAGTCCGTATTCTGGGCGCCTTTCTACAGACTTTTCAGCGAGTAACTGCAATGCGTCTGGCTTTATTCGACTTGGACAACACCCTGCTGGGCGGCGACAGTGACCACGCCTGGGGCGATTACCTGTGCGAGCGCGGCTTTCTCGACGCCGTCGCCTACAAGGCACGCAACGACGAGTTCTATCAGGATTACCTGGCCGGCAAGCTGGATAACGCCGCTTACCTGAACTTCTGCCTGGAAGTGCTCGGGCGCACCGAGATGGCCACGCTGGATCAATGGCACCTCGATTACATGCGCGATTGCATCGAACCGATCGTGTTGCCGCAGGCCCTCGATCTGCTGAAAAAGCATCGCGATGCCGGCGACAAACTGGTGATCATCACCGCGACCAACCGCTTCGTGACCGGGCCGATTGCCCAGCGCCTGGGGGTTGAAACCCTGATCGCCACCGAGTGCGAGATGGTCGATGGGCGCTACACGGGCCGCAGCACCGACGTACCGTGCTTTCGCGAAGGCAAGGTGACGCGATTGAATCGTTGGCTGGAAGAGACCGGGCATTCGTTGGAAGACAGCTATTTCTATAGCGACTCGATGAATGATTTGCCGTTGCTGGAGCAGGTGGCGAATCCGGTGGCGGTGGATCCGGATCCGAATTTGCGTGCTGAAGCCGAGAAGCGTGGCTGGCCGGTGATATCGTTGCGCGATTGAAACCGCTATCGCGAGCAGGCTCACTCCTACAGAAGAACGCGGCCCCCTGTGGGAGCGAGCCTGCTCGCGAAGGGGTCACCCCGGTCTCAAGCCTTAAACAGGCTTGGCACCCATCAACCCCGCAATAGCGATAAAGCAGACAAAACTGAACAACGCCAAGGAAAAGGTAAATCTCCCCACCCCACCCGGCACCTTGCGCAATCTGTTAAGCCGCACCAACAGCCAAAACCACGCCAACGCCGCCACGGTGTAAAGCACGCTCGACACCAACAACCACGTCTGCCCCAACGGCCAGCCCACCAGATGCACCATCCCCCAGCCGGTGAACGGCATGCTCAGCAGCGCCAGCCCCATCAGCAGCCAGATGAACACCCGCGGCCGTTGCAGGGTACGGCTTCCCGCCGTCGCATCACCTTTGCGTCGCGCGAGAAAAACCCAGATCCCCAGACCCAGCGCACTGATCAGCAACACCACCGTTGCAACCATGTGCGCCACTTTCAGGGCAGTTAACGTTTCCATTGTCCGATTTCCTTATGACCTGCCCATCAGCGTAGCCGCTCAGCCCAGAAACAGCTTATAGGCCGGATTGTCGCTTTCGTCCCAGTACGGGTAACCGATTTCTTCCAGCGCCGCCGGGACCAGATGACGTTCGTCGTGCGGCACTTGCAGGCCCGCGACCACTCGACCGTCCGCCGCGCCATGGTTGCGGTAGTGGAACATCGAGATGTTCCAGCGCCCGCCCAATTTGTTGAGGAAGTTGAACAGCGCCCCCGGACGTTCCGGGAATTCGAAGCGCAGGATCACTTCATCGACCACGTGGGCCGCACGACCGCCGACCATGTGGCGGATGTGCAGCTTGGCCAGTTCGTTGTCGGTCAGGTCCAGCACCGGGAAGCCCTGTTCGGTCAGGCTCGCCAGCAGCGCACTGCGCGGATCGGTTTCCGGGTGCGTCTGCACGCCCACGAAGATGTGTGCTTCGCTGCCGGTGTTGTAGCGGTAGTTGAATTCGGTGATCTGGCGCTTGCCGATGGCTTCGCAGAACGCCTTGAAGCTGCCCGGTTTCTCGGGGATGGTCACGGCGATGATCGCTTCACGGCCCTCGCCCAGTTCGGCGCGTTCGGCGACGTGGCGCAAACGGTCGAAGTTGACGTTGGCGCCGGAGTCGATGGCCACAAAGGTGTGGCCGGTGACACCGTTCTGCTCGACGTATTTCTTGATCCCGGCCACGCCCAGTGCGCCCGCAGGCTCAGTGATCGAGCGGGTATCGTCGTAGATATCCTTGATCGCCGCGCAGATCTCGTCGGTGCTGACCGTGATCACGTCATCGACATAGTCTTTGCAGATATCGAACGTGTGCTGGCCGATCTGCGCCACCGCCACACCGTCGGCGAAGATGCCCACGGTCGGCAATACCACGCGCTCGCCAGCCGCCATCGCGACTTGCAGGCAATTGGAGTCGTCAGGCTCGACACCGATGATCTTGATTTCCGGGCGCAGGTATTTCACGTACGCCGCGATGCCGGCGATCAGGCCGCCGCCACCGACCGGCACGAAAATCGCGTCGAGACGGCCAGGGTGCTGGCGCAGAATCTCCATCGCCACGGTGCCCTGCCCGGCAATGGTGTGGGGATCATCGTAAGGGTGGATGTAGACGTAGCCTTTTTCGTCGACCAGTTTCAGCGAGTAGGCCAGGGCTTCCGGGAACGAATCCCCGTGCAGCACCACTTTGCCGCCGCGCGAACGCACGCCTTCGACTTTGATTTCCGGGGTGGTCTTGGGCATGACGATGGTGGCTTTGACGCCCAACACTTTCGCCGCCAGGGCCAGGCCTTGCGCGTGGTTGCCCGCCGAGGCCGTGACCACGCCGCGAGCACGTTCTTCATCGCTCAACTGGGTCAGCTTGTTGTAAGCGCCACGAATCTTGAACGAGAACACGGGCTGCAAGTCTTCGCGCTTGAGCCAGATATTGTTGCCCAGCCGCTCGGAGAGCTGGCGGGCAGTCTGCAATGGGGTTTCTACGGCAACGTCATAAACGCGCGAGGTGAGGATCTTTTTGACGTACTGTTCGAGCATCGGAAAGCATCACTGAGCGGGTTGGGCAGGGCCAAGGAGTCTAACCCGGCTTTCGGGCGGGCGACCACACGAATCAAGAGGTTTTAGCCCCGCATGGGGCTATAATGCCGGCCTTTCCGTTTCCCCTTGCCCGCTTTCGGAGCCCGCATGACCCAGGATCAACTCAAACAGGCAGTGGCTCAGGCCGCCGTCGACTTCATCCTCCCGAAACTCGACGACAAGAGCATCGTCGGGGTCGGCACCGGCTCCACCGCCAACTGCTTCATCGACGCCCTGGCCAAGCACAAAGGCGCGTTCGACGGCGCGGTCGCCAGCTCCGAAGCCACCGCCGCCCGCCTCAAGGGCCACGGCATTCCGGTGTACGAACTGAACACCGTCAGCGATCTGGAGTTCTACGTCGACGGCGCCGATGAAAGCGACGCGCACCTGAACCTGATCAAGGGCGGCGGCGCAGCCCTGACCCGCGAGAAGATTGTCGCGGCCGTGGCCAAGACCTTCATCTGCATCGCCGACGCCAGCAAACTGGTGCCGGTGCTCGGTGAGTTCCCACTGCCGGTCGAAGTGATCCCGATGGCCCGCAGCCACGTGGCCCGCGAGCTGGTGAAACTGGGCGGCGACCCGGTTTACCGCGAAGGCGTGCTGACCGACAACGGCAACATCATCCTCGATGTGTTCAACATGCAGATCACCAACCCGGTTGAACTGGAACGCCAGATCAACGCGATTGTTGGCGTGGTCACCAATGGCTTGTTCGCGGCACGTCCGGCGGATTTGCTGTTGCTCGGCACCAGCGAAGGCGTGAAAACCCTGCGCGCCGAGTAATCCTCAAAACGTGTGGGAGCGAGCCTGCTCGCGAATTCGGTGTATCCGTCGACAGTGATGTTGAATGATGCACCGCTTTCGCGAGCAGGCTCGCTCCCACAGTGGTTTTTGGGTGTTTTTAAGGTTGTGCCGGTTTTTTGAAGACATAGAACAGGTTCGGCTCGCTGACGAGGTACATCGTGCCGTCGTCGTCCATGGCGATGCCTTCCGCTTGCGGCACGGTCTTTTGCAGGCCTTGCCGTCCCTTGTTCAGTGACATCGTACTCAACGGTCGACCGTCCACGTCCAGCTCAATAATCAGCCGCGACTCGTCGGACAGCGCCAGCAAGTGGCCGCTGCGTTCGTCGTATTGCAGGCTAGACAGGTCTCGCACAAACATCCCGGCATCGCGCTTGGGGTTGTTCACCACGTGCACGGCGTAGGATTTCTCCGGGTTGTAATGCGGGAAGCCCTGCACTTCGTAGATAAGCATCGGGTCGCGTTCCTTGGCGACGAACAACCGTTTGCCCACCGAATCGTAAGCCAGCCCTTCAAACCCCTTGTTGCTGCCCATGTGCACACCAAGGACCATCTGCTCGGCGTCCGCCCCGTCGATGAAGGTTGTGTCCGGCTCCAGGTGAATCTTGATCAGTCGCTGCTCGCTCTCATCAGTGATGACGTAAGTGTCGGCACTGATGAACTCCACCGCCTCCGGGTCGCCAAAACCAATCAACGCCACACGCCGCAGGATCTTGCCCTCAAGCGACAACTCGATCAGCTCGGAATCTTTATTGGTGACCGTGAACAGGCTTTTGCGCACCGGATCGAACGTCAGCGCCGAGACGTTATCGTTCAGCCCGTCGATCACCCGTGCTTCGATGTCCACCCGGTATTGATCCAGACCGATGGAGATGCTGCTCTGCGGCTGCCAAAGCGTATGCAGGTTGAACCACGCACGCTCGAACAGGCGCATGTATTGGCCGACCGCAACCAGCGCGATCAGCGCAATCGCTGACAGGATCAAAACGAGGGGTTTGGGACGGGCAAGTCGGCGCATTCAGGCGAGCTCGAAAACAAAACGGGCGGATGAAATATCACGCCCGTATGAATTCAAGCTTAATGGCCAGTGGCTTGCGACCACAACCGCGGGTTTGCGGCGACTATTTCTGCTTTTCGAAGCGGTAGAACAGGTTTGGCTCACTGACCATGTACAAGTTACCCGCTTCGTCCATGGTCACGCCTTCGGCGCGTGGAATGGTGTTCTTCAGGCCGTTGAAGCCGCGCAACAGGGCGATGAAGCTGACTTGCTCACCCTTTTTGTCCAGCTCCATCAACAAGTGGGAATCGGCGGACAGCACCAGCATGTGGCCCGTGCGCGGGTCGATGGCCAGGGCCGACAGGTTGCGCATGTCCAACGCATGGCTGGCCAGCTTCAGCTTGTCACCGGTCAGGACCCGGCCGTCACCTTTCCAGGAAAATAATGCCGGCGGGCGCTCTTCGCCCAGCAGCAACTGCTGGTTTTGCGAATCCCAGGTCACCCCTTCAAAGGCCTTGTTCTGATCTTTCGAAGGCCCGAGGTCATACTTGGTAAAGTCGGCGATGTTCAATTCACGGGTGTTGGCATCGACCTTGACGACGGTGATCAGGTGTTCGCGCTCATCGACAATCGCCAGCAGGCCGTTGCCCAGCACGGTGACGCCTTCCGGGTTACTCCAGCCCACCAGCGGCATTTTGCGCAGCACATCGCCCTGTAGATTCAGCTCGACCAGAAACGGGTTCTTGCCCATGACCGAGAACAGCGTTTTGGTCTGGGGATCGTAGGCGAGGTCCGAGGCTTCGTCCTTTTCCATACCCGGCAACTCTTTGGCATCGATCACTGCCCGATAGTCAGGAAGCCAGATACTGGCCTGACGCTCGGCCGGGCTCTTGAGTTGTTCTTTTACCCAGAGCACGCCGCGATTGTCCCAATGCATCGCAAAGGCAACGCCGTATGCGATGACCGCCACCAGCAACAGCCAGGCATACCAAGGCAGCGCGAAGCGCGAGCGGCGGGTTGTTTTGAGAGTCGACAGAGGTGGGGTGGCCATTGAGGGATGCGTTCCAGAAATTCAGGCTAGGGGTAATAGCACAATTGGGGCCGGCTCAGACGCCGCAAGCCCCGGAATTATCCAGACGAAATGTGAAAAAAACGGGAAATGGCGGGATTGCCCTTTTTGACAACCACACAAACCAATGTGGGAGCGGGCTTGCTCGCTCCCACACTTGTTCAGCGGTGTAGCGACTAACGCACGCTGCTGGTGAAGCTACTGGCGCCAGGCAATTCCAGCACAATCTCATCACCGACATTCAACGGACCAACGCCCACCGGCGTACCAGTCAGGATCACGTCACCGGCCTGCAGCGAAAAGCAGCCGGCCATGTGCTGGATCATCGGCACGATCGGGTTGAGCATCGCGCTGCTGTTGCCATCCTGGCGCACTTCGCCGTTGATGGTCAGGCGAATGCCGATGTCGGTCAGGTCAGCAAAGGTGCTGCCGGACACGAACGGCGCGATCACCGCCGCGCCGTCGAACGACTTGGCGATTTCCCACGGCAGGCCCTTGGATTTCAGCTCGGCCTGCTTGTCGCGCAGTGTCAGGTCGAGTGCCGGGGCGAAACCGGAGATGGCGTCCAGCACTTCTTCGCGGCTCGGCTTGGTCGACAACGGCTTGCCGATCAACACCGCAATTTCCGCTTCGTAGTGCACCGAGCCGCGCTCGGTTGGAATGGCAAAACCGCCTTCCAGCGGCACCACGCAGCTGCCCGGCTTGATGAACAGCAGCGGCTCGGTAGGCACCGGGTTGTCCAGTTCCTTGGCGTGTTCGGCGTAGTTACGGCCGATACACACCACTTTTCCCAGCGGGAAATGAATACGCGTACCGTCGACATACTGGTGCTGATAGCTCATTACCGACTCCTGATTCGTGCTTTTAACAATCGAAAATCAAACAGCGAAGATCTTGCCCGGGTTCATGATGCCGTTCGGGTCGAACACCGCTTTCACCGCTTTCATGTACTCGATCTCAACTGGCGAACGGCTGTAGGTCAAGTAATCACGCTTGGTCATGCCCACGCCGTGCTCGGCGGAAATCGAACCGTTGTACTTCTCGACGGTTTCGAACACCCACTTGTTGACGGTGGCGCACTTGGCGAAGAACTCGTCCTTGCTCAGGTTTTCCGGTTTGAGGATGTTCAGGTGCAGGTTGCCGTCGCCGATGTGGCCGAACCAGACGATTTCGAAGTCCGGGTAGTGTTCGCCGACGATCGCGTCAATTTCCTTGAGGAACGCCGGGACTTTCGACACGGTGACCGAAATGTCGTTCTTGTACGGCGTCCAGTGGGAAATGGTTTCGGAGATGTATTCGCGCAGCTTCCAGAGGTTCTGCAGCTGGGTTTCGCTCTGGCTCATCACGCCGTCCAGCACCCAGCCCTGCTCGACGCAGTGCTCGAAGGTTTCCAGCGCGTGGTTGGCCACTTCTTCGGTGGTCGCTTCGAATTCCAGCAATGCGTAGAACGGGCAATCGGTTTCGAAAGGCGCCGGGACATCCCCGCGACCCATGACTTTCGCCAGGGCCTTGTCGGAGAAGAATTCGAAGGCAGTCAGGTCGAGTTTGCTCTGGAACGCGTGCAATACCGGCATGATCGAGTCGAAATCGCTGGTACCAAGGACCATCGCGGTGAGGTTTTTCGGTGCACGGTCCAGACGCATGGTCGCTTCAACCACAAAGCCGAGGGTGCCTTCAGCGCCGATAAACAGCTGACGCAGGTCGTAGCCGGTGGCGTTCTTGATCAGGTCGCGGTTCAGTTCCAGCAGGTCGCCCTTGCCGGTCACGACTTTCATGCCGGCAACCCAGTTACGGGTCATTCCGTAGCGAATGACCTTGATCCCGCCGGCATTGGTGCCGATATTGCCGCCAATCTGGCTCGAACCTGCCGAAGCGAAGTCCACCGGGTAGTACAGGCCTTTTTCTTCAGCGACGTTCTGCAAATGCTCGGTAACGACGCCTGGCTGACAAACGGCAGTGCGGTCGGTGAGGTTCACATCGAGAATCTGGTTCATGTAGTCGAACGACACGACCACTTCGCCATTGGCCGCCACGGCCGCGGCGGAAAGCCCGGTACGACCGCCGGATGGCACCAGCGCCACCTTGTGTTCATTGGCCCAACGGACAATGGCCTGCACCTGTTCGGTGGTCTTGGGAAACACGATGGCGGTCGGGGCCGGGGCGAAATGCTTGGTCCAATCCTTACCGTAAGCATTCAGGGAGTCGGCATCGGTCAGCACCTTGCCAGGCTCAACCAGGGTCTTCAGCTCATCAATCAGGGCAGGATTGGTCATCGACAGAACTCTCGAACAATTCATGGTCATCCTGAGAACGCTTCACGTCGCAGGAATGAGTGTTTAGCGGGGTGCGTATGCTAGCATACCGACCCCGCAGCATAGTGCCCAACGGCCAATCTGCGGCGACGGCTTTCCTGCCGTCCGGGTCAGCGTCTGCTGGCTATTTCCTGCCATTTTTCTCCGGGATACAGGTTTACGCAGATGAGCAAGACTTCTCTCGATAAGAGCAAGATCAAGTTCCTTCTTCTCGAAGGCGTCCACCAATCGGCTGTCGACGTTCTCAAGTCGGCGGGCTACACCAGCATCGAGTACCTCACGGGTTCTCTGCCGGAAGCCCAGCTGAAGGAAAAGATCGCTGATGCGCACTTCATCGGCATTCGCTCCCGCACTCAACTGACCGAAGAGATCTTCGATCACGCGAAGAAGCTGGTCGCGGTCGGCTGTTTCTGCATCGGCACCAACCAGGTTGACCTGAACGCAGCGCGCGAACGCGGGATTGCGGTGTTCAACGCACCGTACTCCAACACCCGCTCCGTCGCCGAGCTGGTGCTGGCCGAAGCGATCCTGCTGCTGCGCGGCATCCCTGAGAAGAACGCTTCCTGCCACCGTGGCGGCTGGATCAAGAGCGCGGCGAACTCCTTCGAGATCCGTGGCAAGAAGCTCGGCATCGTCGGTTACGGCTCGATCGGTACTCAACTGTCGGTCCTGGCTGAAGGCCTGGGCATGCAGGTGTACTTCTACGACACCGTGACCAAACTGCCACTGGGCAACGCCACCCAGGTCGGCAACCTGCACGAGCTGCTGGGCATGTCCGACATCGTCACCCTGCACGTCCCGGAAACCGCTGCGACCCAGTGGATGATCGGTGAGAAGGAAATCCGCGCCATCAAGAAGGGCGGCATCCTGATCAACGCGGCTCGCGGCACTGTAGTTGAACTGCAAGCGCTGGCGGACGCAATCAAGGACAAGCACCTGATCGGCGCGGCCATCGACGTGTTCCCGGTGGAGCCACGCTCCAACGACGAAGAGTTCGAAAGCCCGCTGCGTGGCCTGGACAACGTGATCCTGACCCCGCACATCGGTGGTTCCACCGCTGAAGCGCAAGCCAACATCGGTCTGGAAGTGGCAGAAAAACTGGTCAAGTACAGCGACAACGGTACCTCCGTATCGTCGGTGAACTTCCCGGAAGTGGCCCTGCCGGCTCACCCAGGCAAGCACCGTCTGCTGCACATCCACGAGAACATTCCGGGTGTGATGAGCGAAATCAACAAGGTGTTCGCCGAAAACGGCATCAACATCTCCGGTCAGTTCCTGCAGACCAACGAGAAAGTCGGCTACGTCGTGATCGACGTCGATGCCGACTACTCGGAAATCGCCCAAGAGAAACTGCAGCACATCAACGGCACCATTCGTTGCCGCGTGTTGTTCTGATAGCGACTTGAGCGACAAAAAAAGGAGCCCTCAGGGGCTCCTTTTTCATGGGCGCGGTTTTTTATTCCGAGCAGGTCACTTGACGTTGACGGTGATTTTTTTCGACACGATTGGCGGATCGAAAGCCATGTGGCTTTTGTCACCCAGCTCCAGTTGCAAGGTGTGTTTGCCGGGAGTCAGGGTGAGCTCGGTTTCGGTCTGCGCCTTGCCGAAATGCACATGATTGGCGTCCGCCGGAATAACCGAACCCGCAGGGACTACATCCTTGGCATCGATCAGCAGGTGGTGGTGACCGGTGTTCTTGGTCTCGTCACCGGCCGGGGCCAGGGAGACGTTCTCGACAGCGAATTTAACCTTGAAAGTTTGCGGGACAGTCCCACCGTCTTCAGGAGAGACGATGGACACTTCGGCACCTTTAGGCGCCGGCGTGGCAGCACTGGCCAGCACCGAAACACCCATCAGCAGGCCAGCCATAGCCGCACGAGACATAAACGTTTTCATTCTCTTCTCCAGTTTTTTCGTAAAATCCGCGTGACCATGACAACTTCATGGTCAATCGTTGTCGAAGGCACTCGACAACCATAGCAAAGCGAGCCTGACTCAGAGCATCGCGATAATGAATTCAAAGGAGTGACCATGCGTCTTTTGCCTGGCCTGATCTGCCTGCTACCCCTTTTGAGCCCTTTGGCTCATGCCGAACTGATTGACGACATCAACGACCGTGGCGAACTGCGCATTGCTCTTGAGGCTAATACACCCCCCTTCAATTTCAAGGATGAAGGCAAACTCAGCGGGTTCGAAGTCGAGCTGGGCCAACTGCTGGCCAACGAACTCGATGTCCGCCCCGATTTCGTCGTCACCGACTCGGGCGATCTGTTGACCGGCGTGGAAAGCGGCAAGTACGACGTCGCCATCAACCACATAGCAATGACCCCGGATCTGAAGGATCGTTTCGATTTCAGCGAGCCTTACCTTCAAACCGATGCGCAATTGATCGCGCAGAAGGAAGAGCCGCGCTCGATGCTGCTGGTGCAGTCGTTTGCGCAAGAGAAGCCCAAGGCCAATCCGCCGGTGGGTCTGGCGATTCCGTTTCAGAAAGGTAACCCGGCGTTTCATGCCAGCCTGGAGAATGCGTTGCAGCGGATCAAGGATGATGGCCGGATGGCGGCGTTGGAGAAGAAGTGGTTTGGGACGGATGCGAGCGTGGCGCCGAAACCCTGATTTCAGGTTGAACGAACAACCCTGTGGGAGCGAGCCTGCTCGCGAATGCAGTGGTTATGTGTGGGGCGTTAGTCGAGTGAACTCAATGAGTGCGCCGCCTCGGCTAACTCCAACTCACTGAAAACCTGCACACCATTACGCTTGAGCAACGCCGCCGTCACGCCTTCGCCCGCCACCTTCACGCCGCTGAAGCTTCCGTCATAGGTCAGCAAATTCCCGCAGGACGGGCTATTGGCTTTAAGCACGGCAATGCGGATGCCGTGCTTTTGCACCAGTTCCAGCGCCTGATAAGCCCCCGACAGAAACTGCGCACTGACATCCTCGCCCTCGGTGGTGATCACGCTGGCGTGACCATCCAGCACTTGCGCGCCCTGCCCGCCGGGAATTTCCGCTGCGGCCCTGGGTGTCGGCAAGCCGCCAGCCACCTCGGGGCACAACGCAATGACCCGGCCCTCATCCAGCCACTGCTGGAGCTGATCGAATGGCCCGCTCGCCCCGCCGTCGTAACGTACGCGGTGACCCAGCAGGCAGCGGCTTACCAGAATCTTTTGCATGATCAGAACGGCTCGTTGCCCCGGCGTCGGAACCAGCCGGTCAATGACAGGCGATCCCGGGTCGCGGGCAGGACTTCGTGGGGGACTTCGCCCGACAGAAACACCACCAGGCATCCGCCGACAGGTTCCACATCGTAGGCCCGGTCTTGCTCCAGATACATGCGCAACTGGCCGCCGTGCTCGGGCAGCCAACCGTCATTGAGGTACACCACCGCCGAGACCATGCGCCGGTCGTCATCGCGAAAACGGTCGACGTGCCGAAGGTACAACGCGCCTGGCGGATACAGCGCGAAATGGCTTTCGAAATCCTCCAGACCCAGAAACAAACCGCGATTCATCGCTTCACGCAGGCTGTCCATCAATCCCAGATAGCTGTCGCAAGCCTCGGCCTGGCCGGGGTCGATCCACTGGATATGGTCGCCGCGAATCCCCTCGCGAACCTCCGACGACGGCCCTCGGCCTACCGCTGCGGGGGCCAGTTCACCCTCGGCTGCACGTTTACGGCACTCAGCCGCCAGCGCCCGGGTCAGATCCTCAGGCAGGAAAATGTTCTGTTGCGACCAGCCGTTTGCAGCCAGGTCGTCAACGATACGTAACAGCAGCGGGTGATCAGAGGGTATTTGCATGCCGCGCATAGTATTCCTGTGCCTGAAAATCCGACAGAGCCACGCAGCGGGTTGATACGAATTCTCGACAAGTACGGATGCCACACGGAGAATAGTCGCCTGCTGACAGGAGTCCCTATGCGCCGGTTGCTTTTTTCACTGTTGATGCTCTGTGTTTTGCCCGCTTGGGCAGACGGCCACGACCAGTTGTATAAAGTCGCCGGCTGGCCAGACCAACGCGCACATTTCAACGACGCCCTCACAGCCGCGCAACAACGCTACGAAAGCAGCCTGCCGCCGGCGGTGTTTCAGGCACTGGTCAACAACAGCAATCAGCGATTCGCTCCGCAGTCGGTCGATCAACGCGCCGAAGCTCAATTACGCAAAAGCCTGGCCGATCCAAAACCGGCACTGACCTTCTTCCAATCGCCCCTGGGCAAAAAAGTCGTGGCCGCCGAGTTGCTGGCCACCCGTCGCGACCAATTGGCGAAAAACGCCAAGGGCCTGCCGAAGATGCAAGCCAGCGACAGCCGTCAACTGATCATCGGCCACCTGGCCCAGGCCCTGCCCGCTCGCGAGGCGGGTGCTGAAGTCAGCCTGGCGATTGCCGGTGTCGCGGCTGACAGCCTGAGTTCGATGATTCCCGGGTTGCTCGGTAGTGGACAGTCGCAAGGGATATTGAACGGTCAGCGCCTGCGTTTGATGAACCAGATCGGCAGCGACCTGAACAACACGCTGCTATATGTGTATCGCGACCTGTCGGATAACGAACTGGAAGAGTTCGCCACGTTTGCCGAGTCCACTGAGGGGCAGGCGTATTACCAGGCGGCGCTGGCGGCGATTCGGGCGGGGTTGGCGGTGGGGCAAAGCACTTCGAACCTCAGCCAATAATTTGCGGCGCATTCTTCGCGAGCAGGCTCGCTCCCACAGGGGAAACGCATTTCAAATGTGGGAGCGAGCCTGCTCGCGAAGGGGTCAGTGAATCCACTACAGATTCCGGCCCTTGATCCGCTTGCTCAAAAACCCGAAATACTCCTCCCGCATCACCAACGTCTCATTCGCCAGATGATGCCGCGCCTGGGGCAACATCAACACCTGAGGCCGATCGAACTTGGCCTTCAACACCCCAAGGTTGTGCTCCCAATCCACCGTCATGTCCGCCTGCCCCTGCACGATCAGCGGCCGACGCGGGCTGTTCGGTGCGGCTTCGATGCGCTTGATCCAGCGCGCCAGTGCCCCGACCCACGCCGTAGGCAAACGCAGCGGCTGCAACGGATCAGCCTGCAGGAACGGCAGGAAATCAGGGTCGTTGGAGTTCTCGCTGAAGCGTCGGGCGATGGCTTTGACGAACGGTTTGAGCAGGTAATAGCTGAGCTTTGACCACCCCCAGGCACGCGGCCGGACCAGCGGTGACAACAGGATCACCTGACCTTGCGCCGGACTGTTCGCGCCGTGGTTGAGCACATGATCAATCACGATCGCCCCGCCCGTGCTCTGCCCGCACAAGTGCCACGGCTGCGGCAGTTCAATGGACAACGCCTCGGCGAACAACCCTTGCAGCGTGTCCTGATACTCGGCGAATTCCTTGATGCTCGCCCGCTCGCCACTGGACAGCCCATGCCCCGGCAAGTCACAGGCAATCACGGCAAAACCCTGATCCAGTGCCCACTCGATCACATGGCGGTAGAGCCCAGTGTGGTCGTAGAAACCGTGGAACAGGAACAGCGTCGCCTTCGCCCGCTCCGGCCACCAGAACTGGCTGACCAATTGATAGCCATCGATCTCGAAACGCCCCAACCCCCTACGCAACGTACGACCGGGAAAATCCAGCCCATAAAAATGTTGATACGCCTTGGCCTCGGTCGACAGCGACTGCCCTTCGGCCAATGGCCGCAGGCTGGCGCGCAAATGATCGGGGGAAAACGTGGCTGACATGACAGATTCCAGAGCGTTGAACGGACTTTATAGGCCTGCGATATTCATCTGTCGCAGCAAGCATGGCAAGCTAGCCGGCCTTCGAGGATCAAACCCATGCGCCCGGCCCACCGCACCACACTGCTTGCCAGCCTGCTCGCCCTCGTGTGTGCCGGCGTTTTGTGGGCCGCGTATGACTGGTTTCAAGGGCGTTACTTGCGGGCGTTCAGCGAACACACCGCGGTCTTTTCCGGCGACCCACTGCGCCTTCCCGACGACCTCGCCGGCCCCGGCGCCATTCGCCTGGTGCACTTCTGGGACCCGGCCTGCCCGTGCAATGTCGGCAATCAGCAACACCTGAGTGAGCTGGTTGAGCGTTATGTACCGCAAGGCGTCGAGTTTTATGCCGTGCAAAAACCCGGCAGCCATGGCCAGCTCCCCACCACATTGAGCAGCCTGAAAACCATCACGCTACTGCCCGGCTCCGAACAGATTCCCGCCAGCCCGGCCGTGGCGATCTGGGATCGAGCCGGCAAACTGGCTTACTTCGGCCCGTACAGCGAAGGCCTGACCTGCAATTCGAACAACAGCTTTATCGAACCCATCCTGCAAGCCCTGAGCGAAGGTCGCGCAGTGAATGCAACGCATACGCTGGCCATCGGTTGTTACTGCCCGTGGCCGGTTGAAGTGAAATAAGGCATTACTGACTTTTGCAGGACCGCGATGCACGGCACAGGAGGTCTGTGCTACATGTTGGCAGCCCACACGGGCGGCAATCCAATAAGAACAAGGAGTCTCCATGAAACGCGTCCTGACCGTACTTGCCTTGCTGATTGTCGCACTCGCCATCGGGGTTGGCGGGTATGTGTACAGCAAGCAGCCGTCGCGCCAGGGCCAAGTGGAGTTGCAGCACCTGCAAGGTTCGGTGAGTGTGCGCTACGACGAGCGCGGCGTTCCGCATATCCGCGCGGAAAACGAGACCGACCTCTACCGCACCCTCGGCTACGTGCAGGCCCAGGACCGTTTATTCCAGATGGAAGCCATGCGCCGCCTGGCCCGTGGTGAACTGGCCGAGATCCTCGGCCCGAAACTGATCGACACTGACAAACTGTTCCGCAGCTTGCGCATCCGCGAACGGGCCGACAGCTACGTCGCCGCGCTGGATCGGCAGTCACCGGCGTGGAAGGCCCTGGAAGCCTATCTGGACGGCATCAATCAATATCAGGACACGCACGCAGCGCCTGTCGAGTTCGACGTGCTGGGCATCCACAAGCGCCCGTTCACGGCGCAAGACAGCATCAGCGTCGCCGGTTACATGGCGTACAGCTTTGCCGCGGCGTTTCGCACCGAACCGTTGCTGACGTTCGTGCGCGATCAATTGGGCGCCGACTACCTGAACATCTTCGACCTCGACTGGCAGCCCAAGGGCGTCCTGGCCCAAGGGCATTCCAAGCCTGCGCCAATCCTGTCCACCAGCGACTGGAAAGACCTGAACGCCCTCGCCGGCCTGAGCGAACAGGCACTGGCCGACAATGGCCTGCCGCAATTCGAGGGCAGTAACGCCTGGGTGATTTCCGGCAACCGCACCAAAAGCGGCAAGCCGCTGCTGGCCGGCGATCCGCATATTCGTTTTTCCGTGCCGGCAGTCTGGTACGAGGCGCAACTCTCGGCGCCGGGGTTTGAGTTGTACGGCCATCATCAGGCGTTGGTGCCGTTTGCGTTCCTGGGCCACAACCTGGACTTCGGCTGGAGCCTGACCATGTTCCAGAACGACGACCTGGACCTGATCGCCGAGAAGACCAACCCGGACAATCCGAACCAGGTCTGGTATCGCGGCAAGTGGGTGGACATGGTCACCACCGAGCAACAGATCGTCGTGAAGGGGCAGGAAGCGGTCAAGCTGACGCTGCGTCAGTCGCCCCACGGCCCGATCATCAACGATGCGCTCGGCACGGCGGCCGGCAAGACGCCGGTGGCGATGTGGTGGGCCTTCCTTGAAACGCCGAACCCGATTCTCGACGGCTTCTATCAGCTCAACCGCGCCGACACGCTGGCCAAGGCGCGCGCTGCAGCCGCCAAGGTTCAGGCACCGGGGTTGAACATTGTCTACGCCAACGCCAAGGGCGACATCGGCTGGTGGGCTTCGGCGCTGCTGCCCAAGCGCGCGGCCGGGGTGAAACCCGGTTTCATCCTCGACGGCAGCACCAATCAGCCGGACAAGGACGGTTTCTACCCGTTCAGCGCCAACCCACAGGAAGAGAACCCGGCGCGCGGCTACATCGTCTCGGCCAACTTCCAGCCGCTGTCGCCGACCGGCATGGAGATTCCCGGTTACTACAACCTGGCCGATCGCGGTCAACAGCTCAACCGCCAGCTCAGCGACAAGAACGTGAAGTGGGACATCGACGCCAGCCAGAAGCTGCAACTGGGCACCACCACCGCCTACGGTCCGCGCCTGTTGGCGCCGTTGCTGCCGGTGCTGCGTGAAGTGGTGACTGATCCAGCCGAACTGAAACTGGTGGAGCAACTGGCGCAGTGGAAAGGCGATTACCCGCTGGATTCGACCAGCGCCACGCTGTTCAACCAATTCCTGTTCAACCTCGCTGACGCGACGATGCACGATGAACTGGGCAATGATTTTTTCGAGACCTTGCTCTCGACCCGGGTGATCGATGCCGCGCTCCCGCGCCTCGCTGCCACGCCTGATTCACCGTGGTGGGACAACCGCAATACCCTCGGCAAGGAAACCCGCGCCGACACGGTCAAGGTGGCCTGGCAAGCGAGCATCGCCCACCTCAAGACCACCCTCGGCGTGGATTCGGCGCAGTGGCAGTGGGGCAAGGCGCATACCCTGACCCATGGTCATCCACTGGGCGTGCAGAAGCCGCTGGATCGGGTCTTCAACGTCGGGCCGTTCGACGCACCCGGTACCCACGAAGTGCCGAACAATCTCTCGGCCAAAATCGGCCCGGCGCCCTGGCCGGTGACTTATGGCCCGTCGACGCGGCGTCTGGTGGACTTTGCCGACCCGGCTCACAGCCTGACGATCAACCCGGTCGGCCAGAGCGGCGTACCATTTGACAGTCATTACGACGACCAGGCCGAAGCGTATGTCGAAGGGGTGTATTACGAAGCGCATTTCAACGATGAAGAAGTCTCGGCTAATACGCGCAGTACGGTGAAGTTTTTGCCGGCGCGGGCAGTGCCTTAGATCTTCGGCGTCTGGACTGACGCCTTCGCGAGCAGGCTCGCACAGTTTGAAATGCATACCCATGTGGGGGCGAGCCTGCTCGCGAAGAGGCCCTCAAACCATCGCCGCAAAGTTCAGCCTGAACTGCTGTGGCGTTACCCCCAATCGGCGGTTGAACACGCTGCGCATGTGCTGGGCATCGCGAAAGCCACATTGGTAGGCCACGGTCTTGAGCGGCGAATGCGTGCTCTCCAGCAGCACCCGCGCCGCATCCACCCTCGCCCGCTCGACGAATTCCGCCGGGGTGATTTTGGCTTCCTTGGCGAACACCCGGGAGAAATTGCGGGTGCTCATGTTGGCCGCATTCGCCAGGTCCGCGATGGTCAGGTCGCCGGTGAGGTTAGCCAGGACGTAGAGCTGAACCAGCGCCACGGCAGAGGTCGGCTCGGCGTGGGGCGTGAGGAACGGGCTGAACTGCGATTGCCCGCCTGAGCGTTGGGTGAACACCACCAGACGCTTGGCCACGTTCAGTGCGACTTCCGGACCGTGGTCCATGGCCAGCAGATACAACGATAAATCGATCCCCGCCGTGACCCCGGCCGAGGTGTAGAGCTCGCCGTCCTGCACGTACAAGCGATCCGACTCGACCTGGGTCGACGGGCACAACTGAGCCAGTGCGGCAGCGTCGCCCCAGTGGGTGGTCACGGTTCGCCCCTCGAGCAATCCGGCCCGGGCGAGGATGAAGGCTCCATTGCAGATCGAACCAAAGCGTTGCGCCCGTGCGCAGGCACCTCGCAGCCAAGTATCGAATGACGCGCCGAATTCCATGAACGGCAACTGCGGTCCACCGGCCACCAGCAGCAAGTCATACGCCTCAAGCGCTTCGCTGAAATGCCGGTGCGCGTTGAGCGACAGACCGTTGGAACACGGCATCACCCCGCGCTCGACGCCGATCACCTCCAATCGATAGTGGTCTGCAGGTTCGAGGAAACGATTGGCTTCAGAAAACACATCCATGGGACCGGTGACGTCCAGGGACTGAACGCCGGCGAAGACCACGATGGCGATGGTTTTACTCATGGAAACAAACGCCCTCTCGAATTTGGCACGGACCTGTGGCGAGGGGGCTTGCCCCCTCGCCACAGCAAGCTCCCTCGCCACAAAAGCTCATTCATTGCGGTCAAACTTAGCCAATCCACGCGCAACAAGCGAGGTTGGCGCGATATGCAGGTTCATTGGCAAGGATCGCAGCCATGGATCGATTGTCCGGTTTCAGGGGTCGGCACAGACTTTACCCATCAGCGCCGCCACGGCGTTCCCCACGAGGAAAGCACCATGAGCAGCATCATTGCCGGTATCAAAATCCCCGACAGCGCACTCGCCAAGGCCACCACCGAATACATCCGCGACGTCGAATCCGACCTGCTGTATCACCACTCCCGCCGGGTGTTCCTGTTCGGTGCCTTGAGCGGCGAACGCAAGCAACTGGCCTACAACCCGGAGCTGTTGTACGTCGGCGCGATGTTCCATGACCTGGGTCTGGTGGAAGGACATCGCAGCGATGACGAACGTTTTGAAGTCGACAGCGCCAATGCCGCCAAGGCGTTCCTCAAGCCTTACGGGTTGAGTGACGACGATATCGAGCAGGTCTGGCTGTCGATTGCGTTGCACACAACACCGGGCGTGCCGCAACACTTGCGCCCGAATGTGGCGCTAGTGACCGCAGGCGTTGAAATGGATGTGCTGGGCATCGACTACGCGGCGTTTTCTACCGTGCAGCGCGAAGCTGTGGTGCATGCGCATCCACGCGGTGAAGGGTTCAAGGAGTGCATCCTGTGTGCGTTCGCCAACGGCTTCAAGCACAAGCCGGACACGACGTTCGGCACGGTGAATGCGGATGTGCTGGTCGATAGCGAGGTGGGGTTCAAGCCGATGAACTTCGTCGAGATCATCCGCAAATCCCCTTGGGTTGCCTAAAACAACTGTGGGAGCGAGCCTGCTCGCGAAGAGGCCCTGTCATTCAGCATAAGGGTTGAATGACAGAACGCTTTCGCGAGCAGGCTCGCTCCCACATTGGATCTGGGTTGGCCACACAATTGTGGCCAACCTTTAAGCCGCTTCCGGCGCCGGGGCGCGGCGCACGTCCGGTTGTTTCCAGGAGTCGGCAGCGCCTTCTTCGATGGCTTGCTGAATCGCGCGCTTGCGGCTTTCTTCGGCACGGCGGCTGAAGAACCAGACCAGGAAGGTCACGATCGACACCGCCAGCAGAATCAGGCTGGCCACGGCATTGATCTCGGGCTTCACGCCCAGGCGCACCGCCGAGAACACTTCCATGGGCAGGGTCGTCGAACCCGGGCCCGACACAAAGCTCGCCAGCACCAGGTCATCCAGCGATAGGGCAAACGACATCATGCCGCCCGCCGCCAGCGATGGCGCGATCATCGGGATGGTGATCAGGAAGAACACCTTCCACGGCCGTGCACCGAGGTCCATGGCCGCTTCTTCGATGGACAGGTCCAGCTCACGCAAGCGCGCCGACACCACCACCGCCACATACGCGGCACAGAACGTCGTGTGCGCAATCCAGATGGTGATGATCCCGCGTTCCTGTGGCCAACCGATCATCTGCGCCATCGCCACGAACAGCAGCAACAACGACAGACCGGTGATCACTTCGGGCATCACCAGCGGCGCGGTCACCAGGCCGCCGAACAGCGTACGACCCTTGAAGTGCGTGATACGGGTCAACACGAAGGCCGCCAGCGTACCCAGCGCCACCGCTGCAATCGCCGTGTAGCAGGCGATTTCCAGCGAGCGCACCACCGAGCCCATCAGTTGGGTGTTGTCGAGCAGGCCGACGTACCACTTGATCGACCAGCCGCCCCATACCGTCACCAGTTTCGAGGCGTTGAACGAGTAGATCACCAGGATCAGCATCGGTGCGTAGATGAACAACAGGCCGAACACCAGCATGAAAGTCGAGAAATTGAAGCGCTTCATTCTTTGCCCTCCATTTCTTTGGCCTGACTGCGGTTGAACAGGATGATCGGCACAATCAGGATCGCCAGCATCACCACCGCCAGGGCAGATGCCACCGGCCAGTCACGGTTGTTGAAGAACTCTTGCCACAGCACTTTACCGATCATCAGGGTTTCCGGACCGCCGAGCAGTTCCGGGATCACGAACTCACCCACCACCGGGATGAACACCAGCATGCAGCCGGCGACAATGCCGTTTTTCGACAGCGGAATCGTGATCTTCCAGAAGCTGTTGAACGTGCTCGAACCGAGGTCCGAGGCGGCTTCCAGCAGGCTGTTATCGTGCTTCACCAGGTTGGCGTAGAGCGGCAGGATCATGAACGGCAGGTACGAATAAACAACCCCGATGTACACCGCGAGGTTGGTATTCAGGATCTGCAGCGGTTCGTTGATCCAGCCCATGCTCATCAGGAAACCGTTGAGCAGGCCGTTGTTGCTGAGGATGCCCATCCACGCATACACGCGGATCAGGATCGCGGTCCAGGTCGGCATCATGATCAGCAGCACCAGCACCGTTTGCAGCTCTTTACGGGCACTGGCGATGGCGTAGGCCATCGGGTAACCGATCAGCAGGCAGAGCACAGTGCTGATCAGCGCCATCTTCAACGAGCCGAGGTAAGCGGCGATGTACAACTCGTCGTCGCCGAGCATCGCGTAGTTGCCGAGGTTGAGCAGCACCTGCAGCTTCTGGTCGACGAAATTGTAGATCTCGGTGTACGGCGGAATGGCCACATCGGCTTCGGCGAAGCTGATCTTCAAGACGATGAAGAACGGCAACATGAAGAACATGAACAGCCAGATGAACGGAACCCCGATGACCAGCTGACGGCCACCGGGAATTATTCGATTGAGGCGTCGTTTGAATTTGCGCATGTTCATGAGCGAAGTACCACGCCGCTGTCGTCTTCCCAGTACACGTAAACCTGGTCACCCCAGGTTGGGCGCTGGCCGCGACGCTCGGCGTTGGCGACGAACGACTGGACGATCTTGCCACTCGGCAGTTCGACGTAGAACACCGAGTGACCGCCGAGGTAGGCGATGTCGTGCACCTTGCCGCTGGACCAGTTGTATTCGCAGGTCGGCATGGTCGGCGTCACCAGCAGTTTTTCCGGACGGATCGCGTAGGTCACGGATTTGTCCTGCACCGAGGTGCTGATGCCGTGGCCCACATAGATCTGGCGGTCCAGGTCCTTGCAGGTGATGGTGGCGTGACCTTCGGCGTCGTCGATCACTTCACCGTCGAAGATGTTGACGTTGCCGATAAACTCGCAGACCAGGCGGCTGGTCGGGGTTTCGTAGATGTCGATCGGGCTGCCGATCTGGGCGATCCAGCCCAGGTGCATGATCGCGATGCGCTCGGCCATGGTCATGGCTTCTTCCTGGTCGTGGGTCACCATGACGCAGGTTACGCCGACGCGCTCGATGATCTCGACCAGCTCCAGCTGCATTTGCGAACGCAGCTTCTTGTCCAGAGCGCCCATTGGCTCGTCGAGCAGCAGCAGCTTCGGTCGCTTGGCCAGGGAACGCGCCAGGGCCACACGCTGACGCTGGCCACCGGACAACTGATGCGGCTTGCGCTTGGCGTACTGGCTCATCTGCACCAGCTTGAGCATGTCGGCCACGCGTGCATCGACTTCAGCGGCCGGCAGTTTGTCCTGCTTGAGGCCAAAGGCGATGTTCTGCGCCACGGTCATGTGCGGGAACAAGGCGTACGACTGGAACATCATGTTGATCGGTCGCTCGTACGGCGGCATCTCGGTGATGTCGACGCCGTCGAGGTAAATGCGCCCCTCCGTGGGCCGTTCGAAGCCTGCGAGCATGCGCAGCAAGGTGGATTTGCCCGATCCCGAACCGCCGAGCAGGGCGAAGATCTCGCCTTTCTTGATTTCCAGGGACACATCGTCCACGGCAATCGTCTCGTCGAACTTCTTCGTGACCCGGTCGATTTTGACCAGCACCTGTTTAGGTGACTGGTCGCCCTCGAGGGCTTTCTTATAGGCGCCGGAGGCAACTGCCATTTACGAAACTCCCAGAAAAAAAGAGTGCAGTTCGCTCAAGGTGAGCCAACCTTGGATAGTTTGAACCTTGTAGCTATTTACCCGTCTTGACCTTGGTCCAGCTGCGGGTCATCAAACGTTGAATGTTTGGTGGTAACTCGACCGACACGTAGGTCTTGTCGAGGACTGCTTGCGGTGGATAAACCGCTTCGTCGGTGCGAATTGACTGTTCCATCAGTTTGTCCGACCCGGGGTTAGGGTTGGCGTAGCCGACGTAATCACTGACCTGGGCAATCACCTCAGGTTTCAGCAAATAGTTGATGAAGGCGTGGGCTTCCTTGACGTTGGCCGAGTCCTTCGGAATCGCCAGCATGTCGAACCAGAGCGCGCCGCCTTCTTTGGGAATCGTGTAGGCGATCTTCACGCCTTTCTTGGCTTCATTCGCACGGTTGCGAGCCTGGAACATGTCGCCGGAGAACCCGATCGCGATGCAGATATCGCCATTGGCCAGGTCGGTGATGTATTTGGAGGAGTGGAAGTACGTCACGTAAGGCCGCACGGCCAGCAACTTGGCTTCGGCCTTTTTGTAATCTTCCGGGTTGGTGCTGTTGGCGTTCAGGCCCATGTAGTTGAGGACTGTGGGCATCATTTCGTCAGCCGAGTCGAGGAACGCCACGCCGCAGCTGTGCAGCTTCTTGATGTTTTCCGGCTCGAACAGCACGCCCCAGGAATCGATCTTGTCGACGCCCAGAACGGCCTTGATCTTGTCGACGTTATAACCGATGCCGTTGGTGCCCCACAGGTACGGCACGGCGTACTGGTTACCCGGATCGTTCTGCTCCAGGCGCTTGAGCAGCACCGGGTCGAGGTTGCCATAGTTGGTCAGTTTGGAGCGGTCGAGCTTCTGGAAAGCGCCCGCCTTGATCTGCTTGCCGAGGAAGTGGTTGGACGGCACGACCACGTCGTAACCGGTACGCCCGGCCAGCAACTTGCCTTCCAGGGTTTCGTTGGAATCGAAGACGTCGTAAACCGGCTTGATACCGGTCTCTTTCTGGAAGTCTGCCAGGGTGGTCGAACCGATGTAGTCCGACCAGTTATAAATATGCACAGTGCCGGCAGCCTGGACACTAACGGCAAGCGTCAGACCGGCGCCAACCAGCATGGCATTGCGAAACAGAGAAAAAATAGGCAAGTGGAGGTCCTCTAAAATTAGTTGGGCCCAAGTTGCCCCGTGTTACATGACAGCCATGGCTGCCCGGCAACGAAACCGGCGCGCAACTTACCCTCGAAAAACCGTTCCAGCAAAACTTTCTGTCATTTATTTACACCTGTTGCCGTCATCACGTGGATGACGACAACAGGGGTTGCCTCAAACCGGCTTATTTACCCGACTTGATCTTGGTCCAGCTGCGAGTCAGCAGACGCTGGGTTGCGGCCGGCAAGTCGGCAATCGCGTACAGCTTGGCCATCACGTCCGCTGGCGGGTAGATGCCCGGGTCGCTGGTGATGTCTTTATCAACCAACGGGGTGGCCGCCGCGTTACCGTTCGGGAAGCGCACGGCGTTGGTGATCGCAGCCATGACTTCCGGCTTCTGCAGGTAGGTCATGAACTTGTAGGCGCCTTCGACGTTTTCGGCATCTTTAGGGATGGCGACCATGTCGTAGAAGCTGCCGGCACCTTCTTTCGGAATGTTGTAGCTGACTTTCACCTTGTCACCGGCTTCAGCCGCGCGGGACTTGGCCTGGTAGATGTCACCCGAGTAACCCACGGCAACGCAGATGTTGCCGTTGGCCAGGTCGGAGATGTACTTGGAGGAGTGGAAGTAGGCGATCGAAGGACGGACTTTGAGCAACAGGGCTTCAGCCTTGTCGATGTCTTCTTTCTTCTGGCTGTCGGTCGGCAGGCCCAGGTAGTGCAATGCCGCCGGAATCATCTCGGTTGGCGAATCCAGCAGGCTGATACCGCAGGACTTCAACTTGGCAGCATTTTCAGGCTTGAAGATCAGGTCCCAGGAATTGGTCGGTGCGTCGGCGCCCAATGCAGCCTTGACCTTCTCGGCGTTGAAGCCGATACCGATCGAACCCCACATGTAAGGGAAGGCGTGTTCGTTGCCCGGGTCGCTCACCGATACCGCTTTGAGCAGTTCAGGGTTCAGGTTTTTCCAGTTAGGCAGCTTGGACTTGTCCAGCTTCTGGTAAACGCCAGCCTTGATTTGCTTGGCCAGGAAGTTGTTCGACGGTACGACGATGTCGTAACCGGACTTGCCTGCCAGCAACTTCGCTTCGAGGGTTTCGTTGCTGTCGAAAACGTCGTACACCACCTTGATCCCGGACTCTTTTTCAAAGTTCGCGATCGTGTCCGGAGCGATGTAGTCGGACCAGTTATAGACGTGCAACACCTTGTCGTCCGCCTGAACTGCACCCGCCATCGCGCCCAACAGGGACATGGCGAGAAGGGTCTTGCCAGCTATCTTCATACCTAATGCCTTCATCAGTAATGCTCCAATTTTTTCTTTTTAACCACGTGCTCAGCGGCCTGTTACTGGGCATCCGAACAACCGGTAGTCTGGCAAGTTCCGAGGCAGGCTTTCAAGGAAAGACCCATCCTTAATTTGCCCTGAGCGAAGTGCCAGCTTCGCACCCCGCCCAGAGCCTAGCACTTAGCCCTGCAACGCACTCAGGGTCAGGTCCAGACACTTGCGTGCCTTGGCCACCAACTCGTCGATTTCAGCCGGTGTAATCACCAGTGGCGGAGCAATGATCATGGTGTCGCCCACCGCACGCATGATCAGGCCGTTGTCGAAGCAGAACTGGCGGCAGATCATGCCGACGCCCTTGCCTTCGTAACGTTTACGGGTGGCTTTGTCCTGAACCAGTTCAATGGCCCCCAGCAGACCGACCCCACGCACTTCCCCCACCAGCGGGTGATCGTTCAGTTCCCGCAGACGCTTTTGCAAATAGGGTGCCGTTTCTGCATGAACGCGCTCGATAATTTTTTCTTCGCGCAGGATGCGGATGTTTTCCAGCGCCACCGCAGCCGCCACCGGGTGACCGGAGTAGGTGAAACCGTGGTTGAAATCGCCGCCTTCGTTCAGTACGGCAACCACTTCGTCACGCACGATCAGGCCACCCATGGGGATGTAGCCGGAGGTCAGGCCCTTGGCGATGGTCATCATGTCGGGCTTGAGGTCGTAGTAATCGGTACCGAACCACTCACCGGTGCGGCCGAAACCACAGATCACTTCGTCCGCCACGAACAGGATGTCGTACTTGGCGAGGATTTCCTTGATGCGCGGCCAGTAGGTCTCTGGCGGAATGATCACGCCGCCAGCGCCCTGGATCGGCTCGGCAATAAAGGCACCGATGTTGTCCACGCCGATTTCCAGAATCTTCTCTTCCAGCTGATTCGCCGCCCAGACGCCGAACTCTTCAGGCGTCATGTCACCGCCTTCGGTGAACCAGTACGGCTGTGCAATGTGGACGATGCCCGGGATCGGCAAGTCGCCTTGTTCGTGCATGTACGTCATGCCACCCAGGCTCGCGCCGGCCACGGTGGAACCGTGATAACCGTTCTTGCGGCTGATGATGACTTTCTTTTTCGGCTGGCCCTTGATCGCCCAGTAGTGACGAACCATACGCAGCATGGTGTCGTTGCCTTCGGAGCCGGAACCGGTGAAGAAAACGTGGTTCATGCCTTCTGGCGCGATGTTGGCGATGGCCTTGGCCAGTTCCAGAACCGGCGGGTGAGCGGTCTGGAAGAACAGGTTGTAGTAAGGCAGTTCGCGCATTTGCTTGCTGGCCGCATCAGCCAGTTCATCACGCCCGTAACCGATCGCGACGCACCACAGGCCGGCCATGCCGTCGAGGATCTTGTTGCCTTCGCTGTCCCACAGATAAACGCCCTTGGCGTTCGTGATGATCCGCGGGCCTTTTTCTTTCAGCTGCTTGAAATCGCTGAACGGGGCCAGGTGGTGATCGTTGCTCAGGGTTTGCCATTCACGGGTTTGCGGATTGTTGCTGGTCATACCAATCTCCAAAAAAAATCAGGTGAAAGCGCCGCCCGACAACGACGGCGCCCGGCGTATCAGACGGCGAAGAGCAGGAATTCCCGCTCCCACGAACTGATCACGCGCTTGAAGTTTTCATGCTCGGCCCGCTTGACCGCGACGTAGCCAGTGATGAAGTTTTTGCCCAGGTATTTCTCGATGGTCGTGCTGTTTTCCATGCGTTCCAGCGCGTCCTCGATGGTCAGTGGCAGGCGCAGGTTGCGGCGTTCATAGCCACGACCTACCACTGGAGCGCTCGGGTTGAGGCCCTCGACCATGCCGATGTAGCCGCAGAGCAGGCTCGCAGCAATCGCCAGGTACGGGTTGGCGTCAGCGCCCGGCAGGCGGTTTTCCACCCGACGGTTTTGCGGCCCGGCATCCGGAACCCGCAGGCCCACGGTGCGGTTTTCTTCGCCCCACTCCACGTTCACCGGCGCCGAGGTGTCCGGCAGGAAGCGGCGGAACGAGTTGACGTTCGGCGCGAACAGCGGCAACAACTCGGGGATCAGTTTCTGCAAGCCACCGATGTGGTGCAGGAACAGTTGGCTCATGGTCCCGTCTTCATTGGAGAAGATGTTCTTGCCGGTTTCGATGTCGATGATGCTCTGGTGCAAGTGCATCGCGCTGCCCGGCTCGCCGGTCATGGGCTTGGCCATGAACGTCGCCGCCACGTCATGCTTGAGCGCGGCTTCACGCATGGTGCGCTTGAACACCAGGATCTGGTCGGCCAGGGACAAGGCATTGCCGTGACGGAAGTTGATCTCCATCTGCGCCGTGCCGTCTTCGTGGATCAGCGTATCGAGGTCCAGCTGCTGCAATTCGCACCAGTCGTAGACGTCTTCGAACAGCGGGTCGAATTCGTTCGCCGCTTCGATCGAGAACGACTGACGACCGATTTCCGGACGCCCGGAACGGCCAATCGGCGGTTGCAGCGGGTAGTCGGGGTCGTCGCTGCGCTTGGTCAGGTAGAACTCCATTTCTGGCGCCACGATGGGCTGCCAGCCGCGGTCGGTATAGAGTTTGAGGACCTTCTTGAGCACGTTGCGCGGCGACAGCTCGATCGGGTTGCCTTGCTTGTCGTAGGTATCGTGGATTACCTGGGCAGTCGGCTCGATAGCCCACGGCACGAGGAATACGGCGTTCTGGTCGGGGCGGCAGATCATGTCGATGTCGGCCGGGTCGAGCAGTTCGTAATAGATGTCGTCTTCGACATAGTCGCCAGTCACGGTCTGCAACAGAACGCTTTCGGGCAGGCGCATGCCTTTTTCAGCAATGAACTTGTTGGTCGGCGAAATCTTGCCCCGGGTGATCCCGGTCAAGTCGGCGATCATGCATTCGACTTCTGTGATCTTGTGGTCTTTCAACCAATCGGTGAGCTGGTCGAGGTTGTTACTCATAAATGCCTCTAGGCTTTGAGTTTCCTGACGCTTGCTTGCGTCAGGCAATGTTTGACGCATCGGCGTCGCGTTGAAACGGGTGTCTACGTCAGGCTATCGTGTTTTTCCGCACGGTGCGGCAAACGCCGGGCGTGCAGAATCACGAGCGCTGCCCTGAGCGATAGCCGGGGCGCTATTGTGAATCGGTTCTATATTGAATGAAGTAACCGTAATGGGGGTGCCATCTCCGGCGTCCAGAATATCGGACGGAGACAGGCGATCCGTCAGGGCCGGCAGAATGACCAGCAGTTCCGGAGCCTCTGAGGCCACGGCGCGGACGAAGGTGTCGCCACTGATGTGATAAGCATGCAGACCAATCTGCCTAGAGCAGTTGGTGACGCCGATTAACGGCAGGCGAGACATGAAGCACCCCGGTATTATTGGTGTTATGGGTTTGAATCGAGCTTAGCCTTGTTCATTTTTTTACACAACACCCCCGTAAAAAATACAACACGCCCCGCTCAAGCCCGCGGCAGCCAAAGCGTTCAAAGGCATAAAAACGCCCCAAAGTGCCCCAAAAAAGCCTTACGGGCGCTTTTTTAGGGCAAAAAAGGCCTCGCTTGACTTCGGCAGGCCGTTCGGGTTGACTGGAATCCGAAGAGATCAATGATTGATATTTTTAACAACAAAGGTGTTGCATCATGTCGGTACCCCCGCGTGCCGTTCAGCTTAACGAAGCGAACGCGTTCCTTAAGGAACATCCTGAGGTTCTGTACGTTGACCTTCTGATTGCGGATATGAATGGTGTGGTGCGCGGCAAGCGCATTGAACGCACCAGCCTCCACAAGGTTTACGAGAAAGGCATCAACCTGCCGGCCTCTCTATTTGCTCTGGATATCAATGGCTCGACGGTGGAAAGCACCGGCCTGGGCCTGGACATCGGTGATGCTGACCGAATCTGCTATCCAATCCCTGACACCCTGTGCAACGAGCCTTGGCAGAAGCGCCCTACCGCGCAACTGTTGATGACCATGCACGAACTCGAAGGCCAGCCGTTCTTTGCCGACCCGCGGGAAGTGCTGGCCAATGTGGTGCGCAAGTTCGACGAGATGGGCCTGACCATCTGCGCCGCATTCGAACTGGAGTTCTACCTGATCGACCAGGAGAACGTGAACGGTCGTCCGCAACCGCCACGCTCGCCGGTGTCTGGCAAACGACCGCATTCGACACAGGTCTACCTGATCGACGACCTCGACGAATACGTCGACTGCCTCCAGGACATTCTGGAAGGTGCGAAAGAGCAAGGCATCCCGGCCGACGCAATCGTCAAGGAAAGTGCCCCGGCGCAGTTCGAAGTGAACCTGCACCACGTGGCCGACCCGATCAAGGCCTGCGACTACGCGGTCCTGCTCAAGCGCCTGATCAAAAACATCGCCTACGACCATGAAATGGACACCACGTTCATGGCCAAGCCTTACCCGGGCCAGGCGGGCAACGGTCTGCATGTCCACATCTCGATTCTTGATAAAGACGGCAAAAATATTTTTGCCAGCGAGGATCCCGAGCAGAACGCCGCACTGCGTCACGCGATCGGCGGTGTGCTCGAGACCCTACCGGCGCAGATGGCTTTCCTCTGCCCGAACGTCAACTCCTACCGTCGTTTCGGCGCACAGTTCTACGTGCCGAACTCGCCGTGCTGGGGCCTGGACAACCGTACCGTAGCGATCCGCGTTCCAACCGGTGCCGCCGATGCCGTGCGCATCGAACACCGTGTGGCCGGTGCCGACGCCAACCCGTATCTGTTGATGGCTTCGGTCCTGGCAGGCGTGCATCACGGCCTGACCAACAAGATCGAGCCGGGCGCGCCCGTGGAAGGCAACTCCTACGAGCAAAACGAGCAAAGCCTGCCGAACAACCTGCGCGATGCATTGCGTGAGCTGGACGACAGCGAAGTCATGGCCAAGTACATCGATCCTAAATACATCGATATCTTCGTGGCCTGTAAGGAAAGCGAGCTGGAGGAGTTTGAACACTCCATCTCCGACCTTGAGTACAACTGGTACCTGCATACCGTGTAAGTGGTTGCAGTAAAAAAGAACGCCGTTGGCTGATAAGGCCGACGGCGTTTTTTTATGGCCGCCTGCGGCGGTTCGCGAGCAGGCTCGCTCCCACAGGGACCGTCTGCGTATGCAGAATGTATGTTCTCTGGAGATCAACTGTGGGAGCCTGCTCGCGAAGGCGGCCGAGAAGACAACACACAACTCGACTCGTACAATGCCCGCTGCCCCCGCAGGAGACTTCAATGACCCGACTCGCCACCCCACGCAAACCCCGCGCCCGCAGCCAGGCACGGATCGATTCGATACTCGATGCCGCCCGCACGCTGCTGGCCGCCGAGGGCGTGGCGAGTCTGTCGATCTACAGCGTCGCCGAGCGCGCGGAGATCCCGCCCTCCTCCGTCTACCACTTCTTCGCCAGCGTCCCGGCGCTGCTTGAAGCACTGACGGCCGACGTTCATGCAGCGTTCCGCGCCTGCCTGCAAGCGCCCATCAATCATGGCGCCCTCAGCGGCTGGCGTGACCTGTCACGGCTGGTGGAACAACGCATGCTCGCGATCTACAGCGAAGACGCCGCCGCCCGCCAATTGATCCTCGCCCAGCATGGCCTGACCGAAGTCACCCAGGCCGACCGCCAGCACGACATCGAACTGGGCGACCTGATGCACAAACTCTTCGATCACCATTTCGAATTGCCGAAGCTGCCGACGGACGTCGATGTGTTTGCACTGGCCATGGAACTGGGTGACCGCGTTTATGCGCGCTCGGTGCAGCAGCATGGGCAGATCACGCCGCGCATGGCAGAGGAAGGGATGCGGGTGTTTGATGCTTATCTGGGGTTGTACTTGCCGCCGTATCTGCCCAAGCGCACCATTTCAGCCTAATTCCAGCAGTGGCCTCATTGGCCTCTTCGCGAGCAGGCTCGCTCCCACAGGGGTCTGTGAATGCCACAGATTCAATGTAGGAGCGAGCCTGCTCGCGAAGGCCGCGCCGCCGATACCACTGACAGAGTTACAACTTGGCAATCGACACTTCAGTGGATTTCACAAACGCGATCACTTCGCTGCCGACCACCAGCTCCAGCTCTTTCACCGAGCGAGTGGTGATCACCGACGTGACGATGCCGGACGCGGTTTGCACGTCGATTTCCGAAAGTACGTCACCCAGTACGATTTCCTTGATCGAGCCTTTGAACTGGTTACGAACGTTGATGGCTTTGATAGTCATGATGTTGATTCCTGTCGTTGGATAAGGCTTGAGTTAATGAGCCCAACGCAATTGCGTAGGCAAGGGTGAAACGGGTTCCGGTTCCGGCGGTTCGCCGGGCAGTGCGAGGACGCGATTGAGCACTTCGGTTTCCAGCGCCGCCAGCCGATGCGAGCCACGCACCCGAGGGCGTGGCAGTTCCACCATCAGGTCGAGGCCGACTTCGCCCTCTTCGATCAGGATCACCCGATCGGCAATCGCCACCGCTTCGCTGACGTCGTGGGTCACCAGCAACACGGTGAAACCATGCTTGCGCCAGAGCCGCTCGATCAGTTGCTGCATTTCAATTCGGGTCAGGGCATCCAGCGCGCCCAGCGGTTCGTCGAGCAACAGCAAGCGCGGTTGATGGATCAACGCACGGGCCAGCGCCACACGTTGTTTCTGTCCACCGGACAAGGCCGCCGGCCATTCATTGGCGCGATCCGCCAGGCCGACCGACTCCAGCGCTTCAAGGGCTTGCGCACGCCAGTCGCCTTTAAGGCCTAGGCCGACGTTGTCGATGACCTTTTTCCAGGGCAGCAAACGCGCTTCCTGGAACATCAATCGGGTGTCTTCCCGCGCATCACTCAACGGCGCGGCGCCGGCGAGCAAGTCACCGCCCGTAGGCTGGTCGAGCCCCGCCAGCAAACGCAGCAAAGTACTTTTGCCGCAGCCGCTGCGACCAACCACTGCAACGAATTGGCCCGCCGGAATGTGCAGATCGATCTCGCGTAATACCTGCCGCGAGCCAAAGGTTTTTTGCAGCTTGCGCACCACCAGCGGAATCCCGCGCAGCAGGCGTGGAGGTTGTTGAGCGGTCATGCTGCACCTCCTTTGACAACCTGATAGGCCGGGTGCCACCGCAACCACACGCGTTCAAGCCCACGGGCCGCGAGGTCAGCCAGTTTGCCGAGCACCGCGTACAAAAGAATCGCCAGCACCACCACGTCGGTCTGCAAAAACTCCCGGGCATTCATCGCCAGATAACCGATGCCGGAGCTGGCGGAAATGGTTTCCGCGACGATCAGCGTCAGCCACATGAAGCCCAACGCAAACCTCACGCCGACCAGAATCGAAGGCAGTGCACCCGGCAGAATCACCTGGCGAAACAGGCTGAAACCGGACAAGCCATAACTGCGCGCCATCTCCACCAGTGCCGGGTCGACGTTGCGGATGCCGTGATAAGTGTTGAGGTAGATCGGGAACAACGTGCCCAGCGCCACCAGAAAAATCTTCGCCGACTCGTCGATGCCAAACCACAGAATCACCAGCGGAATCAGCGCCAGGTGCGGCACGTTGCGGATCATCTGCACCGAACTGTCGAGCAGGCGTTCGCCCCATTTCGACAGGCCGGTGATAAAGCCCAGCACCAGGCCGATGCTGCCGCCGATGGTGAAGCCCAGCGCGGCGCGCCAGCCGCTGATCGCCAGGTGCGTCCAGATTTCACCGCTGCGCACCAGGCTGACGCCGGCTTCGATCACTGCGATCGGTGCAGGCAGGATCCGCGTCGACAACCAGCCCGCCGACACCGACAACTGCCACACCGCCAGCAGCAACACCGGCAACGCCCACGGTGCGAGGTTGTGGATGATTTTCTTCATGGCACGCCTCAGCTCTGGGACGCGGCTTTGGGAAGGATGTCGTTGGCGACCATCTCGCCGAACGGGCTGACGTAGTTGGCGCCCTTCGGCAACTCCGGACGTTGAATGTCCAGATGCGGGAAGAGCAATTCGGCCACGCGGTAAGACTCTTCAAGGTGTGGATAACCGGAGAAGATAAAGGTGTCGATGCCCAGGTCCGCGTACTCCTTCACGCGGGCGGCCACGGTCGGGCCGTCGCCGACCAATGCCGTACCAGCGCCGCCACGCACCAGACCGACACCGGCCCACAGGTTCGGGCTGACTTCGAGGTTGTCGCGGCTGCCACCATGCAGTGCGGCCATGCGCTGCTGGCCGACGGAATCGAAACGCGCCAGAGAAGCCTGGGCGCGGGAAATGGTTTCGTCGTCCAGATGCGAGATCAATTTATCGGCAGCTTGCCAGGCTTCGGCGTTGGTTTCGCGAACGATCACATGCAGACGAATACCGAAGCGCACCGTGCGACCAAGCTTCGCCGCTTTGGCGCGCACTTGCTCGATCTTTTCGGCCACGGCGGCTGGCGGTTCTCCCCAGGTCAGGACCATTTCCACTTGCTCTGCCGCGAGGTCTTGCGCCGCTTCCGACGAGCCACCGAAGTACAGCGGCGGACGCGGTTGCTGGATCGGCGGATAGAGCAATTTCGCCCCTTTCACGCTGATGTGCTGACCGTCGTAATCGACGGTTTCGCCTTCAAGTACACGACGCCAGATACGTGTGAACTCCACCGAGGCTTGATAGCGTTCTTCGTGACTGAGGAACAAACCGTCGCCGGCCAATTCGTCCGGATCACCGCCCGTCACCAGATTGAACAACGCACGACCGCCGGACAGACGATCCAGGGTCGCCGCCTGCCGCGCGGCCACCGTCGGGGAAATGATCCCGGGGCGCAGGGCGACAAGGAATTTCAAACGCTGGGTCACCGGGATCAGCGACGCGGCCACCAGCCACGAGTCTTCACAGGAGCGCCCGGTTGGAATCAGCACGCCGCCGAAGCCCAGTCGATCCGCCGCTTGCGCGACTTGTTGCAAGTAACCGTGGTCTACGGCGCGAGCGCCTTCGGCGGTGCCAAGGTAATGGCCGTCGCCGTGGGTAGGCAGGAACCAGAAGATATTGAGGCTCATGGAGTGGTCTCCTTAAAAGAATCGAATTACTGCGCTTTGGCAACAGCTGCCGGTGGCGTCCAGATCACGTCTTTGATGCTCAACGGCTTCGGAATCAGCTTGAGCTGGTAGAAGCTGTCGGCGATTTTCTGTTGCGCCGCGACCACTTCAGGCGTGAGGAACAGCGCGCCATAGCCCTGGCGTTTCACCGAGGTCAGGGTGATGTCTGCCGGCAGACCGAGCAGTGGCGAAACCTGTTGGGTCACGTCTTCGGGATTGGCCTTGGACCACTCACCGACCGCGCGCACTTCTTCGACGAGGGTCTTGATCACCTCAGGATTTTTCTGCGCGTAGGGTTTGGTCGCGAGGTAGAACTGATGGTTGTCGACGATGCCCTGGCCATCGCGCAGGGTGTGCGCTTGCAGTTGTTTTTCGGCGGCGGCCTGGTACGGGTCCCAGATGACCCAGGCGTCGACGCTGCCACGCTCAAAGGCTGCGCGGGCATCGGCTGGTGGCAGGAACACGGTCTGGATGTCGGTGTACTTGAGGCCGGCGTCTTCCAGCGCACGCACCAACAGGTAGTGGACGTTGGAGCCTTTGTTGAGCACGACTTTCTTGCCCTTGAGGTCCTTCACCGATTTAATCGGCGAGTCCTTCGGCACCAGGATCGCTTCGCTGTGCGGTGCCGGTGGTTCGTAGGCGACGTAGAGCAGATCGGCGCCGGCAGCCTGGGCGAATACAGGCGGGGTTTCACCGGTCACACCGAAATCGATGGAGCCGACGTTCAGGCCTTCGAGCAGTTGCGGGCCACCAGGGAATTCAGTCCATTGCACGTCCACGCCTTGGGCGGCGAGGCGTTTTTCCAGGGTGCCTTTAGCTTTGAGCAGCACCAGCGTGCCGTACTTTTGATAACCGATTCGCAACGTCTCGGCTTGAGCTTGAGTAATGGCGCCGAAGGACACAGCCGCAACAAACAGAGCGACCAGACCACGACGCAAAATGACAGTGCGCATAGCGCTCTCCTTTTTGCAGTGAGGTTTTGGCTGCACCTGCTTGGCCGTTGGCGGCTGAGTAAGGTGAGTGGATCAATTTCGGGTGAGGCTCAAATGCTCCAGCGAGCACTCAACAAACGTTCATTTAACAGGTTTGGATCGAGCGGCTTGGGCCGCCGCGCCATGGCGCTGAAAAACAGTTCCAGCGACTCGCTCAATCGTTGCTCCAGCTCCGGCGCCAATTGCGCCTGGGCGCTGCCTTCGCCGTAAGCGATCTGGCTGTCTACAGCAAAAATTCCGTGAAGCATTTCCTGGGCTTTTAGCGCCGACAGCACGGGCTTGAGCGCGTAATCCACCGCCAGCATGTGGGCGATGCTGCCGCCGGTGGCCATCGGCAATACGACCTTGTGGGCCAGGGCGCGCTCGGGCAGCAGGTCCAGCACGGTTTTCAGTGCGCCCGAGAACGACGCTTTGTAAACCGGCGTGGCGATCAGCAAGCCGTCGGCGTTTTCAATCTGTTGCAGCAGGTCGATGACCTTGGGGCTGTCAAAGCGTGCATGCAGCAAGTCTTCCGCCGGGAAATCCCGAATCTGGTAACTCACCACTTCCACCCCTTGCTCCTGCAACCAGCGCTGGGAGCGTTCCAGCAGCACCCCGGATCGGGAGCGTTGGCTGGGACTGCCACCGAGTGAGACAACCAGCATTCAGAGGATTCCTTGAACGGTGTTGGCGATTCGCGGTTTGCGATCTCGCTGTGATGGGAGTGACCTTAACAGGTGTTTTTTATATCCATAAATCATATTTATTCATTTGGTTATGCGTTATGGAGATATGCAAATCAGCGATTTCCAGGCACAAAAAAAGGCCGTCGAAACGGCCTGAAATCCCCTGCTGTATGAATCTGCATTCGGTAGCGCTTATCACACCGTCTTCGCGAGCAGGCTCGCTCCCACAGGTAAATCGCGATCCAATGTGGGAGATTCTATGGTTGAGGGGAAGCCCTCAACTGGTTTTCGATTGGTATTCGCTCTGCCCGTTCAGCAG